>NZ_DFLS01000001.1:16311-94783 GCF_002375415.1 Methylophaga sp. UBA3613 | reverse complement strand
TACACAGAATTTTTTACAGTCTCAATGGGACAGAAAATACTGCCGCTCACAGCAATTAACCAGTCTAAATTACTTCATATTATAAGAACGTAACTTTTTCCAATGGCTAAAATAATTATCTCGTCGCACCAAGAGGGCATCGTTACTCATGAACTGTTTAAGTAAAGCCTTCCTTTCCTTTCTCATTTGAATTGCACGCTGCCAATTTATTGAAATTGAGTGAGTCTCAAGTTCACGCTTTAATTCTTCCTCATGCATAGCTTGAAGCTTTTGTTTATTTAAAGTTAATTCCGACATTTTTTTATTTAATTGAGCACTTTCTAATTTAATTAAGGCGAAAGTAATCCCTTCAGATAGCAATTTACGATGTTCACATTCTTCATCTCGAATTGTTTGAATCTTTTGATTTAGTTGCTCAAAATCCGAATTTAACATCTCTTTTTCTCGCTTGAGCTTACTGATTCTGTCACCAGCCTCATTTCTCCGTGCTTTCGCTATATCTAAACTTGCAACGGACTGTCCAAAAAATGAATAATTTGGGATCTTCTTTCCATTGTTTCCAAACAGCAGTCCAGATCTTTTTGATTTCTCATACCAGGAATCAATATCGTTTTTAGCTTCAGTGTGTTTAAGATAAGCCTGTGTTAAATCAGATTTAATAATCACATGACGACGCTTAATACGTTCTATTCGTTCATAACAATCTATTAAATCTTGCTCAAAGTTTCGTGTAAGAATCCTTTCTATATTATTTACAATAGCCCGCCTGTTTTTTGTTTTTATCGCCAGTCTCTCATATTCTTTTGCTTTTACTTCATATTTGCATCGAATATGGGCTTTTAAACGTTTTTCCTGAACGGCAGTTTTTTGTTCTAAGGATTCGGCAGGAAACTGAGTTAGAAGCTCTTTCCATCGATTCTTTTTTTCCAGTGACTTTTGACGTGACCATGCAATTTTAAAAGACACTGAATCTGAGAGTTTATTAAACAATGTCAACATAATTAATAAATGTTCATCGCTTCATGTTTAACCATTTCATAATCATTGATTACGTTTTTCATGTCTCTAACTGGGTCGAGTTGTTTCGCAATATTTGATGCCCACACAAGCCACTCTTTAATTTCCGCCGTTTCACTTTCATGAGTTTCTATAGATGCTATTAATTTTCTAATAGACTCAGCCTTTCGATGATCTCTGCCAATATGAACAACATTTCTCTTCTTTTTTCTTCGATATTTTCCTGCCATATACGTTCCTTTCTGAGCTCATCTTGGTTTAGTCTTTCAGTATTTTCCTGCTTTCTTACAATTTTGAGTAGGCGTGAGTACTCAAAGCTTCTTGAAAATAATCTCATTAAAAACTTAAGTTTTTATTAACCCTAGTGACATAAACTCTGAATATGGACTGCTGTTAGGTGTCTAGTAAATTTGTGACGATTCAGATACCTCACATGTCGGAAGTATCCATAATGACTTATAAAGAACGTGACTTTGTCTGGGCAAAATCTTATATCTCCATTCAGATGGCTAACGCCAAGCTCATCTGAACTTTTATGGAGAGCGTTTTAGTAAATAATGTAGCGTACCGGAATGCACAAAAACACGCGAAGTAAAATGTTTCCGAGTGCAGCTTTTTGTTAGGAATTGCTGCCATCAATATCGAGTTGTCCACGAAGGTATTTTCCCGAACCTCCTTTTAACTCAGTTCTGTCGAATAGCTTACCCTCGCACTGAAAATCCTCATCGATACGTATAACCAGCACTTTTTCGAAGTTTCCCTGGGTTTTAACGAGAACGCTGCTGCTATTTTTCTCCGGAGAGATCGTTTTAACTTCGACGAGCTCTCCGTTAATTGTGCCGTCAGAACCAGCCTCATGCGTACCATGACGGCGAAGGCCGAATTTTATTTCAGCGTATATTTCCCCGAGCTCTCCCCATATTTGCAAGTACCTGCCAGTATTTTCAAAGTGGCGTGTAGCACAATCAATTAGATCGTGAAAAATCTCTGCTTGTTCGAGTGCATTGTATGGAAATCCATCTCGACTCTTGAAGGCTGTCCTTGGTTGATCTGTTCCAGGATCTGGAAGTTGAGAATCAATCCACTCTCGATCAATGTCAATGTATTCGAAATCCCAAGGGTTATACCCACAGGCAGCGGCATCAGTTATTTGTTCTGGGCTAAAGCCGTCTTTATGCATGTCATGAAGAAAATCCCAATCACTCATATTTTTTCCCTGCCTTACGTCATGTTCTGCGGAAATTTAGGAGCGCTAGCGAGTAGATTTTCCGTAGCAGCACCTTAATTATGTGATCACTTGACCCCTGTATTAGAGTCATTGAATTTCTCAGATCATTTTTTAGTATCAAGTTCTCTAGCTTTCCAGATATTGCTGCTTCATTAAAGAAGCTGAAAATAATTGGGCCTATACCCTACCCCATTGATCCAAGAATTAAGCAATCCATTTCATAAAATCAGATCTTCCATTTGCTTGCAAACGAGCAAAATAGAGGAGCATATATGAGTTCGCCAGCTTGTACTTGTTAGTAGTTTTATCGCTCATTTATTGACCATTACCTGCCTGGCTTGAGCCTCAAGAAGCTTCATCCTTTCACTTTCTGTCAAAGAGATAACATGAACTTCCACACCAAAGAGCTTAACTGCTGCAGACAGCCACGACTTCCCTTGAACCATTTTGGCCGCCTCTGGGCATGCGAAGCAAAGAATTTTACGCCATGAACTACCCCGAAATTGCTCAAAGAGGCACAATTTCAAAATATCGCTGGCTACTTTATCTGGCTGTGAGCCCTTGAGCCGGCCTATTCGTGCATAAACTTCACATACAGCCTGGCGTTTCTCATCAAGGCCATCCAATTGAACCGATGTACTCTCGCCTAAGGCCAGTCGCTTTGGAACAAGATTAATTCCAAGCTTCTCGTTCAAAGCTGCTAATACAGTGTCTTCTATAGCCTGATGTTCAATTGAGCTTGAAGCGTGCACAGTATCTCCTATGTAAGATAACGTACCAAATAGCTGCGGCTAGGTAGTGAGTTAATATGCGATAGCGTAGCGTTAAACCGCAAAAAAAGTGATGGAAAAAGCCGTCAGGCTGAATTGTATTGTTAGAACTCTGCAGTTGGGTACACATGTCTTTTCCATACTGTTTGCAGGTAGTCATCCTCTGGTTTCAGCGTCGGTGTAGGATAAGGCCTGAGTTCAAAAGGTTTCCAGATCACTTCAACGTCTAATCCTGCTACAGCTTGTTTGAGTAGTGCGTCGCCGATCAAGCAATAGGGGCAAACAAAATCTAGCCAAACATATATCTTAAGGGGTGCTTCAGCAGTCGCCGATTGTAGGGTATTCATTGCTCTCTCCAAATCTAATTCTGACTTTTTAGAGTTCAAGCTCATAATCCTTCAGATTGGCGATAGGGCCTAGCATCTCTGTATTAATGGGATTGATTGATTGACCGCGTTGCAGTTTATTGGGGAAGTCGGCATTGGATAGTGCCCCCTTACCTAAAGTCACTATATCAGCACCATCATTTAATACCTGTTCAGCCCGACTTGGCTCATGGAGCGCTCCATTGGCTATAATTGTTGTGCCTGAAGAATATCTTTTTGCCAGAGCTACCAGGCTCAGATGGCTATCTGAAAAAGCAGGTTTCCAGGCTTTATACTCTGTCACATGAATATAATCGACGCCTGCCTGAGCCAGCATTCCAAAAATAACTTCTGCATCTTTTTCGCCACCAGCCCACTTATGTTCGTAATCATTGACTTTACTTTGTGAAATTCTCACACCAATTGGAACTTGGTTGCCTAGAGTTTTGCGTGTCCTCTTAATCACTTCTAAGGTCAATGCCAAACGGCGCTGCACACTGCCCCCCCAGGAATCATTGCGATGATTCGTATAATCGGTCATGAATTGATCCAGCAGATACCCATTGGCCCCATGGATTTCGATGCCATCAAACCCAGCTACTTCAACCGAACGTTGCGCAGACTGCACAAATCCGTCAATGGCATCTGAAATATCACTATCGGTCATCGCAGTAGGAAGCGGATAGTCGCCACTTCCATAGTAGAACTCGATTTGCTTGCCTTTCGGTTGCACGGCCGAAGGCCCAGCAGTATGTGTTACAAATCTGTTACCTTGGCTGAGGGCACCTGCATGCATGAGTTGTGCAAAGATGAGTGCATCATGATCATGCATGCGTGCCACAACTTGCCGCCATGACTCTGCTTGCGCATGGTCACTTAACCCTGGCTGGAATTGATAGCCCTGTGCAAATTTTTTATCTGTATAGATGCCTTCAGTCACAACTAAACTGAAACCACCCTTGGCAAAGCGCTCGTAGTAACGGGCCATGCGCTCGTTGGCCAAGCCTTCAGCTGTTGCACTGACTCTTGTCATAGGTGCGACAGCAAATCGATTATGCAATGCCTTGCCGTTTATTTCATAATCTGTAAATAATGATACCTGTTGCGATGTCATGATTACCCTCACTGAATTGCATTAAATTAGAATTAAATGGCTCGTTATCTATGGTTAAAAGCCACTACTAGCTAGATATTAACAAGAGCAATGCTTGAAGGGTAGATCACCTAACCGTAAACATGTATTTCATAAAATGAAACAATCATGAACTTATTAGACATTACGACATTTGTAAAAATTGCATCGCATGGAAGCTTATCTAGTGTTGCCAGGCAACAAGGTGTTAGCACTGTTGCAATCAGCAGAAGTCTGTCAGCACTCGAAAAGGAATTGGCTGTACGACTATTTCATCGCACAACTCGTTCTCTCTCTCTTACGTCTGAAGGTGAGGCCTTTTTGCCTTATGCTCAATCTATATTAGAAACCAAAGAAGCCGCAGAATCAGCACTAAAGCCCACAGCAGGTGCCGTTGGCATTTTGAAGATTACTGCCCCAGTCGTATTCGGACAAACTGTTATTAACCCGTTAATACAAAACCTTCTAACAAGCCATCCTCTCTTAAATTTGGATTTGGTCTTTACAGACAATATCGTCGATATTGTTGGTCAAGGCATGGATTTGGCTATTCGGATTGCACCTATCAAAAATTCAAGTCTCGTTGCCAAAAAGCTAGCAAACAACCGTAGATTGATTTGTGCCTCTCCACAATATTTGGCTACCCATGGCACCCCCAAGTCTCTTGATGAGCTCAAACTCCATGGCGGTTTGATACTTCACGGCATGGAGTACTGGCCATTTGATAAAGATGGGTATTCTTATCCAACTAAAATCAAAGGCCGACTACACACAAGCAGTCTGGACACCATTCGGATCGCTGCAATAAATGGTGTGGGCATAGCACTCATGACCTATTGGGATGTTCGGCAGCATTTATTGGAAGGTAGTCTGATAGAAATAGAGCTGAATGATGCCAGCCTGGATGATTTGGCTATATGGGCTGTATTCCCAACGCGCCATTATATTCCTGAGCGCGTCAAAGTGTTTCTTGACAGTCTGCAAAAAGCATTAAATGCAGCAGAGTGCGGTTGGCAAAAATAATTACACAAATGGTCACCCAAAAACCATACATTCAGGAAGCCTGCGGACAAAAAAAGCGGCCAGCCGAAAATCGGCTAACCGCTTGATTTATTTGGTGGGCCCACCAGGACTCGAACCTGGGACCAAGGGATTATGAGTAATTTCAATGTGTTTCCCACTTTGCACTTTGCCTAATAGCAAGGTGCTGGCGTTAGAATTTTTGTTTTATACACTTTTGGGTAAACCCTATTCAATTAAGCCAATTTTGGAACAAGTTTAGGTAGCGGAAAATGCCAGGACATCACATATAGTTCTTACCGACTAAAAATTTGTTATAGTGCTAAAAAAACATATTCTGAAAACTTTATTGTTCTCAACACTATGAACACTTAACCCCATTTGGTGAAAAGGCATAAATTTTGTTTGAGTAGTAAAAATCTCATCTATTGAGAAAAATACTTCATAAAATCTCAATTATTCTGAAATTTCATCTCATCTTTTCTAAAAACAGTTCAGATAACCTTTTGATTTCCTTAATCTCTCAATCTCATCTTCTTTGAGCTCCAACGGTCTGCGCTCAACTCCATAAAAAGTGAGATTAAATCAAGATAAGTTAAGATTGAATTTCAAATAAAACGAGATTTTTTAGCCCGACACCGTCATATTAAATTTGATGGTTTCGGGCTAATTTATTTAGATATTCATAATTCTTAATAACTCGATATCAATTTAATTATTACGACCTTTATTTAGTTCGAATGGACAGTTAAAAAGTTATAACAGTAAAATTTCTTGGTCATTCCTACCAATCAACTCATTGAAGCCCAACGTGTAAAACCTTTAACTCAGAGAACTCGGAAGAGGTTGAAATATTAAACCTGTGATCGCATCTGTAATTGATATATAACTGCTAGGGAGAGCTCAGTTGTTTCCCATTATTACCTGTAGAGTTTTAACCAATCTAAGCTTATAGTTCACCCTGTAAAATATAAACATTCATTCTCGGGTTGAGAGCTCCCATATTCCCCCCTATTCTCAAGGCACTTTTGATGGCGACACCAAAGGTATTATCGTAAATATTCCACCATATTCATGACAGAGGAAATATTCGATGTAAACCTGTAATCTTGACAGCGAACTCAGTGAATATGTTGAAACATGAAATGCTTCGGCAAGTATCTTATTCTTTAGTCTGGAATGAAATTGTTGCGAGTGTGTTCGTCCCTATATTTATAGAAAAATTAAGTACTTTTAATAAAATCTCATTTAATCTGAAATCATCATAAATATATGATGGAGATATAAATGCCAACATTTTCTTCCTACGATTTACCTAAAAACCTTCACCCACTCATTGATTTAGTGCAGGATTTACGTTGGACATGGAGTCACGAGGCTGACACTTTGTGGCGAATGCTGGACGAAGAAATCTGGGAATGCACAAAAAATCCCTGGACACTTTTGCAACATGTCTCTGAACAGAGGCTGCTGCAACTGGCTGAAGATGAAAAATTTTGTCTTGAGTTGCGACGTCTGTCAGAACAGCGAGCAGCCTATCAATCAGATGGTGGCTGGTACAATGAAATAAATTCAGACTTCAATATTGGCAAAGTAGCCTACTTCAGTATGGAGTTCGGTATTGGTGAGGCCCTGCCAATTTACGCGGGCGGTCTTGGGATCCTCGCCGGTGATTATCTTAAAACTGTCAGTGATCTCGGCCTACCTGTTATCGGTGTTGGTCTCCTATATCAGGAAGGCTACTTTCGTCAGATGCTTGATGCAGAGGGTCATCAATTAGCAATCTATCCCTACAACGAACCCTCAACATTACCTATACAGCCATTACGTAAAACCAATGGAGAGTGGCTGTATGTGCCGCTGAAACTACCTGGGCGGCAACTAATGCTACGTGTATGGCAAGTTAATGTTGGTCGTACCCAGTTATATTTATTAGACAGTAATGATCCTGTTAACAGCCCGCGCGACCGTGGTATCACCAATAAATTGTATGATAACAATCAGGAATTGAGATTTCTGCAGGAACTTGTCTTGGGGATAGGAGGCTGGAGATTAATACAAGAGGTCGATGAATCCATCTCCGTATGCCACCTCAATGAGGGTCATGCTGCTTTTGTCATTTTAGAACGCGCACGTCAATATATGGAGCAAAATGACTGCACATTCCAGCAAGCATTGTGGGCAACGCGTGCGGGAAATGTATTTACGACACACACGCCTTTAGCAGCAGCTTTCGATACTTTTTATCCACAGTTGATTGAAAAATATTTCCCAATATTTCATGACTTCCTAAGTCAAACAAAACTGTCGCTACAACAACTACTGGCATTGGGCCGCAGAGATCCACATGATCCGACTGAGCCATTTAACATGGCCTACCTCGCAATGCGAGGCTGTATCCGCTGTAATGGCGTGAGTCGTTTGCATGGTAAAGTCAGTCGGTACTTATTCAGCAAACTTTACCCACGTTGGCCTGTTGCTCAGATACCAATCACTCACATTACCAACGGTATACACGTGCCAACATGGGATTCCCCTTGGGCAGATAAATTATGGACAGAAGCTTGCGGCAAACAACGTTGGGTTGGCAATATAGAAAATCTGCATAGATCAATTGAAGCAATCGATGATGAGACCCTGTGGAAACTATGCACCAGTGAACGTGAGGATCTAATTCTCTATGCACGCAAACGTCTGTCTCTACAACTTGGGCAAAGGGGTGCTTCGCCTGAACAGGTAAATGCATCAAGTCAGCTACTTGATCCGAACGCTTTAACCGTTGGCTTTGCCCGACGGTTCGTTAGCTACAAACGTCCTAATTTGCTCCTGTTTGACAAACCACGCCTCGAGCGCCTCCTGAGTAATAGAGACAGGCCAGTGCAAATCATCATTGCAGGTAAAGCACACCCAAGTGATGCCGAAGGTCAGGGAATGATTAAGGAGTGGATACAATTCATTCAGCACTCAAGGATCAGAGATCGAATCGTATTTCTCGAAGATTATGACATCGCATTGGCTCAGCAACTGGTGCAAGGTATTGATGTCTGGATCAATACCCCACGTCGTCCTTGGGAGGCCTGTGGAACCAGTGGTATGAAAGTTCTCGCTAACGGGGGGCTTAATTTATCTGAACTTGATGGTTGGTGGGCCGAGGCGTTCTCCGACGATGTTGGCTGGGCGCTAGGTGATGGCCATGAACATGATTCAGACCCAAGCTGGGATTACATTGAAGCTGAACAACTCTATGAGTGCTTAGAAAACGACATCATACCTATGTTCTATGACCGGGACTTGCAAGGCATTCCACGTGACTGGCTAAAACACATTCGCAATAGCATGATGAAACTAGCTCCAGAATTTAGCAGCACACGTATGGTCCAAGAATATGTGAGAGAGCTTTATCATCCAGCCAAAGCAGGCTATGAACAACGCACAGCTCACCAAGGCCTGTTAGCAAAAGAATTATGTAACTGGTACAACACCATCGATCAGCACTGGGATCAGATCCACTTTGGTAATATGGAAGTGGCCACCTCCAACAATGTTTTGCTATTTCGTATACAGATATATTTAGGAGAAATACTGCCTGAGCAAATCAAGGTCGAATTGTACGCAGATACGCAACTCAATGAGCCCCCGTTAGTTATTGAATGTCAATGTCAGGAAAAAATCAGCGGTGCGGTTCACGGTTATTGTTATCAAGCTGATATTAAAACAAATCGAGAAGCTAAAGAATTTACTGCACGAATCATTCCCTATCATCCAAAAGCACAAGTTCCAGCCGAGGCCAATATGATCTTGTGGCAGCATTAATGCGTAATTTTTAAAAAAACTGGATGTTCTCCTACTATATAAATGTTTTATAAAGATCATAAGGATCTTTAGAGGATTTTTGGTAATTAATGGGTCAGAAAGCAAGGTAGGTTGGGCTGAGGCACGATACCCAACAATCCAAATCATAAAAATGCTTTCACTTTTCAGCATAACTCCATAAAACCACCCCATCCGTTGGGCTTCATAAATTCAGCACAACCTACCAAATCAACCTCCTATGATGAGACAGATTAAAGCAAAGGGGGAGTTCGTCAAAAATTGGATTCCTAATGATTTTTTTGTTTTTTAATAATATAACTATCTAATAAAGGCCACACTTCCAGCTCATTATTAAAAATAGCGATTCGGTCTTGATTAGCTGATACTAAAATGCCTTTTGCAATGATTTTATTTTGATTTTTGGTATCAATTAAATATGAACATTGGCCGACTTTTTCTTCATGGTCACAGCCCGACTCTGCATATATTTGTATTTGCCTATCTGCATCTGCTTTCCCTCTTTCATATGGAAAGGCGGTTAATAACCCCAAGAAACAAACAATAAGCAGCGGATAAGAAAACCAAGATGAGAGTTCAACATGCATCTCACCTAATACACACCAATGCCATTGTGTAATACCTAATATCTTTCTTCCTTGATTTTCTTTGCTTATTTCTTCGAATAACCAATCCTTGCCATTGGCTTTTGCATGTCTTGCATAGAAAAAAGCAACCAGACCAATAATGACTAAAACAACAAAAAATCCAAGCCAGACTGGCCATTTAGTGAGTAGCCATGCAATGGCTAAAACTCCGATATACCAGCTTTCAACCAGAACATCGCTCATATCTTTATTTATCAGTTCGTAACTCAAACCAAACGTAAAGATATGCCCAATATGGTAGCTAAAGCCTGTTAACAATATGCATGGCACTGCTATAGCCACAGCAGAAGCAGCCATTTTTATTAACCGTTCATACTTTTCCATAATTACATCCTTGTTTAAATTTTATAAATGAGCCCGTAGGTTGGGTTGAAGAATGAAACCCAACATTTTAAGTTCAAGGGAATTAAACAGCTTGAAAATTCTGTGCATTCCAATTATTGTCTGCTTAAAGTTTTATCTGATCATTTTGTACGGTTTGATAAGTTTGACGGAGCTGAAAACGCTATATAGCTGTAATCAACCAAATTAGAACAAACTAAAGAAATTTGAAAGAATCGTATACTTAACTTTAATAAAATTACGTACTTAATAAAATATATTCAAGGAAAAAACATATATGGATATTATGAGATTTGGTTTTACTACATATCGTTGGGCTATTTTATTATCAATAGTACTTTTATCCGGTTGTGCAACTTCCTATGTTGATGGATCAACAAAGGAAATCAGTCCATCTCAGTTCAATAAACCTGAACCATTGCACCCTGTTCAGGCCTTGTTTGAATTTCAAAGCGATGGTACTGCAAACGATGCAGCTACCAATTTTTTAAAAGCCCAAGTCATCGAACAAATAAAGTTAAGCGGTTTATTTAGCGAGGTTTCAGAAGAACCTGCCCAGGGAGGCGCACTTTTAAGCATTACACTAAATAATATTGCTGTTACCGATGAAGCATATAGCAAAGGTTTTGTGACTGGACTAACTTTTGGTCTAGCCGGTTCTCAAGTCACAGATGGTTATATATGCACGGCAAGCTATGTTCATGATACTTCCAGTGCCCCCATTGAAAAACGTGCTCGTCATGCTATCCATACTACTCTTGGGAACTCATCGGCCCCATCAAACGCAACCAAAGCTGAAAATGTTGAGCAAGCTGTCACTTTGATGACTCGCCAGGTCGTGAGTAATGTCCTCAATGATCTTTCTTACGATCCTGCATTCAAATAAGTGATGGTTATGACTTCAACCTCACGCATGATTAAATTATTCACGCTTATTTTAATGCTCATCTCTATGGTGGGGTGTGCGTCCGTCAAGATGTCCCCACCTTCGGCAAGCGCAGATACATTACATAAACTACGTGCAGCGAATTTAGCATCTTCCTCAGTAGGCGAGTTTGGTTTAGCGCCAGGTCTCAAACCTGGGCTTGATAAGTCACTAGGAGGGCTTAGAGGAATGAGTCTTCAGAGTGCAAATGGGAGCTTCTCACAACAACTCAAAGATACTGTCATCGTCGAACTGAAAGCTGCTGGACTCTATGATGAAAAATCTGAATTACAGATAGAAGCCCAACTTTTGGAAAACCAAGTTAATGCTGCTATAACCACAGGCTCAGCCAAGTTAGCTGCGAATTTCACGGTGGATAAAGCCGGGAAAAGAGTATTTGAAAAAAGCTTTTCTGTTGATTCGCAATGGGATTCCTCTTTCATAGGCGATATTGCGGTTCCAGAAGCAATAAATCGATATAGCTCACTCTATAGGCAATTAGTGGCAAAACTATTTGATGACAAGGATTTTCAAATTACCTTAGCTCGGGAGTAAGAAAAACTCGTAGGTTGAGTTGAAGAGTGAAACCCAACACTTTATAAATGATATAACTTTATCGAATCTCTGGGTTTCGCATAAGGTGCACTCGAAGCTTAAAATCTGGTTTGTTTAAAGATAAGTATTAGAATTGTTTCCGAGAATATGATTAGTCTAATTAAGATCGTGCATAAACCTAGATTATTTATGTATCCAGCATCGACAATATATATCCTTTATAGTGTCAATAAACTCAAGAAAATAATGGTTTTACGGCGCGTTCCTCGCGATATGTCCTTACTTCCATCTTTTTGGATTTGTGGGAGATAAAAAAGGAAATTTAACCTAGTGATCTAGATTATTAGAATTAGATTATTACACTACTTTTCGTAATCTATCTGTTTCAACTTTGACCACATGATAACATTCGCACGCTCGGTTTTCTAAACCTGTTCGATCCCGTATTGAAATTTTGCCGCGAGTATAATGAATCAAACCATCACGTTGTAAATGGCCTGCTGCTTCTGTAACGCTTTCACGGCGAACGCCCAACATATTTGCTATCAGCTCGTGGGTCATATTGAAATCATTTGATGAAAGACGATCAAGACTTAATAATAGCCAATGGCATAAATGCTGCTCGACTGTATGGTGGCGATTACACACCGCTGTTTGTGCCATCTGGGTTATAAGCGTTTGTGTAAAACACAACAGCAAATGCTGTAATTTTCCACCTCTCCAAAATTCCTCTTTTATTATTTTTGCTGGCAATTTGTATGCATAACCAGCGTTTTGCACCATTGCCCAACTTGAGGTCGTATCGCCTCCCATAAATAATGAGATACCAACAAAACCTTCCTTACCTATCATTGCAAGTTCGGCCGTAGCACCGGTTTGTGTCATTTGTAATAAAGACACAATTGCTGTCGTCGGAAAATACGCATGCATCATCGGTTTATAAGGAGAATAAAGTACGTCTCCTAAAGCTATTTTTACTAACTCTAAATATGGAAAAACTCTTCTGCGTTCTTCCTCTGTCAGCGCTGCCAGAAGCTCATTTTGAAAAGGATCATGATCAGAAACCATAAGAGATTACCGTCATCAAAGTACATATTTAGTAGCGTTCTTCAACTTACATTGCGAGATAATTATTCAGGATTCATCGCCGAATCTTATAAAATCTAATTAACACATATCTTTTATGAGTTTTAACTAGCACAAATAACACAAATTCGCAACACTATATCGAAACAACCTATTCGCGATGGGTTGCACTATAAATGTGGGAAAACAATATACTTCATAACAATGAATTAAAAGTATGGTGGATTCGAACGAGCTTCCCACGTCATTGCAACAGTTAGAAGATCCTTTCAAGCAGCTGCACAAATTCGAACAAACAATACACTACTACAACGTCGCTTCGCCTAATATATGAGGCAGATTTTTTGAAAAAGCTAAGCCGACTTTGAAACAAGTTTGTCTTTTATTAATCTGGTCGATTTACGCTTTAACCCACTAACTTGTTGTCACATAAAAATACTTTCAACTCAAAGATTGCACCGCCTCTTTTTCCAGCTTCACGACGCAATAAATTCGTCAGCCGCATGACAAGTTCTGGCGATGTACGTTGTCGCACAGACTTGTTGTTACTCGAGTGTTAATTTTTTCTATGCAAAGTCGACTGCTTGAACACTAGCTTCTAGTAACACTTTGCAAATGGGAAATGCTTACGCACGAGGACGAGGTATCGTAATGACTAACTTTTATCTGGATTCAAATCCTAAATTACCCAATCACAAATGTGAATTACATTATGTCTGTCCGGAAACATGTCCAAACTTACCTGCAATAATTGAACGCATTCAACTCGGGAACCTGCCTGATCTCAAAACTGCAATTCATATAGCCAGAAGAAAGTTTTATAACCAAGCTCACCTGATTAAAGAATGTTCTCACTGTTCCAATGCTCCTTCTCATTGACCAAATTCTGACTTCACATCGGTGACTATCTCGGGGCGTTATTCTGCATGAGATAAGTATGATGCCAGGTTATCCTCGACAGCTTCAGAAACTAAACAATTAATTAGCCCATATCCTGCTGATAATATGATGGTGTCACTTTAATTACTAAGCTGGTAGGTTGGGTTGAAGAATGAAACCCAACACTTTATAAATGACATAACATTATTGAATCGTTGGGTTTCGCAAACTCTACCCAACCTACATTTATTTTTTAATGATTGATGCAATTTCGACGGGCTTTTGTTGCTGGTGGTACGTATTTCTTTACGGTCAATCTGCTGGAATGAGATAAATCACTGCTTACTGATCATATTGATCTGCTTAAAACCGCTTTTCGCAGAGTTAAACTCAGCCACCCTTTTTATATTGATGCGATGGTGGTGTTACCTGATCATCTTCATATTATCTGGACTTTACCTGAAAATGACTTTGATTTCGCCACTCACTGGCGATTAATCAAATCCCATTTTTCTCGCAGTCATCCCTCTACCGAACAAATCAATATCTCACGTCTAAAGAAGTCTGAACGCGGCATCTGGCAACGCCGTTACTGGGAGCATTTAATTCGAGATGAGTTGGATTATGAACGCCATATTGATTACATTTATTACAATCCGGTGAAACATGGTTATGTCGATAAGCCAGTTGATTGGCCTTATTCGAGCATTGATCGGTTTATTGAGAACGTCATCATGTCCAACACTTGGAGTGTTGGAGAAACGGAGATGCTTGTGAATTTACCAATTCGTTGATTTTATTATTTATAAAATCGGTCTATTGGTCCAAACGTTTCCAAATTTTTTTATCTCCTGGCCGCGGGGTTTGGCAGCGCAAAAGCGAAGATGTCAAAAATTTATTGGATACTTGTCTCGTAAAGCGATCTTCATGAGAATCAAATTGTATCGCGTAATTATTTGATACACATTGGCAAAATTCTTCAAAACTCATACCCGACTCTTCATTGTAACCAAAGTCATAGCTTGACTTGCCATTGCCATCACATTTGATCAAAGCATATTCAGCAGCGCCAGGGATATTGAAACATTGATTGGATATGTCAGATTTAATGTTATAGGCTGGCTTTTTCGGCCCCGCTTTGAGCCTCTCTTCCAAAAACCGGTTGCTCCAGCATTTGCAATCGAAATGGGAAGCAAGTGTGCCATCGCTTTGGCACTCTTGATAAACCTGCTCCATTTCCTTTATTGCTTCTGGAGAGGCGTTTAATGATTGGTCTGACTCATCGGAAGCCGCTTGGCTTAGGATTATCGTTGAATCATGCTGAATAAACTGTCCATCCTTTGAGATTGGAACAGGTTTATCACTGAATGTTATATCAGCCATCACAACCACAGGGACTGAAAAGAGTAGAAATAGAATGGTTTTCATAATTCATTCTCCTATCGTTGTGAAGATAGTTTTCGTCTCCATCATAATGGAAAGTTTTGTGAGATGAAAATTTACAAGTTTTTTAAATATTTTATAAATGAGTCTGTAAAAAATTCACATATTCCCAACATATCTAACTTCCGCATTATATAAATACTGAATAGTGATTTTAGTCATTCAGCATATATTCCAGCTATTTTTAGCCTGCTATGCCTTACGCTATCTCAATCGAAACACTTTTGGTTGTTAGTGTAAAAATTTAAGCAAATTCGATTCTGTTACTCTGGCATTTATATTGCTCCTCCTCTCTTTGGCATAGCCTTCCACTGATTCATTATTCATAGATGAGAAAACAATCCTCTATCTAATTTGGCTATCCATCTTTTCATTACTAATTGAAGGTAATAAATGAGTCCAAACATGGATCTTCAAACTGCAAAAAATAATAATCTGCTTGAGGCGACCTTAAGCGAGAGTTTTTTAGAGTTTATCGATGACAATGCTTTTCCCTGTGTAGGGGCAAAAGCCGCTTTAGCCAATGGCTCAATAGAAACGCATGAATTCGATATGTTGAGTAATCCTAAAAATGACCAACTCATTGCTGATGGACTCTCCCGATTTGTTGAAATGCTCGACGTGAATGAGGATGACAGCTCTACAGTGCATTCCTATGTGGCTCTGTTTGATGGACCTTTTAATATGAATGAGCATGAGTTCGAATCTCAGCTATGGTCACAACTGTGGCGGCTTCACAAGCTTGATATTAAGGCAGGCAACTCGCCCGCAGAAGATGTCAGTAGTGATACCAACAATCCTCATTTCAGTCTGAGCCTATCGGGTCATCCGTTTTTTATTATTGGCTTACATCCGCATGCCTCACGTCTGGCCAGACGCTTTAGTCATCCGGCCATGGTTTTTAATTCTCACCGTCAGTTTGATAAGCTCAGAGAAGATGGTCGTTTTGAGAAAATGCAAGCGGCTACTCGTGCTCGAGATATTGAGTTGCAAGGTTCGATTAATCCCAATCTGGCTGACTTCGGTGAAGCGAGTGAAGCTAGACAATATAGTGGCCGTGAGGTGGAAGACCAATGGCAGTGTCCATATGATTTCAGGAGAACGAATGAATAACGCTACAAAGACGATAAGAATTTCACCTTGCTCTGCCCAAAGCGTCGAACTGGATAAAGGTGATGAATTGATAATTATCGATCCAGAAGGCCAGCAAGTGAGTGATCTGGTCGCATTTGAACGGACTAATCGTGAGGAATACCTGTCGTCGGGACGTTCACTGGATTATGCCTCACGTATGTGGCTCACTACAGGTGACATTTTATACTCGAATCGTAGCCGTCCCATGTTCACTATTCTTGAAGATACCTGCGGGCGACATGACTTTACATTAACTCCCTGTTCCAAAGATACCTTCAAGATAATTTATGGCGAAGATGAAGGCCGGCCGGGCTGTGAAGGGAATCTTGTTGCAGCACTTGCGCCTTACAGTATTGGCGTTGATCGTATACCGATTGCTTTTAATGTTTTTATGCACGTGGCGGTTGATGCGGACTCAGGTGAGTTTCAAGTGTTACCTCCACTCAGTAAAGCAGGTGATTTTGTTCGCTTTCGGGCAGAAATGCCGTTAATAGTGGCTATGACAGCCTGTTCAGCTGGTCAATCGAATAACTTTCACTATAAACCAATCGACTTTCAAGTATTGAAACATGCAATCTGATGAAATCGATTTTGATATTTTCTGAAGGAGTTACTTATGCCAGTCGTTCGTGTGACATGGTTTGAAAATAAAGACGATAAAGCTAAAAAAGCAGTGGCGAAAGAAATTACCGAAAGTATTGTCCGAAATACCGGTGCTGAAGCTAATTCAATATCCGTCATCTTTGAAGAAGTCGCTCAAGCCGATTGGGCGGTCGGTGGAAATCTGTCCGAAGATCACAAGTGACAGGTTTGGTTAAAGCATGAAACCCAACAGTTATAAATGAAATAACATTTTGGATTTTTTGGGTTTCGCAGACTCTACCCAACTTACGTTTTTATTCATATGAATCATGATAATGGATATAAATAAGGATTTAACGTTGAATGGGTGGTGTTTCCCAGCACGATCCGAACGGTACTGATGAAACCCGCTTCATGCCTTTTTATGATCTTGACTTGAGTGCTGGTGTTTTTTGACAACGTCCTTTTTAAAAAGACGGTAAACCCAAAGGAAAAAATAAGGCCCGAAGAACACCACAAAGAAAGTGGTCGTCATGATACCGCCGAGAACACCGATAGAGATCGCATTCTGTGCTCCTGATCCGGGGCCGGAAGCAAAAGCCAATGGCAGCACGCCAAGTATAAAAGTTAGAGACGTCATCAAAATGGGCCTAAACCGCTGTTGTGCTGCTTGATAAGCCGCATCGAAAGCCGTTTGCCCCTCTTCAAAGTTATTTTTCGCAAACTCAACAATCAATATGGCGTTTTTCGCAGCAAGGCCGATAGTAATTAACAGTCCAACTTGAAAATAAACATCATTAGCCTGTCCAGTGCTCCATGTTGCAAGTACGGCACCTAAAATACCCAGAGGCACGGTTAGGATAATAGCAACCGGTATAGCCCAACTTTCATAAAGCGCCGCCAGGATGAAAAAAACGGCCAAAGCGGATACCAGATAAAGTAAAAGTGTATTGGTGCCTGCCTCCTTTTCTTCATAGGACAGACCTGTCCATGCCACTTCCAGCCCATCAGGAAGTTTTTCAGCTATTCTTAAAACCTCCTGTAATGCTTTACCCGAACTCACTCCTTGAGAAGTGGACCCTTGTATTTCTCTTGAGGCTGCACCATTAAAGCGTGTCAATTTAGGTGATCCATAAGTCCATTCACCTGTGGCAACTTCTACAAGCTGTACCATATCGCCATTTTTATTTCGTACGTACCAGTCATCAATATCTTCAGGCAACATTCGGAAAGGTATGTCACCTTGCACATAAACGCGTTTTATACGCCCGTTTTCTAAAAAATCATTCACGTAAGTCCCACCGAGTGCGGTGCTCAACGTCTGATTGACAGTGCTTATAGGAACACCAAGAGCACGTGACTTGATGTTATCAATCGTTAGATCATATTGGGGACTGTCGGATAATCCGTTAAAACGAACCTGCGTCAAAAGTGGACTTTGATTGGCCATGCCTAAAAACTGATTGGTTGCATTAACCAGCGCTTGATGGCCTAGTCCCGCGCGATCAACAAGTTGAAACTCAAAGCCACCGGAATTACCAAGCGCACTGACCGGTGGCGGCACCAGAGGAAAAATCATCGCATCACGGACTTTAGATAAAGACTGTGCTGCACGGTTTTTTATATTAAAAACACTATTTTCTTCACCCCGCTCTTCCCAACTTTTCATTTTGATAAAGGCGATGCCTACATTTTGTGCTTGTCCTGAAAAGCTAAAACCTGCAGCAGCAAAAAGACCGTCTACTGCGTCCCCAGCCTCTTCAAGGTAGAAATCTTCTATAGCCTTAACTTTTTCGACTGTTTGTTCAAGTGAAGAACTGGGCGGCCCGTTTAACAGTGTAAACATTCGGCCCTGATCTTCATCGGGGAGAAAGGATGTAGGGATACGAAGGAAAGTTAAGACGGCGATAATAATAAGTACTAAAAACAATGCTGGTAAGACAAATCGATTCTCAAGCAATACGTCCAACATGTTTTTGTGACCTCGACGTAAAGCTTCGAAGCCATGATTGAATGATGCAAAAACGCCTTTATCTTTTTTTGCTTTTCTGGATTTTAAAATCACTCCGCAAAGAGAGGGTGACAAGGTCAATGCTATAAAAAGCGATATTGCCATAGCGACTGAGATAGTCACCGAAAACTGGCGGTATATCACACCCACCGAGCCCTCAAAAAAACTCATGGGTAAAAAAACAGCCCAGATAACCGCCGTAGTGCCGATAAGGGCTCCGGAAAGCTCCTTCATAGCCGCTTTTGTGGCTTCCTTTGGGTCACGTTCAGGATCTTTTTCTAATTTACTTTCTACATTTTCCGTTACCACAATTGCATCATCGACCAGCATACCGATCGCAAGAACCAGTGCAAAAAGCGTCAGCACATTGATCGAATAACCGAGTATGAAAATAGCCCCGAAGGTTCCAAGCAGAACGATGGGAATAGCAATTGCTGGAATAAATGTCGCGCGAAAATTTTGTAGAAATATGAAGATAACAAGAATAACCAAACCGATGGCCATGAAAAGCGTTTTCACCACATTAACTATCGATGTTTCAATAAATGTTGAGACATCAATGGGATAAATCACTTCAAGATCGGCAGGAATAATATTATCGAAGTCTTTTATACGGTCCTTGATGCTTTGAATCGTCACCAGTGCATTAACGCCGGGAGCAAGCTGGACAGCGATACCAGATGCTGGTTGCCGGTTCCAACGTCCGATAATATTATAATTCTCGGCCCCGATTTCAATTCGGGCCACATCTCCTAATGTGACTCTTGAGCCATCCTCGAGAACGGTTAATAAAATGGCTTCAAACTGTTCTGGAGAAGAGAGCAGAGATTGCGACGTAATGGTGGCATTAATCTGCTGCCCTTTTGCTTGTGGTGCGCCGCCTATTTCGCCTGTGGCAAGCTGAACATTTTGATCTTGTATGGCATCAATAATATCCAGCGCGGTAATATTAAAATTATTCATACTTCGCGGATCGAGCCAGATCCGCATGGCATGTTCAGAACCAAAGCTCTGAATTTGACCAACGCCGTCAACGCGGCTCAAAGGTTCTTCAATATTTGATGCCAAAAAATCGGATATATCATTCCGACTCATTGCCCCTTCTTTGGAATAAAAGCCGATGATCAGCGCTTCACTATTACCACCTTTTTCAACAGGAACACCTAACTGCTGAACAATCGTAGGCAAGGACGATAACGCTTTAGAGACTTTGTTTTGGGTTTGTACCTGAGCGATATCCGGGTCAGTTCCAGGCTCAAAGGTTAGCGTAATGGTGGCACTGCCAGAGGAAGAGCTTTGCGCTTGTATATAACGAAGATTGTCGATTCCAGTCAGGTTTTGTTCGATAATCTGCGTAACGGTATTCTCAAGTGTTTCAGCCGAAGCCCCGGGATATGTGGCAGTAATAGATACTTTAGGCGGCGCAATGTTGGGGTATTGTTCAATCGGCAACTGAAACAGCGAAAATAAACCAAACCCTATGATGAAAAGCGCGATAACCCAGGTAAAAATTGGGCGGCCTATAAAAAAGCGTGAGAACATTTCTAGCGGTTCTCAACTTTATTCTGCTGTCGCTGCCCTACCTTGATGTTTGGGCCATCGGGGGTGGCGCTTCATCTTTAAGAGAATTCGGTGCAACTTCGAGATTCATGTCCTCATATCCAACATCGATTGGTTCAGGTTTTACCAAGACTCCCTCACGTAACATCATCGTCCCCTCTACAATCAAACGATCCCCGCTTTCTAGCCCATTAAGAAGAATCCAATTATTTCCATAGGCCGCCCCTGTGGTTACAGGAGTTTTGGCAGCTTTATTCTCAGTATCAATAACCCAAACACTTTTCCTACCCTCAGCATCTATTACAACGCTTTTTTGAGGAACCACGATCTGTTTTGTACGGCCAATCTCTTCTATGGAGGCCCAGACAAACATACCCGGCAACAGGATAGTGTCTGGATTATCAAACACAGACCGCAATCGTATTGAAGCAGTCTGTATATCAACAGAAACATCCGTTGAGTCTAAAGTGCCCTTGTGTGGGTATTTTTGTGTTGCATTATTCAGATAAAGATAAACTTGATATTCAGATTGAGATTCTTTATTCAGTCGTGCAGCAGATAAACGCTCCTGTAAATCCCGTACCTCTGATGCAGACTGTGACAAATCCACGTAAACAGGGTCAAGCTGGCGTACAGTCGCCAGCGGAACGCTTTGCTGAGAGGTAACGAGCGCACCTTTTGTAATGCTGGACGGACTTATATAACCGCTTATTGGTGCGTATACGCGCGTGTAGTCTAAATTGATTTTTGCACTTCTAACTTCAGCTTCTGCTTGGCTTACAGCAGCCTGAGCTTGAGCAAGGCTGGCCAGTGCATTGTCATACTCTTGCTGGCTGACTGCATTTGAAGTGATCAGCGTTTCATATCGATTTACCAGGTTTTGGGCATTTTCTCTTCGCGCTTTAGCATCTTGCAGATTAGCCTTGGCCATTTGGTAATCCGCTTCATAGCGAGCGGCATCAATCTGATAAAGCTGCTGCCCCTCTTCTACATATGATCCCTCTTTGAATAATCGCGACTGAATGATGCCACTGACTTGTGGCCTGATTTCAGCGACCTGATAAGACACTACACGACCAGGAAGCTGATTCGTGTGTTGTATCCGTACTGGCTTAATTTCGACAAAGCCCACGTCAATAGCCTGTTGACTCATTCCGCCCTGTTCTGATGCGTTCTGTTGATTATTGTCCTGATTATCATCACATGCCGACAATGAGATAATAAGTGCAAAAATGGCAAGAACAGACAAAAATCTAACGTTCATAGCAAAGATATTCAGCAAGCATTTCTAATCAAGTACTCCATTAATGTTGATTTAACTCAGAAACAGTAAATGCTTTTAAATCAGATGGATGGAAACGAATATGACTGTCAGTAGTCAGCGTAAAAAACTCATCCCTTGAACTTAAAAGAGGGCCAATCCTTATTGAAAGGATATGCCAAACAGCAGGCCCCCTTTAGTCCTATCAGATTGTTGTTAACCACCAAACTTTTCGTTTTCGCCAATATTCGGCGTGGTATGTTTGATATTGGCTTTAGCAAACTCATAAAGCTGGAAGGCTTTATTCTCTTTTGCCATCCAGTGTTCGCCCATTTCAATTTTAACTTCCAGTAAGGCGACATCTGGGTCGTCTTTACCTTCAGGGAACCAAGCAGCAATAAATGGATTCCAGTATTTGTCGATCAGTGTTTGATCATCTGACACCCGAGCACTGCCCGACAGTGAGACATATACACCTTTGTCCTGATCAGAAAAGGTCAGGCAGACATCATGGTCACGATCCGTTTCGCTAACCTTCTCAGCACTGCGACGAGTATAGAACCAAAGAGTGCCATCATAGGCATCCTGAACTAGGTGCATTGGCCTGGCACGTGGCATGTCGCCATCGAGTGTGACTAACATGCCGACTTTAATATCTTTTATCATTCCCCAAATTTTTTCCTTATGTTCAGGACTAGACATAATGCAAACCTCCTAATGGAACACTATAAATAAAAATACAGCGATTACACCGCTGCTTTTGATATATCAATGACGCTTTACCATTTTTTTGAATAAAGTGATAAATCAGCTTTACACAAAAAAATTTTCTTTCTTGTAATAGTGATAACAAATAGCCCGGAAGGTTCCGGGCTATTAAAGAACTCATTGTTTCTAATGCTTAATTAAATATCCATCCAGCCAGCGTTTTTAGCCTCGCTCCATTCTTTTTCCTCAATATCACCGCTGTTATTTCCGTCGTAATGGCGATAAAGGCCTTCATGAAATTCATTTTCAGATAGTTGTCCATCTCCATCTTGATCCCATGATTCATAAATTAAATTGTATTCATCATGCTGACTCCATTCATCTTCGCTCAATTGGTTGTCATCATTAACATCCCAGTCGTCGAAAACACCACGTTCGCTTACACGATCAATAAATTCATTTTGATCTAAACTTCCGGTAACTTCGTTATCCGGCGTACAAGCTAAAAGGCTGACACTGCCCAATGCGAATATAAATGCCATTGTCAGTTTGTTTTTTCGGAAAAAAACTGTATTTGAATTAAGAAATTTCATACGATTTATCCTTTAAATTTGTTTTGAAGTAGGAAAAGTAAACATATTTATAAAAGTGACAAGTCAAAGACTTGAGTTTCGTCTTGACTGTCGGACTTTTCCTGGCGTTTATTACACTCGATATTCATAGCCATAATGAGCGTATACCTCATCCCGAAAGGCTTCATCAGCCATATTCGGCCAGTTGTCCTTATCAAAACCGGGAGCGTTTTCTAATGTGTCTTTATCCACATTCAAGATGAGACATTCTTCTTGTGTATCAACCGCTATGGCTTGCGGTGGAATGGCAAAAAGCTTATCACCCATCCCTAAAATTCCACCGAATGATAAGACGTAATATTGGACCTGGCCACGTTCGGTATTAATCATGATGTCCTTAACATTCCCCAGATCTTCACCCTGAGCATTTTTAACCTTGTCACCTTCAAGTGACGATGCAGATAAAACTATATTGTTGAATTTCATATCCATTCTCCGTTTTATTAGTTTTATGGGTTAATTACACCGATTTTTAAAATCACGTTGTGTTTTTGTGTTGCTTATAAACCTTGTGACGCTGTTGCTTTATTTAACGCATCAATTAGCCATGCTTCGGCATATTCCAACGCTAACGCGTAATCAAACATTGCGCCCTCCTCCATAAGTCTCCTAAACTCAACTTGGAGCTCTTCCTTATCCGTGCTTTCTTTTTTCATGGTCTGTAAATAAGCATATGCAGCCGCCAGCTCTTCCGGTGAGCTTGACTCTGTGCCGCCACTATCGATGATCTGAACCACCTCTTCGATAGATTTTGCTTGTTTAAGCGCTTCGGGAATCATAATTTCTCCTTTCGGTATCTAACCTGACAATTTCACAGATTAAATTACGTATAAATGAAATAAAGAACATTAATTAACTTGATGTTTTTATTTATATTATTTTCTCTCTAAGCAAGGGAAAGAAAAACCCAAAGTACCTCCAATCCTCCTTACTCTCATCAATGTAATTATTGAGTGAGGAAGCAGAAACTGAAGACACTTTATATTGAGTTAAAACTGAGTTTGGAATTAATCTCCAAGTTGCTCTTCGAGTTCGTTTGCCATCTGTAAATGTTCTCGTAAAATGGGCAGTTTTTCGCGTGCAAATGCACGGATTGCATCATTATCTGAATGGCTTGCACGTTCAAACAGCTCAATAGTCTCTTCGTGAGCATTGATTGAATTTTCGATGTAAGCGTCGTCGAATGATTCATCATTTCTAATGCTTAGCATCATGGCTTTAGCCATATCCATCAGTGTCGGATCGTCAGCGACTTCCAGATCTTGTTGTCTTGCGATGTCTCTCAGTTCGTTATTTGCTTTTGTATGATCTTCTATCATCCGATTAGCAAACTCATGAATTTGGGCTGTTCCTTCATCCAGAGCCATACGTGCTGTTTCAATCTCAGCAATTCCTTTCGCAGAAGCTGTTTCAACGAAATCTTCAACATCAACTGGATCTCTCGTCATATCATCCTCCCAATCAGGATTTGGTTCATTCGCAGCGTTTTCCGCTGCTATAGCACTGATAGTATTTTCATCGGGTATATCAACTTCACTTTCGTCAGCTTGAAGCTGTGCCGTTGAAAGCCCCAAAGTCGCTAAAATTGCAACGTTAAAGAGTTTGTTTTTCATATAAATTCTCCATTTCATTTGAAACGCTCCCCCATCTTTAAGTGAAAAGAGAGGGCTTTCCTAAAGTTGTAGGTATTTAGCAGGGGAATATTTATGAAACTGCATACAAATTAGGCATTCCCCCGATTTAAATAAGATAAGGGGTATTACTATGCTTAACGCAATATGAATGCCAACACTAATATTGACAGCCCAATTGAGTTATTAAGCAGCTTATGGAAAATATAATATGAGTATAAATAGGCAGTTAAGGAGATGAATAAACTTGCTCACTTAACTTGAAATCGTTTTGACTGACGTTGTTTTTTCTATTTATTAATAAAAAGTGAAAAGAAAATTCAGAGAGATATGAATTTTTTACAGCCGATATAACGTAATTGCTTCATGAATCGTCACTAACACCTTAGCCTTCCTGACGGACTGGTTTTACAGAGCTACAGGCATTTTTGTTATTTGGGCTTAGATGAGCATTAATAAGACTGGTTTTGTAGAAGGTTTAGTATCATGATCATGCCGGATGACATGGCAATTTAAAGTTCGCGCCCAAATGCGCTGTGCAAATCCTTGTTACTAATAGGTTAAAGCCACTATTCGAAATGGGTCATGTCTTTTGTTGTTGCAACTGCCAAAGCTTAGCGTAGACCTCATCCAGCTTTAACAAGGATTCATGGGTTCCTTGCTCAACAATTTGCCCATGTTGCATGACAACAATGACATCGGCATCCACTACAGTAGACAGACGATGTGCAATCACCAGGCTGGTCTGCCCCTTTGAAATGTCGCGAATGGCCTCCTGAATAATACGTTCAGAATGACTGTCCAGCGATGAGGTTGCTTCATCAAACATCAATATAGGCGGACGTTTTAAAATCGTGCGGGCAATGGCTACACGTTGTTTTTCACCGCCACTTAGCTTTAAGCCCCGTTCTCCGACCAGAGTATTTAAACCGTCTGGCAATTCAGTAATAAAGTCTTCTAAATGGGCCAGTTTTATGGCTTGTTCTACTTCGGCATCAGTGGCATCAATACGACCATATCGGACATTCTCACCCAGTGTTGTATTAAACAAAACGGTATCCTGGGGCACGATACCAATTGCCTGGCGTAACGAGGCCTGTGTGACATCGCGAATATCCTGACCATCAATACGAATGCTGCCGCTTTGAATATCGTAGAAACGAAACAACAACTTGATTAAAGTGGACTTGCCCGCCCCACTGCTGCCGACCACCGCGACTTTTTGTTTTGGCAGCACCTTAAAACTGAACTCGTTCAAGATCGGCAATCGGTCACTGTAACCAAAATTCACCGCATCAAACTCAATGGCACCATCCGAAATGACTAACGGCTTGGCCTCCGGTTTATCGTTAATCTGTGGGGATTTATCTAATAACGCAAACATCCGCTCAATATTGGTCATTGAGCTTTTCAACTCACGATAAACGAAGCCTAAAAAGCCCAACGGGATAAACAGCTGCATGGTGAAAGCGTTGATTAAGACAAAATCACCCAGCGTGATTTGTCCCGCAATGACCTGAGAGGCTGCCAGCACCGTCATGGCTGTCATCGCGGAGGCAATAATCAGCGCCTGTCCACCATTTAATAAAAATAAGGACAACCGATTTTTACGCCGAGCCTGTTCCCATTTAGCTAATTCGTCATCATAGCGGTTGGCTTCAAAATCCTCATTACCAAAAAATTTGACGGTTTCGTAATTCAATAAACTATCAATAGCACGAGTATTACTAGTGGAGTCAGCTTGATTCGCTTCACGAACAAATGTCAGCCGCCAATTGGTCACTAACACTGAAAATGCCACATAACTGACCACTGCCAGCAATGTTATCCATGCAAAGCCGACATGATAGTTAAGTAACAAAATACCAATCACCAACACCATTTCCAACGCTGTCGGCACGATATTAAAGACCATGACCCGCAGTAAAAACCCCACCCCGGTAACACCGCGCTCAATGTCGCGTGACAAACCTCCCGTACGTCGATTTAAATGAAAGTCGAGTTCTAAAGCATGAAGATGTTGAAAGACCTTAAGTCCGATACGGCGCATTGCTCGCTCGGTAACCCGACCAAACACCGTATCGCGAAGCTCGTTAAATAAGGTTGTGGAAAGGCGTGCAACGCCATAAGCCAGTAATAAACCGAGTGGCAGCGCAAGCATCTTATCCGGTAACTGGTTACTATCAAGACCATCCACGATGTGTTTTAGAATGAATGGCACCACAATAGTCGCTAGCTTGGCCGCCACAAGACTCAACATCGCGATGACAATACGACCACGATATTCGATAAGATACGGCCATAACGATTTTAGGGTTTTCCAGCTTAGTCTTGCCGGTTCTGCGTCTGGCGGAGGAGACAACGATCGCAATAGACATCCTTTTAATGGCGTAAGTGTTTGGAAAACACCTGAGATAAATTGAGAACGATAATGTTATCGTCTTTTACCGTGCGTATGACCTGTCTCTCCCCGGATCTATCCCAAACACTCCCTGCAAAGCACAATTAAGCATGCTGCAAAGATATTGCTAGAAAAAATTAATCCGTAATGATTTAGATGATCTAAGACTTATTGATTTCATTCATAACAATCGAGCGAAAAAGATGCATGTCGATAGAACAGTTAAGTAGCCTTTACAATTATCCATCGCTTACTTAATGACATAAAGGCATGTTTTCTAATAGTAAACACGTTTTGAAAAGAAGCTTGTTTCAATGCGTGTAAAAAGAATGATTTGTTAAGCTTAGTGGCTTATCCAATACGACCAAAATGCCTCACATTTCAAGTTCATGCTCAAAGGCGTTACAATCGATGAGTGCGAACAAACATGCTGCTTTACACACTGAATTCGCAGTAATAAATCAACTCGATAACATCATTTCTAGGGATAGTATGGAACATAAAATCTTATCGACTGGCGCAAAGGCGCTTGAAGTAAATCTTGATGCTATCCGTTATGGTTCTTTTGCAGAAATTGGGGCTGGCCAAGAAGTTGTTCGCTGGTTCTTTAGAGTCGGTGGTGCTGCAGGCACGATTGCTAAAAGTATCTCGGCATACGATATGAAAGTAAGCGACGATATTTATGGCAAAGCGTCACGTTATGTATCTCGTGAACGTTTGGAAGACATGCTGGATCATGAATATCACTTAATCGTGGAATGTTTAAGCGAGCAACGTGGCGATAACACGGCTTTTTTCGCTTTTGCTGATACCGTATCAGCACGTAACTATCACGGAACCAATGAATGCCATGGTTGGTTGGGTATTCGTTTTCAGACGGAACCTCATGCTGCACATAGCGAAATCATTATTCATGTCCGTATGTTGGACCATGAAAATGCTTTGCAACAAGAAGCACTGGGCATTCTGGGTGTGAACCTGGTACATGGTGCATTTCATTTAAGCCATAACCCTGACTTATTGGTGAAATCACTGCTGGATAATCTAACCACGGATCGTATTGAAGTCGATATGATTGATTTTCATGGTGATGCTTTCTTGCATGTTGATAACCGTGTTATCAGTTTGAGACTGGTACAACTTGGCTTGAGTGATGCCGCGATGTTTTCGGCTGATGGCCGAGTGCTTCAGCCCTCAGAGCATTTACGTAAGAAGAATGTGTTAGTGGAAAGAGGTCGGTTCCGTCCGGTGACCCACGTCAATATTGATATGCTAAATGCTGCCAGAAAACAGTTTGAAGCCGAGGATGACTCGTCCACGGAAGAAACCGTTTCCATTATGGAAATTACCATGCATAACTTGCTTGATGGCAATGACAGCATCGATCTGGAAGATTTTATTAGTCGAGCAGATGTGTTGGAGGCCACCGGACACACGGTAATGATTTCGGACTATCCAGAGTACTATCGCTTGGCAACCTATTTATCGCGTTACACCAATCGCCGCATCGGGCTGACGATGGGAGCGCATAGTTTGATTGAATTGTTTCATGATCACTATTACACCACGTTACACGGTGGGATTCTTGAAGGTTTTGGCCGGTTATTTAAGAATAACGTCAAACTCTATATTTATCCTTTCAAAGACGCTGAAACAAACACGTTATTCAAAGTCGATAATCTCCAGGTTGATGAACAACAGACGCATTTGTATGAGTATCTGAAAAAGGGTAACCATATCGAACAAATTGAACAGTTCAATGAAGATTACCTGCACATTTTTTCACCGGATGTTTTGAAAATGATCACCAGCAACGAGCCCGACTGGGAAAAATTAGTTCCTGGTGTGGTCGCTGAAAAAATTAAAGCCCAGCAGCTGTTTGGTTATAAACCTGCAGATTAGAGGGTGATTACAAAAACAGGCTTGGTTAGGTTGAGGGGAAACTCCACACTGGCGTCTTTCACTCAACCTGTGTTGGACTTTCGTTAAGATTTTACCTTTCGATAATGTTTCGAGACCTTCGCTCGATTACCACAGGTATCCATACTGCACCATCTCCGTTTATGGCTGCGTGAGTTATCTACAAACATCAAAACACAATCTGGATTTAAACAGCGCTTAAGATAAGTCCGTTGATCACTGGCCAGCATGTTCGCTAACTCGTAAGCCAGTAGGCCAATAATATCTGCAGTGGAGTGACAGACATTTTGATTAATTAGCTGGTACCCCTCAGACAACTGCTCAAGCTGATAATGCATTTTATAGTTTTGCAGATAGTTATTTAATGTAGCTATAGCATCATTCTCAATACTTTGCTTCTCAATAATCTGAGTGAGAATCTGCCTTGCTTTGTCTCTGAAAGCAAGTAATTTCCCAACATCAATACCCCGTGCAAGATCCACATCAATATTGGCTTGTTCCAGCCATGCCATCACATCACTTTCAGTCGGTAATAAATCGACCAACTCACCTTTCACATTAACTTCTGTATTAATGAAATCAACGCCAAGGTTGTTACCCACAAATTCGTATTTTTGTTTTATCTCATTCATGTAACCACTATACATGCATTTGACAGGTTAGTTAAGTCCTGATAATTTATAACCTGTATAAACAACTTATACAGGTTAGTTTTATCTTAAACGTGGAGTACACAATGAAAAAACAAAATTTTAGTAAATACGATCTAAGTAGCCCTGGAGGAAATGCCTTAGGTAAGCTGGGCTTTGCTGTTCGAGATGGCATATCGACTAATAAACCTATCAATCAAGGTGGTTTACCATGGCTTAAAAAGCTAATGATGGGCCTGCCGATTTTATTTTTGCTCACCCCTCAATGGGCGTCATCTCAAGTCGAAGCGGGTAGCAAAACGCAAGACATCGCTAAATCTCAGATAACTGATCATTCATCGGTGAGATATGGCTATGAAACAGTAGACGGTCTGGAGATCTTCTATCGGGAAGCAGGCGATAGAAACAAACCGGTTATTGTTTTACTGCATGGCTTTCCAGCTTCATCACATATGTACCGAGATGTCCTGGCTGGATTGGCGGAAGATTATTATCTGATTGCACCCGACTATCCCGCTTTTGGTAATAGCAGCTTTCCAGATCCTGAAAACTTTGAATACACATTTGATAATCTCGCTCGTGTGATGGATCTGTTTTTGAAACAAAAAGGGATTGATCGGTTTTCAATGATGATTCAGGACTATGGCGCGCCGATTGGATTCAGGTTGGCTGTTAAACATCCTGAACGTATTCAAGCCATCATTACGCAAAATGGTAATGCCTACAAAGAGGGTTTGTCGGTAAAAGGTTGGGGACCGATATTCGATTACTGGAAACAAAAAACCCCAGAATTAGAAACCACTATTGCGGAAAACGTGTTCACCTTTGACGGGATGAAATGGCAGTTCACTCACGGGACACAACAACCCGAAGCGATACTGCCTGATACCTGGGTGCTGGCTTATGCCAACCTTACCAAACCAGGACAAACACGGGCTCAATTGGATCTGTTTTATGACTATCAAAACAATGTGCTGAAATATCCCGAATGGCAAAATTATCTGCGTAAACATCAACCACCAGTACTCGTCGTATGGGGCAAAAATGATGCATTTTTCCCTGTCGAGGGCGCTGAAGGATATAAAAAAGATGTAGAAGATCTGGATTATAACGTGCTGGATACCGGACACTTTGCGCTTGAGGAGGAAGGTCCATTTATCATTGATAAAATTAAGGCGTTTTTATCCTCACGAAATATTCAATAATCTCTGAAGGATGTTTAATTGTAATGACTTGGGCAGGTTTCGCCTGCCCAATTTTTTAATAGTTGAATAAATTATCACTATTTTGTCGAGATGATGTTACTAAGACATTTTCTCGAAAGCATATTGGTGCGCACTGGTTTCAATCTTGATAAAGACTAGTTGATGTTCAGTTCGACTTTAACAAACCAGAAGCCAACGTCAAAAATGCATCTACCGCTTTGCTTGATGCAGCATGGGGATCCTCTGCATTGGCGATCCATAAGGAGGCGCCAAACAAGGCACCATTAATCAGCCGGGCCATCGCCAGAGAGTCAACCTCTCGCAAGACACCTTCCTCCATCAGCTTTTCAATACTGAGCTGCGTACTACGAATACAACAGTTTTTACGAGGCCACTGCGAAGGATCACCTAATACAGCGGGGCCATCTAAAAGCATGATGCGCTGTATCTCATGTTCACATGCCATATTGAGATAGGCGATGGAACCATTAATAAAGGCATCCCACGTGGTTGGGGCTTGCGACTTTATCGCTGACAGCCGCGTTGTCATTTCATCTTCAATCTGTTGAATGACAGCTTTCAGTAAGCCTTTTTTACCGCCGAAATGATGATAAAGCGCACCGCGTGTCAAGCCGGCTTCTGCCGTAAGATCATCCATGCAACTCTCCGCGAATCCATGTTGAGCAAAAGATTCTCTCGCAGATTTAATGAGCTTAGCCTGGGTCTCAGCAATCATATCTTCACGTTTTTGCGGCATCATTTTCTCCAAATTTTACATACGTAATGCATGTTAGTTGACATACAATGCGTATGCGAAATACTATACATCACATACGTCGCGTATGAGCAAGAATTTCCATACTTACGTTAAGGGCAATTATACCTACCTTACACTTGCCTTCTGACATACGCATCGTATGTAAAGTTGCAGTATCAGAAATTTGCTGGAAACCCCATTTCTAAATAAAACCAAGGAGAACTACATGATAAGTACAAGAAACACGTTAAGACTGTTTTTGTTGGGTAGCATCGCTGTAATGGTGCTGTCCGCATGTGGCAATCCACAAGCGGCTAATCAGGCTGAAGCGCCGGCTGCACCCGAAGTCAGCGTGGCCCAGGTGGTGAATGAGCGAATTACCGAATGGGATGAATTTACTGGTCGATTGCAAGCACCGGAAACGGTCAATCTCGTGCCTCGCGTATCAGGTTATATCGAACAGATACATTTCACTGAAGGTGCTTTGGTCAATAAGGGCGATTTGTTAGTACAAATTGATCCACAACCGTTTGCAGCTGAAGTCGCCAGACTTAAAGCCGACTTACAAAGTGCTGAAAGCGCTTTAGCATTGGCTGAAACCGAATATAACCGGGCAGTGAAACTCAGTAGTGCACGCGCTATATCGGATGAACTTCTGGACACCCGTCTTGCACGTAAACAGCAAACTGCTGCAAGCGTTGCATCGGTTAAAGCTGCCCTGCATCGTGCCCAACTGGATTTAAGTTACACCCGCATTACCGCTCCTATTAGTGGCAGAGTGTCTTATGCCCAAATAACAGCGGGTAATTTCGTTAACGCAGGTCAAAGCCAGTTAACCAGTCTGGTGTCGACCGACAAAATGTACGCTTATTTTGATGTCGATGAGCAAAGCTACTTGAAATACCAGCGTCTGACAGAAGCCGGCAAACGGGCTGATACCCGCGATGCCACAGCAAATCCTGTTTATATGGCGTTGGCCGATGACAGCAGTTACCAACATATTGGCAATATTGATTTTGTCGACAATAGCGTAAACCAGCAAACCGGCTCTATACGGATTCGTGCCAGTTTCCCCAACACTGACGATCGACTTTTACCAGGCTTATTTGCCCGTATCAAACTGGTCGGCAGTGACTCATATAAAGGCATCCTGATTGATGAAAAAGCCATCGGTACGGATTTAAACAACAAGTTTGTGTTGGTCGTGAATGCTGATAATCAATTGGAGTACCGCGCAGTCAAGCTTGGTGAAAAGGTAAATGGTCTGCGAATTGTGCGTGAAGGTTTATCCGCAAACGACAAAATTGTGGTGAATGGCTTACAACGCGTAATGCCCAATATTCAGATCGAACCCAAATTAGTGGATATGGCAACCAAAGAGCAATTAGCGGGTTTGCGTAAGGCTCAACAGTTGTTGGATAAAACCAGCACCTCACTGGCTGCAGAATCTGACAGCTCAGCAGATCAAGGATAAGGAAACCTCATGTTCTCGCAATTTTTTATCAAACGGCCAATTTTTGCAGCCGTTATTTCACTGTTCTTTTTAATTACCGGTGCTATTGCAGTATGGCAACTACCCATCACCGAATACCCTGAAGTAGTGCCTCCCACTGTTGTGGTAACAGCCAATTACCCAGGGGCTAACCCTAAAGTAATTGCTGAAACCGTCGCCTCGCCATTGGAGCAGGAAATTAACGGTGTGGAAGAGATGCTCTATATGTCTTCTCAGTCCACCTCGGATGGTCGCATGACACTCACCGTGACATTTGCCATCGGCACCGATGTTGATTTAGCCCAGACTCAGGTTCAGGCCCGGGTAGATCGTGCCATGCCACGCTTGCCACAAGAAGTACAACGCTTAGGTGTTGTCACCGAAAAATCATCACCCGATTTAACCATGGTGGTGCATTTAAGTTCGCCAGACGATCGATATGACATGCTCTATCTGTCTAACTATGCGTTGCTGAATGTTAAAGACGAGTTGGCGCGAATTAATGGTGTGGGCACTGTAGAACTGTTCGGCGCCGGTGATTACAGTATGCGGATCTGGCTGGATCCTAATAAGGTCGCGGCTCTTGGTTTATCTCCATCACAAATTACTGCCGCAATCCGTGAGCAAAATCAGCAGACAGCTGCCGGAAGCTTAGGTGCTCAGCCAAGTGCTGATGCAGAATTTCAGCTGCTGATAAACGTTAAAGGTCGTTTATCTACCGAAGAAGAGTTTGGCAATATCATTATCAAAGTCGGCGACAACGGTGAGATAAGTTACTTAAAAGATGTCGCTCGTATTGAGCTGGGTGCCTCAACCTATGCCCTGCGATCGTTATTAAATAATAAAGACGCTGTGGCTATTCCTATTTTTCAAGCCTCAGGTTCTAACGCGATTCAAATCTCTGACGATGTACGCGCCAAAATGGCAGAGTTATCGAAAAGCTTTCCAGATGGGTTGGCCTACGACATCGTTTATGACCCAACAGTGTTTGTACGCGGTTCTATTGAGGCGGTAATAAAAACGCTGCTTGAAGCATTAGTACTGGTGGTACTGGTGGTTGTGCTGTTTTTGCAAACCTGGCGTGCGTCCATTATTCCTTTGGTGGCAGTACCTGTGTCATTAATAGGTACATTTGCCTTTATGCATCTGCTTGGTTTTTCGCTTAATGCCCTATCTTTGTTTGGTCTGGTATTAGCCATCGGTATCGTTGTTGATGATGCCATCGTAGTGGTTGAAAACGTTGAACGGAATATACGCGAAGGCCTAACACCGATTGCCGCTACGCAAAAAGCAATGAAAGAAGTGACAGGCCCTATCGTGGCTACGACATTAGTATTAGCAGCAGTGTTTATCCCGACAGCCTTTATGTCAGGCTTAACCGGGCAATTTTATAAGCAGTTTGCTTTAACCATTACTATTTCTACTTTTATCTCAGCGATTAATTCGTTAACGCTAAGCCCTGCCCTGTCGGCGCTATTATTAAAAGCACCTGGTGAGAAAAAAGATCTGTTAACACGCGCCATGGACAAACTCTTAGGAGGCTGGTTATTTGGTCCGTTTAATCGCTTCTTTGCCCGTTTATCCAAAGGTTATGGCTGGTTAGTCAAAAAGGTCATTCGCTTTGGGGCGCTGGTTGGCATTATGTATGTTGCACTGCTGGGTTTAACGGGTGTGCAGTTTGCCACTACCCCTTCCGGTTATGTGCCAAGTCAGGACAAACAATATCTGGTGGCATTTGCTCAATTGCCAGATGCTGCGTCGTTAGAACGTACCGAGGAAGTGATTAAGGAAATGTCGAATATTGCGCTTGAACAACCCGGCGTAATCAGCTCTGTTGCTTTCCCCGGACTGAACATTAACGGTTTTACCAACAGTCCGAACTCCGGCATCGTGTTTACCACCTTAAGCGATTTCAAGGAGCGTAACGATCCGTCAATGTCAGCTGATGCTATCGCAGCAGCGTTAAACCAGAAGTTCGCCGGTATTGAAGATGCCTTTATTGCCATTTTCCCTCCTCCACCAGTACAGGGGCTTGGCACCATTGGTGGGTTCAGGCTGCAAATACAGGACCGCGCCAGTCATGGTTACGAAGAGCTGTACAACGTAACGATGCAGGTCATGCAAAAAGCCTGGGCTACACCTGAGCTGACTGGTATTTTTTCCAGTTATCAGGTCAATGTGCCGCAACTGGATCTGGACATCGATCGCACTAAAGCCAAACAGCAAAATGTGTCACTGGATGAGATATTTCAAACACTGCAGGCTTATATGGGCTCGGTTTATGTCAATGACTTCAACCAGTTTGGTCGTACCTATCAGGTGAATATGCAGGCTGATGAACAGTTTCGTCAGAGTGCGTCACAAATCAGCCAGTTAAAGGTACGTAATAGCGATGGTGAAATGGTTCCACTAGGTTCCTTTATCAATGTTACTGATACAGCGGGTCCTGACAGGGTCATGCATTACAACGGCTTTACTACCGCTGAAATTAATGGTGGTCCAGCCCCTGGCTACAGTACCGGGGAGGCACAAGCAGCGATTGAGAAAATACTGGCTGAAACATTACCCAATGGCATGACCTATGAATGGACAGAGCTGACTTACCAGCAAATTCTGGCTGGTAATGCCGGGGTATTTATCTATCCGTTGGTGATTATGCTGGTCTTTATGGTGCTGGCAGCCCAGTACGAAAGCTTAAGTTTGCCGATGGCCATTATTCTGATCATTCCGATGACATTATTGTCAGCACTGAGCGGCGTTTTAATCTACGGCGGGGATAACAATATCCTCACTCAGATAGGGTTGATAGTGCTGGTGGGGCTCGCCACCAAAAATGCCATTTTGATCGTCGAGTTCGCTAAAGAACTGCAAGACCATGGAATGAGCACAATGGAAGCCATCCTGGAAGCGGGACGCTTGCGGTTAAGGCCGATTTTGATGACCTCTATCGCCTTTATTATGGGCGTGGTGCCCATGGTATTTTCAACCGGTGCCGGTGCTGAAATGCGTCAGGCCATGGGTGTGGCTGTGTTCTCCGGCATGATTGGTGTCACCTTCTTTGGCTTAATCCTAACACCATTGTTTTATTACATGCTGGCCAAGCGTGGCGAAACAAAAGCGCTGCCTTCTTCAACGGCTATAACCGATAAGGTGGATAATACCCATGTATAACAAACACAAACTAACAACAATTGCCGTATTGGTGATGTCATTAAGCGCCTGCGCTGTAGGACCAGATTATCGGTCACCTGACAAAGTAGCTGATATCACTATTAGCAGCCCTTATCAGCAAGCCGAGTTGGCACAAAGCTGGTGGCAAGCCTTTGATGATGAGTCGCTGAATCGGCTAATAGATCGTGCCCTGGACGAAAACCGGACGTTAGCGCAAGCGAAAGCCAATGTCGACAGAGCTTATGCTGTGTTTCGCGATGCTGATAATGACACTCTGCCAAAAGGCACATTGGACGCGGGTTATCAGGCCAGTGAAAATGCCGTGTTGCAGAGCGAAAATGAGAGCGTGATTCTCCGTGGATATAGTACCGGAGCCAATTTAAGCTGGGATTTGGACTTGTTTGGTAAATTACGTCGTGCCAGTGAAGCCGCTGAAGCCCAGGCTCAGCAGGCGGACATTCTCTGGCACGATGCTCAGGTCCAGTTAATTAGCCAGGTGGCAACCAGCTATGGTGAATACCGTGGTGCCCAGTTGCGCTTAAAAGTAGCAGAGCAAAATTTGCAAAATCTGCAACAGAGTCGCGGCATTGTTATGGCTAGGCTTGAGGCCGGTATGGCCTCAGAGCTGGAGCTTACGCAAATAGATGTGCAACTACATCAAGTAAATGCCTCTATACCGGCATATCGCGTCGCTCTGTTGACTGCAGATGCAACTTTGTCTGCTTTGTTAGGACAGCGGCCCGGTCAACTAGAACTTGATGATGTACCTCGTTTACCTCAGTTAAAACACCCTGTATCCGTGGTGGAAGGTGAAAACTATCTGCGTTATCGAGCGGATGTTGCGAGTAGCGAGCGATTATTGGCTGCCCGTACAGCTGAGATTGGCGTGGCTACCGCCGATTTATATCCGAATGTATCGATAAGCGGTTTTTTGGGCTTTTTATCTGGCCCCGGTTTAACACTGGGTAGCGATACCAAAAGCTGGTCGGTTGCACCCAGTTTAAGTTGGCAGGCTGCGGATTTAGGATCCGTCAGGTCACGTATTCGTCAGGCTGAAGCCAGTTCGCAAATGGCACTCGCACAATTTGAGCAGGAGGTATTTGATGCCATCAATGAAATGCAACTGGCACTTAACAGCTACAACCTTAGCCGTGAGCAACAGTTAAGCACTGAGCTGCAGTGGCAGGCCAGTACCAAAGCGGTAGACATTTCCCGCGAGCGTTATAACGCCGGTAGTGGCGAATTTCTCGACCTGCTCGACTCTGAGCGAGAATTGCTACGCAGCCGCGATCAGTTGGCTCAACTGCAACAACAAAGCTTTCTCCGCTTAGTCGATATTTACCGGAGTTTTGGTGGTGGGATACAGCTGATTTAGTGCGGGTTGTTCCATTAAGTAGCCGCTTCAACGTCCAGCTGTTTAATAATGGAGATCTCTAAAGGTTGGGTTTCGCAGGCTTTATCCAACCAACCAATTTTGGTAGGTTGGGCTGAAGCACGAAGCCCAACAATTAATCTGTTTCACGTGTTGGGCATCATAAATTCAGCCCAATCTACGTTTAATTTTTCACAAGTAGTGTGACCAAAGCCAATAACGACGTATTTATTTTGTGTCTTACTGCTTTAACGGTATCCTCTGCGTCATTGAATCTATTTATAAGCAAGGATAACTTCATCAATGAACAAATTAATATGGCTGTTCGCCTTAATTCTATCTATTTCGTTATCTGGCTGTGGCTATGATGAATTTCAGGGCAGATTTGTGGGCCCGGAAGGTAATATCAGTTATCAGTTTAATACCGATGGAACGCTTGAGATTCATCAGGGAGAAGATGTCACTACTGCCGAGTATGAATATGACAGTGGCGAACAAATGATTAAACTGAAAGCCGAAGAAGATTTACCCACTGATACCCTGACCGTTAAAGATGAAGATCATTTGCAAAGCGGTGATATGACGCTGACTCGTGGTGTCGATTATGCGATGCTTGCCGACACTACCTGGATTGGACAGCAGGGCCAATATACTTTTGCTTTAACGTTCACCATGACTGACAAGGGCATGGAAACGATTTCTGAGCTAGTGACTTATCACGATGAGGATATGACTTATCTTTCCCAGACAGATGACAGCATTACCCGCCTTCGAGGCAATATGCTGTTACTTGATCTTACGCCTTATACAGTTTCAGAAGTTACACGTGATAGTTTCAAAATCACCATTGGTGAAAACAGTATGGTTCTGGAAAAACACCCAAAAGACACTGAAATCACGATTCGGGATGGTTACCAACCAGAAGATGAATAACCTTGATTACTGATGTGCATCCAAACTTTCTGGATAACGTTTTAATTTAATCTAATTGTTTCTCAACTTGAGTTACGTTTGTGTGACCTTGTTGCTTGCTTTGAATGTCCATGGTCAATAAGGTTGCCATCTGCTAAGGCATGTTTGGAGATAACAAAATAATGATTTCACCGATGATTCCCGAAGATGAAAAACAAAGACTTGAAAAGCTTAGAGCGCTTAAAATTCTTGATTCGGCACCTGAAGAAAGATTTGATCGACTGACCCGCATGGCCAAACGTATGTTTGGAGTAGATATCTCAGTGTTGAGCTTGATTGATGATGGGCGCCAATGGTTTAAATCCAAAGCTTCAGAAAATGAGCTTCCTGACGAGACACCGAGAGAAATTTCGTTTTGTGGTCATGCCATATTAGGTGATGACGTATTTGTTATAGAAGATGCTCTGGAGGATCATCGATTTAAAGATAATCCATTGGTTACAGCTAATCCCAACATTCGCTTTTATGCTGGCTATCCACTAAAGATAAATAATGGTAGCGCCCTTGGCACCCTTTGCATCATTGATGATGAACCAAGAGAATTTGATCCGGAAGATTTGCAGTTATTACGCGATCTCGGCGTAATGGCCGAACAGGAAATTGCTGCTTTGCAATTGGCGACACTGGATGATCTGACGTTAATCTCAAATCGCAGAGGCTTTACGGCGCTGGCTAAACACAGTTTGAATGTTTGCCGTCGCAAAGGACTTTCAGCTTCTATCCTGTTGTTTGATTTAAATAAATTTAAACCCATTAATGACCAGTTCGGCCACGCTGAGGGCGACAGAGCGTTAATCGTATTTGCGAATTTCTTGCGGAAAGTTTTCCGTGATTCTGATGTATTCGGCCGTCTTGGTGGTGATGAGTTTGCCGTGTTAATGATGGATGTTGATGCTGAAAATACGCAACGGGTTATTCAACGCTTTGATAACGAAGTAACGAATTATAATCAGGAAGCAGCTCGGGGTTATGATATTGAATACAGTGTGGGTTTTGTAAATAGTCTGGTTGAAAAAGATATTGATGTTAATGTTTTTTTAGCTGCTGCTGATAAAAAAATGTATGCCGAAAAAGGTAATAAGGTTCGTTAATAATTAGCTAAAATTTGAGCGACTAAATACAGTAAAAAATATCCATCACTATTGCATTTAAAAATATAGATAATGTCAGGTTTAAAACGGAATAATTCTGCTTACACCTATAGATAATATTTGGCATAAGTTGTGCGTTAAACGACTCATTCAATCCCCCCTTTAAAGATTTTTTCTGGTAGGCGTCACATAAAATTGATTGCCGATCTGATTATATGTAAATATGCTGGAATAATTAGAACATCAGGTTGATGTTAATGGTTCTCACTTTTTCAAATATACATTCAACAAAACCTGATGAATCTAAATAAAAGGAGCCGGGATTGAAAGCACGTTTGCTCTTATGGATGATAGCGACGAGAAACAGCTTTGTCGCACTTTTGCCGCTCACTTTTCTTCGCGTTATTGCCGAACTTATACTGAACTTTCCCTGGCTTTATTATCAGCAGTCAATGGATCATTGGCTTGGTGCAGATTGGCGTGAACCATTAAGACAAATCATCGATAATTCATTTACTTTGTTTGGTTTGTTACTGGCAGCTATCGTCTCTTCCCAACTTGTTTTTCGTATGCCAGGTTTAACCAAACACCGTGAAATTGCCCCTCCATTAATGGTGGCAATCAGTGCGGTAATTAACTTTCTGATCATCACCGTTTCACTACCCAATATTTCTCCAGTTGAGTTCAGTGCAGAAGTTATTCTTATAGGGATTGTTGTTGGGCTGCTTTCAGCCGAACTAATGCTCTGGGCCGCCAGAAAACCCTATCTTGATCTGTTGAACCTGCCTGTTGATACCGATACTACCTTTTATCAAGCGATGCGCTTAAGCCCGTCGATTATTCTTAGCGGAATGATCTTTTTTATAACGGCTCTGATACTGGCTTCAACACCTGATTTTCCCGACTTTACACAACTTATTATTGATTGGGCACATAACAATGAATATGGAACCTGGATTTTAGGTTCCTTTGTCACTTTAATGAACCAATTGTTCTGGTTTGTGGGTCTTCATGGCAGTATCTTCATATACGGTGCAGCGGATGGAGCGCTATTTTTAGCGAACTTGGATGCAGGATTCAATGCTTCATCTCTGGCGTTTAGAGTCCTGTTCAATAACTTTGTGCATTTGGGCGGATCTGGAGCAACGCTCGGCCTATTAATAGCAATTTTTATTGTTACGCGGCGTGGTGCACAGAATAAAATTGCGAAGATTTCTATAGTCCCTTCTCTGTTCAATATTAATGACATATTGATCTACGGATTACCGATTGTATTTAATCCGTTTTACCTGATTCCATTTGTGCTGATACCGGTTCTATTGATGTTGATATCACTGGCCGCTTTGCAGTTTGGATTGATCACTATTTACGATTCCGCAATTGTGGGTTGGACAACGCCCCCTTTATTATCAGGCTGGCTACTGACGGAATCCTGGCGTGGTGTTGCTCTGCAAGTTCTGTTAATCGCTATCAGCACCTTGAGCTACCTGCCCTTTGTGAAAAAAGCTGAAAAACACCGTCAGCAACAGTCTTTAGATGCTTTTACACAGGCATCAGACACGATAATCAAGGTGGGCAATACAAGACAAAAAAATTATTACCCGCCAGGATAAGGTTGGCATGATTGCCCGGGATCTTGCTGTTGATATGCAAAATGCGATTAAACAGAATTCGCTGACACTGGTCTATCAACCCAAGCATGATCGTCAGGGGCAAATCGTTGGTGTTGAAGCCCTGCTTCGCTGGACGCATCCAAGATATGGTTTTATCTCTCCTATTGTGATCATCGCTGTCGCCGAAGATAGTGAATTGATTCATCATCTGGGCCGATGGGTAATCAAGCAGGCTTGTGCCTGCAAAGCTCGCTGGAATGCCGCAGGATATAAAGCATTAACTGTCGCGGTAAATATTTCTCCACTTCAGTTAACAGATAAGGATTTACCTTTTTATATTACGAAATATATTAAGGATTACGGTATATCGGCAGAAGAACTTGAATTGGAAATTACCGAATCTTCTGAAATTCCCGATACCAGCCTGACAGATTTGATTTTACAACAGCTGGTCGAAACCGGTGTGCATCTGGCAATGGATGATTTCGGCATGGGCTATTCATCATTGTTATATATGCGCCGCTTTCAAGTGAATGCAATAAAAATTGATGGTTCCATTACACGGGACGTTCTGGTCAATGACACTAATGCAGATATTGTCAGGACAATATGTTCACTGGGAAAAGCACAAAGAGTGCATGTGGTGGCAGAATACGTGGAAACCAAAGAACAACGCGAAGTGTTGTCTGAAATGGGCTGCGATATTTTTCAAGGCTATTATCACAGCCCACCAATAGCAGAATCGAATTGTTTAAACTATTTCCAATTGCACAATGGTTTAGTCCAGGGAAAACTTTTGATTTAACAATAAAATAAGGCTTGAGCGAACACCCCTTACTCAAGCCTTATTTATACCAACTAATTATGGATTTAGTCTTCTACCAAAACTAATTGCATAACTCACAGGGCGAGCTAAAAGAATAGGATCGTCTGTTGGGCTTATGCCTTCCGGGATAGCCAACGGGTTAAACATATTAGCTTTTGCATAACTTTCACCGTCCGTCATGATTTCAGTAAGCGTCAATGTTCCGAGCTTCACTATTTTTCTCTCTGTTGGCCACACAACTGTAGGATCAGTGATTACATCTCCCTCTTCAGCTATTTGCAGGGCAATTGTAAACTTAGCCGCGCCAGTATCATTTAATCTCTCTGGCAATTCATCCTGTAGATAATTGTTAGCAGCGTTTTTTCGTTCTTCATCTGAAAGGTACTCTGTGCCATTCACCGGAGTAATGAGGTAACGGCCATAAACGGTTTTACCTTGTTCATTTTCAAATTCAAATGCATTAATGCCATGGAATTTTTCAGTGGCATAACTCACTGGAGCGGGCTTAGGTAATTGCACAAAGGTTAGCGTTTCGGGATGTTGTTCCAGAAAAGCTTCTATTGGTGTCGGTTTAGCTTGTGAGTTTGCCGAATCTTTGATGGCTGTTAATAATCCAAGAAAATCTTCAGGTGTCTTGACTGGGAATCGTTCTACCGAAATCACCACCATATCGGTATATTCCTCTTCCGGTAACATAAACCTTATCGCCATGCCTTTAGGAAAACCATCCGGGCTTGAATCCGCGATATCGGGCACACCGCTGGCGTTTGAAAACCGAACCACCACATCTGTTTTAGGGGTATTAAAGTGAGGTGCATAGGTGATATCAGAGGCTTCTTTCGATGCTTCAAAATAACCAGAAGCCATGATCCCTTTCGCATGATTAGTACGTATTCCTGGATGAGGGCCACCGGCAAGCTCCGAGAGTGTATCAACCAGTCTTTCGGTGACTGGCAGTTCATCGGCACTCAGCGTATAAGACGACATAATGCACAGTAGCAAACCGATATTAAGAATTATTTTTTTCATATGACTTTCCTTGTAGATAAATTAAGCAACAACTTTTATGACGTGTGGTACGGCGATATTCCAACAGTTAATTATTAAGGTTTTACGATGCTGACCACTTTTTTTAATCTCTATTTCAATTGCTTGACGTCATTCAATCAAACACAGACGAATATTAATCTACTTTAAAGTCGCTGAGCATCAGTATTTGGCAATATTATTGAGCGTAAGATTAGATTAATCAGGCCGCTGAAAATGATTAGTCGTTGTACAATAGTCCATTATTTTTCTATCCAACTTCAAGGGAGCTTTCATGAAGATTCAAAGCCATTTTGCCGATCTTGATACACCTACTGGTGTGATGCGTACCTATATTCATCGTCCTGTTGGTGAAGGCAGCTACCCTGTAATTTTTTTTTATTCCGAAATTTTTCAGCAAACCGGCCCGATTGAGCGTGCGGCCAGATTAATGGCCAGTCATGGTTATGCCGTATTAGTCCCCGAAGTATTCCATGAGCTAAATCCGATTGGTACGGTGCTGGGTTATGACGATGCCGGTCGCGATAAAGGCAATGCCGATAAAGAAAACAAAGATGTGCAGGGCTATGACACCGATAACGAAGCGTTAATCAAATTTGCCAAGCAACAATCCTGGTGCAATGGTCAATTTGGAGCGATGGGTTATTGCATTGGCGGTCATCTGGCTTTTCGTGCAGCACTGCAACCTGAAGTGAAAGGCACTGCTTGTTTTTATGCTACCGATTTACATATTCAGAAGATCCCGAATAAACCGGGTCAACACAGTATGGAACGTCTGGCAGATATCAAAGGCGAATTGCTGATGATCTGGGGCAAACAGGATAACCATGTTCCCTCAGAAGGCCGCACACTGATCTACAGCAAACTCAACGAAACAGACATTCCGTTTACCTGGCATGAATTCAATGCCGAACATGCGTTTATGCGTGATGAGGGTGATGGTGGCCGTTATGATGCCCAAACAGCACAGATTGGTTATCAACTGGCGTTGAATCTGTTTAGCAGAACGTTGCGTTAATTAAACTGTTTCGTTCCCACGCAGAAGCATGGGATCGAGATTCAACGGCTAAATATGGCTCCCATGCTCAGCGTGGGAGCCTATTTGAATCTGAGTCTCCGAAGATATCACTTAACTGAGCTGTCCATCGAATGAATAACACAGCTAAATCGGTCTATACCCTGTTCAATTGGAATATTCTGATCCTGCCGACCGATGAGGAAATATTTGTTGGTTTGTGCAATCGACCTGAAACGGTTCCACCCTTTGCGCCACCCGATGCAGCAGATGATTTATTGCCTTTTATCCTGCAAAACAGTAGTGCCATATCAGAATTCAACGATAAAACCGGCGTCGGATTTGATAGTGATGGCAGTCGTTATGTATTGATTGGCAAAGCTTCCGATCCCACCGGTATGATTCGTTTTAGTGTCGGGCAGATGATGAAGCCGGATGAAATTCGCTGGAAGTACGAGTTTATTGATTAGACCATTTGCGTTACCACGCAGGTGTGTGTGAACGAGATCTTACCGTTTCTGGCTCCCATGGTTACCCGTGGTAAGCCCTATCCTCTAGGGCGGTAATGCAATATAAGTACCGTCATTACGTTTGGTCAACTCTCGCATCAATATGCTGAATCTGTCAGTACTGTTAACGGATAAAAAGCCTACACCGTGAATTTTGGCTAGTCGTCGCCCATCGCTGAGTTGCTTGTTCTGTTTGGTTAACCGATCAATAACCGGATCATACGATGAGCCGGTGTAATCATCGCCAAATACATAGATTGAAGTAGTGATATTGGGTTTGGCATATTTTCTCAACGCCATTTCTATGCCTTCCACTGGACTACTGTTGGATACCACTGACCAATTCTCAAACATTTTGATGGCACTGTTTCGTGTAGAGGGCGTATCAGGCATCCAGCGACCATCGTAGCCGGAGATCATCGATGTGCCCATATCATTTAATATCTGGAAGCCTTTCACTTCAGGGTGAATATTCAACACATTCACCACTTCTCTGGATACCCGTGACCAGATCTGTTTCATACTGCCAGACGTGTCGATAATGAACACCACATAATCGCTGTCAACCGGAATACCGCCTACTTCTGCGGAACGCTTATCAGCAGATTTCCTTGGCGTTGGCAAAGCCGCCTGCCTTAGGCGTGATTCCACCAGACTCAGTCCCGAAATACTTTCTTCCAGTGCGGCATTTTTTTGTTGCAGTGCTTTGAGCTGATTTTCCAAAGAAGATTCGGCCTGAGCAATAGCCTGTTTTTCACCCGATAAGGCTTCTAACGTCGAAAGCTCCTGTTCAATTTGCTGACTTACTTCAGCCACCGAGTTTTCCAGACCAATCAACGAGGCCAGTAAACTGCTGATATCATCGGCACCAGCAGTGGAAACATCGACATCGGTTTTAGAGATCAATATCAACATGACGACGGCCCCAAACCCACAGGAAATCACGTCCAGAAAAGACAGACTGAATATATCGATGCCTTTTCTACGATGTTTCATGGCCAGTTACTCGCCGGACTGATCAGTAATCCGCCGGTGGTGGCAGCCCAAATCCAATATTGATTCACGGCATCGGGATCACCTTCTAGCGGCAGCATAATAACATCGACCTGTACGCCCCGCTTCCCGCTTTCGTTGATGGTTTGCTGAAACAATTTCACTCGGCATTCACCCGAAATCGTCTGCGCATTACCGGTAAGCGAACTACAACTGGAGAAAGGATTCAGACTACGATATTGCGATTCACCTTTGGTCGGTAAACCGTCAGTAATCACGTAGAGGTTGGTTGGTGAAAACTGATTTACGGTATTCAAACCTTTTTGCAGGTTCGTTGCGCCTTCGGGGACAATGGTATTTAACTCACTGATGATTGATGCAGTCGTTTGTGATGCACTGGCTTTTTGCCAACCTTTTTTATCACCTAATACCTTGGCATCTTCACTAAAAGCCACTACCACTACGTCACTGTTCTCCGGTGTTCGTGCCAGCAACCATTCAACAACCTTTTTAGTGCGTTGCCATTTGGCGGCATTCTTTTTGTTTTGCTGGGAACTGCTTTTGGTGCGAATAATATCAATCAGTTTTTCATTGGTCATTGAAGCGCTGGTATCAACCAGAATCGCTATTTTGGGGCCTTCAACTTTCAGTCCTAACAGATAGTTTTCTTCATTGATACGAGGAGCTTCAACCAAATCCTGTTGTTTTTGTGGCACTTTAATGGAGGTAATACTGGATTTAAGTTCATCCAGTTCACTTTCAGATCGTTGGACTTGCTGACTCTGACTCGCCAGTGTCGACTGCTTTTCATCCAGTTGTTTTTTTAACGCCTGATAACGGGCATTTTCACTGCTTAACTGTTCTCTTATTTGATCCAATGTGGTCTCAGCATCATCCCTCACCTGTTCAAGCTGACTGATATCCTGTTTAAGATTATCGATTTCAACCGGGGTTTCATCAATTTTCTGTTTGACCAGCATAAACACAAGGATAACCGCGCCGAGGCCACAGGACATGATATCCAGAAATGCCAGACTGGAACCTTCGGTTTTTTTTCGTCGGTAGGCCATTTGCTGTTAGCGAATGCGTCTCAACAGGTATTTGTCGCAATAGCTTTGGGTATCGACAATCTGGCTGTCCTGCATGCGTTGTAGTTGATGGAACAAAAACATCAGAAAGATACTGATCAACAAGGCGACCAACGTCGAATTAAATGCCAGACCAAGACTATCAGTCATGCCGGAAATATCGCCAGCAAGTGCTTGATCAGCTTGTGAAAGCGCCTGACCGATACCACGCACTGTGCCAATAAAGCCGATAGAGGGAATGGCCCAGATCAGATAGCGGATCATGGAGTTTTCAGAGTCTTGTTTTACAGCCAATGCTTCAAGATTACTTTCAATGGCATCTGACAGGTTTTGCACATTGTTGGTCGAGCTGTAACGCCATAATGAGGCGCGTAAAGTCTGAACCAGTGGCGAGGAGATTAAATCCTGGGGAATCTCACTATCCAACCGATGAATAATACGGTTTACATCCAGTTCTTTATGCTCGGATTTATCAATTAGTTGCTCATTATTGTTGGTTGGATCCTCAATTAAATCAACGCTATACAGGTATTTTGTTTTGAGAATCTCACGGTATGAACTGGCAATTAAAAAACAGCCCCAAAACATCAGAATAAAACAGATTTCCTGTTCGTAGTCTTTGATGATAACCACAATATTACGTGGTGATGATTGCTGCTGTTGTAAGGCAAGTTCAACCAGTTGTGCAGCCTCTGGCCGGATAAAGCCGATATAAATCATGTGCACCACAATGATCGATACGATCAAGGCGGCAAAGCTTTTCATCAGATCATTCATCTTCAGATATCCACTGGGAACGAAACGGGGGAGTTCAGACTGATAACCGATTTACCTGCCCAGGCATTGTGAATCATCAACGATAAGACCACTAACAACATGATTGAAGCCCCAATCAGTAAAATTCTTTTGAATAGCATCATTCATTCCCTCCAGATAAAAATCGGCCGATTCTAAAGCCCAGAATATCGCGACCCAGCTCTGCACCATCGCGGTAGGACGCTCTTAATTCACTGAGTGATCCAGAACGCCAGTTTGCGCCTTTTATCACACGCATTGCTATGGTTGAAGTATCAAGAACCTGTGGATAAACGGTATCCAGTTTCGGCACCGTTAGTGAGTAACTGTCGTGAGTCCATTCGCTGACATTGCCTCCCAAATCGTAAAGCCCAGACTTTTCTCGGTCAAAGCTCTTCACTGGAGCAATACCGGTATAACCATCATAAAATCTTGGCACATATAGCTTCACACTGCCTTTGGCAGATTCATCGGCAATATTCACGGCTTTGGTTGGGATGGTTTTATCGTTGCCCCAGACGAACAAAGTTTGTTCGGGTTTACCAGCTTTTCGAGCCAGCCATTCCCACTCCGCTTCCATTAATAATCGATAGCCATCAGCATTGCTATTAATTTGATTCAGCTGATTGCCTTGCAGCTGGTAAACGGGGGTTAAACCTTCCTGCTGGCTTAACCAGTTGCAGAATTTGACCGCTTCCAGCCAGCTCAAATTAGTGATCGGTAATTTGCCATCGCCAGATTTACTGCTATCAAATTGCTGGAACTCAGCGTTAGTCACTTCATGTGTGCCGGCATAAAAAGGTCGGTTGAGTCGGACCTGTTTTAAAAACTCGTTGGCACGTTGCCCCGGCTCATCTCTTCCTGCCCCCATTTTAATAATGTCGTTGGGGAAAAACAGTGCCATTTCACCACCGGCTTTGGTTTTATACACTCTCGGAGCTTCAGCTTTTCTGGCTTGTGCCTCGGGGAGTAAAGTAACGGATATTCTTTGTGGTTCACTCGCCGTTGGAGTAATGCTTTTCGAGATCGTTCGATATTCCTGCAGGCTGAACTGTACATCATGAGGAACGGCATTTAATTCCAACTCGATTGGCGTATTTCCTACCGCTTTTCCATCAATTTTCACTTCAGCAGTTGGCGTGGATAAAATTTCCACCTTACCCATTTCTTTTTGCAGAGTGAGATCAAGGGTTCTTTTTTCATTGGTGTCCAAAGTGAACGTTTCAGTTTTGGAGAAAAATCCCGGCTTTGAATAGTGCAACCGGTGCTGTTTACCCGCTTCAACCGAAAGGCGATCCTGATTATCGATTCGCAGCCCATTCAATGTCAGTTGACCACCTGAGGGTTGAAGATTTAACCGTACACCCGCCGTTTCTGCAGATAAACGATAGTTTCTTTCTATCGTCGGGCTGGGATTTTTTATCTCAATGGTTTCTTCGGTGGTTTCATATTTTTGCAGTGTTAACTGCACATCATGAAAACCGCCTTGCAGTGGTACGGTGAGCGGTGTTTTGCCAACTTCAACAGCATCTACCTTTACCATTGCGCCAATTGGCACCGAATTTACAACAAACTCTCCCTGCAGCGGTTGCAGTTCAACATCCCGGGTTTCTGTTTCACCACGGCTGAGTGTCAGATCGAGCGTCGTCATTTGATAATGTGGATGCTTTGCAATGAGCTGATGGTCGCCCGCAGGGAGTTCGTACTCAAGATGATTTGCTACTGCAATGATTTCATCGTCTATCAGCCATTGCGTGAGATTATCGTCAAGCGATGTGGACAATATAATCTTAGCTGGCAACGGGGTTAATGTAACCGTAATGACTTTGCCAGTATCAGCTCGTTCAATGGTTTTTCTGAGAGGGTAAAAGCCTTTCGCCGTTACTTGAATTTGGGTGGATTCAGCAAGCGAATATACTGAATCCAAAATAACCATTGCCAGCCAGGAATCGGCGTTAATTGATACATCAGAAGCATCATCCGGCTGAACCTCAACACGGGTCCCCCTTGATGCAAAGATTACTGTCACTATAATCAGGAAAACCAGCACAAATATCGTCAATAACCACAGATACATTCTGTGCTGACGTTTACGGGCAAGTTCCAGCTGCTGATTAAATTGGCTCATCACATACCAGTGTCAGACTAAAACGGTTTACGTCGTAGGGAATAGTAACTTCAACTAACTTTGACTTGTAACCCTGGCGTTTACCTTCAAAAGTATATTGGCCGGGTTTAAGCTGAATCACTTTTGAATCAACCACACCCACATTGCCAACACCCCGCACCAGAATATGTGTTTGATTATCGGAGCGGACTTCAACAGGAACAGTCTGGTTCACTGCGGTTAATACCGTTTCCAGTTCACGACTTTTACGGGTCAGCGAGAGGCTTTGATTACGATATGCTGCGGCAGCATTAATGGCAGCACGTGCCTGCTCTGCCAGTTGGCTGTTTGACAGTCGATAAGGCGATTTCAGGTAGTCATCGATCTGTTTATCCAATGACAATATGTTATTGGCCATGGTCAGTTTTTCTGTGGCCGATTGGTTATTGGGGTTTTCCTTAACCACCTGCTCAAGATTGGTTTTTACAGCTTGCCAGTTATCATTAGACTCTGCCTTTGCCGCGTTGGTCAGACCCGACTGAATCCGCTGGTTTTTTTCATATTGTTGTATCGCAGTATTTACATCACTCAGTTCGACTCGATTGGAGTAGATATTTCGCGCCTGACTCAATGCTGATTTGGCCGCTTCAATGCGACCATCATCAATCGCAGCATAGGATTGGGAGATAAGCGATTGAAATTTTTGATTATTAAGTGTGGTTTGTAACGCCTGAGCACGTTGCTTCAACGCTTCTCTTTCTGGCGTCAGCGTTAATAACTGGTTGATTAATCTCAGCTCGGTCTGGGGATTATTTTCGACATTAGCGACTTCAATTTGCTCAACTAAAGATGCAATCTCCGGTAATTGCTCAATTCTTTCTGCTAACGCCGAAGCCTGATTAGAACTACTATCCAACATCAATGCTTTTGAAATTGCTGTTTTAGCTTGTTCATACTGATTGTCATCAAAAGCCTGTTGAGCGTTTTGCATGGCCGATTCAAATTGATTCTGGCTGTCTGAAATAGCAGTTTCAGCCAGTTTAATCAAAGCATCTAATGTCGCATTAGCCTGAGCATATTTCGCTTCACCAAACTGTTCTATTGCAGCACTTTCATTTGCATTTAAACGATCAGCCAGCGGTTCATTCCACTTTGGCAGATCGATCTTGTTTAACTCGGGTTTAATTGTATTTTCAAAATGGGCATAGGCTTCGAGATATTGCTGACGCAAGGTTTCACTGTCCTGGTTGCCATTTTCCTGAGGTGAGCTTTCAACAATATCCAGTGGCTGCTCAGTTTCGACGCTAGTGGAACGGGTTTTGGGGACTGACGCCCACAAAATTAACGCCACGCAAAACACGCTCAGCAAAATGATAATAAGCAGTGTTTTGAAGAATAATTTTCGTTTAGCGAGTTTAGCCTCAGCGATTTTCTGATGGATCATGATCTATGGCTGAACCTCAAGCGAAATTTAGAGCTGTACATCAGGCGTGGCTTCTAATTGATACATCCGGTTCAAAAAATCTCGCCATTGGCGGAACTGCTCATCAATATCACCCGTTAACTCGACTGATTCTTCTTCATAAGTCATCACCTGTGGTGCCATTTCCAAGTTCACCGATTCTCCTAACTCGTTTAATGCCTCCTGATGAAACTTGGCTTCCTCACGAGATTTAAAGCCACTGCTGATCAGCACTGCACCGCCAACACCACCGGCAACAGTCGCAAGATCACGGGCAAAACGCGGGTCGTTGGAACTGCCTGACGTAGCGGCAGCAACGGCGGCACCGATTAAAACTGCCCCGCCAATCATTTTCCAGATGCTTTTGGTTTTAGCTTCTTTGCGTAATTGCATTTCTGTGGCACTGGCTTCCTGCCATGCCAGATAGCTGTCATCCATTTGCTGGGAAAATGCACTGTAATTCTGCTGCAGATTATCTACAAATAACTGTTCACGAACCTGAATCGATTTGACTCTTTGAAACATTGGGTCAGCATCACTCGGCATACTGACCAGCTTAATTTGTTGACCACTGGTATCGAGATACTCCATAAAGGCCTGTTCATTGAAACTGGCGGCGAAACGCAGATCGTTAATATTCTGCAGTTGCGCCAGTTCGCTTTGCTGTTGTTTAAGCAGGGCTTCAATTATCGCCTGGGCCGCTTTATCAAAAGCGGGATCATAGGGGTCTTTGCCGTCATTTCTCGGATTTTTGTAAAAACCTTCACCAACCTCATATTCAATGGTGTCGTTTAACCACTGCTTACCACTGGCATCAACCACATTGAGGCTAAATTCAAGCTCTTGACCATTTGATTCAATGATCTCGCCGACAGCAAATAAATCACCTGAAGCAGTGCTGTTGGGGGCTACCCGAACCGCACCAAACTTACCACTTTCATCTAAAGCCGTTTTTAATTTATAAGCAAATCGATTGGCTTCTGCTCGTCTCAATTCAGGCCAGATACCTTCTTCTTCATATTCAGCTGCTGAATCGGAAAGCCCTGGCGAAAAGACCGGAATAATGACGTCAAGTTTAACGCCCTGGTAGGGTATTTCTTTGTTTTGTTCCTGGGCCGAGGCCAGTTGTGGACCGGTTTTTAAATTACCTGAGGATGACGTAGTTGCACATCCCGTTAGTACATGGGTCAGGATAATAAGATAGATAAGAAACCTGGAGGGGGCTCTAAATGACTCAGTCTTCAACAATGTTCATCCCCTTATATTTACGATATTCATTCCAGAGTTTCTTTTTAATCTCTGGATCTTGTTCAGCTTCCGCAGCCAGTCTGATTTGTGCAGCAATGGCATCGTCGTTATTGGCGGATGGAATGTCTTCCGGGATAGCACCGTTATCTGCACCTCCCGAAGATACCACTGCCGCACCATTGCTATCAGTTTGTTCAACTGAATCTGCTGTGCCGGCCTGAGCTGGCATCGAGCTTTCCATTTCTGTCTCAGCTTCAGTACCCTGCATTTCCTGGCTGGCGACTGAGTGATTACCAGCATTACCACCCTGATTTTCTCCACCGCCTTGCTCGCCACTATCTCCACCATCACTGCCAGCCGCAGACGTATTATTTGGATCAGACAAATTGCATGACTCAAAGCGGTTAACCGAATCAAAAAAAGCTTTTTCCATTAATGCTATTCTTTCTGCGCGAGTAAGCTCCGGGTTATCACTGTAACGAATTTCCGCTTCACCGCAGTCCTCATTCGCCTCAACGGCCTCTTCTGCATTTATGTTGAAACTTGCTGTTAAAACAATCGGGAAAATAATAGATAAGGTTTTATTCATTGAGAATAAAGACAATAAATCCTGGTAACGAATGGTGAATTTTTTCATAGAAATAGCACTAATCCATTCATAATTTTTTCAGAAAACCTGAGTCAATATAGTTTATAGAGCATTTGTCAGTAGAAGGCAGTAATAAGTTTTCACTGCTTTATATAGCGCACATTATTAAACAGTAAACCATTGTTCATGAATGCAGAATGAATAGTCTAATTGTTTCGCAATTTATAAAGCATTTAAATGGATATCAGGAATGGCTCTCAGTTAAAAGGTCGTTACTTGTGTTCCCACGCAGGAGCCGTGGGAACACAAGTAAAAAATTTTTAACACACAAAATTCACATCATCAGGCGCATACTCAACAAATGAAAACATATGCTCTCGTTATTGGCGGCAGTGGGCAGATTGCTCAGGCCATCATTGAAAAACTATTAACTTACTTAACTGCTGAAAATATTGTGGTGGTTAGTCGTGGACCACAACCCGATAAGTTTGCTGGTGTCATCTGGTATCAGTCTGAATATGACGAAACAAGTATGGGCAACCTGGCGATGCAGTTTTACGACCAGCAACGTAACTTTGAAAAGGTCTTTATCTGTCACGGCATCCTCCATGATGAATCAGTAAAACCGGAAAAACGTCTCGAACAACTTACAGCAGCCTCCATCAACCATGTGTTTAATATCAATACAATTACCCCGGTGCTTTGGCTGAAACAGCTTTTACCAGTGCTTAAACATGCTGAAACCTGTCAGGTGACCATCTTCAGCGCACGGGTTGGCAGCATTAATGATAATCACATGGGGGGCTGGTATAGCTATCGCGCCAGCAAGGCAGCGTTGAATATGCTGTTAAAATCCACCGCCATTGAATATGCCCGTCGCGCCAAAATGGTAAAGTTACTGGCATTTCATCCCGGTACCACTGACTCTCCACTATCTCGTCCGTATAATACAAACGTGCCTGACGATAAATTATTCACCCCGGATTTTGTTGCCGATAGATTGTTTGAAATTCTAAAGGGTTTGCCAGCCGACGGTGAATTGTCATTTCTGGATTGGCAAGGAAAAAACATAGACTGGTAAACAGGTTTTTTACATATCCTGTTTCCGTTCACGTGCATTCAATCTGTCGTAGGCTTCTTTCTCATGATGAATATCACTGATTAAGCCCCGGTGCATAGCCACTGAAATAGCTTCCTGATTCTGAAACCGGCCTCCTTCCTTAAACAGCAAATCAAGCAAATCCCGGGCAGGCATATCCAGATATTTCGATAACTCCTGTGATTCATTGGAAAATTTTTCCAATACTTCCGGGTGTTGTTGCTGAACATTTAATATCGCCAGATTATCAATAATAGCCAGTTCTTTCGCTGTTGGCAGACTCAGACCATTATCCTGAACAAACCTTAAACTGGTCAGCCCTGTCAGCTGATGAAAGGTGTTCTGCACCAGATTCAGATCGGCATTTCGCCCAGCCAGGGCAACCCTCAACCATTTCAAACGATGACGGGCCAGCACTATCATGCTTTGTTCTATTTCTTTGCTCATAGACTTCAGCTCCTTTGGACTTCCTGCACCCTTGTTAGCATAGCAATGCCCTGTCATACAAGCCATTCCTATTAGACTGGTATTATTCTGCAGATAATATGTCATGATGATTCAAAATATTTAGCAGGTTTTAGTAGTGGGGTATGTCAGATGAAACACTTAGTCATGATGACTTTTGCCTTAACTTTCGTTGGTTCGGTCCAGGCAGAAAATCTGGAGCATGGAACCATTACCAGCTGTGCCTATCAGGCAGGTACTGCCTATGAAATCCAGAAAATCCGTCAGACCGAAGGCGACGACTGGGAAACGTTTGAAACAAAAATCAAATCGATTTACAAAGACTCTCAAGGCCGTGATGATTTATTGCAAATTGCCAAACAGGTATTTATCCAGCCCCCCTGTAAATCAGCGGATTTTATCCATGATCAAATATTTGATGCCTGTGTTAAAAGTCAACAAGGCACTGAGTCAATTTACTGATTTTCAGCGTTTTGACTCAATGAGTTAGCCCTATCAAAAGATTACACGCCAACACAACAAAAATCAGTGCTGTCGTGCGACTGAGATAAACCTGAGCATTGGGTTTTCTTTTAAGCCAGTCGCCAAGCTTTGAAGCTAATATAGAAATACCACTAAAGATAAAGAGTGAAACAACACCAAACATAGCCCCGAGCAATATAATTTGTGGCGTAATCGCACCATAGTTTGAACTGGCAAACTGTGGCAGAAAAGCCAAAAAGAAAATACTGACTTTGGGATTAGTTACATTCATCACAATGCCGCGAAGATATAAGTTGGCATCACTCAATACTACGCCCTTACCTGATAATTCTTGTGTCTGGCTGTTAAGAATCTGCCAGGCCAGGTAGACCAAATAGATTGCGCCGATTATTTTCAACGCACTCAACGCCCAGTCAGAAGTTTGCATAATAGTGGCAACACCGAATGCCACTAAACAGGTGTGAAAAACCAAACCTGTACATAGACCTAAGGTAATCAGAATGCCACTGCGTTTACCATAAAGTGCTGACTGGGTAAGCACAAAAATATTATCTGGCCCCGGAGCCAGGGCCAGCAACGCTGAAGTAAAAATAAAAACCGCATAGACTTCAATTGGCATGCGTTAGAAAATCACAAACATTGTTTCATTATCTAGTTGAACTTTTAGGCAAAAAGTAAATATTAAAGACGGATGATACAAACTGAAGCTCCTACATCTCTAATAAACTGATTTACAGAAACTCAAATCCTACTTGAAACAGTTTTTCAACCTCATCGACATCCTGCTGTTCGGTCAAAAAGATGACCAGATGATCGCCGCTTTCAATCTGAACATTTTTTTCGGCAAACAAAATCTTTTCTTTGCGTAATATCGCTCCAACGGTCGCCGTTTTAGGCAGTTTGAGTTCTGAGAGTTTACGCCCCACTACTTTCGAGGTTTGCTTATCGCCATGTGCCACGATCTCTATGGCTTCTGCAGCACCCTGTCTTAACGAATGTACGGTAATCACATCACCACGACGAATATGGGTCAATAGGGTCCCAATGGTGATTTGTGCAGGCGATACGGCAATATCAATACTGGTTCCTTCAACCAGTTCAACATGGCTGGCCTTACTGATAATGGAAAAGGTTTTGCGAGCTCCCAGGCGCTTCGCCAGCATCGCAGACAAGATATTGGCTTCGTCGTCGTTAGTCACAGCGCAAAATACATCCGTTTTATGAATATATTCTTCTTTAAGCAGGCTGGCATCACCCACATCACCATGCAAAACCAGGCTGTGATGCAGTTCTTCGGCGATAACCCGTGCACGATTTTCATTATGTTCGATAATTTTAACGTTATGTGACTTTTCCAGCCGCTGTGCCAGTTGTTTACCAATCTGTCCGCCACCGGCAATAAATATTCGTTTATAGGGTTGGTAATCTTTTTTGAATACTTTTACCAGCTCACTGATTTGATGTTTTTCGGCCAGAAAAAACACTTCATCCTCGGCCTGTAACGTGATTTTTCCTCCCAATGAAATAGCACTTTCATTTCGGAAAATGGCCGCGATACGCATTTGTATTTTAGGAAGCAGATCCAGCAAATCATGGATGGCTTTACCATCCATAATACTCCCGGCATCCACTCTAACGGCAACCAGTCGAGCACGATCTTCAAAAAAGGTCAGAACCTGCAAGACTTCAGGTTGCTCAATTAGATGGGTAATGTAATCAGTGACTAATTGCTCAGGACTGATAATGACATCAATTGGCACAGCATCCAGCGCAAATAAAGCCGGATATTCCAGATAATCTGCGGCACGTATCCGCGCCAGTTTTTTGGGCGTATTAAATAGTGAGCTGGCAATCTGACAGGCAATCATGTTGATTTCATCATTATGGGTGACCGCGATCAGCATATCGGTGTCTTTGATGCCCGCTTTTAACAAGGTTCCGGGGTGTGCTGCATATCCCACCACCGTGCGAATATCCAAATGTTCCTGCAATCGCTCCAGCAATACCGGATTCTGATCAATCACCGTGACATCGTTACCTTCATTGACCAGACTTTCTGCCGTCGAACTGCCGACCTGTCCCGCACCCAGAATAATAATTTTCATCTGCAAAACCTCTCTGTTAATTGCGCCAATAGGCTGGCAGAAATAGAATCAACAAGGTGAACACTTCCAGGCGTCCTACCAGCATTGCGAAGATCCCGAGCCATTTAACCGTGGCATCCATTGTGGCAAAATTCGAGGCAACCTCTCCTAAACCCGGGCCCAGAAGATTGATCGTTGCAACCACTGCCCCAAAAGCTGAAATCAAATCAAGGCCGGCTGCCATCATTGCAACTGTCAGCATCAATGCTGTGACAATATAAAGCACATAAAAACCCCAAATCGAAAACAATACTGTTTCAGATATTGGCCGTTTTCCCAACTTCACCACAGATACGGAGCGAGGATGCACCAATAACTCGAGTTGCCGTAAACCCAGTTTCGCCAGCAACATGATACGCATAACTTTAATGCCACCTGCGGTTGAACCGGCACATCCACCAATAAATGACAAAATCACCAGAATTAACGGGATGTGTAATGGCCATTCCGCGAATACCGCCGTACCAAAACCGGTACTGGTCATAATGGAAGCCACCTGAAACGCAGCATAACGAAGCGCTTCCCATCCGCCAGAATACACCCCGGCGAAATACAGGCTTATCGCAATAAAAATACTGGCAAACACAAACAATAATCCAAAAGTTCTTACTTCCGGATCTTCGGCATATGAAGATATTAGCTTGCGTCTTAACACTAAAAAATGCACGGCAAAGTTCACCCCGCCAGCTAACATAAATACGATTGCGATAGCTTCAATAAGTGGACTGTTAAAATAGCCGATACTGTCGTCATGAGTAGAAAAGCCTCCGGTTGCCACGGTAGTAAAGGCGTGGCCTACCGCATCGAAGAAACTCATCCCTGCAAACCAGTAAGCTAACGCACAACACACCGTAAGTAACAGATAGATCAGCCACAGGGAACGGGCAGTTTCAGCGATTCTGGGTGTCATTTTTTCATTTTTGGCAACGCCGGAAGTTTCCGCTCGATACAGCTGCATGCCCCCGACGCCTAATAAAGGCAGAATGGCGACCGCCAGAACGATAATCCCCATGCCGCCTAACCATTGGATTTGTTGTCGATGATATAAAATTGATTGGGGTAATTGATCTAACCCAACAATAACGGTCGCGCCCGTGGTGGTAAATCCTGAAATGGATTCGAATACCGCATCGGTAAAACCCAGATGCAGACTGAGGTAAAAGGGTAAAGCGCCGACCAGCCCCAATATAAACCAGAAGAGTGTCACGACCAGAAAGCCATCACGAACGGATAATTCCTGACGTTGATGATAGTTGCTTAGCCACAACGATAATCCCAATAAAAACACAATCAGGCTGGACCCGATAAAGGTTATCCATTGTCCATCGCTGTAGATCCATGAAACGATTAATGAAGGCAGAAAGCTGAGACTGTAAAACATCAACAGCAAACCAAATAACCGGATGATGGCTCGCCAATGCATTAGCTTACGACCTCAATCAAAAATGTAAGCCAAGCAACACACGGTGTAATATGCCTTTGAAACAACTTGGTAAAACTTAACATCAGTCTATTCATCCCTATAATCAACGTGAATGGATTATTGGTTTCAGGAGACTGAAAGTCAGCTAAAAAAAAGATAAAAATTTTATATAAATTTTACTTTTTTAAATGCGATTTATTGTTAAAACAACTTTAAGAATTTTCCAGAAAAAGCGATCAGCTATGCGTTTTCTTCCAACTAATACTCCGCTCAAACATTATCTGCTCGCGATCGGATTGATTTTTGTGATCGTGTTGTTTGCCCAGGTGCTTAACCGTTATCTGCCCTACACCAGTCTGTTATTACTGTTTCTGGCGGGTGTGTTGCTGATATCAGCCAAAACCAGTTTTGGTCCGGCTTTATTAAGCAGCTTGTTCAGCTTTATGGCTTTCAATTACTTTTTTACTGAGCCTTATTACACTTTTAATATTCTGCACAAAGCGGATGTCGCCACATTAATTATATTTTTGATGGTGGCATTGATGACGGCACATTTAGCGACGCAAATGCGCGAAGCTATAGCCAAGCAGGAAATGGCATTAAACCGGCTGTCTCATTTCTATGAGTTCAGTCAAAAGCTCTCTTTCGCGACCAACACTGAAACCACTATCGAAATTTTATTGGAGGCCTTACGGCGAGTTCTGAGCAATGATGGTCGTGTGGTGATTGCCATTCAGCAGGAGTCTAAATTGATTTTGCACCCGGAGGGCATATCGAGTGGTCATCCTGGTGAAGAAGTTTTTAAATTAATGCTATCCAAACATCTGGACGGTGAAACCTGGCACAAGGGATGGTTGTTTTTTCCACTTAGCTGGGATGGCAGACAGCTTGGCCTGGTGGCCATTAATGAACGCATTAATGACAAGCAAATTACGGCTACAGAAACGTTCTGCCAGCTAACCGCAGTGGTATTACACCGTACCATGCTGGTGGCGGAACTCTCACAAACCAAATTACTGGCAGAAACAGAACAACTACGTGCCACATTACTTTCTTCAGTTTCACATGATTTACGTACCCCCCTCTCTTCCATTATCGGGGCGAGTTCGTCATTACGTGAATATGCTCAGCATTTATCGACTGATGATCAGCAGCTGCTGATCCAGACCATTGAAGATGAAGCGCACAGGTTGGACCGTCATATTCAGAATCTGCTTGATATGACTCGTCTGAGCCAGGGTAAACTGAACCTGAATCGTGAATGGATGGATATCGACGATCTGATTAACGGTGCTATAAGACGGTTGGGCCATCAATTAGATAATGTGCAATTCGAGCTTGAATTAACAGAAGATACCCCGATGCTTTATGTTCAGGGTTTAATTATCGAACAAGCCATTTTCAATCTGCTTGATAATGCCATTCGCCATAACACAGCAGAATTGGCAATAAAGTTAATCGTTCAGCATGATGACAATTGGATAACGCTGGATATTATCGATAACGGACCGGGTATTGCCGATACTGAAAAGGAAAAAGTATTCAATATGTTTTACAGCCTTGCTCAAGGTGATCGACACGAATCCAGTTTACCGGGCACTGGAATGGGCCTGGCAATTTGCCGCGGCATGGTTGAAGCGCATGGTGGCGAGGTGATGGCATTGGATAATCCATATGGCAAAGGCACGATGATGCGGATCAAGCTACCAAATAACCAAGGGGCTGTTGATCTGTCATAGCCGCCAGCAGTGGTGAATATGAAAGATCAATAAGTCCTAACCTCCACAGAGTATTTACATGGCCACAATATTACTCATAGAAGACGAAGCTCAGATTAAGAAATTTTTGAGGATCAGTCTTGAAGCACATCATCATGTGGTGCTGGAAGCCAGGCTCGGTGAACAAGGATTAGCCATTATGGTCGAACAAAAGGTTGACCTGTTGATTGTGGACTTAGGTTTGCCGGATATGGATGGACAGGATGTTATAAAAGCATTACGTAAATGGTCACAGATCCCGATTATTGTTCTGTCTGTTCGATCCAGCGAAGATGAAAAAGTGCAGGCATTGGATGCCGGTGCTAATGATTATGTCACCAAACCGTTTGGCATCAGTGAGTTGATGGCTCGGGTTAGAGCGTTACTGAGAATAAGTGACAATACTGTAGCTTCTAGCAGTAAACGTGAAATCAATGGCCTGTTTATCGATTTAGCGGAATATCAGGTCAAACTGGATGACAGAATAATTCATTTATCTCGTAAAGAATTCGAGTTGCTTCGATTACTCACAGAACAGCCAGGGCATATCCTGACCCATCGTTTTTTAACCCAGACCATCTGGGGTGAAAGCTTTGTTGATGAAACACATTATTTACGTGTTCTGGTACGCCAGTTACGCCATAAACTTGGTGAAGAACCTATACAACCAAGATTTATTGAAACCGTTCAAGGTGTGGGATACCGGTTTAAAGTTTAAATTAAAAAACTCATTTCACCTTAAATCTACCTCAATGATATGACAGGAGCCATATCACTGAGGCGTGAAACACATTCAGACATCGTAGTTGCTGGAAGATATATTTCCACCGCGTCCTGTCCAGTTGGTGTGAAAAAATTCACCTCGGGGTTTATCGAGTCGTTCGTATGTATGGGCACCAAAATAATCGCGTTGTGCCTGTAACAAATTGGCTGGCAAACGTTTACTGCGATAACCATCATAAAATGACAAAGCACTGCTGAAGGTAGGTACCGGCACACCAACGTCAATCGCTGTAACGACCGCTTTTCTCCAGCCCGGCAATGCTTCGCTGATGGCGTCAATAAAGAACTCATCCAGCAATAGGTTCTGCAAATTCGGATTCCGCTCAAAAGCGTCACGGATTTTGGATAAAAACTGGCTCCGAATAATACAGCCACCACGCCACATCATCGCAATACCGCCATAATTCAACTCCCAACCATAAGTTGCCGCTGCTTCACGCATTAACATATAGCCTTGGGCATAGGAAATGATTTTGGAGGCATAAAGTGCATCCCGAACGGCATCAATCATTTCACGTTTATCACCAGTAAAAGCAACCGCCTTAGCCGGTAATACGCGAGATGCCGTAACCCGTTCATCTTTCAACGCTGACAAACAACGGGCAAATACCGCCTCACCTATCAATGTTAAAGGCGTGCCTAAATCCAATGCATTCATGCCCGTCCATTTTCCGGTACCTTTTTGACCTGCGGTATCCAGAATATGATCGATTAACAAACTGCCATCAGGTTCTTTTACTTTAAGAATGTCGCGAGTAATTTCAATCAGATAGGAATCCAGCACACCATCATTCCATTCGGCAAAGACTTGCTGTATTTCGTCCCCCGACAGGCCCATGCCTTCTCGCATCATCTGATAAGCTTCACAAATCAGTTGCATATCGCCATATTCAATACCGTTATGCACCATCTTCACATAATGGCCTGCCCCATCATTTCCTACCCAGTCACAGCAAGGCTCACCATCAACCTGCGCAGAGATTGATTGGAATATATCTTTTATTGCTGGCCAGGCAGCCTTGTTGCCCCCCGGCATTAAAGATGGTCCATGTCGGGCCCCCTCTTCACCACCAGACACACCACTGCCAATAAACAGAATCCCTTGCTGATGTAATTCCTGAGTACGGCGATCGCTGTCATTAAACAAAGAGTTACCACCATCTATGATAATGTCACCTTTCTCCAGATACGGTAAAAGTTGCTGGATAAAGCTGTCGACCACATCCCCTGCCTTTACCATCAACATAACCCTCCTGGGCCGTTGCAATGATTCAGTAAACGCTTTCAAATCGTGACAGGCAATAATTCTGGAACCATTTGCAGGGCCCTGCATGAACTCGTCTACTTTCGTGGCTGTTCGGTTGTAAACAGCAACGGTAAAACCTTTATCGTTCATATTTAAAGCCAGATTCTGGCCCATGACAGCAAGTCCGACGATACCAATGTCAGCGGTTTGACGGGTTGTTTTCATATGATTAAATCCCTATATAGTTTTGTTGTAGTGGCTTAGTTGTTCAGGGTTGCCACAATACTCACAACGGATTAACCTGCAAAACAGTTTATTCATACAAAAACAATCGATAAAAACGATTAATATCCATAAAAAAATGTGACGGAGTTAACATTTTTGGATTATTGTCAGCATTTATTGCGCAGAAAGTGTGACGTGGTTATCATTTTTTTGCGGGAAATCGTTATTTTGTTTAAATAACTTTAAATTAAGAGTCTGAATTAACGGCTCCAAGCTGTTGTAAATTCATGGGTTTTCTGTTTTCCTTAGGTGTTGACGGGTAAAGTTTCCTGTGAAAACAGGAATTATTCATTTACGGTAACTGGGGTTGTAAGAGTAATAATAAATATGTGACTTACCTGTTAGTTCAATATTGGCCTAACGGAAAACAAAGATGTTGATAAGATCAGGGAGATATCGATATGACAAGTTATTACCTAGATTCAAATCCTAAGCTTCCTAACAAGGGATGTGACACTCATCATGTGTGTCCAGAAACATGTCCCAATTTACCCCCAATGATTGATCGCATTCAATTGGGTGATTTGCCAGATTGTAAAACGGCAATTCATGTTGCCAGAAGAAAGTTTTACAACCAGGCTCATCTAATCAGTGAATGCTCTCATTGCTCTAACTCCACTCCACATGAAACGCTTAACTAATTTCACTTCTTAATTAAAATAGCGATATAGCAAAATTTCACTCCAACATAGTTTTTTCCTGAGATAAAGTTTTGGTATCTGCCTGCAAAAGATTTATCCTTGCAGGCAGATAACCAAAGGATATTTCATGTCTGAACCCAGAATTATTCCCAATCCTTCCCCAGCCCCCGTTATGAACGATAATTCAAATCAAGCCAAAACACTGACGATTGTTATTTATGCCCTGCAGGCAGCATCCTTTATTGTTGGTTTAACGTTCCTGGTGGCCGTTATCATGAACTACATCAAACGCGATGATGTGCGTGGTACGTGGCTTGAATCACATTTTCGCTGGCAGATCCGTACCTTCTGGTTTTGTCTTTTGTGGGGCTTGATAGGTGCTTTATTGAGTGCTGTAGTTATCGGGGTTTTCATTCTGCTGGCCAATGCGATTTGGGTTATCTACCGTATAGCCAAAGGCTGGATGAATGTGGCCGAAAACAAACCGATGTACACTTAAGATTCAACAGCCAATCGCTGTTGTTGTCGGCGTTTCTCCAAGCTTAGCTTTTTGTTTCAAATCAAATGCTGAATTTCATGATAGGCTTTGCAATCTTTTAACTTAAAACTCATGTATCACTGGACTGTATGACCAAATATCTCACCCTGGTAATGTTGCTTTTCTTTAGTGTTTCTACTCACGCTACACAAACTTTTTCTGACCCGGCATTGAACGGCAAGCCTACACCGGAAGGTGCAGATATTGCTTTGTATGTTGTCGATACCGCAAGTGGCAAGGAAATTTACTCTGAACGTGCTGAACAGTTCCAGCAACCTGCCAGTTTGCAGAAAATCATTACAGGTCTGGGAGCGCGCCTGATCCTGGATAAAGATTTCCGTTTTGAAACCACAATGGAAACAACTGAACGCGATGTGATAATCAATTTCAGTGGAGACCCGACTTTCACCCGCACCCATCTGCGTGTTCTGGTCGAAAAACTTAAGCTCAAGCAAACGACTATCGATGGAAATCTCTATTTGAACGGCAGCGCCTTCGACACCTCTGAGCGTGCTGTTGGCTTACCATGGGATATTATGGGTGTCTGTTACAGTGCCCCGTCCAGTAGCATTACGATGAATGGTAACTGTATCTACGGAAAAATTGAGGGCACTACCCCGGCACCCGTTAAGGGGCTGAAAGCCAGTGGCTCGCCATATATCAGTATCAGTGCTGACGATATCATCATCCGCGAAGGCCTGGAAAATCAGAATATTGATTGTGATCTCAAGCTGACTGCCGACAATAAAAATCACTTCTCACTTAATGGATGCGTGGGCTCGCATCGTTTGCCAGTAAATTTTCATCTTGCGGTACAAAACACCACCTTATATCTCAAGGAGGTTCTTCAGGAGGAACTGGATCGTGCCGGAATCAGATTACATGGCAAAATTATTCGTGACGATACCGCACATGGGACCGTTATTGCCTTGCATCAATCAGAACCATTGATGAAACTGATCGATTTGATGATGAAACGGTCGGATAATCTGATTGCTGATAATCTGCTTAAAACGGTTGGCCGTGTTTATTACAAACAACCTGGTAGTTATGAGAATGGTGCGGCCGCCATCAAAGCGGTATTTAAGGAAAAAGCCGGTATTGATTTGTCTCGTGCCATTATCATGGATGGTTCAGGGTTATCACGTAACAATAGAGTCACCGCCAAGCAGTTAATGCAGGTCGTCCAGTACATCTTCAGCAATAAGGAGCTGGGACTGGTTGATACGTTACCCGTATCAGGACAGTCTGGAACCCTGCGATACCGCAGTAGCCTGATCAATACGCCATTGAGTGGCAAAGTAACGGCAAAAACCGGTTCTATCTATGGTGTTTACAATCTGGCTGGAAAAATAAATACAAAATCAGGCAAGTCATTGTACTTTGTACAGTTACTTTCCAATTATCATTCGGATAGTGACAACCGCAATGTTGCGCGTAAGCCACTTCGGGATTTTGAACGTGGTTTTTATGAAAAGTTATTTAACGAGCATTAAATAAACGATTACTTGTCCTGTAACCAAAAAAAACCCTCTTTGCTCACACAAAGAGGGTTTTTTAGTGAATACAGCTTTAACTTACCAGGCTGATTCACCCGTTTCTGGATCATACATTTCATGATGGATTTTGTTGCGGTTCGCAATCAGTTCATCAATTGTTGGTGAACCTGACATCGCACGTTTGATGGCCAGTTTCATGGCTTCGTAATTCGTGCGGTATAAGTCCTTGCGATCAACATCCGGATTAGCAGCCGCATCTGGCGCGATCCAAATCATCGCCACGATACATAAATCATCAGCATGTTCTTTTGGTATGACGCCTTCAATAACGCTATCCAATACCGCATCGGCCACCGCCGACTGAACCGGTCCACCAAACAATTCCACATAACTGCTCGATTTGATGGTCACTTTAGGCACGATCATGGTTGCCGGTTTAACCTGTTGATTGGTGGCACGAATGGCAAACATACGGGTGTGACCTTCTGTCTGCCCCATCAAATTGGCAAATGCCTGGCCTGCCGGACCTTTGGTGCTGCCAATTAAAATTTCCGGCATCGCATCGGTGCCTTGATCTTCACTGGCAAAAACGGTGGCTTCTGCGGTTCTAAACCAAACGGGTTCTGACATTGTTAAACTCCAAATAATTATAAGAAAAAACGCGCCATTCTATGTTGCTGGTATCTGCGCCCGCAAGCAATAATCCAAAAGGTGTAATTGACCGTAATTTATGCAGTCTATTTTTGGTATTAATCACATTCAATAAATGCTAACGAACACATCAAAATGACCTGTATTCAGTATGTTTATCAATATAAACTGGGGAATATTACATTTTAAGCTTCCAAAATATTGCATCCGGTGAGCAGAGCATCTGTAATTTTTAAAATAGAGAAACTCTTTCCTAAAGGGATTAACCGTTTGCAAATGTATTACAACGCGCGATACTTCCAGTTTCAAATCCCGTTTTAAACCACTGCATTCGTTGTTGGGAGCTGCCATGGGTAAATGAGTCAGGGCTAACATAACCTTGCGATTGTTTTTGCAAGGTATCATCCCTATCGCACTGGCAGCTCTTAGTCCTTCTTCAATATCACCGGTTTCCAAAAGTTGACGTTGATCATTTGCATGATTGGCCCAGATACCTGCAAAACAGTCTGCCTGTAATTCCTGTTTGACCGAGAGTTTGTTGGCTTCTATTTCGTTTAACCGGCTGCGAGCAGCATGAACTTTCTCTGAAATCCCCATCAGAGTCTGAATATGATGTCCCACTTCATGTGCAATCACATAGGCCTGAGCAAAATCACCAGGTGCTTTGAATCGGTTTTTGAGTTGATCGAAAAAATTCAGATCCAGATAAATCTGTTGATCTGAAGGACAATAAAAAGGGCCGATTGCTGACTGGGCAGTGCCGCAAGCCGAACGTACCACCCCTCTGAACAACACCAGACGAGGCTCCTGATACTGTTCATCATTTTCCTGAAAGATACTGCTCCACGTCTGCTCGGTATCTGCGAGGATTACTGAGACAAATTCAACTAGTTCTTTTTCCTGCGGCGTTTGATTTAACGTTTCGGTGGAAACGCTGGTGGGTGGACTTTCTCCCAGTCCTAGCGCATAGAGCATATTGCCTAAATTACCGGTAAACAAACCATAAGCAACCACAGCGACAATAACTAACAAAGTACCTTTAACACCAAGAAATCGAAAAACCAACGGTAATAATCGTAGACCACCACGACCAAAGCCTCCAGCTCCAGAAGTACGCATGGCCCGTCTGTCTTCAATATTGCTGCTTTTGGGTCTTCCCTTCCAACGCATTGTTATAAATCCTTATTTATACGAGCTGAAATGTCGATGAAATTAACGTTATGTGATTCTGCAGACATCATAGTCTTTTCCAGAGATGAAGCTAAAGCAGTTTTATAAGCGTCAATGGTTTTTATTTAAAAGCTTATTTTCTACCGAAATAGAAATTTTTCACGGCATATTCACCTGGAAAAAGCTACTTTAATCATGAATCATTAAACGAGCCGTTAATATGCGTAATAGTAAATCTGAGCCAAATTTGAAACACACCCTACAATCGAAACGGTTACCGTGCCGAGGTTGCACTGCTGACTGTAAAAATTATGCTTTTTGCGATGGTAAGCCATGGCGGCAGAATCAAGCCGGTGTCCAAATAGGATCCAAAATTCATTAATTTAAAAGAAAACCCAATAAACCTTTATGATTTATTGGGTTCTAGTTGGATAAGTCAGATTCCGGTGAAGCAATTTTAATATTGCTGCCCAACACCTTGTTCAGTTGCCTCATCTAAACCACTATCTTCTTCATCATAAGGAGGTGTTTCAGTTAAATCGCTATCATCTTTGTTGCGGTTGATTTCTTCAGCTGATTGAGGGTTTTCAATTTCCTCCACATCTTCATCACCATAAGGGTTCTCGCTCCACTGTGGGTCAGCATCCAGCTCAGAGTCCTGCCCCATTTGATTATCCTGTTCATCGGAACAACCGGATAATATGACCGACGAGAAAGCTAATGTCATGGTAAAAAATAGTGCTTTCCACATAGTATTTACTCCTTATCAAATAATCTGTGCCATAGAGCTAGGATTAGTTAACGAATTGAGGTTGTTGCGTAATCAAGAAATTTGTTCAAGGGTTGCATTAATCCATGCTCGGTGACGTCTTTCATCTGCCAAACCATTTTGTAAAATGAGTTTTATTGTTCCTGGGAAAGGCTCATCTACCATTTCTTCATAACTTTTATTAGTAACTTCTTCATTCATTTTCATTGCTTTAAGAATGGCCTTATCTCCACCCAGTTCAGCTATCACAACTTTGTCTTTAGTCAGTATCTGTTTTAGATCACCGCCATCAGCCGGATTTCCACCTTCCAGCCTTACTGATTCACTTAAAGCCGTAATGTGGTTTTGATGGTCTTCCATAAATGCGGCTAATTGTTGTTTAAACTGCATGTCATCAAGACGCTCAATCGCCGCTTTATAAGCAGCAATGGCATCGTAATCGAGTTCAATTAAATTATTGAGCTTTTTGATTAGATCTTCCGAGTTCATTTCAGTCATTACGATTATCCTTTCAACATTAGATTTATTACGTTTTACTGAGTGTTAAATAGTAACTTTGGAAATTCTTATCTGGTTGAGCTCACACTTGATATAAGTGCACATTAACCACTATCAGCAATCCTTATGCCAGACCCTGAAAGTAAGCATTAATCAGTTCTGAAAATTCTAGTTTCCCCCTCGCAAGGGAAATTTCGATTTATTCCTATAAATTTTTCTGTAATGACAGTAATTTTTACCCATATTTTATTTTCTTTTATTCATTGAAAACTTATAAAACTTTCAGCTATATCCGAGCCCACCAGGCTTTAGCAGAGATTTGTTCATCTCGGGTACGTAATTTGCAAAAGGACTGATAGTAATCTACCGAAATCAAAAGGTTTAGAAACATGACTGATACAAAAAAGACACAGCACAACGCCATAACCTTACTGAAAAACGATCATCAGAAAGTTAAACAGGCGTTCGCCCAATATGAAGAGCTCGGGCCATATGCGTTTGTTCATAAGAAAAAACTGGCAGATCAAATTTGTGCAGAACTGACACTGCATACCCAGTTGGAAGAGGAAATTATCTACCCAGCGTTTCGTGAAAAACTTTCAGATGAAAAAGATTTGCTCAATGAAGCTAAGGTTGAACATGACAGTGCCAAGGTATTGATCAAAGAAATTCAACAAATGCAGGCAGATGAGGAATTATTTGATGCCAAAGTCAAGGTGCTTTCAGAATACATTGAGCACCATGTTAAAGAAGAAGAAGACGAAATGTTTCCTTTATTGCAGAAAAGTGATGTTGATTTGGCGTTACTCGGCGAAAAACTGTTTCAACGCAAACAACAACTCAATAAATAACACTTGAGTAAAACTTCATAAACCCATCTGGGAATAATGATTATGGATAACAGTCATGCAAACAAAGCAGAAATGGAATGGATGTCACTGAAAAAAGAAGCCACCTTGTTCCCTATTTATTCCATGCGTAAAGCCTGGGATGTTTTAGAAAAGGAAATCAATTTTTTATCTGCATCAGCTGACAAGCCAAACAATGATTCAATCAAACAGGGCAGGCTTGATATTGGTGAAATCACGGTTTTGGATCCCCGCTTGGGAAATCTTATCCATAGTCTGGAATATACACGTATGAGTATCGAAGGGATTCAGTCCCCTTCTGTATCGATGATCGTGGATTACATTCAAGCCTGTGAAAGAGTGCATTGGATTTTGGATAACTATCGTAAGCTCGCCAGCTGACCTTTCTGACCAACGATATAAAAAAGGGAATTTGCAATGGCAAAACTGGTTAAATGTCGAAACTGTGAATATCAGGTAGCACGAACAGCAAATAATTGTGTCCAATGTCATACCAAAAATCCCGGTTTAACCACCACAGATTATTTTATTAATACCCTATGTTTTGCGGCACTTTTACTAGGCCTGATGCTGCTCTATAAAATCTCGTTTAATGATCAGTTAATCCAGATTGCAGATGTTGAAGCGGCCGGGTTTGAAAAGCAGTATCAACGCCAAACCTTGATTGAAAATGCTGAAGGTGGTTGGGTTGGCCAATGGAAGAGTGAACGAATTGAACTGTATCAATTTACCGATACAGTGGCCGTGGACTTGGAATTTTTTTCCAAACGGGCCGCTCCAGATAATGTAAATGGATGGAATGATGCCTGTATACACAAAAACATCATTTTACTTAGTAAAGGACATAATGCCTGTCAGACACTTAAACAGTTATAAAATAAATTATTGGAGCAGGCTCTAAGGGCTTGTTTATCTTTCATCTCCGCCTCTGTTGTGAGCTGAAAAAGCGTCAATCAAGGTACGAGGAACGCCTTTTGTGAGATACATCCATGTATCTCACCCCATTGGGGCTTGCGCTCAAAAACGTTTATCTCCATGGATGGAGTGTATGCAAAAGCAATGTCTGGAACATTGCTTGTCCTGACGTTTTTGTAGTAATTCTAAATAAGTGACGAGTAACGCAGACCGGCGCGCGCCTCCCTGGCGCGCCGGCATACAGTTCATCCGTGGACATAAGTGACGCTTTTTCAGTCACAACCCGAAGGGCTGGGACTATTTTTGCGGCCGCCTGGGTTGTATGAAATACATCCCTGTATTTCACCGCTACGCGGCCAGCTAAGCTGTTCAAATGAGTTCCAGACTCATTTGTCAATCACTTATGTAGGAAGACTACACGGCGTGCTTTTCGCCTTGTCGCACACAAAACAAAATAGCCGCCAGCAGTGGTGGATATGAAAGATAAACAAGCCCTAAATCATTAATCCGCATCAAATGTTTCAATATCATCAGTAATCTCATCATATAGACGAAGTTAGGACCTCAGTATCTTTTTTCGTCTTAGCGGGGAATCATTCTGGAACAAGCTTCTAGTTTTCATCTGCTTCAGCTCCTATTACTCCCTGTGTCACAGTATCCCGGCTAGATTTGTACTTGAAATATTATTACTATGAGTAACAGGATTGTCTATCTCGTTTTAATTCATTCATTTCATCTGCCAGTAAAGGCAGACTCGTAATCATGCTGGCAAAAAAAGTCATTTTAATGAGTTGTGTAGCCATTTTAAACTCCTATCCAAAATGCTCAAGAAAGCATTAAGGCTTATATCAAATAAGAATATGAAGTTAGAAGGCCTTAAGGACATCACATTTCATTTGTTAAAATGAAATGCTTAGGTGAGAAATTAGTTTGATAAAAAAATGAAAACGTAGCGTTACTTCCTTAGTAAATTTGTTGGTCAACACTGAGAAATCAACCAGCTAATTACTCCATTAAAACGCTACGCTCCCATTGAACTTAGAATTTTATTTTACGTTCAATTTATTTTATTCAGGATATCCTTCCTCACCCATTTTGTGGGCAGGGTGCTTATCGTTTCCGCCCTTATCCTTATCATAGGCTTCTTCATCAGGCACCACGTCCATGTCTTCATCCATTTCATCATAGGTGGTTGTATCACCCTGACGGTTTTTGTCCATTTTCTTCTCATTATCCTGATGTTTTTTGTCCATTTCATGCTGAGTTTTATTAACTTTTTGTTCCCACTCAGGATCATCTTTATTCATTTTTTCATGATCATCTGCTAAGACAGGTGTAACAGCAAAAGCTGTAGCAATTGCAGTTGAAAGAAATAGTTGCTTAAACATTTCATTCTCCTTTATATTTAACGGCAATTTTTGTATTCAGGTAGAAAATCAAAGAAAGAGCCGAATGCTTTCCTTGTAACAAACAACCTCGCAAGCCTCATGCCAAAATAATTATCACTATAAAATACACGGAAAATTCAAAAAAATTATTATTTAAAATCAGCAGCTTGGCAAGACTTTAATGCAAAATACATTAAACTTATGCTCAAGATCTGTTATGAATTTTTCATGTACAACTAATGACAAAGTCATGTAATTTTTACAATCACATCTAAATTTTTTTAGGTGTTTGTTCAGCATTGCCATAAAAATTTCTAAGTAATAAATCAATAGCGGACTAGCATCAGACATTACATTTGAAATAAGGCTATGCCGACTGAGCCAGCATAGCCTGTGTATTTAAAACGATTATGAAGCGCTATAAAGGGTTGTTACATAGTTTGCTTCAAAAACTCGACCTTCAAAAAAGTCGTGATCAATGCTTCCTTGCACGCTTACTCTGTCCCCTACATCAAGCTGTTGAAATCCCTCATTATCGAGCGGATTGTATGTCAATTCATCCACTTCGACAGTCAGCTCCTGAAGTCCGGAATCAAGCGTAAATTGCTCTCCATTCGCATCTACGCTGGTAATCGTCCCCTGCACTACTGTATCCGTTACACTGGGTGAGATTATTGAATAACCTATATCCTCCTCATCCATTGCACTCGCATAAAAATAGGTATCAATATTTTTTACATAAACACTGCTGGCTTCTATAGTAGTTAGATCGTAAAAATCATCATCGATCATGCCTGAGACTCTCACTTCATCCCCCTGGATTAACTTGTAACCATCAGCATCACGGTCGCCATCGTCCATTTCTACAGTGATCTGCCCATCACCATAATCCAGTTCAAACGCATCAGCGGTGACAGAGGTAACTTCACCATTAATACTGATCCAGCTATCATCTTCTAACGCGTAAGGATTTATAGCGACTGCTGGCAATGCAAATAAAGTCAAAGAAGCAAATGTCAGGATTCTCGCGTTATTCATATCTTCCTCCTAATAAACGTCTTCTATAGTCTGAGTAAAAATCAGTCATATTATTTACAAGGAATACTTTTGATGACTCTAAATCAGCAATGCTTAACTTGGTCATCATTATCAACTCTAAAGCTGAATTTGAAATTATTTGGATAATTAAAACACTTTAGATTTATTGCATTAATATCTCGTTATTCCCTGCTCAAAAAATTATGCAACCGTTATACCAGTCCAAATAAAAAAATTAACTGAAAACCGTCAGACTTGGCATTAATTTTATCTAGAGGGTTTTATAGATTTAAATATGTAACTGGCAAGGTTAATTTAGATAATTGTTAATTAAAAATATTTCGAGAGAGTCATGAAATTTTTTCAGATACCTGTAAAAAATTTAAACACGGACGAGTAATATAAAAGAGATATTTGTAATACAAACAACAACTAGGCTGAAGATTCTGTCAGGATTGTATTATCAGAGATCAACTTGATTTAGTTTAATCCGGTGAGACTTGTCCTTCGCCATCAAGGGCCATTCTGACCTTGCTGGCCAGCTCTTCACGCTTATAGGGTTTAGACAGGAGTAATACCCCTTTATCCAGTCGACCATGGTGAACAATAGAGTTTTCGGTATAACCTGATGTATATAAAATGCGCAATGATGGTCTTAGCCTCAGGGCATGCTCAGCTATTTTTCGGCCATTTAATCCTTCCGGTAACACGACATCGGTTAATAGCAAATCAATCGTCTGTTCAGATTGCAGAATATCCATTGCCTGTTTGCCATCGGCGGCTGACAGTACCTCATAACCTAAAGCTGTCAATTGAGTTAATACATATTCCCTTACCATAGGATCATCTTCAACCACTAAAATAGTTTCATGACCAATCTGTAAGTTGATGGACTCTTGAGTATTAGCTTTTAGCTGGGGTGTATTATCCATTGCAACTGGTAGGTAAAGTCTTACTGTTGTTCCCTGTCCAGGCTCAGAATAGATATTAACGTGACCGTTACTTTGTTTAATAAAGCCATAAACCATTGCCAACCCTAAGCCTGTCCCTTTGTCTTTCGATTTGGTGGTGTAAAAAGGCTCAAATACTTTATCAAGTTTGTCTGCATCAATACCGCAGCCAGAATCCGAAACGGCTAGCACAACGTAATCACCTGAAGTGATGTCATGATTTTGAGCATATTCTTCCGGTAAATGGGTATTTTTGGCTTCAATAACTAATTGACCGCCTTTTGGCATGGCATCTTTTGCATTTAATGACAAATTAAGCAGCGCATTTTCAAACTGTCCAGCATCGACAAGGACGTGCTTTAATGGACCTTCAGCAATAAACTTGATGACAATCCCTTCGCCAACAGCACGTTCCAATAACGGCCAAAGCTGATCGATAAGTTGTTTGATACTCTCTGGCTTGGGATCAAGCGGCTGTTTACGGGCGAAGGCTAATAGACTGCGGGTTAACTCCGCGCCTCGGTAACCGGCTTGTAAAATCATATCCGCTAACGGTTTGAGTCTGTTGGAATCCTCAAATGATTCTGTAAGGATTTGCGAGTTGCCAATTACCACCGTGAGCAGATTATTAAAATCATGTGCCACACCACCCGTTAATTGACCTACCGCTTCCAGCCGTTGAGATTGGCGCAGTCGGTTTTCAAGCTCCATACGTTCGGAGATATCCTGAAAGGCACCATGAACGCCGATTATGTTTCCTTCATGGTCACGAACAGCTTCACCAGATGTCCGCACCCAGATCGGTGTTCCAGCAGAATTAATGATTTGTAACTCTGCATCATAGGGAATTCCCTGCTGATAGCAGGCAGTAAATAATTCCTGCATACGTGGCTGATGCTCAGCAATATAAAAAGAAAGACCTTCTTCAATGGTTGGACTATAGCCTTTTGGTTTGCCATGGATGTTGGCCACCATCTCAGACCAAATAACCTGTTTGGTTCTCATATCCACCGACCACCCACCAAACCGGGTGATTCTGCCAGCAATTTCCAGTAATTCAGCTTGTTTTTTTAATTCACTCTGCTGCAGGATGATCTGTTGGTTTGAGCGATCTTTTTGATCCAGCAGCGCATTAAAAGCCATCGATAACTCTGCCATTTCATCTTTGCCAAACACCTCAGCCCGAGCTGTGTTGTCATTAAGCGATATTTTTTTGATTGTATCGATAAGATTTCGGGTAGGCAGAGCGATACGCTGATAAATCATATTGAATGCCAATACACATAACACACCAAAGATCAGCGTAGATAACATGAAAACAAACAAAATACGGTTTATATGACTTTCAATAACTTGCTGATTTTCCTGCATCAATTGATCAATAGAGCTTTCAATTGCAATACCATGATCAGCAACCTGGTTGATAAGCAATCTTGATCTCAACGGCAATGACAGAGGATTCATTTGATAGTCATTGATGATGGGGTTAGTATTTTCCGGAAGACTTTGATAAGCATCTTCTACTGATTTAATCAACTGATCGATATGCCGTATTGCCCGTTGGGCATTAAACTTACCTCGCTCCAGTTTTGAAAGATCTTGCTGGATTTGTCGCGCATCACTCAAAAAAACCTGCCACAGACGTTCGTCAGGCCGAAATATCAATAAATTATCACTGCCGACAGATAATGCATCAATTTTGTTATTTAACGTTGCAAACGAATTAAGTTCAATGCGTTTTAATTCAACCTGGTGGTAACTCCAGGCACCTAACACAATTAAAAATAGTAGTCCCAGCAGACATGAACTGATAAAGAAAATAGACGTTTGAACCAGTTTCATCACTGGTTCTCCTCAGTTTGCAACGTTGGAATCTTAACTAAAAAAGGCTGTATTGCTTTTAAGGGTTCGGGAGCAAACCAGGAGGTCACATTGATTGGTTTTTCGGATCCGGGAAAATTATTGAGCTTAGCCCATTGAATATTCTGATGTAATTCTGAAATTAAAGACCAGTTTAAATTTAACTGATGTAATCCTGGCTGATAATTTTGACCCAAAATTGCGTTTTCACTCATTTCCTGGCTATACATCTGCATCACGTTATCCGTGTCTGAGTGTATAAGACTGATGGCATCGGCGTAAGCCCTTAGCAATTGCTGACAGTTTTGTGGGTTCTGCTCCGTTATTTTGCGAGTTGTTACCAGTAGCCATTTTGCGCTATACACATGACTACCCTCCACCTGTTTGAGCTGGTCACCATATTCCGCAATAAAATGATTGGTCCATGGCTGCCAGGTAACAATTGCATCGACCTTGTCATCAATTAATGCCTTACCCAATTCTGAAATGGGTAAATCGATAATATCTACCTGATCTGTATTTACCTGATAAAAAACCGAATAAACCCACCAGATATATTCTGAATTGGTTCCTTTAGGCAAACCAATACGTCCTCCTGACAAATCAGTAACTGTCTGAATTTGCTTACCATTAGTGGTTGTCAGGATTTGATTCATTAAGGTGGAATGCAAAAGATTCCCCAGAATAACGGGCTCATCATTCTGAAGTTCATTATTTGCATTAGCTAATTTATCCAGCGTAAACGCTGTTGGTGAGACCAAGGCAAAATCAACTTTTCCGGCACGCAAATCGTCAAGACTTTGCCTACCCGAATTATTAAAACTCACATCAACATCAAGCTGATATTTTTTGAATAACTCATTTTTACTGGCGACAAGAGTGGGGAGATCCCCCAAATAATTCACACCAGCCAATTTCAATGATGGGATGTCTGTATTCTCAGAACTACAAGCGACTGAAAACAAGACGAATAATATTAAAACTCTTTTCAGGCCCATCTTATTTTCCGTAATGAGTTCATATGCTTATAGTTATTATTGCGTACACAACGCACAGAGCTTTAATTTATTTATGTCATCAAAATTAAAGTAGTCCTGATAATTTGTTATACCCTAACAATCAAGATCTTGAAATCCCTTGCCTATAAAAGCGAAGAAACCGTTCGTGAAACATCCTCAGCACCATGCAATATTTCTGTCATCACTGATGAAACAGCAGAAAGTTGTTCATTACTGTCGAGAGCCCGTTGTTTCACGCTATCCATCTTTTGCGTGACATCATGTGTAAGCTTACGGTTTTGCTTTACAACTTCTTTTATTTCCTCCGTGGACTCGCTTGTTCTCGACGCCAGCTTTCTGACCTCATCAGCCACGACGGCAAACCCACGCCCCTGATCGCCGGCACGTGCGGCTTCGATGGCTGCGTTTAATGCCAATAGATTTGTCTGTTCTGCAATGTCATTAATCGTTGAAACGATATTTTCAATATTTTTAGATTCATTATTCAACTGTTCGATATTGGCTGACGTTTCCGATACATCCTGCAGAATTGTGTTGGACATTTGTACCGAGGTATTGAGTAATTCAACACCATTTTTAGCTATTTGCGAGGTTTCCTCTGCTGTTGAAAATGACATCTCCGCAGCACGCATTACTCGGTCGTTATGCTCGATTCTCTGGGTAATATCACTGGCAAACTTAATGACCTTAACCACCTTGCCTTCATCATCAAACACTGGATTATAAGAAGCTTCTAACCAGACGGCTTGACCAGAAGATGTTTTCCTTTGGTATTGATCAGAGAAAAATTTTCCCGAACTGATTTCTGACCAGAAATTGGGGTTTTCTTCGTAGAATTGATCGAAACAGAACATGCGATGATGCTTACCAACCACATCATTTAAAGAATAACCAACTACCGAAAGGAAATTATCATTAGCCGTTAAAATTTGTCCATCTGGAGTAAACTCAATAATCGCCATTGAACGGTTTAATGCATTGGAGGCCGCTTCAAGATCACGCATTTTGTTATGTGAACGCGTCACATCTGAAGCAATTTTAAAGATAGCGGTAACGTTATTGTCCTTGTCAGTTATTGGAAAATATGATGCTTCTAACCATATTGTTTGGTCTGGCTTGGTAAGTCTTTTAAACCTGCCTGATTGTTGTTTGCCCCGTGAGAGTTCATCCCAGAATATTTTATACTCCGCAGAACGAATATAATCGTCATGGCATAAAACCTTATGGTGTTTGCCGACCAGTTCTGACTTTTCATAACCCACAACGGATAAAAAGTTGTCATTTACATCCTCGATAATACCTTTACTATTAAATTGAATAGTCGCTACAGATTCCTGTATTGAATTGATAAGGCTGTAAATTTCATTATATTTAGTAGTTACCTCAGCTAAATCACTTTTAAGTTTTTTATTAAACATCTTAATATTGCCCACTGCTGCCGAATAATTTTTATTATGATTATCAACACGAGATAATCATTATTTTTTATATGGAATTAAAGCGGATAGATTGTGAATTTTATGTCAACAATCGACTGGATCTTGTGAATTTTTTAATGGGCAAGCACACAAAAAAATCAATCATGCTAGGGCTTGTTTATCTTTCATATCCTCCACTGCTGGCGGCTATTTTTGTGTCCGACAAGGCGGAAAGCACGCGGTGTAGCCTTCCTACATAAGTGATTGACAAATGAGTCTGGAACTCATTTGAACAGCTACGCAGGCGGGTGCAAAAATAGTCCCAGCCCTTCGGGTTATGACTGAAAAAGCGCCACTTATGTCCACGGATGAACTGTATGCCGGCGCGCCAGGGAGGCGCGCGCCGGTCTGCGTTGCTCGTCGCTTATTTAGAACAACTAAAAGGCGCTCCTCGTGCCTTGATTGACGCTTTTTCAGCTCAC
>NZ_DFLS01000001.1:0-16189 GCF_002375415.1 Methylophaga sp. UBA3613 | reverse complement strand
TTCAGCTCACAACAGAGGCGGAGATGAAAGATAAACAAGCCCTTATAACTAAACTAAAAATGTTTGCCAGAGGCATGAAAGTTCAAATTTCTGCTTTATATCTGGCAATCAAGGATCCGGCGGTTCCAAAGGTGGCTAAGTGGTTGGGTGTTGCGGTAGTGGCGTATGCGTTAAGCCCGATTGATCTTATTCCAGATTTTATTCCGGTGATTGGCTATCTGGACGATTTGATTATTTTGCCTTTAGGAATTTACTTAGCCATTAAACTGATACCGGAGGCAGTTTGGTCTGACTGTCTGGCTAAAGCTGAGTTACATCCCATTCAATTACCCAGAAATCGTTATGCAGCGGCTGTAATCATTGGCTGTTGGATACTATTTGCAGGCATGTGCAGTTCTGGTATTTGGTATCTGATATCAAACTAATTACATTTACAGCATCATCGTGGTCCTAACATTTTTTCCGGCTGGATAAGTTCATCGAATGCTTCTGCAGTGATCAAACCAGAGCGAACAGCCTCTTCTCGTAATGTGGTTCCATGAGAATGTGCCTTTTGTGCAATCAAACTGGCGTTGTCATATCCAATGATCGGTGAGAGGACGGTCACCAGCATCAGTGAGTTATTTAAAAATGCTTCGATTTGTGGCCTATCCGGCTCAAGCCCGCGCAGGCAATATTCTGTAAAACTATTGATGACATCTTTTAATAATCTGATGGATTGTAATAGTGAAAAGATCATTAACGGTTTATAGGTATTCAGTTCTAATTGCCCCTGAGCACCCGCTAGCGTAATCGTTACGTGATTTCCCATCACCTGTGCACATACCATCAGCATGCTTTCACATTGGGTTGGATTCACTTTTCCCGGCATAATTGAGGAACCGGGTTCATTCTCAGGTAAATGCAGTTCGCCTATCCCGCAACGAGGTCCTGACCCCAGTAATCGAATGTCAGCCGCAATTTTGTTCAGACTAACCGCCAGAGTGTTTAAAACACCCGATACATTGACCAGACCATCGTGAGCGGCTTGCAAAGAGAGTTTGTTATCACTGGCAGTAAAAGGTAAGCGGGTAAATTCGCTTAACTGTCTGGCAAAGTTTTCAGCAAATTCGGCAGAACTATTTAGTCCTGACCCCACGGCTGTGCCTCCTTGAGGAATAGCATACAGTTCAGCAGTTGCCTGCTTTAACCGATCAATATTAGTTTGTAGTTGGGCCGCATAGGCCGAAAACTGCTGCCCCAACGTTAACGGTGTTGCATCCTGCAGATGCGTTCTGCCAATTTTTATTATGGATTGCCATTGTTTCGAATGTTCCGCCATTACCTGCTGCATCTTTGTTAAGGCTGGTAACAGCTGAAGTTGAATTTGTTCTACCGTAGCAATATGCATTGCTGTCGAAAAACTATCGTTGGTGGATTGCCCCATGTTGCAGTGATCATTGGGATGCACCTGAATCGTCGAATTCAATTGCTGTGTCGCCAGATTGGCAAGCACCTCATTTGCATTCATGTGGGTTTGTGTACCCGAACCTGATTGCCAGATGGTTAATGGAAATTGCTGATCATGTTCGCCATTTATCACTTCAAGGCTAGACTCAGCTATTGCCAAACCGATATTTTTTTCCAATTGCAGACAATCAATATTCGCCAGAGCGGCACAGTGTTTCACCAACCCCAAGGCACGAATAAACTCACGAGGAAAGGTTTCACCACCAATGGCGAAATGTTTCATGGCCATCTGGGTTTGCTGGCCCCAAAGTTCTACAGCAGACATCTAAAGCAATCAGATTTAACGCTTACTGCCGTAACTGAACGTTAAGTTGATCAACGACCTCAGCCCAGTCAGAATCAGAAGCTAAACATTCTTTAATAAAAGCTGATTGAGAGGGTGACCAGAAACTGGCGTTTTCCAGTTTTTCATCTTCCTGCAGCGTATGGCTAGCCATAAATTGCTCGATGGCTGCTTCATTGCTTTCCAACCCCAGCTGCATAAAAAGGTTTTCCATAGTGTGTTGTGTCATATCCATAGCAATGGACCTCAAATTTAAGTTAATTTCTGAACTTAACACTACGCTTACTTAAGCTGTTTTTCAAAGCTTCATTCAGGGGCTGAAATTATGAGTAAAGTCCATTACATTAGGACAAATACATCAGGATGATTGAATCGTCATACTGATACATTTTGACCTTAAGATATTGATGCCAGCCAGTCTTGGTAACTTGGTTTAGCCTCGGCATGTAAACCGGCAGAACTAAAGGCTCTTTCACTATCGATTATTTCACCGTTGTGCTCAAACACATTATGATCTGCATAATGTTTTGCCCAGCTTTCAAGGTCATGTGTCATCGAATTCATTCTCATCGTCTCACTCCATTTTGTTTTAAAAAATCTGCTGATTGCCTTTTACAAGTCAATCAACTGAAGTCGATTCTAAGGACGGAATGTTTAATTTATGTGAAGAATCAATGCTCTGAGGTCAGGATGTGAGATCGCTCACATTTATCTATCAATATTATTCTTCGTTTAACGGTGCCAACCATTGAAGACCTCCAAGTCTGCGTTGCTGCTGCAAATTCCATTCGGCACGTTTATGTAAATGCTGCGCCGGTCGGGCCGGGTTGTAATTCAATGGACTGGGTAATGAGGAAGCCAGTAATGCTGCTTGCATCGGTGTCAGATTAGCCGCAGAGCGACCAAAGTGATATTGGCTGGCCGCTTCCAGGCCAAACACTCCCGGCCCCCACTCAGCAATATTCAGATAAATCTCAAGAATGCGCTGTTTGCTCCAGCTGAGCTCAATCAGCAAGGTAAACCAGACTTCGAGACCTTTTCTGAACCAGCTGCGGCCGGTCCATAAATACATGTTTTTTGCCACTTGCTGACTGATCGTGCTTGCACCACGCAAGCCTCCCCGACGCTCTCGTTCTTTTAACGCCTGCTGAATCGCCTTAAGGTCAAATCCACTGTGTAACGGAAATTTCTGATCCTCAGAGGTCACAACAGCTAAAGCCGCATGTTTTGGCATCTCGTCCCAGCTGAGCCAGGTCTTGCGAAGTTGAAAGTCTTCAGTTGACGTTATCCAGCGGTCTGCCATCACCATGGTTATTGGTGGATTTACCCAGCGAAAAGGTAATACCAGCAACAGACTCAACAGGACAAACGCCAATATCGTTAGCAGCAATACCTTTAAGAAGAAACGATATATTCGATGCACAGTTATTCCTAAGCAAAACAGGCATCCTCAGGATGCAAATCTGCACATAATGAAACGTTTATTTTAGTCACGCAAGCTAGGGCTTGTTGATCTTTCATCTCGACCACTGCTGGTTTACCGTCTGGTTATTCCAGCCTTCTTAATAACAACATGGGCGAAACGGTTAATACAGGCGTTAATTGCCAACGTCCAAGGATGGCAAGAATCACTGCACTGATAAAAGGCAGGCTCATCACAACTGGCCAATGCCAACGAAATTCGCCATCAAACATACGATTTTGTAGTGCCCACACGGCAACTTCAGCTGCCAGTACACCCAGAATGCCAGCCAGAAAACCAATCAATGCAAACTCAATAGTTGTAGATTTGACCAGTAATTTCTGTTGGCCACCCAGGGTACGTAATAAGGCGCCCTCACGCTGCCGCTCCGACATCGTTGCACTGACAACTGCGACCATCACGGCAATTGCGGCCAGCAAAATCATCAATAATATCGCTTCCACCGCCTGTGTTACCTGAGCAATGATTTGCTGAATTCGTTCGATAATATGATCAATTTCCAACACTGAAATGGTGGGAAACTGCCGCACAAAATCGTTCAATAACGGTTTATCCTGTTCAGCAAGGTAGAAGCTCGTCAGCGAGGTACTGGGTAATCCATCTATAGTGCCATTGGGCGGAAAAATAATAAAAAAGTTGGGCCGCATGCTGTCCCATTGCACACTGCGAATACTGGTGATGGTTGTGCTGACTTTTTCGGCCCCCACCGTAAAGCCCAGTTCATCACCAACCTCTACCCCAAGTGACTCAGCCAGTGATTGTTCAATCGACAACCCTGTTGTTTCACCTGGCTTAAACCAGCGCCCGGAAACGATTTGATTATCATCTGGATAAGAATTTGACGTTGTCAGGTTTAATTCGCGGCGCAATTCATCATCATCTTTATTGAACGCAACGTCTTGTGCAGGTTGCGCATTAATCTCAGTCAGTCTGCCGCGAACTATAGGATATAGAGGGCTACGGTTTATCTGATGCTGTGAGAAAAATGCTTCTACCTCATCCACTGCTTCCGGAGCAATATTCAGCAGAAAATGATTTGGCGCATCTTCCGGCAACTGCGCCTGCCAGTCGGCTAATAAGGAAGATCGCACCAGAACTAACGTAGCGGCCAACATAATAGTCATGGCAAATACCGACATTTGTGACAGGGTCGCATTACGATGTCGATACAACGCAATCACCGCCAATCGCCAACCACCCTTTCCGGCAGGAAATCTGCGTAATAACCAGATTAGACCCGCACCGACAACCGCCAGTGAAATAACTAAAACAATAACTGCCCCGAGCAATGCTGTTACCAGCTTAATATCATTGACATACACCCATAACAACCCAAATATCACCGCTACAGCTAACAATAAATCTTTGACTAAAGCGGACTTGTCATTGGTAGGCAAGCTGCGAAAAACTCTCATTGCCGGTGTATTGCGTAAACGATCAATCGGAGGGTAGGCAAAGGCAAATAAAGCGACTAAAGCAGTTAGTATGGCTGGCCACAGTTGCCAGAAGTCAACCTCGAATTGTAACGGCTGATCCATTAACTGTGCGGTCATTGAAGCCAATAACCAGGCAGCAGGTATGGCGAGTATTAAGCCAATGATGGTTGCCATTAGGCCCCATACAATTAAGCGTGATAAATACAATATACGAATACGTTTGCCAGTCAGCCCCATGGTTTTTAGTAATGCCACGCGATCCCGCTGGCTTAAGGCATATTGTCTGCTCGAAACAGCTATTGCCACAACTGCAAGCAACACCGCCAGACTGCCGCCAAGTAATAAAAAGCCCTCTGCTTTTTCTAAAGATTCCCCCAGGGTTTCACCTTGCCGGACATCCACCCAGTGGTAATTTTCTGTTAAGCGCGGCTCCAACCATGCTTCAAAATCAGTCAGTTCGGCCTCACTACCGGCAAATAATCCACGGTGCCGAACACGGCTCCCAGGTTGTATCACCTCCGTAGCGGCTACATCATCCACATGCATCATCACTCGTGGTGCGAGAGAAGAAAGCCGAAAGCCACCATCCGGTTCACGCATAATCACGCCGGTCACTTCAAGGGAAGTGGCGCCAATTTCCAGCGTATCACCAGGCCGTAATTTCAATAAGCGCATAAGCCGGGGATTCAACCAGACTTCGCCGGGTTGAGGCCCAGAGGATGAGACTTGCCTCGGACTCTCCAGATCGGCCTGCCATTCAATTTCTCCCCGTAAGGGGTAAGCATTATCAATCGCTTTGACGGCAACCAGCTGGAATTGGCTTTCGTTGAAAACCATGGTGCCAAACTCAATCATGCGGCCAGTTTGAAGACCTTGCTTTTCTGCCTCGGCATACCATGCGTCTGGAATGGGGGCGTTGGTTCGGCTGTTTAACTGACGATCTGCTGCCAAAAATGCACTGGCCGATGTCATTAATGTTCTTTGCAGATGATCTGCAAAAGCATTAATAGTTGCCACAGTTGCTACAGCTATGATCATCGCCATTAACATGACTTTTACATTTCGCTCACGTAAATCCTGGGTGAAGGAAATCACTTTAGCCGTCACGTTCATGCAGATAACACCTCTGCATTTTTTTCTGTTTTCTCATGCAGTACGCCTGCCTCAATAATGAAATATCGCTGACATCGCTCTGCCAGTTGTTGATCATGCGTCACCATTACCAGCGTAGTGCCGTGTTCACTGTTCAGATTCATTAATAATTCAGTAATCGCCTCCCCCGTTCGGGTGTCCAGATTACCGGTAGGTTCGTCTGCAAATAACACTTGAGGATTCACAGCAAAGGCTCTGGCAATGGCTACCCGTTGTTGTTCACCACCCGATAATTGTCGTGGTGTGTGTAGCATTCGCTCACCTAGACCAACCCGTTTGAGCAGGTATTCAGCTTTATCCCGGGCATCAGCTAAACCGGCTAACTCGATGGGTAACATGACATTTTCAATAGCTGATAATGTGGGTAACAATTGAAAAGACTGGAATACAAAACCGACGCGCTGAGAACGCAGACTGGCACGTTCATCTTCTGACAAAGTACTGATGAGATGACCATCCAGACTGACCTTTCCACTGGTTGGTAAATCCAGTCCTGCCAATAACCCGAGTAAGGTGGTTTTACCGGAACCTGAACGCCCGACAATGGCTGCAGACTCGCCTTTACGAATGTCCATATTGACTTGTTGTAAAATCGACAGTTTATCGGTGCCCAAATCAACCGAATGTGACAGATTTTGTACCTGTATCATGAAGTCGTTTGACGGATCCGGTTGTCTATCTGTGGACATACTTTCCTCACATAATTAATTGGCGGTTATGAAAACCTTATTACCTACACAAACATTGTTTATCTGGCTGTTTTTGGTCCTGGTCAGTTTCCAGTCACAGGCGGCTGAACCACAGCAAAAAAATCTGTTAATCGTTGGCGATAGCCTTAGTGCAGCCTATGGCATCGACAGTGATGCCGCCTGGGTTGAGTTACTCAAAGATCGTCTTGAACAGGAAACTCCCGGAAACTGGAATGTCGCCAATGCCAGTATTAGTGGTGAAACAACCGACGGTGGTTTACGCAGATTACCGGATTTGCTGGACAAACATGATCCCGCTATCGTTGTGATTGAGTTGGGAGGCAACGACGGGTTACGCGGGTTCCCACCTAATGTCATTCGAACTAATCTAGCCAAAATGATTCAGTTATCCCAGCAGCATGGTGCTGAAGTATTATTGGTGGGCATCGAAATTCCACCTAATTATGGTCAACGTTATACCACAGCGTTTGCCAATGTTTTTTCCAGTCTTGCAGAAGAATATAATCTGTCTTTTGTGCCCTTTTTCCTTGCTGATGTATATGATGGCGAGGCCATGATGCAGGCTGATGGAATTCATCCTACGGCAAAAGCTCAGCCACAGTTACTCGACAATATCTGGTCTGAATTACTGGCATTACTTGAATAACATACATTCACTGGTTTCCTTGAACGCATTATCAGACCTCATTAACAGATAATTGTTGCCTGATGAATCAATTAATTATGTACTATCAAAAATACAAGATTACAGATGATTAAAGCCATCATTTTTGATATGGACGGTGTTTTGATTGATTCCGAGGAAATATGGGATCACGCTGAAAAAACCGTTTTTTCCAGTTATGGCATTTCGGTCACGGAAACGGATCAGTTACTGACTCGCAATATGAATATGTTGGAAGTTTCGGAGTATTGGTCAGCAAAAGCGCACAGACCATTTTCACTGGAAACCTCACAGCAGCAAGTCATTGAACACGTCTGTCAGCATATCCAAAAAAAGCCCCTTGCCATGCAAGGTGCACTCAACTTATTGAAACACATTCAGCTCAGTAATCTTCCAATCGGACTTGCCACCAACGCTCCAAAACAGGTTTGTAACACAGTGCTGAGTTGTCTGGACATCGAAGCCTATTTCAACTCGATTCAAACTGCTGATGATGTGGAAAACACCAAACCCCATCCAGAAATTTATCTGAAAAGCGCCGAAAACCTGCAAGTGGAACCACATCATTGCCTGGTATTTGAGGACTCTCCTACCGGAGTTAAAGCAGCACATGAAGCGGGAATGCAGGTTATTTATGTAAACTCAAGGCGAATGGCTGATGCTTCCATCCTCAATATTATTCGCTCTGCATTAAATTCACTCGACCAGTTTTCCTGGCAAGATCAGAGATTTTTTGATTATTGTGAAATAAAAACGTGAAGCTGTTCATAATTTTCAGTATCACTCGTTAATTCACACCCGATAGCGCTTTTTCTTCACAGCTCATTCACCCATTTAAACGTATTCTCATCGCTTTAATCCTCTTAATCATTACTCTTATCGCTTTGATGTTTAGAGTAGCTTACGAACTTGTGAATAATGCCAATACCACCAATCAAAAAAGCTATCCATGTATGTATCACGTTAATGTTGGTGAGTATTGCTTTGCTGATTCTAGTGAGTTCACATCAATTGGTGGCAGCTATCCTGCCAGGTTCACTTAATGGCCTGGAAACCCGTATTCAGCTTGAACCTCAACACCTTGAATTCGATAATGCACTTCCAGCACCTATGTTAATAACTGGTCTTTTCAGCACCTGTAAATCTACCTGCCCAGCCAATATTAATCAGCTACGTTTGGTTAAAAATCAGTATCAGGGCGAAATGAACTATGTTTTTATTGGCTTAAATCCTGAAAACGACTCATCAGAGACATTGAAATCATACTTGTCTGAGTTCTCGCCAAACATGCATTTACGAGTTCCTGCAGATACCCAGGCGGTACAACAACTTATGTCCTTCTTTCCAGAAAATTATTCAATGAGTAAAACTAATATCCATCACGCTGGATACATCTATCTTTATCATCCTAATACTAAAGGTTTAATTACCTATCGGTCACCAAATAGTCAGCACATTATTGATGACTTACTGATACTGCAAAGTCGCGGAAAATAACCCAATGAAAACTAAAAATGCTTCAGTACAAACTATTGATGAAAATGTGAACCAACGAAAATGGAAAGATAATGTCAGCAATGACAAGTTTGTACTCTGGTTATTAACCGCTCATTTACCGTTTATCTTTTTTATCGTACCCATGGGCTACGGAACACATCTGAATGGCGCCATTCCAGCTCTCATCATTGTTTTGGCTGCATGGTATGTATATAAAACGCTGCCCGGCACACTGATTTCAAGAAGTGTTATGTCAGCAGCAATGATGATAATGTCGATGATTTTGATCATGCAGCAGTTAGGTCGTCTGGAAATGCATTTTCATATCTTCGCTGCACTGGCATTTCTTATTATCTGGCGTGATTATCGGGTTTTACTGGTAGCTGCCACCGTAATCGCAGTTCATCATGCGGTATCTGTTCCATTACAACTCTCAGACCTCAGTATTGGAAGCATGCCCTTTGTGGTATACGGCCAACAGTGTGATTGGGCAACATTTGCTGTACACGCTACATTTGTGATTTTGGAAACGGCTGTGTTGGTGTTTTTTTGTTTAAGAATGAATTCACAATATCAATTAGCTAATCAGATTATGGCCGCCATGCAGGTCGCCGCCCAACAAAGCGATCTGACGCTTGATATGAAAAATATTCAGGCGAAAAGTCCTGCGGATTCAGCATTTGTAAAATCAGTACAAGACTTTTACAGGTTGATGAATCGGACGATTGATGAATTTAAAACGGCAGGTACTCAATTAGACGAGCTGACAGAGTTATCTGTTATCAGTTCATCATCAAACCTATCCTCTTTAACGACACAGAGCCAACGCGTCGAAGCAATTGCAGCTGCCAGTCTAGAAATGTCAGCTAGCATCGGTGAAGTTGCCAGAACTACTGATAATGCGGCAAGCCTCTCTACACAGACAGTTGAACAGCTCAATAATTGTCAGTCAATGTCTGATAATGCGTCTATTAAAGTCAACTCACTCATCAATAAACTTAGCGAAGTAAAAATGGAATTCGAGCGTTTACAAGCTGACACAAGTGCTATTCAGAACTCTGTTTCTCTGATAACTGAAGTTGCATCACAAACCAATTTATTAGCATTAAATGCATCAATTGAAGCAGCACGAGCTGGTGAACATGGTCGAGGTTTTGCGGTTGTTGCCTCTGAGGTACGTAACTTGGCAGAAAAAAGCCAGAATGCCACTCAGGAAATTATGGCCGTTGCAGAAAAAATTAATGCATCAACCGATACGGTGATGGGCAGGCTTTTAGAAAGTAATAGCGATGGTGAAGCAGCTATAGAGATAGTCAAACAAACCAATTCCTTAATAAAGGATTCTGCAGAGTTTTCAAATAAAATAAACGTCTTAAATCTATCCATTTCACAAATGATGCAAGAACAAAGTGCCGTTTCAGCAGAGATAAGTCAGACTTTGCACCATATTCAAGATTCGAATAGTGATATTGAAATTGCAGTAAAACAAAACTCTGAGCGTAATTCAGATATCAAACAAATTGGTTCAGTTATCAGGGATAAAGCCAATGTATTTAAAACCTGATTTCCTATAATTACGCCATTGAAGCAATGGTTTTTCGAAAACGACTTAACGATAAACCAAATAAAACGCTCCCCAGCAAAATCAACACCAGAAACTGTGCCCAAACTTCGGTAAAACCGGCTCCTCGATATAAAATCGATTGTGCCAACATCACAAAATGGGTATCAGGCGCCAGTAACATAATGTATTGAATAATATCCGGCATACTTTCTCTGGGTGTGCTGGCCCCTGACAGTACTTGTAACGGTAATAGAATCATGACCAACAATAAGCCGAATTGAGGCATTGATCGGGCAACCGTGCCCAGAAAGATACCCAGTGAAGTGGTCGCGAACAAGTGAAACAAGGTCCCCAGTAAAAACAACCAGACTGATCCCTGTATGGGTACGGCTAACCATGTCTGGACCACCAGCCATAAAGACAACGCTGTTGCTGTGATAACCACTAAAGCCATGGCCCAGACCTTACTGGCCATGATTTCAAAGGGCGTGACAGGCATGACCAGTAAATGCTCAAGCGTGCCATGCTCACGCTCTCTGATAATCGCTGCTCCAGTTAAAATTATCGATAACATGGTGATGTTATTGATAACCTCCATTACCGCGCCAAACCACTGGCTATTCAATTCGGAATTAAATTTTGCGCGTAACACCAAATCAACTGGTGTCACGCTCTCCTGCCGATGCCTTTGCACAAAGGCGTCAATCTCACCGCTGACAATTGACTGTACATAGTTATTACCGGTAAACGCCTGTCCCATGCGGGTTGCATCAATGTTCAACTGAATAACGGGTTGATGACCAGCCAGTAAATCACGTTGAAAATTTGCTGGAATATGCAAGGCAAATGTATCAATTCCCATATCCATCCGGGCATCAATCTCATGCTGTTCAATCAGTACAGGGGGCAAAAAATAGGGTGGATAAAAGGCATCTACAATGCGCATGGATAAAGGAGATCGATCATCGTCAACAATTGCTATCGGCGCATTATTCAAGGAATCAATCATGGCGGTAGCCACCGCATAAATTGACAAACTGAACGCGTAAACGATGAAGATCATCAATACCGGATCGCGTAATAAACTACGTAATTCTTTGATACCCAGATGCAAAATATTGCTGATGGCCATTTATCGTTCCTGCTTTTTCAACAGCATAACGCCGACCAGCATTAATACCGGGACAGCAATAAATAACGCAATAAATGCGGAGTGTAAATCCGAATAAGATAGCCCCTTGGAAAACACTCCACGGGAGATAGTTAAAAAATGCGTGGCAGGATAAACCTCCCCAATCCATCGCCCCAGGCCCTGCATTGACGACACCGGATCAATCATGCCCGAGAATTGCACTGCCGGAATCAACGTTAATAACGCGGTACCAAATAACGCCGCAATCTGACTACGTGTGAAGGCTGAAATCAACAAGCCCAGTGATGTAGCACAAACTACATAGAGCAATGCTGCAAACGTCAGAGTGAGAAAACTTCCGGTAAGCGGCACCTGAAAGATAAATACCGCAAACAACACCAATAAGACAAAATTCAGCATACCCAGCACGATATAGGGTAATTGCTTACCGAGTAGAAATTCCAACCGACTTACCGGCGTGACATAAAGATTCACGATCGAACCCAGTTCTTTTTCCCTCACTACCGACAATGCCGTCAACATCGATAAAATCAGCATTAGCAACAGTGGAATCATCGCAGGTACCATTGCCACCAGACTTTTCACATCGGGGTTATAACGAAAGCGTGCTTCAATGGTGGCGGGTTGTGCCGTGACAGACGATCCCAGTATTTCCCTTGATTTCATAGTCAGCCAATGACTATGCATTCCCTGCACATAACCACGAATATTCTCACCTCGAGTCGGCATTGAGCCATCAATCCAGGCGCCAATTTCCACCGGTCTGCCACGAGCCAGATCCCGGCCAAATCCATACGGGATCTCAATTGCCAGGCTGAGTTCGCCGGACTGCATTCGCTGCTCTATTTCGGCATGGCTATATAACACAGGTTGTTCAATAAAATAACGGGATCCTGATAAATTAAGCGTGTAATCACGGCTGGTCGCTGATTGATCGGCATCAAGCACTGCAAATTTAAGATCTTCTACATCCAGACTGATGCCGTAGCCCACCACAAACATCAGCAATAATGTGCCCAGCATGGCCATGGTTAATCTGATGGGGTCTCTAACTAATTCAAGTGTCTCACGTCGACTGTAACTGTATAAGCGGCGCAGACTGAAGCCTGTGAGCGAAGCAGATGGGGTGTCATTTTTATTATTGGTTTTTATCGAATTTTTAGCGCTTTCATCAGTAATCTGCAGATTTTCCTGGCGCCGTACCTCCTCCTGTAAATAGTCGACAAAAGCATCTTCTAATGAGGCGGCATTTCTGGCCTTTTTTAAATTCTCCGGCGTATCAGTCACCAACACCCGTCCCGCATGCATCAATGAAATCCGGTCGCAACGCTCCGCTTCGTTCATAAAATGCGTGGAAATAAAAATGGTTACCCCATCCTGCCGAGCCAGGTCCACCATGATCTGCCAGAACACATCACGTGCAATCGGATCAACTCCCGAAGTCGGTTCATCCAGAATTAACATTTCCGGTCCATGGATCATGGCTACGGCAAGTGACAATCGCTGTCTTTGCCCAAGGGGCAAAGCATCCGGCAAACTATCCAGTACCGCTTCAAGTTCAAAGCGTTTTGCCATCTCATCTATTCTGGCAGCAATACTATGCGAAGGCAGTTTGAATAATCGTGCATGCAAATCCAGATTCTGCTTTACCGTCAGTTCACCGTATAACGAGAATGACTGCGTCATATACCCCACCCTTTGGCGGATACTCAGATCATGTGGATCAATGGTTTTGCCAAATAATCTGGCATGTCCTTCTGAAGCCGCTAGCAGACCCGTCAGCATTTTCATCGTAGTAGTTTTGCCACAGCCATTGGAGCCGAGAAAACCAAAAATCTCGCCACGTGGAATACGGAAACTCACCTGATCTACCGCGGTAAAATGACCAAATCTTCTGGTGAGATTATCTGCCTCAATGGCAAATTCATCATGAGAGGATTCTCGGCGTTGGGGGATAACCACAGGTTGATGACGATTGCGTAGTGCTTCCGGTAACAACGCTATAAAAGCTGATTCCAGTGAGCTGGTACCAGTTTGCTCTAGTATTTGTTGGGGCGTGCCTGTGGTGAGAACCCTCCCCTGATTCATTGCCACTAACCAGTCAAAGTCTGCGGCCTCCTCCATATAGGCAGTTGCCACCAACACACTCATCGCTGGATTATCACTTCGAATACGCTTAATCAATGACCAAAACTGGCGTCGTGATAACGGATCCACACCGGTGGTCGGTTCATCCAGAATAAGGAGCTCTGGATCATGAATCAGTGCGCAACATAACCCCAGTTTTTGCTTCATACCGCCAGATAATTTACCTGCTGGACGATCAGCAAACGCTGTAAGTCCTGTAGCTTCCAGCAAATCAGTGATGCGTTGTTCGCGCTCAAACCGATTAAGGCCGAATAAACGACCAAAAAAATCGACATTTTCAAATACGGAGAGTGTGTGATAAAGATTTTTACCAAGCCCTTGAGGCATATAGGCAATTCGGGGACAAACTTTCTGCCGGTGCTTAGTTTTTCGCATATCGCCGCCCAGTACTTCAATCGTACCTTGCTGAATAGCGTGTGCGCCGGAAATCAATGAAAACAAGCTGGATTTGCCAACACCATCTGGCCCGATAATGCCCACCATGATCCCAGCTGGAATGTTGAGACTCAGATCATCTAACGCTTGTGTTTTACCATAGCAAAGACTGATATTTTTCAGCACAGCCACTTGGCGATTGTCATCCAACGCAGACAATGCCAAAGCTGTCATCAAGGAATCCTCACTGCCAGATGTTCTGGCCATTCTCCCTGGGAATCTTCAAGAACATATGCGACACCGGGTAGTCCGGTTTTTACACGCAATATGTAGGTATCCAACAGATCCTGCGGGATCTGGGCACGCACTCTAAACATCAATTTTTCCCGTTCAGTAGCGGTTTCAACGGTTTTGGGAGTGAACTGTGCGACATCAGCCACAAAAGACACTTTGGCTGGGAAGACATATTCAGGGGCGGCATCCAGAATAATTCTGACATCGGTTCCTAAGGCTAAACGTCCTGCACTGAGGGTCGGTAAAAAGAAGGTCATATACACATCCCGCAGATCGACCAAATTCAACACCCGTCCACCAGCACCAATGACTTCTCCAGGTTGGGCAATACGATACTGAACTCGACCATCACGGACAGCTTTAAGCTCACTATCAGATATATCAGCCTGAATACGGTCAATGCTGGCTTGTGCACCTAATAAAGCAGATTCCGCTCCTGCCAATTGTGCTCTGGCAGTGACAATGGCTGCATCTGCTGCGGCTACCTGAGCCTTTGATGCACTGACAGCGGCGATGGCACTTTGCTGACGTGCAAAATCATCATCGGCTTCCTGCTGGGAGGTTGCTCCACGTCCTGCCAAGGATGAAGATCGCTCGTAACGCTTACGCGCCACATTTAGTTCAGCCTGACGCTGGGCAACCAGGGCCAATGCCGCTTGTTTTTCTGCTTCACGCTGTACTAATTGACTTTTAGCGATAGCAACAGAGCTCTCGGCCTGATGAAATAATGCCTGGGCTTCACGTAACTGTGCCATCAGGTTTTCAGTATCCATTCGGGCCACTACCTGACCAGTCGTGACAAAATCACCTTCTCGGACCAATATATCCTCAATTCGCCCCGCGGTTTTGGCGGCCACATCGATTTCAGTCGCCTCAATTCGGCCGTTGCCATAAACCAGACCGGCATTAGGATCCGGTGCCAGATAAAAACGCCATACAAGGAAAATGGATAAGACAATTATTGCTACAACAATTAACGCACGAAGCAAATGAGTATTTCGGTTAAGTGGCATCCGTTTTCCCTTATACAAAGAAATTTGCCAAAACGTCGTAAAATTTCCGAACCTTAGGAATGTTTTTTAAAACGACATTGCTATTGCAGATTATTTGAAGAAAGCAGTGGAGATTATGGATCTCACGAAGCCTTATCAGTTGGACTCAAGTTTACAACAACGAAGCATAATTAAAAAGATGAATATGCTTTAACTTAACAGCTTTTGATGCAGATCAAATGAATTTTGTAACGAAAATTTTCACTCAGGGTTGATGTTGTTCACACCCTTGAAAGACTTGTTGTTCCACTTTATCTTCTGATAAATCATCTGGGAAGGTGTAAGCAAGATTTATCGCCAAATCAACAACACGCAAGAACTCTTCATTGGCAAACTCAGGACGCATTGTCTGCTGAACATCCTGCTTGGATTTTCCGGCTTGCTTATGATGATAGTAATCACCTGTCAGATTGGCGATAAGATCACATTGTTTATTGTTTTCCATCTCATTTGCATGAAGCGCCGAATTACAAAACGCCAACATAGATAAAGCCAGAATAGTTTGAATTTTCATCAGCAGCTCTTGTTTTGATTAATCACACCAATCATCTGACTCTCGAACAAACAGTAAAATCCTTCAGCCATGAATTATTCAGAAAGTTACTTTTACTGAGTGGTTTTGATTATAGGAGTTATTGTCAAAAAAAACGGCCAGTAAAGGCCGTCTTTATATTAATTAATATCTGGGTCTGTTGATCTTTCAAAGCAACCACTGCTGGCGACTATTTTTGTGTCCGACAAGGTGGAAAGCACGCAGTGTAGCCATCCTACATAAGTGCTTGACAAATGAGTCTGGAACTCATTTGAACAGCTTAGCTGGCCGCGTAGCGGTGAAATACAGGGATGTATTTCATACAACGCAGGCGGCC
>NZ_DFLS01000013.1:0-110813 GCF_002375415.1 Methylophaga sp. UBA3613 | reverse complement strand
TTTCTTTTCAGAAATGTCCGACGCAAGTACCCACACAAATTACTTGATACCAATTTTTTAAAGAGCTTGCAGTTCTTAACGTCCTGCAAAGAAGCGAGAATTATACAGCCACTCGCCGGGCTGTCAACAACAATTATTACAGAATTATGAAACTAGAATAAAACTGAAATCTTGCAGAAAAAATGGTGGGCCGTCTGCGACTCGAACGCAGGACCATCGGATTAAAAGTCCGGTGCTCTACCAACTGAGCTAACGGCCCAAACCAAGCGCGACATAATACTATAGTTGATAAAAATGACAACCCCAGTTGCCAATATTTTTCTATTTTACTGACATAGAATAGCGGTGGAAGTCATACAGGAAACAGGTAATTGCTGATTCTTACCAAGAAACAATAACTTATTGATAACGTGTTGGGTCTGCTAGTCCGGCATCAATAAAACCTTGTCGTCTGAAGCGACAGGAATCACATTGTCCACACGCTCTGCCTTGCGCATCAGCTTGGTAGCAGGAAACTGTTTCGCTGTAATCAATCCCCAGCTCCGTACCACGCTTAACGATTTCTGACTTTGAAAGATGCATCAATGGTGCTTTTATATATATAGCGGAACCTTCAACTGCAGATTTGGTTGCCAGGTTAGCCAGCTTTTCAAATGCATCAATAAATTCAGGGCGACAATCAGGATAGCCTGAGTAATCCACAGCGTTAACCCCGACAAAAATGGCTTCGGCATTAAGTACTTCTGCCCAGCCTAATGCAATCGACAGAAAAACTGTATTTCGTGCCGGGACGTAAGTAATCGGAATACCCTGTTGTTCTGTCTCTGGCACATCAATGTCATCTGTTAATGCTGACCCACCGATGGCACGAAGATCAATCTGTATTACTTTATGGCTGGCTACACCTGATTTTTTAGCCAGATTTTCCGCTGCAAAAAGTTCGGTTTTGTGTCGCTGACCATAATCAAAGCTGATAGTGAAGCATTCATAACCTTCAGCTTTGGCAATTGCCAAGGCTGTAACGGAATCTAATCCGCCGGAAAGTAATATGACAGCACGTTTAGTCATCGGCCTTGAGCATCGTTCCAAAGATATTTATGCAATTGAATTTGCATTCTTACCGGCAGATTATCAGCAATAATCCATTCCGCTAAATCGGTAGGGTTTAAATCACCATGCACCGGGGAAAATAAAATCTCACAACGATCTATCAGCTCCAGTGAGAATAACTGCTCACGAGCCCAATCATAATCTTCACGATTACAGATAACGAATTTGATTTGATCCTGAGGGTTTAACAGATCAATATTGCTGTAACGATTTTTGGAGACTTCGCCTGATGTGGGGGTTTTTAAATCCATAACCCGTACAACCCGCGGATCGATATTACTGATATCCATCGCACCACTGGTTTCCAATGACACTTCGACATCCAACTCACACAAGGCAGTTAATAATTCCCGACAGGTATTCTGAGCCAGCGGTTCGCCGCCGGTAACAGTGACATAGCGGGGATTGTAACTTTTTACTTCAGCAACAATGTCACTGATCTCCATTTTTTGCCCGCCATGAAAGGCATAAGCGGTATCACAATAACCACAACGTAACGGGCAGCCGGTCAACCTGACAAAAACGGTGGGCAGGCCCACTGTTCGGGTTTCACCTTGTAATGAATAGAAAATCTCGGTGATACGACATTGATCCATCTACGTAATCTACAAAAAATGTTTTATTGTGCATTTTGCTGGATACGATCCAGACGCACTTTCGCCAGTCGGGATGCTGATGTATCCGGATATTGCTCAATCACCTGATTCAATGATGCTTGCGCCTTACTGGTATCGCCAGTTTCATATTCACTGAAACCGCGTTTTAACAAAGCATCTGCCACTTTATTACTGTCGGGATAGCTGGAGATGACTTTATCAAAAGCCACGATTGCTTTATCAAATTCACGCAAAACGTAATGTGCTTCGCCTTGCCAATAATAGACATTAGGCAGATATGAACTATTTGGATAATTTTGGGGGAATGCTCCCAACGCTGACAAAGCTTCCTGATAACGGCCGCCACGCAGATCCTGTAATGCTGACTGATATGCAGCTTCGCCACTTTCTACTGCGACGGGCACAGGTGCGCTCTCTCCAGCATCTGTCTGATCAGTGGGTGTATTCTGCAAACCACCATCGGCTAACTCTTCATCAATTGAATTGTTATCCATAGAAGGTGAATCGATAACTGATGGAGCTTGAGAAACTGAAGCTTGCTGCTGGATTTCTGTTATCCGTTGATCAAGATCCAAATATTGTTCACGCTGGCGTTTTTGAATCTGTTCTATTTGGTGATTAAGCTCTTCATTAGCACCATTTAAACGTTGAATCTCACGCTGCAATTGATCAACCTGAGTGAGCAAGGAGGTTAATCCCTGCCCCTGAATAATACGTTCCAACCTATCCACGCGAGCCTGTAAAGCTTCTTCTTCAGCCCAAGAAACAGCGGGCGCCAATATAGCGCCCACCATTAATACGATTGCAAGTTGTTTTTGCTTTTTAAACGGCATATCAACGACCAATGTAAATTATTTCAACTCGACGGTTTTGTGACCATGCAGATTCATCACTACCATCAACGGCAGGACGTTCTTCACCAAAGCTTGTCACACGAAATTGTTGGGCACTAGCGCCCTGCAACATCAGTAACTGACGAATAGATAAAGCACGTCGTTCACCTAATGCGAGATTATATTCACGCGAGCCCCGCTCATCAGTATGACCTTCAAGACGGACAGTCAGATTAGGATTTTTACCCAAATAAGCTGCGTGAGCCTCGACGATAGGTTGATCTTGTGGTCTTACGCTGGCGCTATCGTAATCAAAGTAGATTACCCGATTGGAGAGAGGGTTGGATGGGTCATTCAACTCACTTCCTGCATAACCATCTTCGCCAACAATAACACTTGCTTCTGCTCCCAGATCGCTTCCATCAGCTCCTTGACCAGTAACACCTGAAGTTGATGCGCCATTACGCTCCTCAACCAACACATCATCGGTTCCATCTTTTGTGGCATTACCGCTACAGGCATTGAGTAAAAACAATGCAATAAGTAGAGCCGAGAACTTATAACGATTCATAACAAACACTCCTGACATAAATTATTTTTTCAGCGGAGACCATGCTGGTTCACGCACAACAGTTCCGGATTCGCTCAAACGTTGATGGATCCGGCCATCAACAGAGACAGCAGCTAAAACACCGCTACCTTTTTGCTCAGTAGCATACAGGATCATTTGGCCATTCGGCGCGAAACTCGGCGATTCAGCTCTTCCTGAATCCGTCAAAACTTGCATTGCGCCGGTTTTCAAATCCTGTACAGCAATATAAAAACCACCATTGGCACCATGTACCATGGCCAGTTTGCTTCCATCTGGTGATAAATCAGGTGAAGCATTGTAATTTCCTTCAAAACTTATCCGTTCAGCTCTACCGCCATTTGCTGAAACTTTGTAAATTTGTGGTCGACCACCACGGTCAGAAGTAAAGTAAATCTCATTGCCATCGCGTGACCAAACTGCTTCAGTATCAATTGCCTGAGCATTATTGGTGACCCGTATTAAATCACCATTGGCTAATTCCATGACATAAATTTCCGGGTTACCATTTCTCGACAGAGTCAGGGCTAGCTTTTTGCCATCAGGCGACCAAGCCGGTGCGCTATTTATGCCTTCAAAGGAGGCAACTGACTTGCGTTGTCCGCTTTGCAACTGCTGAACAAAAACCTCTGTTTTGCCATTCTCAAATGATACATAGGCTAATTGATTGCCATCAGGTCCCCAGGACGGCGACATAATCGGTTGAGTAGATTGTAATACAGTCCGTGGATTTGCTCCATCAGCATCCGATATCTGTAAAGCGAAACGTTTTTTACCATCACCAGCCGTTATTTGTGTGACAAACGCCAGACGCGTTGAAAAAATACCTTTTTCGCCGGTTAATGTTTCATAGATAACATCTGCAATCTGATGGCCTAATGCACGCAATCCAGATGCAGGCACCTGGTAACGTTTTCCGGCCAATTGCTGACCACGGTAAACATCAAACAATTGGAATTGAACTTGGTAGTTCTCGCCATCCTGACTGCTGATTTTGCCGATAACAAGCCCTTCGGAACGTAATAAACGCCAATCTGCAAAATTGACCTGTGATTGTTCAGTGGGTCGAGAAACCAAATCCTGGTTATCTAATGGTGCGAAACGACCAGTACTCTCGAGATCATTACGAATAATGCTGGTTATATCCTCAGGCGCTTTAATTCCTTCGGCGCCAAACGGCACAATAGCGATTGGGAGTGCGCTATCTGAACCTCCGGTGATTTCGACTTTTAACACGGCAGATGCCTGAATTGGCATAAAAAACATCGCCATTAAGGCAAGCGAACGAATTAATTTCGGGGCCATATTAACTTCTCTCATTCAGGTTTAAAGTATATTTCAATGCCTTCACTGATAATCTTTTGTGCTGCATCAGGATCTGAAGGCATTGGCATTGGAGCGGCCTTATAAACAGCATTTTCTGCAGAACGATCAAATATTTCACTTCCACTGCTTTTTATCACTCTTACACTGCGGATATCACCACCCGGAATAAGTTTCACTTCCAGCGTAACAAGTAACCCAGCTTCTGCATTAGCTGGTTTAGTCCAGTAACGGGTAATTCTTTGTTGAATCTGCAATCCGTAGGTATCCAGAACCCCAGCAATCCGTTTCTGCTTGCGCTGTTCTGCCTCAGCATCTAATTGTCTTTGTAATGCTTGTTCTGCTTCTGCTCGTGATTTTTCTGCGGCCAGGCGTTCTGCCTCAGCTTTTCGCTTGGCCTCAGCTTCAGCAGCTTTTCGTTTAGCTTCAGCTTCAGCTGCCTTACGTTTAGCCTCTTCTTCTGCTTTACGCTTGGCTTCCTCTTCTGCTTTACGTTTGGCTTCCTCTTCCGCTTTACGTTTGGCCTCTTCCTCAGCCTTGCGTCTGGCTTCTTCTTCCGCTTTGCGTTTAGCCACAGCTTCTTCTCGGGCCTTTTCTGCTGCTAAGCGTTCTGCATCAGCTCGTTGTTTAGCTTCTTCAGCCGCTTTTCGCTCAGCTTCTGCCTTTTGTTTAGCTTGTTCTGCTTGTTGACGTTCCAACTCTGCCTGTTTACGTGCTTCTTCCTGTTCTATACGTTGCTGCTCAAGCTCTTTCAAGCGTTGTTGTTCAAGTTCAGCTTCCTGTTTTAGTTTTTCGGCATCAAGCTTGGCACGTTCCTGCATATCCAGAAATTCTTGCTCTTTACGAGCCAGCTCATCTTGCGTTTTTTCAAGTTGTTCATCCAGTTTTTGCTGACGCTCTTCTTCTGCTGCACGTTTTTTTTCTTCCGCTTCCTGCAAACGCGCCATTTCTTCAAGAACTAAATCTTCGTCAACTACGGTAGCTTGTACGATCTCGACTTCTGGTTGGCCAAACTGGCGAATATCAGTAGGCATATCAAAGCTGAATATCAGCAGTAAAAATAACAATATATGCAATATTGTTGAAGTGCCGCCGGCAAGAAGAGTTTGCACAATTGGATGCTTCATCTTAATTACTGTGTTTCCGTTTCCGGTCTTTGAGTAATCAAACCGACATTCGGTACGCCTGCTTTTTGTAATAAAGCCATAGCCCCTACCACTTGTCCATAACTTGCTGAACTATCGCCTTTGACCATCACTGGCGTTTGAGGGTTTCGGCGTAATACAGCCGACACTCTGGCAACCAGTTCCTGTGCACCGATACTTTGATCCTGATTATCACCTACTGATGCATAGTAAGCACCTTCAGCATCAACCGAAATCACCAAAGGTTCAAGATTTTCCGGCGCTTCAACCGGATTGGCATCGGCCTTGGGTAAATCGACTTGAACGCCCTGGGTTAGCATGGGCGCGGTAATCATGAAAATGATCAGCAATACCAGCATCACGTCGATGTACGGTACGACATTAATTTCTGCCATAGGCTTGCGACGTTGGCGTTGTTGTTTATAAAGCGCCATAGTTGGCTCCGTTATTAACCTTGTTGCCGTTGCAAAATTGAAGAGAATTCTTCAACGAAATTGTCATAACGACTAATCAATCTCTCAACTTCATGTGAATAACGGTTATATGCTACAACCGCTGGTATCGCTGCAAACAAGCCCATTGCTGTCGCGATCAAAGCCTCAGCAATACCTGGGGCAACCATAGCCAGTGTCGCCTGTTGCACTTCGCCTAAAGCTCGAAATGAATTCATGATACCCCAGACCGTTCCAAACAAACCAATGTATGGACTGGTAGAACCTGCTGTCGCCAGAAAGGGTAACGAAACTTCCAATTCATCCATTTCACGGGACAAGGAAATACGCATTACTCGCTGAGTCCCTTCCAACACATAGGTTGAGTCAGTAGAGGATTTTTTTAAACGGACAAATTCCTTGAAACCCGCCTCGAAAATTCCCTCCATACCCCGACCGGAGTGCGGTCTGGCAGTAATATCCTCATAGAGTCTGTTTAATTCATTTCCCGACCAGAATTTATCTTCAAATAAATCAGCATCTCGCCGGGCATCGGCTAACTCGCTGCGTTTTTTGAAAATAATGGTCCAGGAATAAACTGATATCAGCAGCAAAATAAGCATAACGATCTGCACCAGTAAACTGGCTTCAGATATCAGGGACATCAAGGATAGATCAGCATTCACATTGCATCTCCGTCAAAATAAAAGAAGGTATCGGGCACGGTTTAAATCGCAAAGCATCCAGGCAGGCCACTCGGACCGACGCACCGCACAACAGTTCACCGTCACGCAGTACTGATTGCTCAAACTGCATGCTTGCACCGCTCGTTTGTGTCATTTCAGATCGAATCAATAAGGCATCATTAAAACGTGCCGGGCGACGAAAATTGATTTGCATCGAATGGACTGCAAACAGACAATTATGTTCGTCTTTTAAAACATTTTGTTCAAAACCGAGCTGGCGTAGCCACTCTGTTCGCGCCCGCTCCATAAACTTCAGATAATTTGCGTGATATACCACGCCACCACTATCCGTATCTTCGTAATACACTCTCACCGGCCAATCAAAAGACTGCATTAATCACCTGTCAGATCTAAATCCGGTGTCAGACCCAAATGCAAAAAAGCCCGTTTGGTAGCGATTCTGCCACGAGGTGTCCGCATGATAAATCCTTCCTGAATCAAAAAGGGTTCAATAACATCTTCAATCGTGCCACGCTCTTCTCCAATAGCCGCGGCAATATTGTCCAATCCTACCGGGCCACCGGAAAATTTTTCAATGATGGCCAGCAATAGTTTGCGGTCCAACATATCAAAACCAAATTTATCGACATCCAGCAAATCCAGTGCCTGTCTGGCAATTTCTGCTGTGACAATACCATCAAACCGCACTTCTGCGTAGTCACGAACCCGTCGTAATAAACGGTTGGCTATTCGCGGCGTGCCTCTGGAACGGTGAGCAATTTCACCTGCACCATTAACGTCCAGCGTTAAACCTAGAATACGTGCGCTACGCTGCACAATCGTACTTAAATCAGCGACATTATAAAATTCCAATCGCTGCACAATGCCAAATCGGTCTCGCAAAGGCGAGGTCAGTGAACCAGCGCGGGTTGTTGCTCCGACCAGGGTAAATGGCTCAAGATCCAGCTTAATTGAACGAGCTGCCGGTCCCTCACCGATCATGATATCGATCTGGTAATCTTCCATCGCCGGATACAACACTTCTTCAACCACCGGGCTTAATCGATGAATTTCATCGACAAACAATACATCATTCGGCTCTAGATTGGTCAGCAACGCTGCCAAATCACCAGGACGCTCTAAAACCGGCCCCGAAGTTTGTCTTAAATTAACGCCCATTTCATTGGCGATAATATGTGCCAATGTGGTTTTACCCAGCCCCGGAGGACCAAATATCAGTGTATGGTCCAACGCTTCTTTGCGTTGCCGGGCCGCTGAGACAAATAATTCCATCTGCTCGCGCACCACCGGTTGACCAATATAGTCCTCGAGTCTAATGGGCCGGATAGCCCGATCCACCCGGTCATCATCATTCAGCGTTTGCGGAGTAATAAAACGTTCATCCATAGTTAATTACGCTGTAACGCCTGTCTGATGATTTGCTCAGTAGTCATATCCTGGGCATCAAAACTACGGATCATTCTGTCTGCTTCGGCGGCTTTATACCCTAAAGCAATCAAAGCTTCCAGTGCTTCTTTTCGTGCCCCGCTGCTACTCGGCATATTCGTCGTAATTTGTTCATCAAGCCCCATTGCAGAACCGACTTCCTTAAGTCTGTCGCGCATCTCTATAATAAGACGATCTGCTGTCTTTTTACCGACACCAGGCAAACGCGTCAAACTTGCGGCATCACCTTCCTGCACACTTCGAGCAAAGCTATCGACGTCGCTACCCGATAAAATCGTCAGTGCCAGTTTCGCTCCCACTCCATTTACCTTAAGTAAACTGCGAAATAATAATCGTTCGCGAGTAGTAGCAAAACCATACAACAACTGGGCGTCTTCGCGCACGACTAAATGGGTATATAAACTCACTTTTTCATTAAGTGACGGCAAATTTACAAAAGTAGACATGGGAGCGGAGACTTCATAGCCCACCCCATTTACATCCAGCACCAATTCCGGCGGCTGTTTTTCGATAATAATTCCGGTAAGACGACCAATCATCGGCTATAGCGTCCTCCTCGACGACGACTGATCCGCATTCCTGCGGGAAGTTTATTGCTGAGACTATCCAGTGCTGCATGATTTGCATGGGTTACCGCACAGGCCAAGGCATCTGCGGCATCTTCCATTGGCGCTTCTTTTAATTGCAACATGACCGACATCATATACTGGACCTGTTCTTTTTTGGCATGTCCATTACCAACGACAGCTTTTTTTATTTGTGTGGCGGAATATTCATGGACTTTTAAATGTTGATTGACTGCGGCACAAATGGCAGCCCCTCGAGCCTGACCAAGCTTCAAAGCTGAATCAGCATTTTTATGCAGAAACACCTGTTCGATAGACATAATTTCAGGTTCATACCGCAGAATCAGATCGGTTAATCCATCAAAAATCTGTTTCAGACGATCAGCAAACTCGCCATCCCCCACCAGCAATCTGCCATTAATGACGTGCTTAATCTGTTTACCGTCAAGCTCTATGATGCCAAAACCGGTTTTACGGGAGCCGGGATCAACACCGAGAATGCGTGACATAGGGGGATGGCCGCTAGTTCTCCAGCTGCGCCATCACCTCATCAGAGAAGTCTGCATTTGAATAGACCTGTTGCACATCATCAAGCTCTTCAAACGCTTCTATCATGGCGATGGCTTTTTGTGCGTCATCCAACTCCAGACTGACGGTATTGTCAGGGTGCATGGTGACTTCGGCTGATTGCGCCTCAAATCCAGCGGCATCCAAGGCATCTTTAACAGCAGCATACTCATCCGGCGTGGTAAACACATCGATGGAACCGTCATCATTGGTGACAATATCTTCAGCACCCGCTTCGAGCGCGACTTCCATGACCGCGTCTTCATCCAGACCTGGCGCTAGACTGATAATGCCTTTTTGATTAAACATGAAAGCCACACAGCCATCGGTGCCCATATTGCCACCGCGTTTACTGAAAACATGGCGTACCTCAGCAACCGTGCGGTTACGATTGTCCGTCATGCAATCCACCATAATAGCGATGCCGTTTGGCCCGTAGCCTTCGTAACGTACCTCTTCGTATGCAGCACCCTCGAGCTCACCTGCACCACGCTTAGACGCTCGTTCAATAACATCTTTGGTCATATTACTGCCCAAAGCTTTATCAATGGCAGCACGTAATCGAGGATTAGTGGCAGGGTCACTGCCGCCCATTCTTGCAGCTACAGTAATTTCACGAATCAGTCGGGTGAACAATTTGCCGCGTTTGGCATCTTGCGCACCTTTTCTATGCTGAATATTCGCCCACTTACTATGACCTGCCATTTGGTACTAACCTCTTTATTATTACGTTTAATACAAGTTTTCTATGCAATTAAACCAAAGTATTCCAGTCGCGATAATATTCGCTACGACCATAAACCTGATCAAAGTACATACTTTGTAACTGTTCGGTGATCGGGCCGCGTTTACCTTCACCGATTGGACGGTTATCCAATTCACGAATCGGCGTGACCTCAGCTGCGGTGCCGGTGAAAAATGCTTCATCGCAGATATACACTTCATCACGGGTAATACGTTTTTCAACTACTTTTAGCCCGATATCGTTAGCCAGGCGCATAACCGTATCGCGGGTAATGCCTTCCAGAGCCGAGGTCAGCTCGGGGGTATAAAGTACACCATCGCGCACCATAAAGAAGTTTTCACCACTACCTTCAGTAACAAAACCGTTAGCATCTAACAACAATGCTTCGTCATAACCATCGTTCACAGCTTCTTGCAAAGCCATCATTGAATTCATGTAGTTGCCATTGGCTTTGGCTTTACACATGGTGATATTCACATGGTGACGGGTAAACGATGAGGTTTTAATGCGAATACCGCGGGTCATGTTTTCTTCACCCAGATAGGAACCCCAGCTCCAGGCAGCCACCATCACATGTGTTTTTAAATTGTCAGCGCGGATACCCATGCCTTCAGAACCATAAAAACACATCGGACGAATATAGGCAGAATCCAGTTTGTTATCTCGAACCACAGCACGTTGTGCTTCGTTTAAAGTCGCTTTATCAAACGGGATGTTCATACCGAGAATCTTGGCGCTACGGAAGAGCCGGTCTGTATGCTCCTGCAGGCGAAAAATAGCAGCGCCAGCATCTGTTTGATAGGCACGGACCCCTTCAAACACCCCCATACCGTAGTGCAGTGTATGCGTCAGCACATGGACTTTAGCTTCGCGCCAAGGCACAAATTCGCCATCCAACCAGATAACGCCATCACGATCTGCCATTGTTACTGCTGCCATAATTACCTACTTTTGAGACTTAATATTGATATCAAACTGGTTTTAACGTAACCAGCGTTGCCAAATTGCGTTCACTTGTTGCTGAAAATCGGCCACTTTGGCCTCCGGCACCACTGCCGGTTGTTCCTGAAGAACACAATGATTTGCTTCACTACGATAATAGCGATAAGCATCTGCGAGCATGTTCCCTTCTTGTTCACTGAGCTTGCCTGTCGCGACTAAAGCATCCAAAATTCGGATATTATCGGTGTAAACCATCAGATCTGGCAAGCTTGCTGACCAGGCAAGTACTGCATATTGCACCATAAATTCAATATCAGTGATACCACCTACGCCCTGCTTAAGATCAAAATTTCCTGCAGACGACTTATCCAGTTGCTGACGCATTTTATGGCGCATTTCACTGACTTCTTTTGCCAGCTCGGATTCAGTACGTGATTTGGACAAAACTTGCTGGCGAATGTTACTGAATTGTTCAGCTAATTTTTTATCTCCTGCGACACACCTGGCTCTGACCAGAGCCTGATGTTCCCACGTCCAGGCTTCATTCTGTTGATAATCATCAAAGCCTGAAATTGGACTCACCAGCAACCCTGAATTACCCCTTGGCCTCAGTCGCATATCTACTTCATAAAGCACTCCACCCGCAGTCACGGTATTTAATAAGTGGATCATCCGCTGAGCCAAACGTGTATAAAACACCATCAAATCGACAGGTTTATCACCATCAGTCATTCCCTCCCGCGCATCATCAAATACAAAAACTAAATCCAGATCTGAGCCATACCCCAACTCCAGTCCACCTAATTTTCCATAGGCAATGACACTAAAGCCGCACTCCGTCATATCATCTTTATCCGCAGCGGGCGGTAATCCGTGACGCGAGATCAGATATTGCCAAGCCAATTGCAACACACGTTCCAACAAAATTTCTGCCAATTCGCTGAGTTGATCACCGATCCGCATCAACGGTAATACTTCGGTGACATCTGCTGCAGCAACATGCAAAGTGGCAATTTGCCGAAACTCCCGCAATAAATTCATTTGCTGTTCAAGATCGGTGTCTTCAGCAGCTGAGAGGAACTGGTTTAATAAGGCTTGTTGCTGTTCTCGGCCAGGCACTTCGTAAAGTGATCGCGGATCCAGCAATTCATCCAGTAATACTGGATAACGTGCTAACTGATGGCTAATTAAAGGACTCGCCGCACAGAGTTTGACCAGTTGAGATAAGGCCAAGGTGTTTTCAACCAATAGCGACATATAGGCTGAACGCCGCATAATAGATTCCAATAGCGGAATCATCCGGTTCAGACAGGTATCAGGTTCGTCAGTACCAGCAGCAGCCTGAACCAATAACGGCAATAATTTTTTGAGACGTCCAAGACCGGTATGACCAAGGTTTTTAACGACATGCAGGTTCAACAATTTTTCAATCGTCTGCTGGGATTGCTCTGGTTCGTGATATCCCCATGTTTCAAGATAAGACGTTATTTCTGCTTCGCTGGAAGTTAACAATGCAATACTGTCGGTACTCTCATCATCGGCCTGTGGTGCAGTCAGTAATTGTTGGAAATGTTCATGCACCTGCTGCCGATGTTCACTGAGAGTTTCAACAAAAGCAGTCCAGCTCTCAAATCCCATACTCCTTGCTAAACGAATTCGGGCCTCATTATTACTGGGTAATAAATGTGTTTGTTGATCTGCCCAGGCCTGAATACGATGTTCTGTTCGACGCAGAAACACATACGCATTTTTTAAGGCTGTTACAGCGTAATCTGACAATAATTTTCGCTCAGCCAATAAATCCAGAATCGTCAGAATGGGTCTTTGCTGCAAAGGTTTGTCACGCCCGCCATAAATTAACTGAAACACCTGACCAATAAACTCAATTTCGCGGATCCCTCCTGCTCCAAGCTTGATATTGTCTTCCATGCCTTTTAAATGAAGCTGTCCGGCAATCATGGATTTCATTTCACGCAGTGAATCAAACATGCCGTAATCAAGGTAACGTCGATAGACAAACGGTCGTAGTAGCTCGCTGATAGCTTTCTTATCCTGTTCACTGCCCGTAACAGGTCTTGCCTTGATCATTGCATAGCGTTCCCATTCCCGGCCCTGAGTCTGGTAGTAATCCTCCATGGCATCAAAACTGGCGACTAATGATCCACTTTCACCAAACGGGCGCAAACGCATATCTACCCGAAACACAAATCCATCAACGGTCACATTATCGAGAGCCTGAATCAGTTTGCGACCCAAGCGAGTAAAAAACTCTTCATTGGTGAGGCTTTTCCGTGCGCCTTGTGTTTCGCCATCATCAGGATAGGTAAAAATCAAATCTATGTCAGAAGACAGGTTCAATTCCCCGGCACCCATTTTGCCCATCCCCAGCACGATTAAATGCTGTGGCTGATCCAACTCATCCATCGGGGTGCCAAGCAGTTCGGTTTGCCATTGATAAAGCTTGTTTAATGCCTGCTCAACGCAACAATCCGCCAATGCCGTTAACTCACGCACCGTCTCTGCCAGATCGGCCCATCCACTTAAATCCCGCCAGATAATACGCACCATTTCTCGGTGTCGAAAGAACCGCAATTGTTGTTGCAAAGTGGCTTCATCATTTACCTGTGCCAGCCGGGTTTGCAGGCGTTGCTGATAGCCATCTTCTGCATAGACAGTTTCCAAATCACCACTTTCGACCAACTCACGCAAACGCTGTGGTTGCCTGTCGCCCTGATTCAACACATACTCACTGGCCGTTAATACTTCAGAGGCAGAATCAAGCAGATTTTGCTTATCCTGCAGAATCGATTGCCATCGTTCTGTATGTTGTGTTGTGGTCATTTTTGCCTCATTGGATATTTCAAAATGCACAGTCATTGAAAATGTGTCTAAACTAACAGAACATATGACTTATCGCGATGTAATAACCACGAAATTTTCACATCGGCAAATGTATTTTCTCAGACTAAATAACCTTCGTCTCGTCAAAGGAGACAACGATGGACAGCAATGAATATAACGCCCCGCATTTCACCCCAAAAAGCGTTTCTGATCGGGTGGCGCTGGCAATTGTAAAATTTATGCGTTTTTTTGCTGACGTCTTTTTTTCCGGACGTTACGGACATCGTGCTGTCGTACTGGAAACGGTTGCAGCCGTACCTGGCATGGTTGGCGGAGCTCTTCAGCATCTTCGTTCACTGCGCCGGATGCAGGATGATGATGGTTGGATTAGCACTTTGCTGGAAGAAGCTGATAATGAACGTATGCATCTGCTCACCTTTGTGCATATTGCCAAACCAAGCTGGTTCGAACGTGTGTTGATTATTATTGCTCAGGGTGTGTTTTATAACTTGTTCTTTATTTTATATATTTTCTCATCTCGAGTAGCGCATCGAATTGTTGGTTATCTTGAGGAAGAAGCTGTGTACAGCTATACCGAGTATTTAGCAGGTATCGATTCAGGCAAATACGAAAACGTAGCCGCACCGCAAATTGCCATTGATTACTGGAACCTGCCACAGGATGCGCTGCTGCGCGATGTAGTGTTAGTTGTAAGAGATGATGAGGCCAAGCATCGTGATGTAAATCATGATTTTGCCAATCAATTGCAAAACGCCTAATATGCCGCTGAATGAAGTAACAAATCGGGTTAGCTTCTAACCGCGCTGACAGACAAGGACGACTATGGCGACTTTATTATTTCGACTCAACAATGTACCTGAAGACGAAGCGGAAGACGTTCGGCAATTGCTGGACGATAAAGGCTTTGCCTTTTACGAAACTCAGGCTGGATTTTTTGGCCTTGGTGTGGCGGCCATCTGGTTGATAAATGATGAACAACTGCCTATTGCCAAAGCCACGCTCGATGAATATCAGGCCAAACGCGCTATAGATCAGCGTCAGCAATATGAAAATCTGCGTGCCAATGGCGAAATACCGGGATTTTTCCAATCCATTTTTCAGCATCCATTTCGCTTTGTAGGCGTGTTGCTGTTGATTGCCTTTGTATTAAGTCTGATGTTGATTCCTTTCTGGAAAACATTACACCCTTAAAAGCTCTTTTCAATTTAATTAGCCCAAAAAAAAGCCCCACCTCTTTCGAGGCAGGGCTTTTTTGTGTGCTGATAGCTATGCTGTAACGAATTACATCATGCCGCCCATGCCGCCCATATCAGGCATTGCAGGAGCTTCTTCTTTCGGAATTTCAGCAATCATGGCTTCAGTGGTCAACATCAGACCCGCAACCGAACCAGCATTTTGCAATGCCGTACGCGTTACTTTAGTTGGATCCAGAATACCCATTTCAATCATATCGCCATATTCGCCAGTTGCTGCGTTGTAACCGTAGTTACCTTTACCTGCTGCGACTTCATTTAAGACAACAGAGGCTTCATCGCCAGAGTTGGTGACGATTTGACGTAAAGGTTCCTGCATTGCACGACGTGCGATAGCAATACCAGCATCCTGATCCAGGTTGTCACCTTTCAGTTCGCCCAGGCTTACTTCGGCACGAACCAGAGCAACACCACCACCAGCAACTACGCCTTCTTCAACGGCAGCGCGAGTCGCATGTAATGCGTCTTCAACACGGGCTTTTTTCTCTTTCATTTCAATTTCAGAGCCAGCACCAACACGAATTACCGCAACACCACCAGCTAACTTAGCCACGCGTTCTTGCAGTTTTTCTTTGTCGTAGTCTGAAGATGAATCAGCGATTTGTGCACGAATCTGTTCAACACGTGCAGTGATTTCATCCGCACGGCCTGCACCATCAATAATAGTGGTGTTTTCTTTGCTGACAGAGATTTTCTTCGCTTGCCCCAGATCATCCAGAGTAACTTTTTCCAGATTCAGACCAACTTCTTCAGAAATCACGGTACCGCCAGTTAACACAGCGATATCTTCCAACATCGCTTTACGACGATCACCAAAACCTGGCGCTTTAACCGCACAGACTTTAACGATACCACGCATGTTGTTAACAACCAGAGTGGCCAACGCTTCGCCTTCAACATCTTCTGAAACGATCAGCAGTGGACGGCTTGATTTGGCAACCGCTTCCAGTGTTGGCAGCAGTTCACGGATATTAGAGATTTTTTTGTCGTACAGTAGAACGTATGGGTCATCCAGGTTGGCTGACATAGTTTGCTGTTCGTTAACAAAGTATGGAGACAGGTAACCACGGTCAAACTGCATACCTTCAACAACGTCGAGTTCATTTTCAAAACCACGACCGTCTTCAACCGTGATAACGCCTTCTTTACCCACTTTTTTCATTGCTTCAGCAATGATGTCGCCGACTGATTTGTCAGAGTTGGCAGAGATAGTACCGACTTGAGCAATGGCTTTGTCATCATCACAAGGTGAAGACATTTTTTTCAGCTCTTCAACAGCAGCAGTAACGGCTTTATCGATACCGCGTTTCAGATCCATTGGGTTCATGCCCGCTGTTACTGATTTCATGCCTTCACGTAAGATTGCCTGAGCAAGTACGGTGGCAGTTGTGGTGCCGTCACCAGCAGCGTCAGAAGTTTGCGAAGCAACTTCTTTCACCATTTGTGCGCCCATGTTTTCAAATTTGTTTTCTAGTTCGATTTCTTTAGCAACTGAAACACCATCTTTAGTGATAGTTGGTGCACCGTAGCTTTTATCCAAAATAACATTGCGACCTTTAGGTCCTAATGTCACTTTTACCGCATTGGCCAGCGTATTAACGCCTTTGACCATTAGCTGGCGCGCATCAGCGCCAAATTTGACTTCTTTAGCAGCCATTTTAATTCCTCTTTATAGCTATGTTTAACGTAACCAGATGTGAAATCGTCGGGAAGCTTACGCTTCGATCACAGCAACGATATCGTCTTCACGCATTACCAGCAGTTCTTCGCCTTCCACTTTGACTTCGGTGCCGGCATATTTACCAAACAGCACTTTGTCACCGACTTTAACAGCCAGAGGACGGACTTCACCAGAATCGGTAGGTTTGCCGTTACCCGCTGCGATAATTTCGCCACGAGATGGTTTTTCTGCTGCATTGTCAGGAATGACAATTCCACCAGCAGAGGTAGTTTCTTCTTCCATGCGACGAACAATCACACGATCATGAAGGGGACGAAGGTTCATTAGTTTTATCCTCCAAAAGTAACAAAAAATGACCAAGAAAATTCCAGGAACCCCTTTAATGGGGCTGGCTGAATAAACTTCAAGTGCCTGAGTTAAAAAATTTCTGAAAAAACTGTCAGATGCAGTAAATTGCTTGATTTATCAGCATTAACGAATATTGCGCTGATCGTCATCCTTGATGACCTCACCCTCAATAATATCCTCACTTTGCGAATAACGTTTCTGCGCAGACCACTGCTGACGAAATATCACATTGCTGTTACGAATTAATTTCAGCAATAGAGCTCGTCGCAAGGCCGGAACCAATAATAAAAAGCCCACCGCATCGGTTACAAAACCAGGAATCAGTAACAGAAAACCGCTTATAAATAAGGTCATTCCCTCCAGCATCTCCAGAGCCGGAGTGTCACCACGACGAATTGATTCCTGAGCTCGCTGCATGGTGGAAAGCCCTTGCAACTTAACCAACCAGGCACCTAAAACTGCAGTCGCAATCACAAACAGAATGGTCCAGCCAGCGCCAATCACCTCACCAACTTCAATTAATACGTAAATTTCTGCGATTGGAACCAGCAGAAATAATAAAAATAGCCACTTGAACATATTTATTCCTTAACGGATAGCACTCACTAGGAAGGTTGGGGCTTATCCGGGCTTTTCAAGCAAATCTGTCGATTATTGATGTGGTTTTTTAACAACATTTCTGGCGATTTGTTGCGTTGTCACACAACTGTCACAGTTTTTTCATCACGCTGAAATATTTGGGTTTTAAGGTGTGCAGGTCTCGGAGATACAGACCGAACGTGTTTTATCAACTAAGAGGATAGTCCCTTGAAATTAAAAACGTCTGCAATATTAATCGCCGGCGCACTGTTCGGTGCCGCCACACTGCCTGCACAGGCTAACAATGATGCCATGATGGATCTTTTACAGGTTTTGCGTGATAAAGGCACAATCAGCAACGATGATTACAAATTGCTGACCAATGCAGCAGCAGCTGATAAAGAAATGGCAGAAGCTGATAAAGAAGAGCTGAAAAAAGAAGTTGAAACAGCAACAGCCAATATGCCGGTTATTGAAACTGATGGCAAACTGGTGGTTTCAGATCGTGACGGTAACTGGTCATTCCAGCCTATCGGTCGTGTGATGTGGGATGCCATTTCTGTCGATAACGATGGCTTATATGATGGTACAGCTATTAGCGACAATGAAGGTCGTGGAACAGAATTACGTCGTGCACGTTTAGGCTTTGAGGGTGATATTTACGACTGGAGCTACAAATTTGAAGCTGACTTTGCCGGTGGTGATGCCTCGATCAAAGATGCATACGTAGGTTACGGTAACAGCCTGACTGACAGCACAAAATGGGGTGTAAAGCTGGGTCAATCTCATATTGCTTTTGGTTACAACACCAAAGCCAGCTCAAAATATATGAGCTTTATTGATCGCCCATTTTACGCCGATTCAAGTATTTCTCCCGCTCGTGAAAGTGGTGCAGTCTTTCAAATAAATGATAAAGACTATCGCTGGTTATTAGCGACTTCTTTCACCAGTGGTGAAATTGAAGATGGTGAAACTGACATTGATGATGCAGACTCATGGGCTGTACGTGGTTCTTTTGTCCCTTTCATGCAAGATGAAAAGCATATGTTGCAAGTTGGTGCTGGTTATCTTACACGCGGTAACGGTGATGATACATTCCGTTATCGTCAACGTGCCGTCAGTCACATTACATCAGAGCGTCCAATCGATACTTCTGTAGCGGGTTATGATGGTTCTTCAGCCTTTACCGCTGACGTGTTAGGTATCTATGGTCCTTTCCATGCCTTGGCTGAATATGTCGATTACACTGCAGAAAGTTCAGTCAATTCTGACCAAGATTTTACTGGTTATTCTGTTGAAGCAGGTTACTTCTTAACCGGTGAATCTTACAAATGGAAAAAAGGCTACAATTCAGGCGTATCACCGAAATCAGCATATGGTGCTTGGCAGCTAGTTGCCCGTTTCGAGAACATCGAAACAGAAGGCCTGGTCGGTGGTAGCATGCAGACTGAAGACGAAGCAGATAAATACACCTTGGGTATTAACTACATCCCACGTAAAAATATTCGCCTTATGTTGAACTACGACAAAATTACTGACCTGACAGTCAACGGTGCAAGCTCAGATGCAGAACCTTCTGCTCTGAAATTCCGTGCTCAAGCCTTCTGGTAGGCGCGGAATCTAGAGAGTTATCTCCTCTGCAAACTTGCCCCACTCTTTTGGGTGGGGCTTTTTTGTATCTGGCTTACTAAGAGTTGAATTCCAATGACAAAAGAAGAATTACTGCAATTTACCTCACTGGAAGATATTCTTGCCACGGCGGCACTTACTCCTATATTTCAACCGATTGTCTCATTAAAAAACAATCAGATTTATGGTTATGAGGCTCTGATCCGTGGTCCTTCTGATAGTGTTTTACACTCTCCAATTAATCTGTTTGATGCAGCCAGTCGACACGGCCGTTTGGCTGAACTGGATTTATTGTGTCGTGAAGTTGCCATTGCCCGATTTGGTGAATTGGATCTGAAAGCCAAGCTGTTTATTAATACCATCCCAGCAGCGCTGTTACAGCCCGACTATCCACACGGTTTAACGACCAAGTTCCTGAAAAAAGCCGGCATCCCTGCGGAGCAGGTAGTCATTGAGTTAACTGAGCAATATCCAATAGATGATTATGTGCTGATGCGCGAAGCTACTGAACATTATCGTGAAATGGGCTTCTCGATTGCCATTGACGATTTAGGGGCGGGTTATTCCGGTTTACGTACATGGTCAGAGTTAAAGCCGGATTATGTCAAACTGGATCGTCACTTCATGCAGAATATCCATGAAGATCAGCAGAAAAAACAGTTTGTGCAATCAATGATCGATATTGCACAAAGCAGTAACTGTAGGGTGATTGGAGAAGGTGTAGAAGTCCGGGAAGAGTATTTAGTTGCACAGTCCATGGATATGCATTTTGCTCAGGGCTATTATTTCGGCCGCCCAACGCCGAATCCCAAGCGAGAATTACCGCCTGAATTATTTGCCAAACGCCAACCCAGAGAAAAAATTCATTCGGGGGTGCCCCGTTCAGATTCACTGGTGGGAAGCCTGCTGACACAATTAACCCCGGTGCGTACTTATCATGATGTAAATCAGGTAGGCGAACGCTTCCAGAATGCCGTAAAACTGGCCGCATTGCCGGTATTACATGAAAACGACACCATTGCTGGCATGGTATGGCGCGATGAATTTATGACCCTGTATGCAAGTCGTTATGGCCGGGACTTACATGGTCGCAAACCGATTCATCTATTTATGGATAATCGCCCTATCATTGCTGAGACGACTTTGCAGCTAAAGTCGCTCAGCCAGCAAATTACGAGTCAGGAACCTTCTCATCAGCACAGCGTTTTTATCATTTCGGAACAAGGATTCTACCGTGGTGTAGGTAGTTTGATGGATTTATTGCGGCAGATTACTGACTTGCAATTAACCATCGCCCGTCATGCCAATCCACTGAGCGGCCTGCCCGGTAATGTACCATTAAATGAGCACATTCAACAGTCTATCCGGGAAAAACGTCATGCCACGGTATGTTATTTCGATTTGGATAATTTCAAGCCCTATAATGATACCTATGGCTATAACAAAGGCGATAAGGTCATTACCAAAACGGCAAAAATACTCAGTCAGTTTATTGACCATGAAAATGATTTTTTAGGTCATGTAGGTGGCGATGATTTCATCGTCATATTTGATAGTCATGACTGGCGCAATCGCTGTGAAATGATGCTGGAGGCGTTCGCGTTACTCTATAGTGAACTTTATAGTGATACCCATCTGCAACAAGGAGGCATTCAGGCCTACGATCGCCATGGTCAGCAAGTCTTTTATCCTTTGTTAAGCTTATCCATCGGTGCGGTCACCATCAGTGATTTTGACTATCTGATTGATGAAACAGATCTTGCAGAGCATGCTACCAAGGCTAAATCGAAAGCGAAGAAAATGCCGGGCAACAGTCTTTATCAGTTGAATCTATCAGATTGCCAGCCATTGGCGGAGGCAGGTTAAGTCAAATAAGATGATGAAAAACGGCCTAATATTTAGCGGCCATTCACTACCGATTTGTTTAATTGTTGCAGTACATAATTAACACGCTGCTTGATCTTTTCCCGGGTAATCCGGAATTCCTTCAGTAGTTCGGCTTCACTGCCCCGATATTTTGCCGGATCGGTTAGCGGTAAATGCAACCGCAAAGTATGGGGGCTGACAACAGGACATTGTTCATCAGCATTTTCACATAAGGTGACCAGTAAGTCTGCCCATTCCAGCATTTCGCCATTTACCCGTATTGATTCCTGCTGTGAAATATCAATACCTACTTCAGACATCACCTGTATTGCCTGAGGATTCTGGCCATGAGACTCAATACCGGCTGAACGAACTTCAATTTCATCCCCGGCCAGAAATCTGGCCCAGCCTTCGGCCATTTGAGAGCGACAGGAATTTCCCGTGCACAAAAACATTATTCTGAACTTTTCCATAACCCACCTCATTTATATCACCGCCCAACTTAACAAGCTTTTATGACAAACCCATTAATTCACATCAAACTTAATAATGATTCTTATCTGCTCTTGAAATCAGCCATATGGCTTCTGCTAGAATGACGCTTTAACTCAACTCGGATCTGCATGTGAAAAAAATTATTATCAGCCTGTTGTTCGTTGTCGCTCCGATACTTTTGCCTGGGATAAGCGCCGCTCAAACAACTCGCTACGTTTCAGATGAGCTTGAGATCACCATGCGCAATGGCCAGGGATTGGATTTCGGTATTCGCAAAATGCTTAAGTCAGGCACCGAACTTGCTGTACTGGAAAATGATCCCTCCGGTTATTCGAAGGTGCGCACCAATGATGGGGTTGAAGGCTGGGTTTTATCGCGTTATCTGGTCAACAATCCGAGTGCCCGTGACCAGCTGGCGGCCAAAGAACAGCGCATTGCCAATCTGGAACTGGAAATTACCGGTTATAAAGAAGAAATTGAACAGTTGAGCTCACAGACCAGTGAAGCTGATAACCAGAACATGTCACTTAAAGAAACAGCTCAACGACTCAGTAAAGAACTGGATGATTTACGCCGTACGGCCTCAAATGCTGTAGCGCTGGAAAACGAAAATCGTCAATTAAAAGAGCGGCTGCAGCAAATCGATCATGAAATTCAATCCATTGTCATCGAAAACAACACGCTGAAAGACAATGATGCAAAGAACTGGTTTTTGATTGGTGCTGCTGTGTTGTTTGGCGGGATGATTATCGGACTGATTTTACCAAGTCTGCGAATGCGTAAAAAAAGCTCATGGGGTAATTTCTAGACTACCAACAGAAAAGCGCCGCAAAATATTGCGGCGCTTTGGGGTTATTCTGACTTAATGACTACTTCACGCTTTTTATGTCCCTCACGTAAATGTTGCAGATTCTCTCCCGCCAGTGTCCCACTATCAATCTGATAAGCTTTGCCAAACCCTTTCACATATCGCCCGCCACGGGGTTTAAGTTTGAATAGACGGAAATCACTCAGCTGACTTAAGTTCGTTATACGCTGGCCATGACGCTCGGTTAACAACGCAATTCCCACATGCCAGGCATCAGAGTCAACTTGAATCCATTCCGCCTCCACCTGATAAGTCACACGCAAACGGGCGAACAGTTCAATCGCCGAATCTTCATCTTCAATGATTAACACTGACGCTTGTGGATGAATTCGCAGATTGACGCCATGGACAGCAATATCACTGACCAGTATATAAAGACAGTCTCTGCCAAGTGCAAAAGCAGCATATGATGCATAGGGGTGATTATTTTCATCCAGAGTCGACAGCATTAACGTTTTACGGCTGTTGACCATCATCATGATTTCATCACTGATCTGTTGTTCCAAACCTTTATTTTTCATTTGTGTGCCCCCAGGGCCTGTTGATCTTTCATAGCCGCCTCTGCTGTGACTGAAAATGCACCAATCAAGACGCGAGGAGTGAAGTTTAGTGACTCTAAATAAACGACGAGCAAGAAAGAGTGGTGCATTTTCAGCCTCAACCCGAAGGGTTGGGTGCTATTTTCCCCCTACTTCGTTGGAAATGACTTATCTAGAATGACTACATCGCATCATTACCGCCTTGTCGGACAAAAAATAGCCTCCAGCAGTGGTGGCTAAGAAAGATTAACAGGCCCTTGATATTGCTGCATTAACTGAAAAAACTTTTCACGTTGTGATGCGATCAATTCGCCCTGTTCATCACGACCGAGAAAGACTTTGAAGATGACTTCATCGTTTGCATCCTCAAACACAAAGGCATAACTTTCACGACCTCGATGGGGTTTGGCCTGAAAGCTGATTCGCTCAATTTTCTGCAGATTAAGATGGCCATGAAAACCGTTACCGTCAGCTTTAAGGTTATAGAAACCTTCTGCCACGGTTGCTTTTGGAAAGGCGCCGGTAAATTCGAATACACTGCCACCATGAATAATGATGGTTGTCATCGAGCCCCAATCACTGATCTGTTCCAATAACTGTTGCGCATTTTGTCCCGGCATTATTGAGGCTGGTGTTGCTGCTTGTTCCTGTTGCATAAATCTACTCCGCATTAGAACTGATAGCGTACTGCCAATCTTACATCACGTCCCGGCATATAAAGCTCCTGAAACGCCACACGATAATATTGATCAAACAGATTATTCACACTGATATCCAGCTTGAGATCAGATATGGCAGCTGGCTGCCAGGTGGCATAAATATCGGTCAGGGTATAGTGGTCATAATCTCGACTATCTTCTGAAGGAGTTCGATTCTGAGTCTCGATATGGCTGACCTTCAGCCCCGTTTTAACGCTGCGATTGATAAAGCGCTGACTCAGATCCAATACCCATTTATCTGCTGGAATACCGCTAAGTTTCTCACCAGTCTGTTTATCTTCACCACGGGTCTGGCCGTATGACAATGCAGCATTAAAATCATTTAGACCATAGTTAAATTTTAGCTCAAAACCTTTTAATCGAGCTTCATCAACATTGTTATAAGTTGTGTTCCCGGCATCAACACTGAAAAAAGGTGGAAAAGGTAATGATGAAAAAACAGGGCTATCAACTGTTTGCTCAATAAAATTATCAATATTGTTATAAAACAATGCCGCATTGATGCCAAAGTGATCTTGTGGAGTAAAGAGATTCTGCGTATTAAAGTCAGCGATGAATTCGATATTTTGAGATTCTTCTGGTTTCAGATCAGCATTTGGAATAAAGGTATTACAAGAAGTTGAAGTAATGCAAAAATGTGTTCCGGTGGTATAAAGCTCCTCAGCGGTTGGCGCCCTGAAAGCTTCATCGTAACGAAGTGTCAGATTCAGCTGATCTGTAGTTTGCCATACCAAAGCTACTGAAGGTGAAAGTGCATTATCACTACGATCATTATTTAAATTTTTAGCCTTAGTGCTGAAATCATCATAACGTCCGCCCATTTCCAACCGCCATGCCTCAGCAAAAGGAATGTGCACTTCAGTAAACGCGCCCCATACTTCTGTTGTGGCATCAGGTGGAGTGGGACGATCCAGTCCGCCACGGTTACTGCTTAATTTATCCTGATAGCCATCAACACCATAAATAAAACTGATATTACTCAGCTCTGTTCGGTTATTCAGATTTAACCCCAGTGTTTCAATCTCAGTATTATCAGCACGGCGATCCGATAAGCGGTATTCCTGCATATCAGTATTGTTCCAGTACAGCATCAATTGGGCATTAAGCCAGTCACTATCGGGATTGAGACGATAATCTACCGAGGCATGATCAGTTTGGTTTTCACGATGAATCATAAAATTTGATGAACTCAAATCGGCAGCACCATTAGAAGGAACCTCTCCGTTTACCTCTGAACTACGCAGGTTAAATGTTGCTGTTTGTGCATCATCAATAAACCAGTCGACTTTGGCCATTACGCCTTTATCTCGAGAGGCAGATCCTTCCAGATTTTCGCCATTGCCCAGCTCTATTTCATTGCCATCACGGTAAAATCCGGACAACAGCCAGTCGACACTATCCATCCGTCCTGCCAACGCCGTGGTGGTCAACCATTTATCACTGTTGCTGTGATAACCCTGTTTGATAAATCCGCCAAAGTCACTTACTCCCAGTAAATCAGCTGCATGAATGGTGTTTTGTGAAATTACGCCGCCCAAAGCACCTGAACCCCATAATGCACTGCTTGGACCTTTAACTACTTCAACGCTTTTAATTAATTCCGGATCCAGAAAATAGGTTGGTCGGTGACCTGACATAAAGTTTTGTCTGACCCCATCCACCAGCTGTAATACCTGGTTATCTCCTAACCCACGGATATTCACATTCTGAACATCTTCCCTAGGTCCACCGCTCAGTGTGACATTCGGCAGATGTGCAACTGTTTGTGGCACAGACGTCGCCTGCCGTTCATCTAATTCGGTTTTATCAATAACAATGATATTTCGACTCTGCGTGCCTGACGGCTCTGCATTACGTGTTGCAGTGATCTTGATTTCTTCCATTTCCAGAGGCGTTTGGGCAACCGAGATCAATGGAGTAAGTAAAAGTAAGGACTGTATCAGGATGGATAAGATTTTACGTTCAGCGTTCATCATTTCCTCAGCAGAAACTACGCGCTTTAACAGAGCGCCTGATTAAAAGTGTGCTTATGCAACGTTAAAACAAGTGGCATATGGCCGAGAAAATTATCACAACAAATACTTTCTGTAAATAGTAATGATTATTATTTAGATTTAACTTAACAATTTAATGATTTCTGGTTAAACTTCTGCAATGACAATGATGGTTTCCCCCATCATCAGCAGATATAAAGAATTGAATACACCTTTGGAGACTTGTATGAATCAATCTGAATTTTCACGTCGCTCCATTAGAAAGCTATTTTACGGCGTTTTAGTGTTATTCAGTACTCAAATAGCCATCGCTGAGCCGATTCATGCTGAGAGAATCATCAGTGTCGATAGTAATGCCACAGAAATTTTGCTGGCCCTTGGGGTTGGGTCAAAAATTATTGCTACCGATATCACCAGTGAGCCATTACTTAAGGGAGAAAATATTCAAATACTAGGATATCACCGCACGTTATCGGCCGAAGCGCTCTTATCCCTACAGCCGGATCTGATTGTTGGCAGCGACCATACAGGACCTGCCGCCACAGTAAATGCGATTCAGCAGGCACAAATCAACTTTATCCAGCTCGATAGTCCGGAGAGCGTGGCAGAATTGAGTCGTAATATTCATCGATTAGCAAAATCACTTAATCGCGAGGCAACCGGACAGGCACTCATTGACGATATTCAACAACTGGAAAACGCTATTGTCAGCAAACAGAACGGTTCAGCATTAAACATGGTTTTTTTACTGGATCTGAATGATCGTGGTCTATCACAGGCTGGTCGGGACACCGTTGGTAACGCACTGATTACATTGCTTCATGGTGAGAATGTCAGCAATTTTAATGGTTTTCAGACTGTGTCGCTGGAGTCTATTCTGGCCATAAACCCTGATGTCATCATCGTTGGTAAACGCATCAATGGTGCTCCGGAAAAGGAACAATTGCTGGCCCGTTATACTTTGTTGAAAAATACTGCAGCCGGACAAGCCCAACGCATAGTAAGTGTAGATGCCAGTAAATTGATTGCAGGCTTGAGTATCACCGCCGTAAATCAAGCCAACCAACTGGCAGAAATAATTTTTCCTTCTGCAAGATGAGCTATGCCAAATATTTACCAGCCCGACCGCAGGGTTGGCGACGTGGTGTCTGGCCAATGTTTTGCTTGTTACTGCTGGCAAGTATTTTGTTATCAATCATCCTGGGTCCAATGACCTTGCCTGCAAAACAAAGCTTATTGAGCATAATAGATCAGTTTCTCGGCAGTGAACTGAGTCAATTAAATGCCTTTCAAACGGCCATTATCTGGGAGTTACGCTGGCCAAGAACACTACTCGCTCTATTTATTGGTGCTTTATTAGCCCTCTGCGGTGCCGTCACCCAGGGACTATTCCGTAATCCGTTAGCTGACCCCGGCATTATTGGTGTCTCTTCCGGGGCAGGACTTGGCGCGGCCATTGCCATCGTGTTGTTACCGGCTTCGCTCAGCTATCTGACGACTCCGGTCGCTGCATTTCTTGGCGGTTTGATAACCACCTTACTGGTTTATCGGCTGGCACAATCACAGAATGGTGGTACCTCGGTATTGATTCTATTGCTAGCTGGCGTTGCCATAGCGGCTTTTAGCGGGGCGATTATTGGTTTTATGACTTATATTGCCAATGATATGGCTTTACGCGAGCTGACCTTGTGGGGTATGGGTACGCTTAACGGCGCAAACAGTACATCTATCTGGTTATCCGCAATGACCTGTCTCTGCCTATTGGTGTTTTACCAAATCCAGGCACCGGCATTAAATGCCTTTCTGCTAGGTGAAGCCGAAGCCCGCCATCTGGGCATCCATGTTGAGAAATTAAAGCTGCAATTGATCGTGGTCACAGCCATCGGCGTAGGTATTGCTGTCTCAGCCACCGGCATTATCGGTTTTATCAGTCTGGTGGTACCACATCTGGTTCGCATGACCATGGGCCCGGATCATCGATTATTACTGCCATTATCCGCACTGACCGGAGCAGTATTGTTACTGATGGCAGATATTGGTGCCAGAGTATTGCTGGCTCCTGCCGAATTACCGGTAGGCTTGGTGACCGCATTAATCGGTGCGCCTTTCTTTGCTTTTTTGCTAATCCAGCAACGTAAACGACTCAGTACGTTATAACCCGCCTATGCTCACTATCGAAAATCTGCTTATTCAACAGGAACACCGCCAAATTCTGAATTTGCCAATAGCCAGTTTGGTTTCTGGCGAGTTCATTGCGGTGTTAGGTCCTAATGGAGCTGGTAAATCCAGTTTAATCAAAGCCATCTGTGGTGAATGGCCCGCCAGTCAAGGCCAGATATATCTGCATGGCAACTCTTTAGAACACTGGAACAGAGAATTACTGGCCAAACACCTGGGTGTATTGCCTCAAGCCAGCCAGTTATCTTTTCCATTTAAAGCGCAGGAGGTCGTTGCGATAGGTTCCACTCCCCTTAGCCTGAGTCTCCGTGAGATTAATTATGCAGTTCAAAAGTGGATGCAGGCAACGGATACCTGGCAATTTGCTGACAGGCTTTATACAAGCTTATCAGGCGGGGAACGACAACGGGTACAATTGGCCAGAGTATTATTACAACTGTCGCAGGCAGAACGGGCTCCATTGTTATTACTGGATGAACCAACATCAGCGCAGGATCTTGGACAGCAACATCAGTTATTGAATTTGGTAAAATCGCTTTGTCAGGAAAATGGTTTTGCGGTGATCAGTATTTTGCATGATGTGAACCAAGCAAGTCGTTATGCTGACAAAGTGTGGCTTTTAAAACAGGGGGAACTCGTCGCCCAGGGCTCACCACTGCAGGTGCTTCAACCTGAAACAGTAATGAAAATATGGGGTTATCAACCGGAGCTGTTTTTTAACAGCCAGGGCCAGCAGATACTGGTCTGAGGAGGGTAAAGTCACCGTTAAATTGCTGCCTATAGACCCTAACTGAATTGACTAACATCCATGAGCACAGAAACCAGCTATCAGCTTAAAGGCATACTCAAACAGGCGTTGAGTTATAAAAAGCATCTGATTAAAGCCAACCTGATCGCGCTGTTTGCCACTCTCTGTGCAGTTCCTGTGCCCTTATTGTTACCGATCATGGTGGATGAAGTCTTACTGGACCAACCCGGTACCGCCGTGGCGTTTATCTCTTCGTTTACGCCCGAGCACTTGCACGGTCCAATTCTCTTTATCAGCGCCATGTTAATTCTTACGCTGGTATTACGTTTGGCCTCATTGGTTTTAAATGTATTGCAGTCACGCTATTTCACCATCATTGCCAAACGCATTACCTTTCGAATTCGCCGTCAACTGATCAAACGGCTGGGAAAAATCGCCATCAGTGAATATGAAACCCGTGGCAGTGGTGGCATATCCTCGCATTTTGTCACCGATATTGAGGTGATTGATAATTTTATTGGCAATACCATAAGCCGGTTTATCGTTGCAGTGCTGAGTATTATCGGCACCGCCGTGATCCTGCTGTTTCTGCACTGGCAACTGGCTTTATTGATTCTGTTTATGAATCCCCTGGTGATTTATTTCACCATGCGTGTGGGGAAACACGTCAAAAATCTGAAAAAAAATGAAAATACGGCGGTTGAGGTTTTTCAGCAGAGCCTGACTGAAACGCTAGATGCCATTCAGCAGATCCGTGCCGCCAACCGAGAAAAACATTATTTTCTGCGAGTTATCGATCGGGCTCGCGGAGTCCGCACCCATGCCACTGACTATGCTTGGAAAAGCGATGCCGCCAATCGTATTTCTTTTGTCATATTCCTGTTTGGGTTTGATATATTTCGCGCGGTAAGCATGTGGATGGTGGTGTTTTCCGATTTGAGTATCGGTCAGATGTTTGCCGTGTTTGGCTATCTGTGGTTCATGATGGGACCGGTACAGGAAGTGTTGAATATCCAATATGCCTTTTATGCTGCGGGTGCCGCGGTTTCTCGTCTAAACAAATTGTTTTCGTTAAAACAGGAAGTTGTTTATCCGGCCAAAACCAATCCGTTTATCGAAGGCCAGGCCAGCAGTATCCGCATTGAAAATCTGCATTTCAGTTATGACGAAAATAATCCGGTACTCAGCGGTGTTTCGCTGGAAATCAAAGCCGGTGAAAAAGTGGCTCTGGTGGGCGCCAGTGGTGCCGGTAAATCCACGCTGGTCAATGTGTTATTAGGCTTGTATCCGGCCGATAAAGGCATGGTGTATTTCAATGATGTGCCGGTCAGCGAGATAGGGCTGGAAGGGGTCCGCGAGCATGTCGCAACCGTATTACAACATCCTGCATTGTTTAATGACTCGGTGCGGGAAAACATTACACTGGGACGTGATTATCCCGATGCAGCAATCTGGCAGGCGATAAAAACCGCGCAGATTGAGGATGTCATTCAGGCCATGCCAAAAGGACTGGATACACTGGTTGGCCGTTCCGGCGTTAAGCTCTCCGGCGGCCAACGCCAACGCCTTGCCGTCGCCAGAATGGCATTAATGAATCCCAGTGTGGTGGTGCTCGATGAGGCTACTTCAGCGCTGGACAGCAATACCGAGCATCATCTGCATATCGCCTTGGCGGATTATCTGAAAAACCGCACCACCATCATCATTGCTCATCGCTTAAGTGCTGTTCGGCAAGCCGATCGTATTGTGGTGTTTGATGGTGGTGAAATCATTGCCGATGGCGATCACGACAGCCTGATTCAGGAACACGGCATTTATCAGAAACTCTATGCCCAGCAGATTTGATTTCAAAACCACAAAATAACCACAGAGGCACAGAGGGCACAGAGAAAGCTTTCGGGAGTATGTGGTTATTTTATCCGCAGATTACGCAGATTTTCGCCGATTCTTAATATGTATCAGCAAGCTATTAGCTTGCTGATACATAAATATTATTTCTAACCGGCCCTTTAAGGATTTGCTTGTCAGTTGTCTAATCTCTGAAAGACATAATAAACATTAAGAAAAACGGCTAATTAATCTGCGTAATCTGCGGATATATTTTTTAAACCTCTGTGCCCTCTGTGTCTCTGTGGTTAATATCTTAAATCCTCAGCGGCGTTTCAACTGCTCCACATCACGTACCGCGCCTTTGGCAGCAGAGGTCGTCAAAGCGGCATAGGCCTGCAATGCAAGGCTGACTTTACGTTCACGGTTAACCGGTTTCCATGCCATCTCACCACGTTGTTCCATCGCGATACGTCTTTCCGCCAGCTGGGCATCGGTTAAGTCAACATTGATGCTGCGATTAGGGATATCAATGTGAATCATATCGCCCTCTTCGACCAGACCAATATTGCCACCTTCTGCCGCTTCTGGGGAAGCATGGCCAATAGATAAACCGGAGGTACCACCGGAGAATCGGCCATCGGTCAGCAATGCACAGAGTTTGCCAAGTCCTTTGGATTTGAGATAGCTGGTCGGGTAAAGCATTTCCTGCATACCCGGTCCGCCTTTCGGCCCTTCATAGCGAATCAGCACAACATCACCAGCCTGAACCTGTTCAGTCAGAATGGCGGTCACTGCATGATCCTGCGATTCAAAAATACGCGCCGGACCAGAGAATTTCAGTATCGACTCATCCACACCAGCAGTTTTGACGATACATCCCTCTTCGGCCAGATTGCCAAACAACACTGCTAAGCCACCGTCTTTGCTGTAGGCATGCTCAACATCGCGTATACAGCCCTCTTCACGATCCAGATCCAGAGAAGGCCAGCGGCAGTCCTGACTAAATGCGGTCTGCGTTGGTATTCCGGCAGGACCGGCCAGATAACGTAATTGCGCAGGCTGGTGATCACTGCGTGCTACATCCCACAAAGCCAGCCCTTCGGCCATCGTTTTGCTGTGCACTGTTGGTACTTCGGTATGTAACAATCCACCAGCAGCCAGTTCAGACAAAATGCCAATAACACCACCGGCACGATGCACGTCTTCCATATGATATTTATTGGTAGCCGGGGCTACCTTGCAAAGATTCGGGATCTTGCGGGACATCCGATCGATATCCGCCATGGTGAAATCCACTTCACCCTCATGCGCAGCAGCCAGTAAATGTAGAACGGTGTTGGTTGATCCGCCCATCGCGATATCTAAAGCAATCGCATTTTCGAATGCCGCTTTGCTGGCAATCGCCCGGGGTAAGACATCTTCTTCATCATTTTCGTAATAACGTTTTGCCAGATCGACGATACGACGACCTGCTTCCAGAAACAGTTCGCGGCGATCCGCATGTGTCGCCAGTAAGGAACCGTTTCCCGGCAATGACAAACCAAGCGCTTCTGTCAAACAGTTCATTGAGTTGGCTGTAAACATACCCGAGCACGAACCACAGGTTGGACATGCACTGCGTTCTACCTGAGCAACATCTTCATCACTGACATTGTCATCTGCCGCCTGCACCATGGCATCGACCAGATCAAGCTTGACATCCTGCCCGGCCAATTTGGTTTTACCGGCTTCCATCGGGCCACCGGAAACAAACACTACCGGAATGTTCAAGCGTAATGCTGCCATCAGCATGCCGGGAGTAATCTTGTCGCAGTTGGAGATACACACCAGCGCATCAGCACAATGCGCGTTAACCATATATTCAACAGAGTCGGCGATTATTTCACGCGAGGGCAGACTGTAAAGCATGCCACTATGCCCCATGGCGATACCGTCATCGACCGCAATGGTGTTGAATTCTTTCGCAACACCGCCGACCCGTTCGATTTCACGCGCGACTAACTGCCCCAGATCTTTCAGATGCACATGACCCGGAACAAACTGTGTGAATGAGTTCGCAATCGCTATAATAGGCTTGCTGAAATCATCATCCTTCATGCCCGTAGCTCGCCATAAAGCACGGGCGCCCGCCATATTACGGCCAGCAGTAGAAGTTTTTGAACGATATTCAGGCATTAATACTCTCCAACTGAAATTGAGACTGACGGACGCTCTGCCACAGCGGAACTACATCAGTTTAACCACGAGATTTTACACGCAACTTGGCAAGCGTGGTGAGACTACGATAAAAAGACACTATGAATTCATCATCACAACAACCTGCTGACGCCCATTTCGCGACCACAACCTCGTGGTTCAGAGCGGCTGCGCCCTATATTCATGCCCACAGTGGCGCGACTTTTGTTATCGCTTTTGATGGCGAAACGGTCGCAGCCGATAATTTTGATCATCTGATTCATGATCTGGCCATTCTCAATAGTCTGGATATCCGACTGGTTTTGGTATTCGGTGCCCGGCCACAAATTGAAGCGAAATGTGAAAAGCTTGGTGTAGCAGTGAAATATCATCAAGGCTTAAGAATTACTGATGATGCCAGCTTGCAAATTGCCCGGGCCGTAGTGGGTGACTTGCGTATTGCCATTGAATCAAAACTTTCTTTTGGTCTGCCACATACCCCAATGGCTGATTCACGGATTCGCTGTGTCAGTGGAAATCTGGTTACCGCGAGACCTGCTGGCATTATTGATGGGATTGATCTGGGACATACCGGTGAAGTCAGAAGAATTGATGCCGAAGGTATTCAACAGCAATTGACCAGTGGCAATCTGGTATTGCTACCGCCTTTGGGATATTCATTAACCGGTGAGATCTTTAACTTATCAGCGGAATCAATCGCAACCGCAGTGGCTACCCGGTTACAGGCTGACAAACTTATTTTTATTGGTCAGAGTAATGAAAATTTACCGCGCGAAATAACCATCCAACAAGCCAGGGATTATGAGCATCCTTCGCTTAATGCTGCCGTTACCGCCTGTAAAGCTGGTGTTAGCAGGGTCCATTTACTGGATCGTTCTGTTGATGGGGCTTTGTTGCAGGAATTGTTCAGCCGGGACGGGGTCGGCACATTGATCAGTGCGACGTCTTTTGAAACGACCCGTCAGGCAAATATTGATGACGTTGGCGGTATTCTGGAACTTATGCAACCGCTTGAACAAAGCGGTGTATTAGTCAAACGCTCACGGGAATTGCTGGAACGGGAAATTGACCATTTCACCGTGATGGAGCGCGACGGCACTGTCGTTGCCTGTGCGGCGTTATACCCCTACCCGGAAAACAATGCGGCTGAACTGGCCTGTATGGCAATATCATCTGATTACCGCCATCAGGGTCGCGGCAAACAGTTATTAAATATTCTGGAAAAACAAGCCAAAGCCGCCGGTTGGGACACGTTGTATGTACTCACCACACAAACAGCACACTGGTTTATCGAGCATGGCTTTCAGCCGTCTGCAATCAGTGATTTACCGATGCAAAAACAGGCTCTGTATAACTATCAGCGGAATTCCAGTGTCTTTCGTAAACAACTGGTTTAGCCAGATGATCAATCGCGGTTGCCGGCGCGTTTGCGATACTCTGGAAATAACAGCGGCGCGAATTCATGCAGGGCTTTTTCATATACTCGGCGTTTAAAAAACACAATTTCCTCAACCGGAGTCCAGTAATCTACCCAGCGCCAGTCATCAAACTCTGGTTTTTCATGCAGATCCAGCCGCACATCGGTTTCATCACCGGTAAAGCGCATCAGAAACCAGCGTTGCTTCTGTCCGATACATAAAGGCTTGTTACCGTAGCGCAGATAACGCTTCGGTAGCCGATAACGCAGCCAGCCCCGCGTGGTTGCAATCAACTCAACATGCTCACGGCCCAGACCAATCTCTTCCGTAAGTTCACGGAAAGCAGCCTGTTCCGGTGTCTCGTTGATTTTTATGCCGCCCTGGGGAAACTGCCATGAGTCATGCTGAGCACGTTGCGCCCACAACACCTGGTTGAGATCATTGCAGAGGATTATCCCCACATTGGCTCTGAAGCCATCTTTGTCTATCACGGTTCAATCTCTCACCGGGGCAACGGTAAGCAATGGCCGCCGGCACAATAATTTATTTAATAGGTTTAGATTAGTGAATGAGACATGAGGATGCAACGCATTTTGTCTTACAATAGGCGCTCATTTTATCGGGACATGACCAGTTACAATGGCTTTAGCAATATTTGATTTAGACAATACCTTACTCGGCGGTGACAGTGATTATTTGTGGGGGCGCTATTTGGCGGAAAATGCCATAGTGGATCCGCAGAGTTATCACGACACCAATCTGGCCTTTTATAACGACTATCAGTCGGGGCAACTCGATATAAATGCTTTCCTGCAATTTGTGTTTGAGCCTCTGGCTAAAAACAGCATGAAAGATCTGTTGGCATGGCGTGCAGATTATCTGCAACAGAAAATCCTGCCGATTATTCTGCCAAAAGGCCTTGAGTTGATTGAACAACACCGCCAGCAAGGCGATACGTTGTTAATCATCACCGCAACCAATAGTTTTTTAACGACACCTATTGCAGAACTATTGAAAATCGACAATCTGATTGCGACTGATCCTGAAATGCTGGATGGACGCTATACCGGAAAAGTTTTCGGCGTACCGTCATTCCAGCACGGTAAGGTAGAACGTCTGCAACATTGGTTGGATGAACATCAGCAGGATCTTGCAGGAAGTTATTTTTATAGCGATTCGCATAATGATCTGCCGTTGCTGGAGCAGGTCGATACACCAATCGCCGTGGATCCTGACGACAAACTGGCCGAAGTTGCGCGACAACGTGACTGGAAAATCCTCAGTCTGCGTGAATAATTGCTACAATTCGGGGTTTTAATCACTTAAATTCAGGCCGTCAATTATGGAATGGGAAGTTGTTATCGGGTTAGAGATCCACGCCCAGCTTGCAACCAAATCAAAAATTTTCTCCGGAGCAGCGACTGCTTACGGCGCGGCGCCAAACACTCAGGCGTGTGCCGTTGATCTGGGTTTACCGGGTGTATTGCCGGTGTTAAACAAAGAAGCAGTGCGCATGGCCGTTAAATTCGGCCTTGCCGTTGATGCTGAAATTGCTGACCGCTCAGTTTTTGCCCGCAAAAACTATTTTTATCCTGATTTACCTAAAGGCTACCAAATCAGCCAGTTTGAATTGCCAATCGTTGGCAAAGGTCAAATCAGCATTGAAATGGAAGACGGCAGCGAGAAAATTGTCGGCATTACCCGCGCCCACCTTGAAGAAGATGCCGGTAAGTCCCTGCACGAGGATTTTCATGGTCAGACCGGTATCGATTTGAATCGTGCTGGTACACCATTACTGGAAATTGTTTCCGAGCCGGATATGCGCAGCGCTAAAGAAGCTGTGGCCTATATGAGAAAAATTCATTCTCTGGTGCGTTATCTGGAAATCTGTGACGGCAATATGCAGGAAGGTTCTTTCCGTTGTGATGCCAACGTATCCATTCGCCCCAAAGGTCAGGAAAAATTCGGCACCCGCGCTGAACTGAAAAACATTAATTCATTCCGCAATGTTGAGCGCGCTATCAATATCGAAATTGAGCGGCAGATTGATGTGATCGAATCTGGTGGTACAGTCGTTCAGGAAACCCGTCTGTATGACGCCGATAAAAATGAAACCCGCTCCATGCGCAGCAAAGAAGAAGCTAACGACTACCGTTACTTCCCAGATCCGGACTTATTACCTGTGGTACTTGATGAAGGACTGCTGGAACAGGTCCGTGCTACGTTGCCCGAATTGCCAAATGAAAAACGTGATCGTCTGATCAGTGAAATGGGCTTATCCAAATATGACGCCAGCGTGCTGACCAGCAGTCGTGAACTGGCCGATTATTTTGAAGCGGTGCTGGCGGCGACAGGAAATAAAGATCCTAAACAATGCGCCAACTGGGTAACCGGTACTCTGTCCGGCGCGCTGAATAAAGCTGGTCTGGAAGTCACCGAATCTCCAGTATCTGCTGAACAGCTTGGCAGCGTTTTATTACGTATTCAGGACAACACCATCTCTGGCAAAATTGCCAAACAAGTATTTGAAGCCATCTGGAATGGGGAAGGCGCTGACGCCGATGCGGTCATCGAATCCAAAGGTCTGAAGCAGGTCACCGATATTGGTGCCATCGAAGCGATGATTGATGAAGTGATTGCTGCTAATCCGGAACAGTTACAGCAATATCGTGACGGTAAAGAGCAGTTATTCGGCTTTTTTGTAGGACAGGTGATGAAAGCCTCAAAAGGCAAAGCCAATCCCGCTCAGGTCAACGAGATCCTCAAACAAAAATTGGCTGGTTAAGCTTTTTACAATGAACTCGAAAGCCCTGACGCAGGATAGGTGCTCAGGGCTTTTTTATGTGCCAGATTTGTGCAAATCAGTTCACATTTTGGATTAAGCTACTCCCAGTATTCGACAATCTGATGTAGTATCGGCTGATGTTTTTTGAACACGCATAACAAGGATGCTAATGATTCATTTAAAATTCAGGATGTTGGGCCTACTAAAATGAAGTTTGTACAGGAACATTTACCTACCAAAACCGGTTTGAACAAACTCTCCTCAACATCGGCGTTGAGTGATGCAAACTGGGTCCTGGTCTTCGGCTCGGTTAACCGTTTTAGCGAACGTAACTTCGCCAGTCAATTACAGAAACGCTATCCCAAAGCGCAGATTATCGGCTGCACCACCTCCGGTGAAATTACCGGTGACGGCGTGTTCGATGATAGCGTGCACATCACAGCCATGCAATGGCAGAAAAGCGAGCTACGCTTTATCTGTAAACCGGTGAACAGCATGGAGCAATCACATGCATTAGGTGCGCAGATAGCCAACGAATTAGTCGCGCCAGATTTGAAAGGCGTGTTTGTCCTCAGTGACGGTCTGAACGTAAACGGCTCGGAACTGGTGGAAGGTCTGCAGGAAGTACTCCCTAATACCCCGATTACCGGCGGACTGGCTGGCGACGATGCCAAATTTACCAAGACCCTTTTACTGAATAATGATCAAATCAAGGATCGCATTGTGATTGCCGTCGGCATATACGGTAAAGATGCCATTGTAACCAGTGGAGCACTGGGAGGCTGGAAACCTTATGGGCCACCTCGACGCATTACCAAAGCCATCAAAAATGTGGTTTATGAAATGGACAATAAACCCGCCTTGCCACTTTACAAAATGTATATCGGCTACTACGCCAGCGAATTGCCCTCTTCGGGTCTGAATTTTCCGTTTGCCATCATGGATGATAAAAACGTCAATGTGATTCGAACATTGCTGTCGATTAACGAAAAAGAGAACAGCATGACTTTTGCCGGCAACATTGCTGAAGGCTCAACCGTCCGTTTTCTCAAATCTGATCACGATCAACTGGTTGCTGGTGCCAGTGAGGCCGCGAGACAGATTTTATTGAAGAAAGTGGATATTAACGATAAGGCATTAGCCATCTGTGTCAGTTGTGTTGGACGCAAATTGGTGATGGAAGATCAGGTTTCAGATGAAGTCTATGCGGTGCAGCGTCTGCTGGGGATGCAAACTGGCATTACCGGTTTTTACTCTAATGGCGAAATCTGCTCCGGAGAAGATGATAGTCACAGCCTGTTGCATAACCAGACTATGACTATCGCCTATTTAAGCGAACATAACTCCTGAGACTAAACTGGCATTGGCATAACGCCTATGCCAGTTCTCTTGCAGCGGCGAGCAGGGCCAGCCGGGCAATCACACCGTAAGCATAAAAGCGATTAGGTTCTGCATCAGGTTTGTCAAATTTATCCGGTGTAATACAGGATTGGGCAAACGCCAACGGTTCGAAATGCATACCTGGAGCATTGAGGTTCTCATCCACGCCTCGCCCGGTGTGCACACGATAAAATCCGCCGATAACAAAGTGATCCATCATATAAATTACCGGCTCAGCAACCGCTTCATCCTCTCCCAGCGTTTCGAAAGTATAGACTCCTTCCTGAATCAACACGTTATCCACCACCAGCCCCTCTTTGGCTGAGGACATCTTGGTACGCTGTTTACGGTTCAGGTTCAATAATTCGTCTGCACTTTTCACCATCATAATGCCCATTCCATAGGTACCTGAATCGGCCTTAAGAACCACAAACGGCTCTCTGTCTATGCCGTATTGATCGTATTTGTTCTGTATAGCGGTTAGCAGTGTATTGACGTTACGTGCCAGACATTCCATGCCATTACGTTCCATGAAATTGACTTCACCACATTGCAGACTCAGTGGTGAAACCAGCCATGGATCAATGCCAATCTGTTCAGCAAATGCATGGGCCACCATCGCATAGTGGGTAAAATGATCTGACTTTTTACGGGTTGACCAGCCGGCTTTCAATGGTGGTGCCAGCTCCTGTTCCAGATTTTCCAGAATCGCTGGTTGCCCGCCTGACATATCATTATTCATTAACACCAGACAGGGAGAGAAATCGCCAATGGCAACTCGATTACCCTGACGCTCTAATGGTGAAATTTCACAGATTTTGCCCGAAGGAAGCTCAACCGTTATCGGTTCCTTAATATCATCGCGCAAACTGGCAATACGTGCTTCCAGACCGGCTTTTTCGAAAATATCCCTTAAGGTTTCTACACTTTCAAGATAAAAAAGATTTCGTGTGTGGTTTTCCGCAATAATCAATACCCGCCGGGCTTTGGGACAAAGTCTTTCAACAGCTGCCTGTGCAGCCTGCACACATAGCGGCATAAAAGAAGGATTCAGGTTATTAAAGCCTGCAGGAAATAAATTGGTATCAACGGGCGCCAGTTTAAAACCGGAGTTTCGCAAATCTACCGAAGCATAAAAAGGCGCCGGCGTTTTTAGCCATTGCTCTCGCAACCAGCACTCGACATCGGCCTGCCGCTCCAGTAAATGCGCTTCCAGTTCCAGTAAAGGCCCGTTCAGGGCAGTAGTAAGGTGCGGTACGGCTGATGTCATGATGAACTCTCTGAATCAATAAAAATGAGGATGACGGGGTTAGAGTCTGTTTATCTCTCATCGCCGACAGTGGTGTCAATGAAAGATTAACAGAGCCTAGTTACTGTGATATGGGACACAGATCGGATATTTCAAGTCATACATACTCTGCCATGCGTTTATAAATGAGGGAATAACAGACCTTAACATCGAAAGTAGTCACTAGCCTGACGATCAAAAATGGGTTATCTTCAAGGCTGATTTTAATCGAATGTTTCAGGCTGTAGGTACAAATGACCGTGAGTGAGACTTTATCAGAATTTTCAGGCCTTAAGGTGATGGTCATCGATGACAGCAAAACGATTCGCCGCAGTGCCGAATCCCTGCTGCAGAAAGCAGGTTGTGAGGTTCTTACCGCGGACAATGGTTTTGAGGCGTTGCCTATAATCAGTGGGCAGCATCCCGATATCATCTTTATCGATATCATGATGCCGCGTCTGGATGGCTATCAAACCTGTGCCTTAGTGAAAAACAATCCTAAATACCGCGATATTCCGGTGGTAATGCTATCCAGCAAGGATGGATTGTTTGACCGCGCAAAGGGGCGGGTTGTTGGCGCAGAACAGTATCTGACAAAACCTTTTACCCGCGATGATTTACTGGATGCGATACGGACGCATTTGTTCGACAAAAACAAGGACGCTTAGGTTTATATGGCTTTAATCTTAATAGCCGATGACTCGCCAACTGAAGTGTATGTGTTACAGAAAATGTTGGAAAAAAATGGTCATGAAGTGATTGTGGCCACAGATGGTGAGCAGGCAGTTGCAATGGCGCAATCTCAAATGCCTCAATTAATTTTGATGGATGTGGTTATGCCCGGTTTAAATGGTTTCCAGGCGACTCGCAGATTAACGAAAGACGCCGCCACATCGCATATTCCAATTGTTATTGTGTCCTCCAAACATCAGGAAACTGATCGTATGTGGGGCATGCGACAAGGCGCCCGGGGCTATCTTGGAAAACCCGTCGCCGAGAATGACCTGATAGTACAGATTAACGAATTAGTGGAAATCTCAGCATGACCACGATGGACAACCCGGCAGATATCATTGCCACCCTTAAGGATATTGAGCGACGCAGTCAACAGCGTATGGCGGGCTTATCGCAGCAGGATAATATGGAGGGCGCCTGGACAGCTATCGGCTTCCGTCTGGAAAATTTACATCTGCTTATTCCCCTCAGCCAGTCCCGAGAAGTTTTCCCGCTACCACTACAGATTACCCCTGTTCCTAAATCACAGCCCTGGGTCGTTGGCATAACCAGCCTGCGTGGCGATCTTTTACCGCTAATCGATTTGAACCTGTTTTTGCATGGTAGCTCTAGCCCACCGGATAAACGCAAACGCGTTATTGTTTTGAACCATCCTGAGTTTTTCACTGGATTGATAGTGGATGAGGTTTTCGGTCTAAAACATTTCCAACGCCAACCTGAACCGGCAGATGCAAGACAGCACTTACATCTTAAACCGTATCTGCAGGGTCGACTTTACCAGCAAGAAACCTATTGGCACGTATTCAGCCTGCTTAAACTGGCTGAAGACCCAAAATTTTTGAATGCAGCCGCTTAACGATTTTATTTCAGGACATGCCCTATGAATGCCACCAGTAAACTGTTTTTTTCTTCGCTGCTTAGCGGCAAAAATCTGTTTTACCTTATCTTGATAATTCTTTTCAGTGGCTTGACGCTCGCCGGTATCTGGTTATTGGTGTCCGGACAATATGTTCTGGTTTATCCCGATCCACTGGTAACAGCTGCAGTCAGTGGTCTTAGCGTCATTTTGGCGGTGATATTCGCGTTGATGGTGGCGTATCAACCATTGCGTAAAATCAAACAATCCATGGATGAAATGGAGTTACAGAACCGCCATAACCAGGATGCGATTTTGCGCCTGCTGGATGAAATGGGCGATCTGGCCGATGGTGATCTGACCGTCACCGCGACCGTCACGGAAGACATTACCGGTGCGATAGCCGATTCCGTGAACTACACTATCGATGCATTACGCAGCCTGGTAGCCCAAATCAACTCAACTACCTTACAGGTTGCTTCTGCAGCACAGGAAACCCAGGCTACGGCCTTACATCTTACCGATGCCAGTGAACATCAGGCGCAACAGATTTCCGAAGTCAGCTCGGCCATTACCCAAATGGCAGCTTCTATCGAACTGGTGTCTGAAAACGCCACACAGTCTTCTGAAGTTGCGAAACAATCGGTAAGTCTTGCCGTACAAGGTAATGGTGCGGTGAAAAAGGCTATTCATGGAATGGACACCATTCGCGAACAGATTCAGGAAACATCCAAGCGGATGAAACGTCTGGGAGAAAGTTCGCAGCAAATCGGTGAAATCGTTGAACTAATCAATGACATCGCAGAACAAACCAATATTCTGTCCTTGAATGCGGCGATTCAAGCCGCTATGGCCGGTGAAGCCGGTCGTGGTTTTGCGGTAGTTGCCGATGAGGTTCAGCGACTGGCGGAACGTTCAGGCAGTGCCACTCGCCAGATTGATGCGCTGGTACGTACCATTCAAAGTGACACCAGTGAAGCCATCAGTTCCATGGAACAAAGTACCGCTGAAGTGGTTTCCGGAGCACGCCTGTCGCAGGATGCCGGTGCCTCGCTGGAACAAATTGAAACCGTTTCTCAGCAATTAGCCGAACTGATTAACAATATTTCCAGCAATGCAAAACAACAGGCTACAGCAGCGATTGGGACTTCAGAAAATATGAGTGTGATTCAGGAAATCACCATGCAGACGTCAACCGGTACCAATGAGAGTGCGGCGGCGATCGGCAGACTGCTTGAACTGACAAATGAACTGCGTAAGTCAGTCTCTGGTTTCAAATTACCCTGATGCAGCCTGAGCTGGTGGAGAAGCGACTATGACCCAATCCAGAGGCAACTACAATGCTCTGACATGGCTGCAGGATGAATTGCAGAAGTCTCTCGCTGCGTCATTACAATCGGTTCAGACCTATATTGATGATCCGCAACAGTCAGAATCGCTGAGCCGTTGTGTAGAGCATCTTTATCAGGTGAACGGTACGCTGGAAATGCTCAATCTGGACGGCGCACAGATGCTTGCGGCTGAAATGCAGTCCATTGCGGGTTATATGCGTTCATTCCCGGATGATAAACAAAATTCAGCATTGGAAACGTTAACCCGTGGCTTGATTCTGTTGCCGACGTATTTACAGAAAGTGAATGAGAAGTTTCCAGACAATGCTTTGTGTCTGCTGGACTCAATAAATGAATTAAGACTATTGAGAGATAAACCCGCTATTGCTGAAACCGATGTGTTTGCCCCGGATTTATCCATCAGCCTTCCGGACAGTATTGCCCCTAACCCGGCTCACACCGCTCCCCCACTAGAGCTGGAAAGACATAAAATAGCGCACGTATTTCAACACTTGCTGTTGACCTGGATGCGCGAACAGGACGATAAAAGTCTGCGTAAGATGCGGGGCATTCTGCGACATTTACGGCTGCAATGTTTGCAGGAAAAAACCGCGCTGTTCTGGTGGGTCGCTGAGGCTCTGCTCGAAGGTCTTGCACACCGAGGCATCCGCGATGATTCCAGCGCCAAACAACTTATTGGCAAAATGGCTTCGCCAATTCGACTGGTCTGTGAAGGTGATGAGAATTCATTACTGGCCGGTTATCCTGAAACCCTGCTGAAACAGTTACTGTTACTGGTTGCCCGCTCAAGCAGCTATGGCCCTTTAGTTACCGGAGTAAAAGCGCATTTTGGGCTGACCTTCTACGATCAGGCTTCACAATTAATTGGTCACAGTGACGCAGCATTACAGGAAGCGCAAAATGCTCTGCTCGAGCAACTTGAAGAACTGAAAGAGCGTATCAGTCAGTTTGATACGGCCGAAGACCAGGCCGATGAGGCTGTAAACGATATTAGTCTGCAACTACTGAGCATGGCGGATACGCTGACACTTTTACAACATCAGACGCAAAGTGATTTTTTACATAAACAACATACAGCACTGCAGAAATGCCTGGCGACTGATAAGTCCTATCACGATCAACTGACCAGTCTGGCTGATGACTTATTGCAAATCGAAGCCTTACTCAGAAAAACCGATGCCACAGACGCGATTCATCGTCAGTTACAAAAAACCGTATTAACCGAGTGCCTTAATGAGTTGGCCAGTGTTAAAGAACTGTTGATTCTTCAATCAAATCATCAGGCGGACAATGATGAAACAACTCAGCAAAACCTGGCAAATAGCCTAAACATGCTGGCCGGCAGTCTCGATGTCCTGGATATCGGTAAAGCATCACAGCTGTTTTCATCATTGGCAACTAAGTTCAATGATGATGCTTTATCGATTAATACTCCCAAAGCTCAACAGGATATGGCCGAAATATTAGCGTCGGCAGAAATCTATCTGGAAAATCTGCACCGAACCGGTCAGGCCGATGAAAATATTCTGCAAACAGCTCTTAGGACGTTGCAAAATTTTGGGCAAAGCATTGAACAAACTGATGAATTGCAGCTATCCGAGATTAATTTTTCTGCCGATAAGTCCAGTGAGGATGATGCTAGTGCTGAAAATGAGAAGTTAAGCTCGGTTGATTTGTATATCAAAGCGCTCGAAGATAACACAGCAGATATTGACGCCTCTCAGCTCAGCATCGCTCCACCGGATCAGGAATCTTTTGCAGCGCAAGACATCAGCTACTCAGAAGAACAAGTTGAAGCGTTAGAGCTGCCTGAGATTAATTTTTCTGCTGAAAATTCCAGTGAAGCCCCCGCTGAAAAAGCTGAACCTCTGAAATTGAGTTCTGTCGATTTATATATCAAAGCGCTTGACGACAGGGAAACTGATACTGAAACTTTGCAGTTCGAAGATTTCAAGCCGTCTGTTGTAGACCTCAGCGAGGATGTCCCTTCAGATGAACCATTGGAGTTAGAGGATTATCAGTTAACGGACATCCACTTTGATCAGGAAGAATCCGAGGCCGCCAAATCAATTGCTTTTGAAGAACCAACATCTTTTTCTGCTGAAGCTGCCGACTCCTCCGAAAGTAGCAATAACTATATCTCCGGGAATTGGCAATTTGAAGAGCATATTAATCCTGAAATCGCTGAAGTTTTTGTTGAAGAGGCCAATGAAGTTTTAGACGATTTGCAGCAACTACTGCCTATTTGGAGTGAAACTCCGGAAAATGGCGATCTGCCAACCATCCGCCGTCATTTTCATACCCTAAAAGGCAGCGGGCGGATGGCTGGTGCAACTACCATTGCCGATATGGCACAAGCAGTAGAACATTTATTAAATCAGATTTTAGAAGATGCTTTACCTGTTTCGGATGAAATCATGGCGTTAGTCATGGAAGCCGTTCCGGAAGTTAACGAGTGTTTACATTTATTCACCCAGGCACAATCTGATTTCACTGAATCTGCAGCAGCATTAACCATACTGGCCAAACAACTCACTGAACAGGAAAGTGTGTTGGATAGTGCAGATGAAGAGGACGAAGACAAAGCTTTACGAGACATTTTCTATCAGGAAGCAGAACAGCACCTGCAAAACCTATTTGCTGAAACAGCTGTTTTACAAGTCGGCAAAGTCATTAATAAATCCATGCTCAGTGCAGCGCATTCTCTCAAAGGCTGTGCCAACATTGCCGGTGTCAAACCCGTCGCCATCATTGCCACCCAGCTCGACCAGACTTTCCGTAATCTTTACCACCAGCAACAAACGTTCACTGAAGAATCAATCAGCGAATTGAATGACATCGTCATGGAATTGAGTCAGTTGTTGCAGGCTGTGAAAACAGGGGAAGATGAGCCGGATATTCGCTTGCTGGATCGGCGAATTTTTGAACTTTGTCCGCAAAAGTCAGAACAAAGTCACACTGCGCGACTGGACCCGGAACAGTTGGTCAGCTTCCTTGAAGAGACTGATGCCCTCCTTAATGAGTACAGCCAGCAACTTGCTGCATGGCAGCAAACGGATAGCGAGCCTCCCCTAGCGTTACAACAGACGTTAAATACGCTCGCAGAAAATGCCGAAAATAGCGTACTGCCTCAACTGGCAGCCCTTTATCAGTTAATGCAACGCCTTATCTCGCATCCTCAAAGCCGAAGCGAGAATTTAAAAGCCCTGCTTGATGAAGCGTTGGAAATTGTTAATGATCAGATTGAGGCGCTGATACAGCATAAGACACCAGCCGATTTCACCCTCTTCCGTGAACAGATTCGTGCCACTTTGACAGCTTTTGACAGTGTTTCCACGGTTGAGGTCGATCCGGAAATTCTGGAAGCGTTTACCGAAGAAGCTGCTGAATTATTAGTATCAACTGATCGTGCTATTAAACAATGGCAATCTGAGCCGGAAAATCCAGCAGGCCCTATGCAGTTGCAACGTGATTTGCACACCCTAAAAGGTGGTGCAAGACTGACTGCAACCATGGCTATGGCGGATTTAACTCATCAGATTGAAACATTGGTGCTGTCCGTTACCGACCAGCAGGAAACGCCGGACGATGGTTTTTTCAGTTTGCTGCAACGCTGCCAGGATCGGCTGACCGAAATGCAGGAACAGCTGGCGAACCGGTCTGACATTCCCGCAGCCAATGATTTACTGCAGGAAATTCAACAGTATTCGGGATATGTACCGGCAGATATTGATAATAGGGATACGTTGCCGCAATCAGCTTCGACTGTTGAGCAACTTCCCGCCGAAACCAGCAGCTTTAATAAGGCTCCAGCTGATACCGCTAAATCCAGCAGCTCACAAAGCTCTGAAAAAATCAGGGTACGAGCTGACCTGTTGGATTATTTGAGCAATTTTGCCGGTGAAGTCAGCATCACCCGCGATCAGGTAACCCAGCAGCATGGTGTCATGCATCAGCAGCTTGAGGAAATGGAAGAAACCGTTTCCCGCTTACAAGAGCAGTTACGCAAACTGGAAATAGAAACCGAAACCCAGATCCTGTATCGCTATGAAGACACTGTTCAGGATACCAACACTGAATTTGATCCATTGGAACTGGATCGGTTTTCGACTATCCAGCAGTTATCGCGCAGCCTGACCGAAACCGTTAACGACTTGAATAATATCAGTCGTTCAATGGGTAACCTGATGCGTGAAACCGATATTTTGCTACTGCAGCAATCCCGGCTGAATACTGATTTACAGCAGGGTTTGATGCATACCCGCCTGCTGCCATTTAATTCGATAGTGCCGCGTCTGGAACGGATAGTCCGTCAAACCAATAGTGAATTAAATAAACAGTCCCAATTACTGGTCAGTGGCGCAGATTTGGAACTGGACCGTACTATCCTGGATCGGCTGGTGGCACCGATAGAACATATTCTTCGAAATGCTATCGCTCATGGGCTGGAAACTGCCGACGAACGTTCACAACAAGGAAAACAGCAATCGGGTCGGTTACAGATCGACATGCAACGTGAAGGCTCGGAGGTCGTCATCACCATAGCTGATGATGGTCAGGGGCTGAATATTGAAAAAATCAAACAGCGCGCTATCGCACAAAACCTGATTGATCCAAATAACATTCCTAATGAACAGACACTGATCCAGTTGATTCTGACATCGGGGTTCAGTACTGCCGACACTATCTCTCAATTAGCCGGTCGTGGCGTCGGTATGGATGTTGTCAGTAACGAAATCCGGGCACTGAAAGGTCGTTTATCAATCAGTTCACAACCTGGTAAAGGCACTCAGTTTCACCTGCGGCTGCCATTAACTTTGTCGGTTATGCAGGCATTGTTGATTTCGGTTAATCAACAGCAGTTTGCTGTGCCGCTATCAGCTGTCAACGCCGGTGAGCGTATCAGCATACAGCGTATTGGCGAATTGATGGCTCAGCAGAAGCCTACCTATACTTTCCATGGCGAAAATTATGACTTTATTCCACTCGGAAACCTGCTTGGTCAGCCTTTAAACCTGCTGGAAAATCTGTCGCACCAAATGCCGTTACTGTTATTCCGTAGCGGTGATATCAAAATTGCCCTGGCCATTGACAGTATTGATAGCAATCGGGAAATCGTTATCAAATCAGTCGGACAGCAGCTCGGACAAATCAGTGCGATCAACGGCGCAACTATCCTGGGGGACGGTCGGGTTATTTTTATCCTGGACATTCCAACACTAATCGAGGATTACCAGGCCCCCTCAGGTACAACTAACCTGCAGCAGGCCAGTGAGAGCTTTAAGCAAATCGAAGAAAATCGTAATCCACTGGCAATGATTGTGGATGATTCAATTACCATGCGTAAAGCAACGGAAGGCCTGTTAACCCGTCTTGGCTTTGACGTGGTGACAGCGAAAGACGGTGTTGATGCACTGGCCCGATTATACGAACAAACACCCGATATCGTGTTGCTCGATGTGGAAATGCCTCGAATGGATGGCTTTGAATTCGCCTCGATTATTCGTAACGATTCGCAATTCAAACACTTGCCAATCATTATGATCACTTCTCGTACCGGGGATAAACACCGTCAACGCGCGATGAGCATTGGAGTGAATGCCTACCTTGGTAAGCCCTATCAGGATGATGAGTTGATTATTTCGATGAAACAACAACTCGCCTATAAATATCCTAACGAAAAGCGTTGAGAAAAACTCACAAAAGGCAATTATGCAGAAAGAAAAAGATTTTATTCATTGCATGTTGATTCCATTACGGCAGCATTATTTATTGTTACCGAACCCAACGATTGCCGAAGTTATTCCGCTGCCGCGTCTGACTGATAGTGATATCAACTCATCCTGGTGTATCGGCCAGTTTTTCTGGCGTGATCTGCCATTAGAAGTGATTGATTTGGAAACGCTGATTGGAAGTGGCCAACAAAACAACCGCCAAATCAATAAACTATGTGTGATCAACGGCATCAACAGCGACGCTAAAATCAAACATTATGCAGTTGCCTGCTGTGGCGCGCCTCAACTTATCACCATTAATGAAACTGCTCTGCAACCCACGCATGATATTGTCGATTCGGACTGGCTTCACTGCCAGATTAAGATCGGATCCAATGTCGCTTTTATTCCAAAACTAGACAATATTGAAACTCATCTGCAAAACAGCTTGTCGGGTAATACAATCTCTGACAATTTGCTTTAAGATACCGGCATGAAAAATCAAATTCGCATTGCAATATTGCTGATGCTTGCCGTTTTTTTGCCTATTCAGGCAGTGACTGCAGCATCTGACATCAATCAACAGCGCAAGCTTTATCAGCAAGCCAAAAAAGCGCTGCAAACACATCAGCTGACTCAGTTTCGTCAACTCCAGGATCAACTGGAAGGTTATCCGTTGCAGGAATATCTGGACTATTTATATCTGCAACATCGGATAAACGATACCGAAGCAGCAAACATCAAACGCTTTCTGCAAACTCGTGAAGACAGCTTTTTCAAGGCGCGCCTGCGCGGCGCCTGGCTGGACAAACTGGCAGACAATCAACAATGGCATCAGTATCTGGAGTTTTATCAAGCGCCTCAGTCGGCAGCACGTGAATGTCATTATGCCCGGGCATTAATTGCTACCAATCAACAACAGGCCGCTGCTGAAGCATTCGAAAAACTCTGGTTGGTTGCCGCCTCGCAGGACAAGGCATGTGATGCCGTTTTTCATCATGCAGAACAGCGTGGTTGGTTAACGGATGAATTACGCTGGCAACGGCTGCTACTGGCATTACGCAACCAGCAATTTGCTCTGGCTAACTATCTTGCCAAAACGGTAAAACAGAGTGCAACCGCCCAGGCCTGGACAAAACGCTGGGAAGATATTCATACAAACCCTGTCAGCTTGCTGTCTCAGTTACCGGCCCAGGCACCTGCTCAGGGAGTCTCTCTGGCACAGGATGTTGATATGGCCAGGGAAATTATTGTTTATGGCCTGAAACGTTTAGCCAGAAATGATCCCGCTAAAGCCCACTATCACTGGACACGTCTGGAAAACAGTTATCAGTTTTCTACTGATGAACGCCATGATGTTCAGGGCAGCATTGGACTTTGGGCCGCGTTGGATCGTGACGATAAAGCACTTTATTATTATGGTGATACCCCAAATCATCCATGGCGTGTCCGTGCAGCCTTATGGCAACAAAACTGGCCTGAAGTACAAAAAGCTATCGCCAGCCTGGATGAACAAACACGTCAGGAAACACGCTGGCAATATTGGCTTGCCAGAAGTCTGGCAGAACAGGGCCAACGTACTGAAGCCGAAGCAATATGGCGCACCTTGGTGGATGAGCGTGATTTTTATGCCTTTCTGGCAGCAGATAAAGTTGATGCTGACTATGCGATGAATCACCATCCTATTGTCGCTGAGCCCCAATACAGCGAGTCCATTATCTCCATGGACAGCGTACAACGCATGCGTGAGTTCTATCTGCAGGATGAGTTACTTGATGCCCGACGTGAAGCCTATTTTCTGCAACAAACATTGACTCCACGGGAACTGCAGATTGTTGCCACGGAAACTCATAAGTGGGGCTGGCACAATCAAACCATTGCCTTGTTAGGTACTGCACGCTACTGGGATGCATTGGATTTACGTTTCCCGGTGCTTTACGACACTGAAATGCGTCAGGCCAGTGCTGATGTAGGGGTAGATGCATCGTGGTTACTTGCCATTGCCCGGCAGGAAAGTGCTTTTAATTCCAGCGCGCGCTCACATGCTGGCGCAATGGGGTTGATGCAGGTCATGCCCGCTACTGGTAAACAGGTTGGACGCTGGCTGAATAAGCCTTTAAAGCAGGATTCTGAGCTTTATCATCCGCCGCGTAATATCGAGATAGGAAGCTTTTATATCCGCCGGATGCAGGATCAATTTCAAAACAATCCAATACTGGCCACCGCAGCTTATAATGCCGGACCTCATCGTGTTTTACGCTGGCTACCGGAACAAACCATGCCTGCCGATATCTGGGTAGAGAACATTCCATTTACCGAAACCCGTCGCTATGTTCGCTCGGTGTTCAGTTATGCTGCTACCTATGACTTTCAAAGAAAACAGGCTATCAAGCGAATGTCGGAACGCATGCCAGCAGTACGCCCCAAAAACCCTTAATATAGCGTCATGCGAATATATAAAGTAGGTGGCTGTGTTCGGGATCGCTTACTGGGACGGCCGGTAAAAGATAAAGACTGGGTTGTTGTGGGCAGTACTGTAGAGGAAATGCTGGCTCAGGGATTTCGCCCCGTGGGCAAAGACTTCCCCGTCTTTCTGCATCCCCAAACCCACGAAGAATACGCGCTTGCCCGTACGGAACGGAAAACGGCGCCGGGCTATCATGGTTTCGAAATTCACGCTTCACCAGAGGTTACTTTAGAAGAAGATCTGGCACGACGGGATCTGACTATCAACGCAATGGCTGAAGATGACGATGGCAATGTCATCGATCCATTTGATGGACAAACCGATCTGCATAACAAGACTTTACGCCATGTATCAAATGCCTTTGTTGAAGATCCGGTCAGGGTATTACGCATGGCAAGGTTTGCTGCCCGCTTCGGTTTTCATGTAGCCGATGAGACCAAACAATTAATTCATCAGATGATAGCCAATGGTGAACTGGAACATCTGGTCGCTGAGCGCGTATGGCAGGAGTTGGAAAAAGCGCTATTAAGCAGCCAACCCTCTTTATTTTTTTTCAGCTTAAAAGAAGTCGGCGCATTAAAAACACTGTTTCCAGAAATTGATCGGCTGTTTGGTGTTCCACAGATTTCTCAATGGCATCCCGAAGTGGATACCGGTGTGCATGTGATGCTGGTGCTGGATCAAGCCGCCAGACTAACTGATGATCTGGCCGTGCGTTTTGCCGTGTTATGTCATGATCTGGGCAAAGGAACGACCCCTGCAGACATTTTGCCAAGTCATAAAGGGCACGAACAACGCAGTATCGCATTAACCCATACGTTATGTGAACGTTTACGCGTACCACGTGAGATCAGCAGTCTGGCACTAAAAGTCGCTGAATTTCACACACATTGCCATTTACTTTTTGAATTATCAGCGCGTGAAGTATTAAACGTAATGGAAGGGCTTGATGCGTTTCGCAAACCGCAACGATTTTCACAATATCTCTTGGCTTGTGAGGCCGACTTTCGAGGACGTCCTGGTTATGAAAACACTGATTTTCCCGAAAAAGTCGCTTTTCAGGCCTGTTTTGATGCTGCATCAGAGGTAAGCGCAGCACCTTTTGTTAATGAGGGATTGCAGGGTCCAGCTATTGCCTCGGCCATGGCAGAACAGCGATGCAGAATAATCGAACAGGTACTTAAACCATTTTGTAAAAACACCGATGGAAAAGTTAGCTGATCATTACAGCGCCCAATGCATAACGTATACTATTTTCATTTTTTATCAGACAGGATCTTTTCATGAGCAGTCAAATCTCCGCCAACTGGACCAGTGTTAACGCCGCCAGTAAGCCACTGGTTGATAAATTAATCGACAATGCTCAAGCCCTGCAATTGGAAATCAGTCATTTATCCAATGGTACACGCGTCGTTGATGCAGGTATCAATGCCACCGGTGGTCTGGAAGCGGGTCGACTGATTGGTGAAATCTGCATGGGTGGACTGGGTACCGCAACTCTCGGCAGTACCAGCGGTTTTAGCGATTGGCCATGGTCAGTGAATGTTCATGCAAAAACGCCGGTATTAAGTTGTCTTGGCAGTCAATATGCGGGTTGGAGTCTTTCTCATAAAAGTGAGGATGTGAAATTTTTCGCCCTGGGCTCCGGGCCAGGTCGTGCACTTGCTGCCCGTGAAGAGTTATTCAAGGAATTTGGCTATCAGGATAAAGCAGATTCAACGGTTATCGTGCTGGAAGTAGATAGCATGCCACCCGTCGAAATCGCCGATAAAGTTGCTGATAACTGTGGTATCAAACCTGAAAATCTAACGTTAATTCTGACCCCAACCACCAGTCTGGCAGGGGTAATGCAAATTGCCATTCGTGTACTGGAAGTGGCCATGCATAAAGCTCATACCCTGCACTTTCCGATGGATAAAATTGTGGATGGTTTTGGAACCACGCCTGTCGCACCACCCGGTGGTGATTTTATGACCGGCATGGGCCGTACCAACGACGCTATTCTGTATGGCGGTACCGTGCATCTTTTTGTGGACAGCACCAATGATGAAGCACAAGATCTTGCCAAGAAAATGCCCAGCAATACATCGTCTGATTACGGCCGTCCGTTCGGTCAGATTTTCAAATCGTACGAATATGACTTTTTCAAAATTGATCCGATGCTTTTCAGTCCGGCAAAAGTCATTATCACCAGCACCCAAACCGGGAAAAGCTTCACTGCTGGTGAATTGAATGCTGACTTATTGAAGCAATCCTTCGGACTTTAATGATTGACTATGCCTAGCGCCCGCGTTGCTGTTTTTAATGATACTCACGGGTGGCATAGTGCTCAGCTGACTGAAGCACTGGCTGACTTAAATATTGAAACGGTGCTTATCGATCTGGCGGAATGCCGGATCGATACCCGCAGTCCAACAGGCATGGTGATTCCTCATTTTGAAACGACATTGCCTGATGCCGTACTGGTCAGAGGGATCGCTCCCGGAAGCCTCGAACAAATCACCTTACGCATGGACGTATTGCATACCCTTGCCGAATTAGGTGTGCCGGTTTTGAATCCCGCACATGCTATTGAACTCACCGTCGATAAAGCGCGTACGTCATTAAGACTCCATCTGGCGAATATCCCTTCTCCACATACCTGGGCTTGCGAAAGCCGCGAACAGGCATTGCAAATTGCCCGCGAAGAATTCGCCAAAGGGTTCAGCCTGGTCGTTAAACCGTTATTTGGTTGTCAGGGGAAAGGCATACAACGCCTTGATGCGTTAGCACAACTGGATAATCTCTCAGTAGTTGGTGAGGCTTATTATCTTCAGCATTATGTGGCACCGGCTCAAATCGGTTGCTGGCAGGACTGGCGCTTGATGGTGGTCAATGGAGAAGTCATTGCGGCCATGACTCGTCGCTCGAATCACTGGATAACCAACTTTGCTCAAGGTGCCAGCTGTTTTGCCAGTACAGTGACCCATGAAATGGCACAACTTGCTATCAGAGCGACGGCTGCGGTGGAAGCACCTTATGCCGGCGTCGATCTGATTCAGGATCCGCAAGGCCAATTCAGTGTATTGGAAGTCAATAGCGTACCCGCCTGGAAAGGCTTATATCAGGCAACAGGTATTGATATTGCTGTTCGACTTGCAACAATGGTTGCTTCTCATATTCAGCAAACCAGACAGGTATCTCTCCCCGAACATGCTAGCTGAACAACAGATTGCTGACAGTGTCCGTTGGGCCTGTGAGCAGGAAGTCAACGCTCCAAAACCCGGCAATGTAAATGTCTGGAGTGACGGACATAATATGGCTGTGCAGGACTTTCTCTCCAGTGCTGCAGCAATTGCGCCGGTAATGGCGCAACCCAATCTAAAGGTTGGCGAACGGATTTTGCAGTCCATTAAAGCTACCCGTAAAGTCGTCGACTGTAATACCAACCTTGGTATCGTATTATTATTTGCCCCGTTATGTGATGCAATTCAGCGATGTTCCAGCTTTGATCAACTATCTTCAGAGCTTGAAAAAACCCTAGTGGCTTTAACCATTGAAGATGCCCGTCTGTGTTATGAAGCGATTCGGTTGGCTGATGCGGGCGGTATGGGTCAGCAAGCTGAAGAAGACATACATCAACAGCCAAAAGTCACCCTGCGAAAAGCGATGGAATTAGCGCAAAATCGAGACACAATCGCCTTGCAATATGTAAATAACTACCAGCAAGTATGGGATATCGGCTATAAACAATTGACAGAAGCGTTGAAATGTGGGGAAAAGGTTGAATGGGCCTCCACAATCGCGTATCTTTACTTACTAGCACGTGTGCCGGATACGCTAATTATCAGAAAGCAATCCCGGCATATCGCCCAGACAGTGGCACAGAAGGCACAGTTATTTATTTTAAAAATGAATAAAAATAGACCCTTAAGCAAATCAACAGCCGAGTTGACCGTCTGGGATCAAGAATTAAAGAGTCACGCCATAAATCCCGGAACCTCCGCAGATATGACCGCAGCAGCATTGCTGCTATTTGCGTTCGAGCAGGCGTTTGATTCAAACCGAATTTCAGTAGCACGATGCTTATAGCGGGCGGCACTGAGCAGGTGATACGTTCCTTTATTACGTATAAACCTCAATCTCACATAAAAAGGTTGAGGAAAAAATGAGCCTTTTTGACAATTTTTTTGGAACAGGAAAATATAACATGCCAGTTATCGATCGCGTACTTGTAGGTGAATCCTTAGTCATTGAAGATGGTGACTTAGACAACGTTGCTCACATTGATTTATTAATGGGCCCACGTGGTTCAGCAGCAGAAGATGCTTTCTGCCGCACTATGACCGACCAGAAACAAGGTGTTAACGGCCTGTTGGCTGTGGTTGCACCTAACCTGATGGTCAAACCAGCTACCGTTATGTTCAACAAAGTAACCATCAAAAACATGAAACAAGCTGTGCAAATGTTTGGCCCTGCACAACGTGGTGTTTCTGTTGCGGTTGCTGAGTGTGTTGAAGATGGCACTATCCCTCTCAGTGAAGCTGATGATTGCTTCATTTGCGTTGGTGTATTTATCTCACCAACAGCTGACAGTGATGAAAAAATCCAGGACTGGAACTACCGTGCAACTAAAGAAGCTATCAAACGTGCAGTAGCTCGTGAGCCTAAAGCGGCTGACGTTGTTGCACAATACAAAGCTTCTGAACACCCATTTGGTGCTAAGTAAGTTTTAGACTGATGTCAATGCCGCCCTTCGGGGCGGCATTTTCAGTTCATTATCTGGCGTACTGTATCGACGCCAAGCCTGCCTTTGTGCAAAGCACTGGCAATCAAAGCCCCTTTGATTTGGTTTTTTGCCAAATTCATTAAATCTTCTTCCCCACGCACACCACCCGCCGCAATTAATTGCGCACCAGGCTTAATCATTTGAATTTTATTCAGTAACTTTTCATCTGGCCCCCTATCCATCCCCACTGTATCCAGACTCATCACGATAATAGTTTCAGGCCATAAATCTACACGCGTTAACAAATCATGTTGACCCAATAACCGTCCCTGCCGAAAATCCAGCGATAAAATAAATTCCTTAGGTTGCAACGTGGTTAACAATTGAAGATCCTGCAGAGTCTCACTCCCTAATACCGGCTTAATATTTGGTATATCACACCAGAACTGCCAATCATTCAGAGTACGGATGCCCGCATCCAGCCAGATGGTTAATTGTGGAAATAGCCGGTGCAGTTGCAAATAAAACGCTTTATCGATTTTTCCAATTTCGATTGCATCCAGATCCGCAATATAAATATCGGTAAACGCATACCATGTCAGTAACTGTTTAATCACCGCATTTGGATAGACACTGGAGGTTAATTGCGATTTAAGCGGCTGATAGTGATCACGCCTTCCACCTTGTGCATGTACGACCTTCCCCCCCATCAGATCAATGACCGGTATAATCAACACTTCTTTAAGTAACCTCAGAAAAATGAACTTAGTCGTCTACGAGCATATCACCAGTGGCGCATTGTGTGACGAGCAGTTACCCGCATCGCTCTCACATGAAGGCGAAATGATGCTTTCTGCCATTGTGCAGGATCTTCTCCGGCTGGGTCAGATTCATATCACTATCCTTAGAGATAAGCGACTTAGTGAGTCTGACTGGATGAAGACCTCCAGTATCACGATAAAAACTTGCGCTAGTCGCCAGGAATTTGATCAAAATTGGCAGTATTGTTTAAAAAACCTTTCGTTTTTTTTACTGATTGCTCCCGAAACCGATAATATTTTATTGTCCCTGCAACAGCAGGTTATCGCTGCGAACAATCTCTATCTGGGGTGCTCAATTGAGGCAACCAGCTTTTGTACGGACAAAATTCAATGTTCTGAGCAACTGCTGAAAAAAGGCATTGCTACACCAGTGACTTTATCAGCTGCCGATGGTTTATTAGACCAGTGCCTGCTCGACCAGCCTTATGTCGTCAAACCTCAGGACGGTGCCGGTTGTCTTGATACTCTCAAATTTGAATCGATACAACAAACTCGACAATACCTGATAGGTCTGCCTAAAGAGGTACGAAACAAACTGATTGTGCAACCTTACCTTGATGGCCCGGCCTTGAGCATTAGTTTGTATGTGGGACAAAATAACATCGAGTTACTGTCAATTAATCAGCAATTAATCGAACATCAGGCACAACAATTTGTCTTTCATGGGTGTCAGGTAAACACTATTGCGACACAGCAATTTACTGACCAGCAGGCAATGCAGCTTGCCACTTTGATTGATCAGGCGATTGCAGGATTATCCGGCTACGTTGGTATCGATTTTATATTAACTAAGCAAGGGCCAGTGGTGGTAGATATTAACCCCCGATTGACAACAGCCTATGTCAACCTGGCAGCCAATAAACAGCGTAACCCTGCCCTGCCGTTATGGCAGCATCTACAACGTTTGCAGCAACAAGAAGCATATTATGCATAGACAAGAAAAAGGCTGTTTCACCGGCTGGGATATTGGTGGAGCACACTTGAAAGTAGTTCGCTGTAATAATCAGGGCGAACTATTACAGGCGCTTGAACTGCCCTGCCCACTTTGGCGGGGCAAAGAAGCGCTGCGCAAGGCTATTCGTCTGGCAGTTGATACGCTGAACAATGAATTGGATCAACAACTTGTCACCATGACCGGCGAACTGGCAGATTGCTTTGTTGACCGAGCTTCGGGTGTATCGGAAATTCTGGCCTGTATAGCTGAATATTTTCCAACTGATCGGGTTTCGGTATTCAGCAGTAATGGCTGGTTAAGTCAGGAACAAGCCCGCACTCACTGGGATAAAGTAGCTTCGATGAATTGGCTGGCCAGTGCCCAGTTAGCCGCTACAAATTATCCAGCAGGACTTTTAATTGATTGTGGAAGCACAACCACCGACATTATTACACTTAATCAATCTCAGCCACAATTAACCGCATATGATGATCAAGGCCGGCTAAAAAGTGGTGAGTTACTGTATACAGGTGTTATCCGTACCCCCTTGATGGCTATCGGGCAGAAGCTGCCGTTTCGTGGAGAGTGGCAAACTATCACCGCTGAATTATTTGCGACTACTGGGGATTGCTGGCGGCTGCTGGATAAAATCAGTGCTACACAGATTAATGATAGCAGTGCGGATGGCAATGATTGGCAAACCGAAAACTGCCAACGCAGATTAGCTCGAATGCTGGGAACCGATACCAATTTGTTTACAGCAGAAGACTGGCAGAATGTCGCAATATGGTTTTCTGAACAGCAAATCCAGCAGATCCATAATGCCTGCTTACAGGTATTATCCGCTCATAGTGATCTTGATATGCAAGCACCGGTGATTGGCGCAGGTGCTGGACGATTTATCGTCAGCCAGATTGCTAAGCGTTTACAGCGTCCATATGTTGATTTTGATAGCCTGCTTGGCTCGCATGCAACCGCTGCGTCATACGCACCAGCCAGCGCACTCGCCCTTCTAGCCCAGAGGCAGTTCACGTAAAATACTGTGATGAATTCTCAATTGCCGCCTTTATGTGCCGAGCTTCCCTATCAAATAGACAGTGCCACACTGTTTGCTGCTATTCGTGATTTGCCGTGGGCGGTTTTCCTGGATAGTGCCATTACCGAAGGCGATAATGCCCGCTTCGATATCATCGCGGCAGATCCCTTTATTACGCTGCAGACCACCGGTCAAACAACAACTATTGACTATCGAACTGCAAATAGCCTGAATTCGGCGGACGATCCCTTTTTGTTGTTGCAGACTGTGCTGAAAAAATATGCTCAGCAGTCAACCGAACTGCCCTTCTGTGGGGGTGCCATTGGGTATTTCAGTTATGATCTGGGCCGCAGAATTGAAAGCCTGCCAAGTCTGGCGGTAGATTCGGAACAAATACCGGAAATGGCTGTTGGCATTTATGACTGGGCAGTGATTAATGATCATCAGCAACAGCGCTGCTGGTTAGTCAGTTATGGTGTTGACCCATTCACTCATCAGCAATGGTCAGATTTACTCAGCCGACTACACCAAATGCCAATCCCTGACTCCGCAAGCTTTAAAGTAACCGGTGAATTACATTGCAACATGGATCAACAGGCCTATCAAACGGCCTTTGAAAAAATAAAAAACTATATTACCGATGGGGACTGTTACCAGGTCAATCTGGCCAAACGTTACGAAGTAAATGCTGAAGGGGATCCCTGGATTGCCTATCAGCAGTTACGAAAACAGAATGCCGCACCTTTTTCAGCCTTTTTAGCAACGCCTCAGGCAGCGGTATTAAGTTCATCACCGGAGAGATTATTACGGGTCAAAAATAATCTGGTGGAAACCAAACCAATTAAAGGCACACGTCCACGGGATTTGCACAATGCAGAGCGCGACCGCATGCTCGCCCGGCAATTACAGGACAGCCTCAAGGATCGCGCTGAAAATGTAATGATTGTTGATTTGCTACGCAATGATCTGGGGAAAGTCTGTGCACCAGGTTCCATATCCGTGCCATCTCCTTTTGCGCTCGAGTCTTTTGCTACCGTACATCACCTGGTCAGCACTATTACCGGGACACTGGCTGAAGATCAGGATGCTGTCAGCTTATTAAGAGCCTGTTTTCCTGGGGGATCCATTACCGGTGCACCCAAACTGCGCTCGATGGAAATCATCGAAGAACTCGAACCGCAACGCCGTGGGGTCTATTGTGGCAGCATTGCTTTTATTGGCTTTGACGGCAATATGGACAGCAATATTACGATTCGTACATTGGTATTCAGTGATAATCGTCTGCGTTTCTGGGCTGGTGGCGGTATTGTGGCGGATTCCGAACTGGAAGCCGAATATCAGGAAGTGGCTGATAAAGCCGCGGCAATGCTGGGTCTGGTGGAGTCATTACGTTAAATGTATGTCGTTAAACTGGGTGGTAGCCTATATCACACTGCTGAACTCAAATCCTGGTTAACATTGCTGGAACAAACGGCGCTTAATGAGTCTGTGGTAATTGTTCCGGGCGGTGGTCCTTTTGCTGATATGGTGCGTCAGGCGCAGCAACTGCATAAATTTGATGATCAACATGCTCACCATATGGCGATCCTTGCCATGGCACAATATGGGTTGATGCTTCAGGCCTTGTTACCCTCCGCTGTCCTTGTAAAAACGCCAGCAGAAGTTTCCAGCCATTGCCAACTGGCTATCTGGTTGCCAGATGATCAATTACTGCAAGTCAAAGAAATTACCCAAAACTGGCAGATCACTTCCGACAGTCTGGCTTTGTGGTTTACACAGCAATTTCCACAAAGCAGCTTGAGTCTAATCAAACGTGTTTCCGCAGAGAGTGGAGATCTCAACGAGTTAAGTAAAAAAGGCATTATTGATCAGGGTTTTACTGCACTGTTCCAACAAAGACCAATTTCAACTCAATTGATCCATTATCAAGCCCTGGATAACTTTCCCGAGCATGGAATTAAGCTCGGATGAGCATTGATTCAAGTCAACTATCTGCCACGCTGTCAGCGTTAATTAATCAGTCTCTGCAACAATTCGACATCGATGCTAAAACGCTTCAACAGCTTTCCCAACAAATAGATACCTTACTCCTTGCAGGACAGCGTCACAGACAAGCAAACTGGGCAGGTCATATGACGCCTGCAGTAAATGAATTAGCCGCACTGGGAAAGCTTGTGGCGGCTTTGCATCAAGGTAATCTGCTCTCATCAGAGCTTTATCCAGAACTTGCGATCATTGAAAAAGATATCTTTGATTTTTTCTGCCCTTTGTTTGGTCAACAACACGGACATGCGACGCATGGTGGCAGCTATGGCAACCTTGATGCGTTATGGCAGGCTCGAAAAAAATTCGGTGGCCATTCAAACCGGGTATATGCCAGCGATCAATCCCACTATTCCGTTTTCAAGGCGTGTGACATTTTGGGCCTGCAGTTACAATTGATCCCCACCAATGATTCCCAGCAGATGGATATTGCCGCACTTGCGTTTGCCTGTAACGAGCAGACGCCAATGGCCATTGTTGCTACAGCAGGCACCACCAGTAGTGGACAGATCGATGATATCAATGCGGTTAAAGCAATTATTGGGCATAGTCCATGTTGGCTGCATATCGATGCAGCCTGGGGTGGTTTTTTAAGTTTAATCAACACTAGTCCCCTGACTGACAAACAGCTCGGACAAGCTGATTCGGTCTGTTTTGATCCGCACAAAAGTCTGGGCCAGCCCCGTCCCTGCGGGTTATTGATGTATCAGCAACCAATTAAAGCTACGGCCTCGCCAACCCAATACCTGACACAAACACCACGTGACACATTACCGGGTTCCTATGGAGCAGAACTTTTACTGCCTTTATGGCTGACCATTAAAGCACTTGGAAAAGCAGGTCTTGTTGAGCAAATTGACTTTCAACTCGATCAGGCCAGAAAATTTGCCGATTTTCTCAATGAGCAGCCAGGTTGGCAGGCAGAAGGTTCTCCCACAGGCATTGTCTGTTTTAATCCCCCCCCTCAAAAAGACCTTTCCGGTTTGCTTGAAAAAGGTATTTTTTCACTTACAGAAATTGCTGGAAAAAGAGTCTATCGTGCTGTCTTTGCCGGACCTGGGACCCGCAGTGACACACTGATTAGCGATCTGGCGCCTTATCTATAATCTGTTTTTGTACGCCATCATAGCGTCTTAGCCAGGGCGATATTTTATTTAACGGAGAGGACCATTGCTGACTATCACGCATTGCTACCTGTTTTGAAGGATATACCCCGTAGATCACGGCATACCAGACTTCACCATTACGCATACTTTCAAAAACTGCAACATTACCTGTCAGTTCATTTTTTTCCACAAAGCTGTCCACTTCAGATCTATCCCATGTTCCCATTAATTGAAAGGTAAAATCAGTAGCGGATTGCTGCATAATCCACTCTTTATCCTTTAAAGTCGTATCGACCAGATCAGAAAATGCTGTATCAGCTTTCTCCGTGGTGGTAGCGGGTACGGGAATTAATTCAATTGGCGGGTTAATTTGTTCAGGCGTTGAAGGTGGCTCAACCTCTTGTTCTTCTGCTGTTTCAGAAGTCACTTTTTCTATTTCAGAACTTGAATCATCATTCACCGTGACAACGTCGGCAATAGATTCCTCTGAATCAGCAGTCTGAGAGGGTTGTTCAATTATTTCTACAGGATCAAGTAAAACGTCTGCAGCGACTTCCTGTTCAGGTTCAGGCTCTACTTCATCGGTCGGGGAAATGGTTTCGATTGCTGCTTCAACATCAGAGTCAGTCGTCGGTTCAGCTTCTATATCTGTCTGTTCCAACTCTTCGAGTAATTCGACTAATTCCTGGCGATCGGCTTCTGCAACACTGGTAAGTTCTTCTGGCTCATCCACAACGACCATGGGCAAGTCTTCGGTTAAAGCATCCGTATTTAGCACATCGTCTTCAATCGTGCTTTTATCAGCAACAAACAAGTCATTTATCTGCTGCTGATAAAACAAAACCAATGCAAATAAAACACCCAGCGGAACCAGTCCAAACCATTTATTCCAGCGCAAAGAAACAGCAGGAAACTTGAAGCTGAAAGGCAGCTGCACCGGTTTGCCCTGTCCCAGTAAAAATTTATGGGCAAGATGATTCAATGCTGCCGGAACACCTGAAGACTGTCGATGAAAACGTATTAATGCTTTGTTATCAAATGGGCTGTCACCGTTGAAACCAACACCCTGTAACCGCTGCAATAAATAAGCAGCGGTTTCCTGTTGTGGAATTGGCCCCAGCAGTAAGGGTTGAATGCGCTCATTTTGAGAAGCCATGACATCAGCCGTAACATCAGTTACTACCGCCCGCCATAGATAGTTGCCTTCATGTTGCCAGTCAAACCAGGTTTTTAATTGCTGGAGTAATGGCTCGGCAAGCTTACTGATATCATCAATCAATAACACCGGACGAATCTGTAAAGTCTGCAGTTGTTGTAATCGCTGTTGTAATAGCTGAAGGTTGTTACTGCCCAGCGTACTCTCCTGAGGCGCACCAAAAACCTGTAAACAGCGGCTGACCATAAACTGAATGGTTAATGAGGGTTCTGCCTGAATCAGGCAAAAACGCAAATCATCGCCCCCCCGATTCATTAAGGCTTTTAAAGTAGTGGTTTTACCCAGACCGTTGGTGCCATACAGCAAAGGAATTTTGTCACTGGCCCGAAGCAGATGCAGAACCAGGTCCAGACGCTGCTTAATTTCCGGCCCCATATACAGTCCGGCTTCTGTCACCTCAGCACTGAATGGATTCGACTGAAGCGCTAATCTTGAAATATATTTTGGTTCAGCTGCCGCTGCAGTCATTGCATTACTCAATTTCCAGCAGTAAATTTCGCCAGGGTTTCAGCCAGGGCATCACCATCATAGTCATCGGAAATAATGGCCTGACCGATATCTTTTAACAACACCAGACGAATCAGTCCATCCTGAACCTTTTTATCTACCGCCATCAGGTTCATAAAATCTGCAGAACTTAACTTACCCGGGACAGTAACAGGCAGATTAGCGGCTTTCATAATGTCGCTGATACGGGTAACTTTTTCCGTGCTAAGCCATCCCATACGTTGCGACAAGTCGGCCGCCATCACCATACCTATTGCAATCGCCTCACCATGCAGACAATTCCCGTAGCCACAACCAGTCTCAATGGCATGACCGAATGTATGACCAAGGTTTAACAAAGCTCTGACACCCTGTTCACGCTCATCATCTGCCACAATGGTTGCCTTATCCTGACAGGATCGGGCAATCGCTTGTGCCAGTGCCTCAGGATCACGCGAAACCAGCAGCGACATATTCTGTTCAAGCCAGTCAAAAAATTCAGCGTCATTAATCAACCCATATTTAATGACTTCTGCCAGTCCCGAAGAAAACTGACGATCATCCAACGTTTTTAACGTGGCAGTATCTGCCAGTACACATTGCGGCTGGTAAAACGCACCAATCATATTTTTGCCTAACGGATGATTGACCGCGGTTTTGCCGCCGACTGAAGAGTCGACCTGTGATAATAAGGTGGTGGGAACCTGGATAAAGGGCACCCCCCGCTGATAACAGGCTGCAGCAAATCCTGCCATATCGCCTATAACACCACCACCCAGCGCAATAATGGTTACCTGACGAGACAATCTGGCTTCCAGTAAACGATCAAAAATCAGCTGCATGGTGTCCAGCGTTTTATATTGTTCACCATCTGGCAAAATAACACTTTCCAGCCGATAGTCTTTTAACGCTGTTTTTACGGTATCCAGGTACAGAGGTGCCACCGTTTCATTGGTAACAATCAACACTTCCTTTCCCCGGATATGGGCGGTAAATAAATCACTTTCCGATAGCAGATTTTCACCAATATGGATGGGATAACTGCGATCACCGAGCGCAACTTGAAGCGTTTTCATCATATTCAGTTTTCTTTTGTTTTTAATTGTTGCAGTTGTTTTATCACTGCGTTCACGGTTCGGGTTACAGACTGATCACCCGTTTGTAACACCACATCAGCCACTTCCCGATATAAAGGATCCCGCTGTGCCATTAGTTGTTTTATTTGCTGGCGACGATCCCCTACCTGCAGTAAAGGACGGCTGGTATCACGAGATGTGCGGCGGTAAAGTTGTTCCGCTGTGGCCGCCAGATAGACAACCTTGCCACGTTTCAGATTGCGCCGGTTTGCCTCCGCCAGCACAGCACCGCCACCAGTTGCCATTACAATATTCTCCATTGCGCTAAGCTCATCAATCACTTTTTGCTCGCGCTCTCTGAAGCCCTCTTCACCTTCCATCTCAAAAATCCAGGAGATGGATACACCAGTGCGCTTTTCAATCTCACGATCACTATCAAAAAACTTACGATGCAGCTTTTTAGCAAGCTGTCGACCAATGGTAGACTTTCCAGACCCCATTGGTCCCACCAGAAATATATTACCTGAAATCACGTGGCTAATGACTCAACTGTTTATCGTGAAAAAAAAACCGGATCATAGTAGATCCGGTTTTTTATATTAACTGAAAAAGCAGGAATTAATAATCCATACCTTCCTTAATAATTTTTGGTGTCACAAATACCAGCAGTTCACGTTGACGATCTTCATTTAAATTGGTTTTGAAGAGGAAGCCCACATAAGGCAAATCACCAAAGAATGGTACACGTGTCGATTCTGTTCTAGAGGTTTGTTCATAAATACCCCCCAACACCACAGTTTCGCCATTATCCACCAATACCTGCGTGCGAACGCTTCTGGTATCAATACTAGGAACGCCGAGGAAAATGGCACCTACTTCGTCTTTATTCACTTCCAGATCCATCACAATGCGATCATCCGGCGTAATCTGCGGAGTCACATCCAGTTTTAACAGTGCCTCTTTGAATGAAACCGAGGTTGCACCACTTGATGAAGCTTCCTGATAGGGAATTTCGGTACCTTGCTCAATGGTAGCCTGTTTTTGGTTTGAAGTGATGACACGTGGTGTTGAAATAATCTCACCTTTGCCTTCCTCCTGCATCGCAGAAAGCTCCAACTCCAGCACCGCTCCCAAAGGCAATTTAGCCAACGCCAAAGCAATAGTCCCTGCCGGATTGGCAACTGGTAAGTTCACATTTAAATCCTGACCACGTAATCCAGCCTGGTTTGTGGGAACCACCGCATCCAGATTATTCGCCGGAACCTGCAAACCTTCCAGAGAACCGGATGTGCCTGCTCCCAATGTGCCACTTTCAGCTGAGGTGCCAAAACGCACCCCCAGCTCCTTAGTAAAGTCATTGTTGGCAATAACAATCCGCGATTCAATTAACACCTGACGTACCGGAATATCCAGTTTTTCAATTAATTTGCGAACATCGGCAAGATTTCTAGCAGTATCACGAAGCAGTAAAGAGTTGGTCCGTTGGTCAACCACTACGCTGCCACGATCTGAAAGAAATCCGCCAGCACTGCTCCCGGCTGTAGTTTGACCTTGAGTTGTCGTTAAAATCTCAGCCATATCTGTGGCTTTTGCAAAGTTGACTTCAAATATCTCGGAATAGAGTGGTTCCAGCTCGACCAATTGACGTCTGGCCTCAAGCTCCTGTTTTTCGCGAGCGGCAATTTCTGCTGCTGGGGCAATCAGCATGACATTACCATTCTGACGCATACCCAGACCCTTGGTTTTCAAAATAATATCCAATGCCTGATCCCAAGGTACATTTTTCAAACGCAGGGTTAAGTTGCCGGTCACTGTGTCGCTGGTCACCAGATTCATACCGTTAAAATCAGCCAGTAACTGTAAAACGGCACGAACTTCAATATTCTGGAAATTCAGCGACAGCTTCTCACCTTCAAAGCCAAATTCATTTTCAGTGGTCTCAGCTGTAGTTCGTTCTGCAACTGGTTTTACCTCAACAACCAGCTTATCGCCAGATTGGTAAGCCAGATGTTCAAACTTGCCAGTAGTTGTAAGCACCAACCTGGACCCATCGCGTGTTTGCATACTTTCAATCAAATTCACCGGGGTCGCAAAATCCATTACATCCAGTTTGCGTTTCAATTGGTCGGGCAAGTCAACCCCAGGCAAATCTACAATCAAATCTCCACTTTCACGACGAATATCCATAGCAGTATTTTCATTTTTTAACTGCAATATTAATCTGCCTTCGCCTTGTTCGCCACGTCTGAAATCGATATCCGTCACCGAATTAATATCTGGAGCAGCTAACGGAGTTGTATTTGGAAGTGGTGCTTTTGCAATCTGCCCATTGTTTTCATTAAGGAAAACTTTGACGATCTTCCCTTCTACTTCAATTTCATAAGGTAATTTTCGAAGCAAATTAATAACCATCCGGGTACGTTCACCTGCTTCTACGGTAGCAATACTTCGGGTCTGACCATTATTTATCTGCTGGGTGGTTTCATTCAGTTTATTGCTTACACCATGGAAATCCAGAACGATCCGTGCGGGCTCATCGGTAGCAAAGCTTTCTGGTTTTTCAACCGCTTCGGAAAAAGTTAATGTGACAACACCTTTGTTACCCGATAACGCTGAATAATCCAAGGATTGCAGTTCATTTGCTGAAACAAGACTGCTGACGAACAATAATGAAAGCAAACCCAGACTCGACCGCCACCGCTCCATAAAATTCTTGTCGATGTTGGTGAAGGCTTGACGCCGAGTGATTTTCATTCCGTATATACTCATCATTGTTTGGCCCTTAATTTATCTCTACGACGGGTACTGTCGTCTCACGCTCGTTATAGCCGTTTCCTTCAGGAACGATCTCTTTTAATGTCAGTTGTGTTTCACTGATCGCAACAATCTGGCCATGGTTCATACCCATATAGTTACCAATTTGCACACGATGTATCGTACTGTCTGGAGCCCGTATTAATGCCCATAAACTGTCTTGTTCCAGGGTGCCGACATATTGCAAATCAGCCAGCGAATAATTTTCCAGAATTTCCTTCATCCGGTTTTCATTAGGTTGAATGCCGTTATCAACCACTTGCTCCGGTTCCGGTTCGGGAACATCAATGACGGTTGGAACAAATGGATCACGTAACTCAGCAGCAGCATAACTGAATTTTTCGTAAGGCTTCATCACTGGAATGGGAGGAATATCAACTACTTGACGTGCTTTTACTTCGGCAACATAGGCTTGCAGATCGTCTTTTGGTTGTGAACAGGCCACGAGCATAAATGCCATGGAAAGCAGAAGAAGCTTCTGAATCAATGAATGGATAACTATGGATATGTTCATCATTAATTACCCTGCTCGTCAAAGTAACGATAGGTCTTGGCCGTAATATCCATGGTCATATTCCCATCGCTGGTCAATGGACCCATTTTGAAATTATGCAGTGTCACAATACGCGGTAAGGCCGCTATCCCACTAATAAATTCAGCAAATTGATGGTACGTGCCAGTTACACGCATGGTGATCGGCAATTCAATGTAAAAATCAATTGGCCGTTCTTCTTCCGGTTTGAATAGTTCAAATTCAAGCCCATTTACCAAACCGGTTCTGGAAATATCTACCAGCAGATCAGCCACTTCACTTTTCCGGGGTAACTGCTGCAACATGGAAGCAAATGACAATTCCATTTCTTTCATCTGTTCTTTATATGCTTCAAGATTAACGGCTTTGCTTTGTTTTATCTCAAAGCTTGTGCGCAGTTCTGTTTCTGTTTGTTCAAGTTGCGCCAATTCGACACGCTTATCTTTGATTATAAAGTAATAACCAGCGCCCCAAATCACTGCAAAAATCAGCAATCCGGCAACGATTTTTCCAATCAGAGGCCATTCGCCACTTTCATTGAAATCAATATCATTAACTGAAGGGATATCCACGACTATAGCTCCTCATCCGTTTCAGGTTTGGATTCAGTCACTTCCAGAGTGAATTGACGAATTGCATCATCACGGGAGGATGTACGCTGAATAACGCGAAGTGTTGATTCGGTAAACTCTGGATCATTATCGAGTTGATTCATAAACACGGACACTCTGGCATTAGTCTGTGCTACCCCCTGCACAATCAGTTTATCGCCCTCGCGGCTTAAAACTTGAAGATGAATACCTTCTGGTACAGTTCTCACAATAGAATCAAATACTTTTACAACTTTAGGACGGCTCTGCTGCAAATCCTGAATAACCCGCATTCTGGCCAGCAAACGATCACGTTGTTTTTCTAAATCCTGGATTTCTTTAATCTGCGTATCCAAAATGGCAATTTCTTTTTGCAAATAAGCATTTCGCTGATTCTGTTTATCCAGCAAACTGTTCATATGGCTATTGAAAATAGCAAAAATGATAATGGCGAGAGCTAATGTCAGCCCCATCGCAATAAAGAACTGCTGCTGTCTTTCTTGGCGTTTTTCTTCGCGCCAGGGGAGAAGGTTGATATGTGCCATTAGTCAAAACTCCTCATGGCCAGCCCACACGCTATCATCATCGAGGGCGCATCATTACTCAATGCCTGCACCTTGACCCGGGTACCCAGCCCCATATCAGTGAAAGGGTTGGCTACTGACGTCGAGGTACCTGTTTCTGACTCAACAATTTTATCGACACCTTCTATAGAGGCGCAGCCTCCTGCCAGAATAATATGATCAATTGATTGGTACTGGCTTGAAGCTGAAAAGAAAAACTGCAGTGCTCGAGTGATGGTTACAGCCATGGAACGTTTGAAAGGCTCAAGTACTTTTGGCGCGTAGTCATCCGGCAGGCTGCCATCTTTTTTGGCACGGCCCGCTTCCTGATAAGACATTCCATAATAACGCTCAATATCTTCGGTAAGCATCCGGCCGCCAAAAGTTTGTTCGCGGGTAAATACAATTTTGCCATTGACCAGCACGTGCAAGGTAGTAACGTTTGCACCGACATCGGCAACAGCTACCGTTAATCCATTACCCTGATTGGGTAATTGTCTGGCGATAAGAGAAAAGGCATTTTCAACAGTATAGGCTTCAACATCGACCAGCCGGGGTTTGAGACCAGCTTTTTCCAGCACATTGGTGCGAGCATCAACATTTTCACGACGCGAAGCGGCTAACAATACATCTACTGCATCAGCATCGGCTGCAGAAGGACCCAATATTTCAAAATCCAGACGCACTTCATCCAGTGGATAGGGAATATAGTTTTCAGCTTCCAGCATCACGTTTTCTTCCATGTCGCGTTCTGAAATGGAGGAAGGAAAGGAAACAACTTTGGTGATAGCAGAATTTGCCGAAACCGCGACTGCAGCATCTCGGGACTTCGTGCCTGAACGCTTTATAGCACGTCGTATCGCACCGGCAACTTCGTCGCTGTTTTCAATACGACCTTCTACCACAGCATTTACAGGAAGCGGTTCCACTGCGTAGGATTCGACGGTATAACGATCACCGCGTTTATTTAGTTCTAGCAGCTTCACAACCGAAGAACTGATGTCTATCCCTAGTAAAGGGGATTTCTTACGTCCAAACATGCATCGCCCCAATTCCATCGAAATGATGTGTGCAGTACACTTACACTTGTAAGTTAAAGTAGTTTATTAACAATTACTAGGATGTCAACAACTAAAACTGTGACATCTTCCCAAAAAGTCATTAACTGGCTTTATTAGGATGTTTATATATACTCTACGGTTTTATTTTTTGCGAACGAAATAATCCAATGTCGCGACTTGTATCACGCCTTTTTAAATGGGCCTTTACCTTTTTGATAGCTGGTCTACTGTTTATCGCTGTAGTCTATCTATTTCTGTCACCCAAGCTACCTAGCACGGAATCGTTGCGCACGATTCAGTTGCAGATTCCTTTACGTATTTTTAGTGAAGAAGGTCTTTTGATGGCCGAGTTTGGCGAAAAGCGCCGCATTCCGGTCGCTTATGAGGATTTCCCCACTCAACTCATAGAAGCTTTCCTGGCAGCGGAAGATGACCGATTTTTTGAACACCCGGGAGTGGATTATCAAGGCTTGCTTCGTGCAGCGTATTCGCTGGCACTCACGGGTGAAAAAACACAGGGTGGCAGTACCATTACCATGCAGGTTGCCCGGAATTTTTTCTTAAGCAATGAAAAAACTTATTTGCGCAAAATCAATGAAATTTTTCTTTCACTGGAAATTGAAAACACATTATCCAAAGAAGAAATTCTCACCTTATATCTGAATAAAATATTTCTTGGTCACCGCTCTTACGGTGTTGGTGCAGCGGCTCAAGTCTATTATGGGAAAACGTTGGACGAGTTAACGTTGGGTCAAATGGCAATGATAGCCGGTCTGCCAAAAGCGCCCTCGACGACTAACCCTATTACCGCCCCACAAAGAGCGCTGGATCGCCGTAATTATGTGCTCAGTAGAATGCTAGATGTCGGGTTTATTTCTCAGGCCGAATATCAAGAAGCAATAAAAGAAGAAGTAAGTGCCCGCTATCATGGACGTGAAATAGAAGTCTATGCTCCCTATGTTTCGGAGATGGTCCGTACCTATCTGATTGAGCAGTTTGGCGAAGAGATCTATGAAAACGGTACTAAGGTCTTTACGACGATTAAAGCCAAACATCAGCAGGCTGCCACTAAAGCTCTGCAGGATGCATTACTGGCTTATGATAAACGACATGGATATCGCGGCCCGGCTGCCAAGGTTGAGTTCAGCGAATTACCGGATCAGGCAGCTTCAGAACTGTTCCTTAAGGATTATTCAGTTATTGGTGCCCTCAGTCCAGCATTGGTATTAAGTATAGAAGATAATATTGCCCAGGTTTTTGTAAAACGCTTGGGCCAAATAGAGTTACCGTTTGCCGCAGTAAGTTGGGCTCAGCCACAACTCAGTGCTAACAGCATGGGCAAGAAACCACAGACTATCGACGACGTATTGGCGGTTGGCGATATCATCTATCTGCGGGAGCTGGAAGAGAATTCATGGCAATTGACACAGATACCGGAAGTCCAGGGAGCCCTGATTTCTCTTGCTTCTGAGGATGGAGCAATCACCTCCCTGCAGGGCGGATTTGATTTCTTTCAGAATAAGTTTAACCGGGTAGTGCAATCAAAACGTCAACCGGGTTCTGGCTTTAAACCATTTGTATACTCTGCTGCGCTGGAAAAAGGCTATACCGCGGCTACCGTGATCAACGATGCGCCGGTGGTATTTGATGACCCCGGTTTGGAAAATGTCTGGCGTCCGGAAAATTACAGTGGTCGATTTTTTGGCCCAACTCGTCTGAGAGAAGCACTTACTCATTCAAGAAACCTGGTATCAATAAGGTTGTTAAGAGATATCGGCATTGCCTATACGGTAGATTATGTACAACGTTTCGGGTTTAAGCCTGAACAAGTTCCACCCAATCTTTCTATCGCACTGGGAAGTGGTAATGCAGCACCAATTGATATGGCAAGAGCTTATGCTACTTTGGCAAATGGTGGTCACCTGATAGATCCCTATATTATTTCCCGGGTTGAAAATACTGCTGGTGAAATCCTGATGCAGACCAAACCTAAGAAAGTCTGCGACAGCTGTGCCATACCCGCAGCTGATATCAGTGAAGAAGAAGCCCTGATGCAAGCTGAATTGTTAGGCTTTTATCCAGCCAAGCAGGTCATTACCCCTCAAAATGCTTACATAATGAACAGCATGCTGCGTGATGTAGTGAAATTTGGTACAGGTCGTCAGGCATTAAGTTTAAATCGCGGTGACCTGGCTGGTAAAACCGGAACAACCAATGATCAACTGGATGCCTGGTTTAATGGCTTTAATCCCGATCTGGTTGCCATAAGCTGGGTTGGATTTGATAATCCCCGCACTTTAGGCCGCTATGAAACAGGCGGGCGTGCAGCTTTGCCAATGTGGATTGATTTTATGCGAGTTGCACTTGAAGATGTGCCCGAGAAAAACTTTGAACAACCTGTTGATATGGTCACTGTTCGCATCGATCCTGAAACTGGACTACTGGCACGTCCCGGCGATACCGAAGCAATCTACGAAACCTTCCGTAAAGATAATGTTCCGGCAATGCGTGGCGGCAGTGGTGCCACATCCACTGAACAGGATGACTCTCTGATAGAGCTGTTCTAGGTTCTGTTGATCTTTCTTAGCCACCTCTGTTGTGGGCTGAAAAAGCATCAATCAATGTAGGACAAGAGTGGTTGTGGGATACATGCATGTATCCCACTCAATTCGCGCTTTGGCAGACACAAAACTAGTCGCCAGTATTGATGTGGTGACTCATTTTGTTCAACAAGGTGGATATGTCGCTGTAGTTTCTATAGAAGTCATTTCTAAGGTCGTAGGGGAAATAACGGGTAGTGGCTATGAAAAGCTAACAAACTATGGCAAATGGAAAACACTATCTCGCTATAAACTGCCGGCAGAATGACAGCTCAATAAATTGGCAACAGTGATGCCACCCTATTTAGGATAGGTGGTTCAAATTGCAATTGAGGAGGTACTTAATTGGATGCTGAACGTCAATCAGCGCACTGCAATTCTCAGTTAACGAACACGCTTGGCCAATTGTCCTGGCTTCAGTTCACCATTTGGATAATCGCCGTTCAATAGCCGCAATTGCTGTATCGGACTATTACTGATTCGTGTTTTGGCTGCCCAGCTGGAATAACTATCGTTACTATCGACTTTGACCACATCGATACGCTGTGCTTCAGCGAATTGCTGTTCATCCTGACGCATAGCATGGAAGCTCATCACCGTCTCACGAAACGCCGGATCAAATTTATTGAAATCTCCTGACGATTTGGTGGTCGCAATAAAAATAAACGCTTGCTCTCGTAAGTATATGACCGCCACTCGAACAGGCTTGCCCTCAGCTACGGTCAAACCAGTATAACCCTGTAAGCCATTAGTGGAGAGCGGCTCCCCATTTTTCAAATCTTTAATATTCAACCTGTCCCGAATAAACTCAGCGGGGGTCTGTTTACGATTAAGATCGGAAGCTCCCATCTCAATAATAGCGGCCCCTTGCGGCGCGGTTGCACGAAGACTGGAAGGGTTGTTCTGAATATGCCAATTCTGCGGAAAACTCAATGCAAACTGCATTTCACTATGGTAGAAATTTCGACCAGAGCGAATACCCTGAGATTCACTGTCTCCAAACACCATGCCATCGATACGCTGTAGATAGCGCTCAGTACCTTCATCTTCTCGAACAGTGGTTTTGTATTTATCAGCCGCTTTAACAACTTCCTGCAGCCGAGTGTCATTATCTGGGTGAGAAGCAAACAGACCGTGGTAACCCTGATAATCCTGGCCTTGTTTTTTAGCCTCGGCTTCGGCAAAAGTTGCCTGATCTTTTAATACACCAATAACTTCTATCATGGCCTCTGAAGGATAGCCAGAACGGGCCAGGTATTCGGCACCAAGCCTGTCAGACTCTAATTCGTGTTCGCGACCATAACCACTAAGTAAAGCACCACCAAACACATTAAACAGATCCTGGGCACCTGCCGTGCGTAACCCCGGAAGCAGTATTGCTCCCAGTGTGTATCCTAAACTTGCTGCCTGGGCTGCACTTTGCTGGCGCACGCCATGGCGAGCAGTTACATGACCAATCTCATGCCCGAGAACGGCTGCAAGCTCAGCTTCGGAGTTCAGATAGGCCATCATTCCCCGAGTGATATAGATATACCCACCAGGTAATGCAAACGCATTGATAACCGGTGAATCTAAAACAGTAAAGCGATAAACCAAATCATCCCGATGACTGACTGCAGCGAGTCTTTGTCCGACATCCTGAACATATCTCTGCAACGCTTCATCTTCATAACGACCATATTGTTCAATGATCTGAGGATGGTAGGTGCGGCCCATCTCAAGCTCTTTATTTTCGCTGATCATCACAAAATCCTGGCCACCTGTCACGGGATTTTGCGCACAGCCGGATAAAAGGCCCAGAAATAACAAAGCCCCTGTCAATCGACAGAGGCTTTTGTATGTAATGTTGATGATGTTCATTAGTATCTTCGGCTTAAGCCCGCAAGATTATTTTCCGTATTTTTGACGGAATTTATCAACACGGCCAGCACTATCCAGCATTTTCTGTTTGCCGGTGTAGAACGGATGACATTCTGAGCATACATCCAGCGTCAGGTCATTGCCGCGTGTTGAACGGGTTTTGAAACTGTTACCACAGCTACAGGTAACATTGATTTCGCTATAATCTGGATGGATATCCGCTTTCATATCTGTTCTCGCCAATAATGATGTTTGCCCGACAAACACGATTTTTATGTTTGCCCTTTCTGAACCGCGTAATTCTACTGATCCGGCGACTTTTCAGCAAGTCCTATTAAGTATTTATTTTTATTATGACTTTTGCCCCACCAGCATCGCCATGTTTCGCCACCCCATGGAAGTATCTCCAAGTGTCGACTCTTCTCGATAAACTCTCAATTTCAGACTCGTAAATAAATTTAATAGTTCATTATCTGCCAGTAAAAATTCGGGATTCTGCGGACCGGAACCATCTACCTTATCGCGACAGAAGGTTTGATAAAAAAGTAAGCCGCCGGGCTTTAACGCATTGATAAGTTTCGGGCAAAGTTTGCGATCCAGAAACTGACTGACGACAATGACATCAAAGCTCGAATTGTCAGGCGCTGCCACACTCACATCCCGCTGCTCAGTAATAACCTGTAACTGTCGCTGTTGAATCTCTGCGTTCAGTTTCGCCAAAGCTTCAGAACTGATATCCCATGCGTGAGTCTGTAACCCCAGACTGGCCATCAACAAGGCATTGGCACCTAAACCACATGCCAAATCCAGCGCTATTCCCTGCTCAGGCAGTAAATGCTGATTTTGAGTAAGCACCAGAGCAGGCTCAGGATAAACAGCAATCTCTGTTCGATAGCGCTGATCCCATTTTTGCTGACTATCAGACATTATCGACGCCAGAATGCCGGGGTTAACACGACTAACAAGGTGAAGATTTCAAGACGACCTAATAACATGGCAACGCATAATATCCACTTTGATGGGGCATTAATCTGTCCAAAATTTGCCCCGACATCCCCCAGTCCCGGCCCAAGATTATTCAAACAAGCGGTTACAGCAGAAAACGACGTCACCACATCAAGGCCAGTGGCCATCAATAAAAGATGCATGATACTGAAACAGAAAACATACAAGGCAAAGAAGCCCCAGACCGCACCAACAACTTTGGGGGGTAGCGCTTTACCGTTCACTTTAATGGCAAATACAGCGTTAGGATGAATCAACCTTAACACTTCACGATATCCCTGTTTAAACAGCAGCATCGCGCGAATCACCTTAATACCGCCACCTGTGGAAAAAGCACAGCCACCGATATAGCTGGTCATCAATAATAAAATTGGCAGAAAACCTGGCCACAAATAATAATCGGTAGTGGTAAAACCAGTGGTGGTACCGATGGAAACCGCTTGGAAAATACCATGATGAGCAGCGGTCCAACCATCATCAAAGGTGCCGGTGAAATACAGATAAGTTGCCGTTATAAGCGAGATAACGAACATGATGCTTAAAAATACTTTTAACTCTGAGTCTCGCAGATAATGCATCAGAGTGCGATGGCGCCAGGCGAGAAAATGTAATGAAAAATTCATCGCTGAAACCAGCATGAAAGCCACCGCGATCATTTCAATCGTCGCGCTGTTAAAAAAACCCATGCTGGCATCGTGGGTGGAAAACCCGCCTATGGCGACGGTAGAAAAACTATGGCCAATGGCATCAAACCATGACATACCTGCCCAGTAATAGGCGATGGCACAAGCGATCGTCAGGCTCAAATAGATATACCAAAGTGCTTTTGCGGTTTCGGTAATACGTGGAGTTAATTTGGCGTCTTTCATCGGACCAGGTGTTTCTGCACGATACAGCTGCATGCCACCGACGCCTAATAATGGCAGGATAGCAACGGCCAAGACCACGATCCCCATCCCCCCCAACCACTGCAGAAACTGACGATAAAACAATACGGCTTCTGGCAGCGTATCCAGACCAACCAGAACCGTCGCCCCGGTGGTGGTTAAACCCGACATGGACTCAAACACCGCATCGGTAATACTCATCGCGGGTGATTCGGTCAGATAAAACGGTAATGCCCCGGAAAAACCCAAAGCAATCCAGAACATTACCACCACGATAAATCCATCGCGGATCTTCAACTCTTTACGGTGTTTTCTCGCAGGTAACCATAACAACAAACCAGTACTGACCAGAATCACGAACGCTGTCAGAAAGGCGGTAGCAGCGCCGTCGTTAAACCACCATGAAACCAGCACAGGTGGCAGCATAGTGATACTGAACAGGCTCAGTAAAATGCCCAGAATGCGCTGGATAGTCATTAATTGCATGGAAGATTAAGACTCTTTACGCCGATAAAAATACTGATAATACGCCCACAAAGTCAGCATCAGCAAAGTTAAAATCCATAATGGCCATTGCCCGAAACGCACGTAGGGAGTGACTCCCTCTCTGGGTTGAATGTCACCTTTCAGTACAGCTAATTCAAATTGAGGACTCTGTTGCTGAATAACGCCCTTATAATCAATAAACGCTGAAATCCCGTTAGTTGTGACCCGCAAAATCGGCCGCCCGGTCTCCAAGCCCCGGCTTCGTGAGATTTGTAAATGCTGGTGCGGTGCGAAAGAATCACCATACCAGGCATTATTGGTGGCGTTAATCAACATGGTTGCCGCCGGTACAGTTTCACGAACTTCAGATGAAAAGGCATCTTCATAGCAGATAGACACCCCGACTGGATGGCCTGCCAACATCATTTGCGGTTGCTCGGAACCGCCCGGTACAAACGCTGACATCGGTAAATCAAAGAATTTGATCAATCCACGCAGGGTTTCAAAAGGAACGTAATCACCAAATGGAACCAAGTGACGCTTGTGATAAAACACCGGTGTTTCGGTCAGACTGACCATACTGTTGTAATAATCTTCACCATTTTCATCCAACACCGGCAGCCCGAGAATAATATCGGTATTCTGCGAACGTGCTTCGCGACCTAATGGTTCGAGATAACCTTCATCTATTTGGTGATAAAACGCTGTTGCTGCATTTTCAGGCCAGACAATTACCTCTGCATCCCAATTCTCTCGACTCAGATCAGCATATAACTGCAATGTATTACGTAACTGCTGGGGATCCCATTTAATGTCCTGCGGCACATTGCCTTGAATCAAGGCTGCTTTAACCGGTTCACCAATGGGTTTGGTCCATTCAACCGATTGCAGGGAAAAAGCGCTGCCCCAAATCACTGCGGGCAAAATGAGAAATATCCATTTACGCTGGTAAATCACTATTGCCAGACTACCGGCGGTCAATGCCACCAGCCAGGAGGCACCGTGAACACTGATTAACGGAATAAAACCGGCAAGTGGGCCTTCAATTTGTCCGGTACCCACTTCCAGCCAGGGAAATCCTGTCAGAAACCAGGCTTTAAACCACTCAAACAAAAGCCAGCTGCTGGGCAGTAATATCAGGAAATCTTTACTGGATAATGCTGGACCGGTCAGGCGTTTTAACCCCCACCCTAATATGCCGATCATGAAACCCAGAGCAACCACAAACAATGCAGTCAGCAAACCTGCAAGCAGTATGCTGGCCTGTCCAAAAACATGGATAGCCACAAAAACCCAGGAAACACCTACACCGAACATACCGGTACCAAACAGCGTGCCTCGCCACAACGCCTGACGAGGACTGACTCCTTGCCAACTGAGAAACAGCGCGAGCAGGCTCAACACCGCCAATGGGTAATAGTGAAAAGGGGCTAGACTCAATGGCAGGATGGCACCGGCCAATAATGCTGCCCAACTGCCAAATGCGCCTTGCCAAGCCATCTGCCTGGAAGTTGTCATTATTCTGTTTCGCTTTCGCTTTCAGTTTCTTCGGGTAACTTCACCATCCGTAACAAATGAACTCGACGTTTATCTGCACGTAACACGGTGAATTCCAGTGCACCAATTGTGACTTGCTCTCCCCGGCCGGGCAGATGACCAAATTGATTCACTACATGGCCGCCAACCGTATCAAAATCATCGTCACTCCACTCGGTTTCAAAATACTCGTTAAAGTCTTCTACCGGGGTCAATGCTTTGACAGTGAAGGTATTGTCATCACGTTGCAGAATCGGCGCATCATCATCCACATCATGCTCGTCTTCAATTTCACCAACAATTTGTTCAAGCACATTTTCGATGGTGATCATGCCGGCAACACCGCCATACTCATCTACAACGATTGCCATATGATTACGACGGGCACGAAATTCACGCAGCAGAACATTTAAACGCTTACTTTCGGGGATAAACACCGCTGGACGTAACAATTCACGCAGATCAAAATTAAACTCACCAGAGCTGACCACTGCCGCCAGCAAATCCTTGGCGAGCAGAATCCCGATAACATCATCACGATCATCATCAATCACTGGAAACCGTGAATGCGATGTTTCCGTGACCAGCTTAAGTGTTTCTTCCGGTGGCGCATCTCGAGAAACCATCACCACCTGTGAACGCGGAATCATAATGTCGCGAGCTTGCATCTGTGAGACGCTCAAAGCGCCCTCGACAATCGACAAAGCTTCGGCATCAAGAATATGCCGTTCAGAAGCATTGCGTAGTAATTCAATCAACTGTTCCTGGTCTTTAGGTTCCAGGAACAGATTACTTAATTTTCGCACCCAGGAAACTGGACTGTCTGAGCGACTCGGTCGTCCCTCACTCATGATGTAACCCTCTGCTCTGTATAAGGATTGTTAATATCAAGCTTGTGTAAAATTTTAATTTCCAACGATTCCATTAATTCTGCCTCATCGTCTTCAATATGATCATAGCCAAGTAAATGCAAACAGCCATGCACAATTAAATGTGCCCAATGATCATTTATGGTTTTCTCTTGCTCGGCAGCTTCACGCTCTACTACCGGAACACACAGCACCAGATCACCTAACAACATAGGTTCTAGCGGCACAGGTGACTCAAAGGGAAATGATAAAACATTGGTCGGATAGTTTTTGCCGCGATAATCATTATTCAATTCGGCACTTTCGGTTTCATCGACCAGGCGAATGCTTAATTCACAGTCTTCGTTGACTTCCGCCAGCGCAGCACTGGCCCAGAGTTGAAATTGTTGTTCAGATGGCACATCTGCATCAGTTGCCTGCTGCAAATCGATAATGACGTTCACGACTTTGTTTCAGCCTTTTCGTAAGCCAGAATAACTTTCTGCACCAAGGAATGACGCACCACGTCTTTTGCCTGGAAAAAAGTAAAGCCAATGCCTTCAATATCTTTTAAGACTTCTATGGCATGACGGAGACCTGAACGGGTGGAACCCGGCAAATCCACCTGGGTAATATCGCCGGTGATCACCGCTGTCGAGTTATATCCCAGACGGGTCAGAAACATTTTCATCTGCTCAACCGTGGTGTTTTGTGCTTCATCCAGAATAATAAACGATTCATTCAAAGTACGGCCACGCATATATGCCAGTGGGGCTACTTCGATCACATTGCGTTCAATCAGTTTGGCAACACGTTCAAAACCCAGCATTTCATAGAGCGCATCAAATAAAGGCCGTAAATACGGATCCACTTTCTGGGCCAGATCACCTGGCAGGAAACCAAGTCTTTCACCGGCTTCAACCGCCGGTCTGACCAGTACAATACGTCTGGCAAAGTCGCGTTCCAGCGCTTCTACCGCACAGGCAACCGCCAGATAGGTTTTACCGGTACCGGCAGGTCCAACACCAAAGTTGATGTCATGGGTCATTACACGGCGCAAATAGGCTTGTTGATTTTCACCCCGCGCCTTAATCAGGCCGCGTTTGGTTTTGATGGAAACTTCTTTTTCTTCTTCAAACCCGGTGGTTTCAGTACCACCCGATTCACGAATCGCCAGATGTACCTGTTCCGGTTCCAGAACAGATTGGGCGGTGTCAGCATACAAGGCATGTATCACATCCTGTACTTCAGCCAGAATATCCGGCTTACCGATGATCTGGAACTTGCCACCACGGTTATTGATTTCCACACCGAATCCACGTTCCATCATCCGGATATGTTCATCCAGATGACCACATAGGTTGGCTAGGCGGGGATTATCCGCAGGACTTAATTCAAAGCTTATCGTGTCAACTGTAACAGCTGGAGTGACCACAAATTAGATTCCAAAAAGGAGTTAGAGGATAACGCTATCAGCAAGAAGTTCTCCTCGCAAGGAGTTGGTGTGTGCCTCTGTGACACGCACATCGACAAACTTGCCCACCAGCGCAATATCACCGGGGAAATTGACGACCCGATTATTTTCAGTTCTGCCGGCGATTTCACCGGCATCGCGATGTGCAGCACGCTCTACCAAGACACGTTGCACCGTACCAAGCATCGATTCACTCACAGCATTTTCAAGCTCACGTAAACGATCCTGCATAATTTGCAGACGCTGTTTTTTCTCTTCATCAGAAACTGAATCATTAAACATCGCTGCTGGTGTACCAGGACGCGCGCTGTATATAAAGCTAAAAGAGTGATCAAAACCTATCTGATTAATCAACGCCATCGTCGCGTTGAAATCTTCTTCGGTTTCATTAGGAAATCCGACAATAAAATCGCTCGACATACTCAGATTCGGACGGATTTTTTTGACCCGTTCAATTTTTTCAATATATTGCGCAACAGTATGGCCGCGTTTCATCATCGCCAGAATTCGATCTGAGCCGGACTGCACCGGTAAATGCAGGTGGTTGACCAATTCCGGAATTTCGGCAAACGCTTCGATCAATGAATCGGAAAATTCCACCGGATGCGAGGTAGTAAAGCGAATTCGCTCAATACCTTCAATTGCTGCGACATAGTGAATCAATAACGCCAGATCAGCGGTTTCATCATCTTCAATAATACCGCGATAGGCATTAACGTTTTGTCCTAACAGATTGACTTCACGCACGCCCTGGGCGGCCAGTTGTCGAATCTCTCGTAACACAGCACCCACTGGACGACTGACTTCTTCACCCCGGGTATACGGCACAACACAGAATGTGCAGTACTTGCTGCAACCTTCCATGATGGAAACAAATGCTGTTGGGCCATCGGCTTTTGGCGCAGGCAAATTATCGAACTTTTCGATTTCCGGAAACGAAATATCAATTTCCGGTTTATTATTTTTTCTGACATCGTCCAACATGGTGGGCAGTCGATGCAGAGTTTGTGGTCCAAAAATCAGATCGACATAAGGCGCACGTTTACGAATCGCCTCACCTTCCTGACTGGCCACACAACCGCCAACCCCAATCACCAGATGTGGTTTTTTATCTTTCCAGCGCTTCCAGCGACCCAGTTGATGAAAAACCTTTTCCTGAGCTTTTTCACGAATCGAACAGGTATTAAGCAACAACACATCGGCATCTTCAGCGATATCGGTTGTTTCCAATTGATGTGACGCAGCAAGCACCTCGGCCATCTTGTTCGAGTCGTACTCGTTCATCTGGCAGCCAAAGGTTCTGATAAAAAGTTTTCCGGCCATAAAATCAGTCAGTGATAAAGGGCGCACAGCATACGCTTTTTACGCCTTAGAGTACAGACAAGTGATTGTTTTTGTTAGCGCAAAATTAGTCACCGTAAAACAAATCACTTGTCTATGCTGGGCTGAGCCTTCTAGTAATTTTTTCAGCGGGTTACAGCATAGCCAACAGGAATCTGATAGCTCCATGTTTCGGATAAGGGTTGCTGATGTTCATCGACCAGCGCGGCACGCATTTCTACCACTTTATTTGGATCATGAATCTGCGTACGCATCATTAAACGCCAGCCTTTGGTGGCTGGGTTATAACGTAAGTGGCTGCTTAAAATTTCGGCATGCTCACTGATACTGATTTGTGTTGCTGGTACTTGATGTTCACCCCGCTCTGTCAATACCGGTCCTTCAAAATCCACTTGCAATAATATGGTTTCATCCAAATCACGAATCAGATTGGCTTGTTTGTCTTCACCTGCAGAACGTAATGTTTGTGACACCCAGGCAATATTGGGGTCTGCCAATGACGGCTCATCCAGCGTCCAATGGATCCGATAAGACATTTCTAGCGGCTCCCCCAGCGGCGGAAGATTATCCGGAATCCAGAAAGTCCCGATATTGTCATTAGTCTCATCTGCTGTGCGATATTCAATCAATTTGATGCGACCTTTACCCCAGGCACTTTTGGTTTCAATCCAGGCACTTGGTCGTAAATGGTATAAATCATCCAATTCCTGAAAGCGCGAAAACTCACGGCCGCGCTGCAACAAACCAAAGCCTTTCGGGTTTTCGACCTGCCAAGTACTCACAGACACCCCATCCGGGTTATTCAGCGGACGCCAAATCCTTTCCCCGTTTCCAGCATGAATGGCTAACCCGTTCGAATCATGAATTTGTGGGCGGAAATTATGCTGGCTCGGTGGTTGTCGGCCATCATATAAAAACATACTGGTAAGTGTCGCTAGACCTAGCTCATGAACGTCTTTACGCAAATACACTTTTGCTTCAACATCCAGCACGGTATCGGTGCCTGGTTGTAAATCAAAACGATAAGCTCCCGTCGCGCTAGGCGAATCCAGCAATGCATAAATCACCAGATTCTCTTCACCGGGTTGGGGACGCTGAATCCAGAATTCACGAAATTCTGGAAACTCTTCTGTAATATCATCAGCAACCGCAGTATCAATATTCATCCCTCGCCCCGAGAGCCCATAAACCTGATCCTCACCAATAACCCTGAAATAACTCGCGCCCAACACACTCATGATTTCATCGTATTTATCCGCTTTATTGATGGGATATAAAACACGAAAACCGGCATACCCCAGACTCGCCGTGGTGACTTTTTCAAAAGTTAAATCACCAAAAGAGAAATTTTCCGGATCGTAGTTAATTTCCGTCATGCCATTAGGCAGGATCTCATTAATCTTTACCGGCACTTTAAAGTGCATTCCTTGATGATAAAACGCCAGTCGGAATGGCGTTTGCTGTTCGTTCCAATGAAATTGCTCTACTCTTGGCTGGATTTTCATGTAATCGGCAAACTGCATCTGACTGAACTCTGCGGGCAGATTGCTTTGTGGTTTGACATAGTCCTGTTTGACCAGTGCCTGAGCTTTTTCAGCGACATCGTCGAGTGAAAAGGCATAAAGACTGCTTGAGATCATCAACAAGCTGATGGCAACAAACCGACTGAAAAATGTGGATGAACGTCCTGAGCGATTTGTTAGGGTCTGTTGATCTTTCATAACTGCCTCTGTTGTGACTGAAAATGAATTTTGCTTATATATAGAATCAGGCCGCCATTGGCACATAAAAAATCAGGATTGCTTGATTGCCTTAAATGGCAACCGTTTTAATATCCACTTACGGGTAGGCACCACCGCGTGCTCCATTGACCAGATACACAAGATAACGGTCAGCAGCAGGAACAATGGATAAAACCAAATCGATAAGCTTTGTTCGCTTGCCTGAACCGCGCAGCTATTCCAGTTCTGCAAGCACTCAATCGATACTACATTAAGTATTTTTTCTGATCGGGAAAATAATACAAAGGCAGGCACATGCAATACAAACAATGGCAATGATGCTGCACCCAGCCGACGTGACCAGTTGTTAAACCATTCATTGCGTGGCGTTCCTGCTAAAGCGCACAGATAAATCAGCATCAGCTGTGCCGGCAATAACAAACCGTTATGCAGAAGGAAATACCAGTAACGTTCGCCTCTAAGCAGCCATATCGCGCCGAGAAAACACAGCATGACAAACAACCCCATCAGGATTCGCATCATGAATTGTGGATCACGCCCACTATCTCGCAGCTGACGAAACAAGGCATAGCAGAGAATGCCAGCAAAAAACTCTGGAATACGAATAATCGGCATGCGATGCAACATGCCAGTAAATGGCATACCGTAATCGCCATTCCAAATAACCAATAGAGGTGGAATAAGGTAAATCAGCATCAATGCTGAAAGCCACAGAATTTTATGTTTTACCCGCATCAGATACGGCGCAGCAAAAGGAAAGGTCAGATAAAAGAAAAACAACGTCGAAATTGACCATAATGGCGCGTTAAACGTCAGATAGAAAGGGTTCCAGGCCTGCAACATGAATATCTGCAATAACGAATTAATTAGTAACTCACTATTACTCATGTAATGTTCAATTGATGCCCGCCCTGCTTCACCCAAATCCACATTTGTGTCATACACCACAAACCTTACTGTGGCTTTCACATCATCTGGAGGAAGGCCCAGATAATTGATAATGCTCAGTACCGAAAACGTGAGCAGCAATGAAAAAACATGTAGCGGATATAAGTTAGAAAAGCGCTTTGACCAAAAGCTGGTCGCTGCTTCGCGGAGTTCACCGTTTCGGCAATAAACATGCGCTAAAAGAAATCCGGACAATACAAAAAAACTGCTGGTGGCAAAAAAACCCACACCAACCATATCCATCAACCAGGGGGCTTTTTCTTTGAGTTTATAAGTATGTAACGTGTGAAAAACAACGATATATAAACCGAGCAAAAACCGCAGCCATTCCAGCCCAATAAAATGTTCCTTACCGCGTTGTTCCACTCTGATTCCCTGAACTAATAAATTGCGCTAAATATTACAGGCTGTCATACAAAACTGTTTAACCAATTCGTTATACCAGGTGTTCCTTTAAATTGGCTTTAATCTGCACTGCGATATCTTCGCCGGTAATTCCAGGCTTTCTCGCATTCTGGCAAATCGTAAAATAAAACTGGAGCTTCTCCCCCGGCATTGCCGTAATCACTATAAAACCGGTCACAATATTGCTGGCTGCGATCCCATTCAGCAACACATTGGTCAGCATATTTTTCCCGGATAGGCGTTAACTTCTCCAGCCTTGCTGTTTCACAGGCCTCATCAAGTTGCTGTTGGGTCAACTGGCTGTCTTCAGCAAATACCTGACTTGTAAATGCACTCATCATTAGCGTCAATAGTATTGAAAAGTGTTTCATACGCTTATCCTTCGCTCAAAGGCTATGAATGGTTTTGACTTATGTTATTGCGTTTATATCGAGTCCGCTTACAGTGGAAAGGCATCTATTAAAATTTAAGGTTTCAATATAAATCTTAATCCCTGTCTGGGTCCTATTTTCTCTATGAAATAGTGTTGGTGAAAAAATACTTTTTCAACAGTTTCTGATCCAGCAACTCAATTAAGGAGATAACCATGCACGTTACTTCAGAAGCGGCTAAAAAAGCGATTGATGGCGCCCTCAAAAAAGCTGAATCAACTGACACCCGTATGTGTATTGCTGTAGTTGACTCCGGTGGCGCGTTGAAAGCATTCTATCGTATGGATGATGCCTGGGTTGGCAGTATTGATATTGCTATCAAAAAAGCCCGGACTGCAGTGTATTTTGGTATGCCCAGTGGTGAAATCGGTCAATTATCTCAACCGGGTCAGCCTTTATATGGCATCGAACATTCAAATGATGGCATGATTACCTTTCCCGGCGGTGTGCCAATCGTTGATGACGAAGGATTTATGTCGGGTGCGATTGGAGTAAGCGGTAGCTCGGTTGAAAATGATGACCTGGTTGCACGTGCAGGCGTTGAAACAATCGGCGTTTGCGATTTACCAGAACACCCATGGAGAACTTAAAAAAATAAATAATTAACAGGAGAGAGAACATGGGAAGTCAAAAGCTTTTAGGCATAATTTTAGTAGTTATCGGCATTATCTTGTTGGTATTTGGTTTTAATGCTTCTCAGTCATTAGGCGATCAAGTGACCGAAACATTCACCGGTCGTTTTACTGATGAAACCATGTGGTACATCATCGGTGGCGCGGTTGCGGTAGTCGTCGGTGGCTTTTTGGCTCTGGGTCGCAAATAAATCGATTCGTCTTATACGTTTGACCTCCAGACAACTAGTCAGAATCTAAATGTGTCGAACTGTTAAGATGTGATTCTAAATCGGCTAATTGAAAGAGCCCCCGTTATTGGGGGCTTTTTTATCCAAGTGAGAATCCACCATGACTGAGCAAACATTTATCAAAGGCAAAGACAGCGATCTGGAAACCAGTATCGCCACCATGCAGGCCAAACTAAAGTCGTTTGGTTTTGATATCGAAGAAGCATCCTGGCTTAACCCGGTCAGCAATGTTTATTCAGTCCATATCCGTGATAAAACCTGTCCTTTGATGTTTACCAATGGCAAAGGCAGCAGCGAAAAATCCTGCCTTGCCAGTGCGTTGGGTGAATATTTCGAACGGCTCAGCTGCAATTATTTCTTTGCCGACTTCTATCTGGGCGAACATCATAGCAATAGTGAATTTGTGCATTATCCCAACGAACGCTGGTTTGATATGGATGGTGATGAAATGCCTGAGGGCTTGATGGATGAAAGCCTGTGGAAATATTTTGATCCGGAAAATGAACTGACGCCAGATATGTTGTTTGACACCAATTCCGGCGATGGCGAACGCGGTATCTGTGCAGTGCCTTATCAGCGCCTTGGTGATGGCGAAGTTCGTTATATTCCAGTCAACCTTATCGGCAATATTTACGTCAGCAATGGTATGTCGGCCGGTAATACCCAGAATGAAGCCCGTGTTCAAGGCTTATCCGAAGTCTTTGAACGCTATGTGAAAAACAAAATTATTGCTGAAGGTATCTGTCTGCCCGAAGTACCGGATGAAGTATTAAACCGTTATCCAAAAATCCAACAGGCATTACAGGAACTGCGTGATCATGGCTATCACTTAAAAGTGGCCGATGCCTCTCTGGACGGTCAATTTCCGGTAATGTCCGTCACACTGATTAATCCTAAAGACGGGTCAGTATTTGCCTCGTTTGGGGCACATCCAAGTTTTGAAGTGGCGCTGGAACGGACTGTCACAGAGCTATTACAGGGACGCGGTCTGGATCAGCTGGATGTTTTCCACCCACCAACATTTGATCTCGATGAAGTCGCTTCCCCCGCCAATCTGGAAATGCACTTTATCGATTCCAGCGGTTATATCTCTAACGACTTTTTCCGTGAAACACCGGACTATGATTTCTTCGACTGGGATTATGATGATGCCACCGCTGATGAATTCAAATTCCTGACCGATAAAATCCATCAACTTGGATTTGATATCTACATTGCCGATTACAGTCACCTTGATGTTTACGCCTGCCGGATTCTGGTGCCGGGCATGTCGGATATTTATCCCGTTGATGAACTGGTGTGGGAAAACAATAACGAAGGCGCGTTATTCCGCGAGGATTTCCTGACTCTGAAAGATGGTGACCCGGAACAATGGCAGGATATTCTGGATCGCCTGGATGAAGGCGGTTATAACGATCAAACTCCCGTCGCACCGTTTATCGGGCTGGCCGCAGATCCCGGCACTTTATGGGCAGATATTCGTCTTGGCGAACTCAAAGCCATGCTCTATCTGGCATTGGAAGATGAAGAAGCAATTGACTGGATTGACTGGTGTCTGGCTTTGGATCAGGGCAGCGAGCAGAATATTTTATTTTACCGTTGTCTGAAAGCACTGCTGGAAATCAAATGGGATGATGAACGTGATTACGCTGAATACACCAAAGGCCTGGCATTAATGTATGGTCAGCAAAATGTCGATGATGGCATTCAAATCGTCGAAGGTGAAAAACTATTCCACAATCTGCATTGCCCCGGCCTCAGCCTGGAAGGGTTTGAACGACATAATGCGTTATTGGCAGGCTATGAAAAACTCCAGCAAGCCAAACGGTCAAATTGGAAATAGAGAAAAATCTTTAAAATGGCAGGGCTGCTTTTAAGCAGCCCACAAGTCCAAATTAGTCTTTAATCTCAATCCTCTGCATTGCCTGATCCGCCAGCGATAAACCTGCGCCTTCATAGACTTCAAATACTTCATCAGCACCGAGATTCTTCAGACGCTCAACTTCATCGGGATATTCCACAATGGCTGCAACATGGCCTTTAAAGTCACGTCCTCTCAGTTGTTTAAGCGCATACACATTACCGGCATGATGCGGCATGGCCAGTACCACCAGTTGTATCTGATCGCTCATCAGCAATTTATTCCAAAAGTCGGAGTCAACAGCATCGCCTTCCACGATCCTGAATCGCTCATTTAAACGACTGATTTTATTTTGATCATTATCAACACCGAGTACTTTTAAGCCGTATTTTTGCTGCAAACGCTGATACGCCCCACGACCGATCTTACCCATTCCCAAAATAACTACCTGAGTTGAATTCAATTCAATTGGTTTATCATGCAAATGTAACTGGTCTGTCGGCACCTCTGTTAATCGGCACTTGCTTAGCTGATATATCCGCTCGTTGTAGTTGTTCAAAATGGCTGACACTACAAAGCTCGTGGCAACAGATAAAGAAAGTATCACCATCCAATCATTGCTGAGCCAGCCCTCAGACATCGCCAATGCAGCCACAATCAGACCAAATTCCGAATAATTGGTCAGGGTGAGTGAGGTTAACACCGAGGTACGGATACGCAACCTGAACCGTGGGAACATGAGCACAAACAACAAGGTTTTCAACGGCAACAGCACTAATAACAGCAACGCCAGCCCAACATGCTCCCAACTGGGTAAAGCGGTCAGACCAATCGATAGAAAAAAGCCGACCAGAAACAACTCTTTAATATTGAATAAAGAACGCGCCAGATTGGCTGATGTTTTATGCGGTGCCAGCAAAACACCCATAATCAATGCACCCAAATCACCTTTTAAGCCCACCATTTCAAACAGCTTATAACCTACCACCAGTGCCAGCACAAAGCCGAACAATACCTGCATTTCGCCATGTCCAAGGCGATCCAGTAATTGTCTTAAAAAAGGGGCAGCCGGAATCAGTAAAAACAGACCTAAAGCCCAAACTGACGGCATCGTGCCCGTAGTGGCAGAGAGAAAAATCACTGCAAAAATATCCTGCATGATCAGAATACCAATCGCTACGCGGCCATAAAACGATTGGGTTTCACTGCGCTCTTCGAGGACTTTAACGGCAAACACCGTACTGGAAAATGACAAGGCAAAGGCCAGAATCACTATCGCTGTCCAGTCGGTAGATTGCATCAGCAAAATACCACCGAACTTGAGTAAGCCGAGGATTCCTACAAATAACAGACTTGAGAGGGTGATATGTAAGCTTGCCACTCCCCATACTTCAGATTGCAATAAGGTGCGAATATTGAGCTTAAGTCCAATGGTAAACAATAATAAGGTCACACCAAGACTGGCGATGGCCTCAAGCGTTGGTGTTAGCTCATAACCCGAATAGTTGAGTAAAAAACCGGCGGTAAGAAATCCTGCCAGTGGTGGCAGGCGTAAAATCATCGCCAGCAATCCACCTGCAAAAGCATAAATAAAATAAGCCGGTTCCACGATATGACTCCCCGTCTGCTGGCTGATTTAAAGCCAATCGTTATATCGAATAAAGGTTAATCATACCGCACAAAATATCAGGGCCTATTGATCTTATTCGTTTCGTCCGTTCTGACAGGTTAAGGTGCGTTAATCCAGAAAATTGTGAATAGTTTTATTTACCTTCCCACATAACATCGGCATTGGCATCAATTGCTGCGTTTAACAGATTAATTAACGGTAATGCTCTTTGTGACAGGCCCGGTTTAAATTCACCATCTTGAGGATCCTGCTCAGCTGCTTTACTGGAATCAACCGCTGTTTGCAGTTTTGATAAAGCCGATGGTAAGTCCTGCGGCTGAAAGGCGCCTGGAATGGTGCCGCTATGCCCCATAATCTTCAACATATCTTTGGCCACATCACCAAACATGGTGATATCGGCATAAGCCTTGGTGCTAAACGTTACGATCATTCTAGTTCTCCATTAAAAGTTTATTGAGCTGTAAATAACCACGTCACGGTCAGTACATTCAGCGCTAAAGTATCGGAAAAGTTTTTGCGGTTTATCAACGACGCTTAAGCAAAACAGGGTATATCAAGCGAGGGAAAATGGACGCAAGAAATGCGGAGGCAAATACATCACTTCATTGTGTTAACCATAGAGCAAAATGAGGCTGATTGCTATCTAACCTCTTTCATACCAAACCCGACAGAACGATTCGATCTGCCGGATTTGTTAATGACGAATAGCCGTGATTATCTCGGCTCAACCGTAGTTTCGTATTCCGGACTTACCAACCGTGGGTCACCTTCATCCAGACACAGGAAAGTTACATCATAAAAATATTTCACCTTTTGCCGTTTCAGGGTTTTAGTGACCAGTAGCTCTTTTCCCTGACTGACGCAATACTCACCAGCTTGTTCAAGAACAGAAGCTTTTGCCGTGGAGGCATTCAGATGGTCAGCTGAAACCGTATAGGTATCAGGGCCAACTTTTTTAACACCGGAAGTTTTCACCGCACAGCCGGTGAGGACTAATGCAGCTGACAGACTTACCACTAATGCCAGTATTTTCATTTTGTTGTCTCCAATTAATAAACCCTAGTACCAACCAATTATCCGCTGTTATGCGATCTTGCCGACAATAATTTTGGTTAAAGGGACTTGTAATACTCATTACTGGTAAAACTCGACAAAAAAATCGACATGCCCAATCGGTTTTACCTGATGCAAAACAGCGGGCTCCACCACACCATATTTATCTGAATCCAACAGGATTTCTTCGAATGGATCCTGAATGGTATAAAGCAATTTTCCACTTACAACCACAATCTTTCCCCATACGCCCTCCTTGGTTTGGTGATTGTTCAGTAAACCGGTGGGGATAGAGCTCTCATCAAATTCCGGCGTGCGTTTATATGCAACAACATTGTCTGGTAGCGATTTCATCATCTTTACCTCTTAAATAGAACCGGAGCATGCAGAAATCTGCAAATTCATATATAAAATCGTCGATTCTCGACTATATATAACATTCAATTATGTCGTTTTGCATTTCCCCCACGACCAGCTTATGTAGCCTCTTGCGAGTAGGATAAAACTTCGGCCACCCGATGACGTAAATCCGGTAATAACGTTTGTTCAAACCATGGATTGTTTTTCAACCAGCGATTATTGCGCGGACTTGGATGTGGCAAAGGCACAACGTGTGGCCATAGTTCATGCCATGCTAAGACTTTTTCGGTGAGTGAGGCTTTATTATCAGCAAAATGATAAGCCTGAGCATATTGGCCAACCACCAAGGTCAATTGAATATTTTCCAATTTGGACAGCAAGTCGTCACGCCACGTCGGAGCACATTCCGGTCGGGGTGGTAAATCACCTGACTTACCTGTCCCCGGATAGCAAAATCCCATGGGCAGAATAGCAACCTGCTGTTCGTCATAGAAAACATCGCGAGATATGCCAAGCCAGGCTCGCAATCTATCACCGCTGGCATCATCAAACGGAATTCCGCTTTCATGTACTTTTCGGCCTGGGGCCTGCCCGGCAATCAGAATTCGTGCAGCAGGATGAAATTGCAAAACGGGTCGTGGCTCAACCGGCAACTTCTCAGCACAAATCCGACAACCATGAACCTCATTCAGCAATGCAAACGCATCATCTTCTTGGCAATTGGCAGATTTTTTCAAAACGAATAATCCCGGAGCCAGTGAACGTTAAACAGAATAATTACAACTCACCCCGATCAATATGTAGTTCGCCATCAACTACTTTATGGTTGAGGATCAATCCCTCAGCAATCTCTTCAAATTTATATTGATGCTCCAGAAACACGGTTTCAGCATCCATCTCATCATCCGGGTCAGCCAACTCATCAAGGGCCGCTGTAGAAACAATACATGCCACCGTCTGATTATTGACTATGGCATAAAACGTCACATCTTGATCATTAACCAAATATTCACCGGTAAAGTCGATATCCATAACATCTCCTTTTGGTTGCTCAGGCTTTAGCTTAATAAGCGAAACAAAGTAAGTTGTGGATTTATACTGACAAGTTATCGTCGGTAAATCAATTTTACGGATCTTAATTTAAGCATTGCATTCCCATGATTTTATTTGGATTCGTTGGTCTTTAATTACTGTTAATTATTATTACAATGCTTACTAAAGAGTACCAGCTGATGCTTATAATGCTTGTCAGTCATTAATCAGGAATTATTTTAATGTACCAACTGAGTGATTTTCTCGGCGCAGTCAGCCAGGACCTTTTTGCTCTCGGTATTGCTCTAGCTCTGGGTGCCTTAATCGGATTACAACGTGGTTGGCTCGCCCGTGATAAAGCAGCAGGACAACGCGTTGCAGGAATTCGCACGCACGCGCTCCTTGGTTTGCTTGGTGGCCTGTCAGTTCAACTCGGCCGCGAATTGGGTAACTGGGTACCTGCAATATTGTTGGTTATGGTTGCATTGGCCGGACTTGCCGGGTTTTTGATGCAAAACCGGCAGCAGCAAGATTTCAGTATTACCAGTTGGGTGGGTCAGGTACTGACATTTTGCTTTGGTGCGCTGGTAGTTGCCGGACAACCTGTGATCGCAGCTGCCGCTGCAGTTGTGACTGCAACGATTCTAGATAACAAAGAATCTATTCATCGTTTTCTGAAAACATTGGAAGCCAATGAACTGGACGCAGGACTGAAACTTCTGCTGATTTCCGTGGTGGTGCTGCCGTTATTGCCAAACGAAGGGTTTGGGCCGGGCGATGTACTCAATCCTAGAGAAATCTGGTGGATGGTGGTGCTCATCGCTGCAATTGGTTTCATCGGTTATTTTGCTATGCGTTTCGGTGGTTCGACACGCGGTATCATGTTTACCAGCCTGTTTGCAGGTCTCAGCTCATCAACTGCGCTAACTTTACATTTTTCACGCCTTTCAAGACAGTCAAACTCACGTCAGCTAAGCCCGCTCCTGGCCGCAGGAATCCTCATTGCATGCGGCACTATGTTCCCACGCATTCTGCTTTATGCTGCACTGATTTATCCACCGTTGCTGAAAGAGTTGCTGATACCTGTCATCGTAATGGGAGGCCTTCTTTATGGCTCAGCTGCACTGATATGGTGGCAACACTCCGGCTCAGTTAACGTAAGTCAGCCTCAAGGGCAGAATCCACTGGAACTACGCTCTGCTCTGCTTTTTGGTTTATTACTGGTAGTGATTTTATTGCTCGGCGAATGGTTGAAAAATGTGATGGGTGATGCAGGAGTCTTTCTACTGGCTGCTATTTCCGGACTGACAGATGTGGATGCTATTACCTTATCCCTGACCCGCATGGCACGTGAGGATTTAATGGCGGCTACTGCAGTGTTAGCAATTATTATCGCCGCTATGGTTAACAATCTTTTCAAAGCAAGTCTGGCTCTTGGCATCGGAACCGTTGGATTGGGCACACGTGTACTGATACCGATGTTACTATCATTATCCTCCGGTTTAGCGGTGGTTTTTTTAAGGATGTAAATTTGCCTGCGTTTTCAACTTACAGCTGATCAAAATTCTTCTTTAATTTTTTTGGCAATACGCTTTACCAATATCCCTTAGAAAAATTGCTCTACACTCTTTCCGAAAGCCCGCGGAGTGCTGAAAGATAAGGCGTCAAGAGAAAGCCTAGTCTGATTTACTCACTTTGATTGGTGTTTGAAAATGTAAGTCCATTTAAAAAAAGCCGATTTAGTTTGCTTTTGCAGAGAGGAACTTAAAAAGTGCTGATACCGGTGGCTTCCATAATGCGATAAAGCATACGCGGCCAGATTCGTTCATCGGCATACTGGGTATAACCTACGCTGTAATTTCGCTGATTCCTGTTATTCCAGCGCTCTTCAAACCAATCCTGGCCACGCTGCAAAGGTTCAGCCCCAGCAGATCCACGCAGAACCACACTGGTTTCAAGATTTAGGTTATGCAGATTGCGACGGGTTAAATTGGTTGAGCCAAGCATCATTGCATTTTGGTCATCACCCCCTCGATGCATCAGCCACTTTGCGTGACATTGCTCGCCATGCGTATTGCACCAGCGCACGGTAATGCCCGCTTCTACTAGTTCATGGGCCACAGGACGATTAGGTACACCATTTTTCTTCCGACCAAATGCATCTTTATTGGGATCCAGCAAAATCCTCATGCTCACGCCGCGCTCTGCCGCCCGCTTGAGTGCGTTTACTATGTCTCGGTCAGAAAGATAGAACATCGCCATATCCAATTTATCACCAGGCCCGGCTCCATCAATCATATCGATTGAGGCTCGCTCAACAGAGCGTTCGGTGACCACCTGAACGGTAAGACCGTTACTGCTTGCCTCTGATATCTGTGCTACTTCAGGTATTGGAACGGAGGCATCCGAAAATTCCAGTACCGCTGCTTCGCTGTCAAACAAATCCCAGGCTGCGGCCCCATTAAAGCGCAACGCCACATTACCGTGAGCACTACTACCATCATGAGGATTGGCAGAAGTAATCAATGCTGAAAGTTGCGTCCCATCATCGGCAATGATCAGTTTGCGATGATTGGCTTTGAAGTTGAGCATGGCAAGGTAACTCCGCAGCGAAACCCGTCCCTCCCCAAAAGGATTGGGTAACAGTTCCCCTTCATCATTGCCAAAAGGCTGAATAAACAGACGCCAGAAGGCAGAATATGCCGGGTTGCTATCCCTTAAGCGAGTCAAATCGGTCAATGTGACAGAAATACCTGCCGCTTCAAGTTGAGCAAAATGTGGCGAAGGGCGTCCACCATAAAGAGTATTCAGTGGATCGGAAATAACCTGTATATCAAGCGTCGGGTAGCGCCTTTTCTGGGCAATCAGAGCATCTGTCAGTTCGTCAGAGAGAGGGCGGTGTGTCTCCGACAGCTGGCCCTGAAAATCGTTGAATAAAAACATATCCACCAGCACAAATCGACGGGCACCGGCAATCATCTCAAAAATGGCATCGAATATCTGTTGATCGGTATGGCGTTCACCATCCGTGCTGGTAAACGTTCTGTCCGCCAAAAACTGCACATCGGTAGCAGAGCGCTCGGAGGCAAAAATATCCAACCCGGGAGGTAGCGGTTTGTAGACGTGATAAAAGCCCATACCAACCAACACAACAATCAACAATGTCAGCAGCCATAATCCCAAATGCCGACGTTGAGTAGGTTTGTCAGCAATAAACAATTTCATTTAGCAACGCTCCCTTTAGCTTGGCCTATCTATCTATATCAAATCCATCTGAACTGCGTCGCTCATGACGCCTGTTTTGTTGAGAAAGAATACTTGATGACTGTAGTGCTGTTCAAAAATCACATTCGTTATTTCAATGGTTGAAAGAGTCATTACAAAAAAATTTTAGCCAAATCAACTCCTGATCATCCTTTGGTAACGAGCTTTAACGATACTCGATAGAAAAATTCACTTACACTCTATCTGAGAGCGCGCAGGATGTTGACGACAAAGTTATTTCAATTGTGTCTTATCATCACGGGTTTCGTTTTTTTATCAGGATTTCATGCGTCAGGAGTAGCAGTGGTCAAAAAAGTACCGGAAAGCATCGAAGAAAATAGCGATTTTCTGAGCGATCCCTTTCTTCAACTGCCCACGGCAGATTCAGTCAATGTGGTCTGGTTTACCAACTTTGCCGGGCAAAGCCATCAACTGCACTATGGTGATGGACTGATTGCTGATGCCACAACCACCAAGATGACCAGCATGTTTGAGGATGCAGATTCATCCCAACCCGGTAGGGATTATCAAACTCTTACACTGAGAAAGGTCTACCGCCATGAAGCGACAGCATCGTCACTCAGGGCCGGTGTGCGGCTGAATTATCAGGTGAAAAGCATAACCGATGAGGGACAGGTTCTTCTCAGTGACAGCTATAGCCTAACGACGTTGCCAGAAAAAAATACGCCACTGAAAATTCTACTTACCTCGGATCTACAATCAAAAACCAACTCTCCGGCCAACTATCAGAAAGTGGTGGAAACCATCGGTCTGCCCGATGCGGTTTTCTTTGCCGGTGATCTGGTCAATATCCCCGATCGTGCATCGGAATGGTTTGATCAACTCGAAGACGGTGCACCACCCTTTTTCCCGACGCTGCAGGGACGCTATCAACAACTCAAACCCGACGCGGTCTACAACGGCGGTGAAATTTTGCAACATGTCCCACTATTTGCTGCTATCGGTAATCATGAAGTGATGGGGCGTTTTCTCCCTCAGCAATCTGATCACCGAATGAACAATAGCTTTAATGATCCTCAACCGCGCTGGTATGCCGAAATCGCTTATGAGCAGCTTAAAGAGCAAATCAATCCCGACAATGATCCTCAACGCAAAGCACAATGGATTCAGGATAATTCGCATAATCAGCAAACTTATCTGGATGTTTTTACCTTTCCGGACGACAGTCCCGGTGGTAAAGAATATTACGCCATGGCGTTTGGGGACGTTTTTCTGATTTCGATGAATGTTTCACGGATCTGGCGATCATGGAATGTAAGCGGTCAGCATCGCAGCAAGTTTGTAGAAGCCTTTTCCGAGTTGCAAACTCCTGATGCATGGGGCTTTGGCGAATTTATGTTCGAGCGTTTTGATACCCAGTCAGAGCAATACCAATGGCTTGAAAGTGTGTTGCATTCTGATGCATTTAAAGAGGCAAAATACAAAGTGGTACTCGCTCATCAAGGGGTATTTGGACTGGGCGATAATGTTGTACCGGTGCTGGCAAATCCACTGATGCAACTGGTAGAAACAGATGAAAACAATATCGAAATACTGACCGAGCTAACTTTTCCCATCAGCCCGCAAGATTGGCAAAACACCGTATTGCCTAAGCTGCCCAACATCCGTGAAATACGTTATCAATATCTACTTAAAGACGATATTTGGCTTAGAGATATTGAACCATTATTGCTTAAACACCAGGTTGATCTGGTGCAAATCGGTCACTCACATCTATGGAACCGCACAAAAGTCGGCAATATGCATTATCTGGAAACCTCCAATGTCGGGAATACACTAGGGGCTTATTACAATGATCCAACCGGCACATATCAACAAAACAATCGCAACAGCAAAGCCAACTTCTGGATAGAGTTGAATTCAGAAAACTCACGTTGGGATCCGGCGAATTACGCTGCCAATGGCGATCCTCATGGACGACAGATGATCCAACCCAGCCTTTTCAGTCCGATGCATCTGCTGGACAAAACCTTTACGGATTTACCCTTTGTCTCAAGTAATCAACTGACCACGTTTTCGATTCTGGATACTGGAACAGCAACGGTAAAAAGCTATGTTTTCGATACCGCTGATCCTACATCTGAAGTGCAGTTATTTGATGAATTTTCAATAGGCAATTAGCTTAGGCATTTCCCAAACACCCTCGTACCTCAATACATCTTTCTGACTCATAACGATAAGCAAATCGTGGATTTGCTATGTATTTGAGCGCATCAGGATATATCAGCGCTCTAAAATATATGGATTTACATATATATGTAATAATACATATGTATCTTCCCAGTACATGCTAAACGTTAGCTGAACCAGATAAACAGCATGAACCTATTGATGTTAAAGGGAAATACAATGAATCGTTTGATTACATCCATTATCTATTTTGCAGTTACGCTAGTGTCATTAAGCCTTACCGCCTGTGACTCCAACAATGATCCCGCTGAAATATCAGAGATTAATGACAACCGTTCTGAAATAATCATTGCAGGCTCGACCTTCGCCTCCCCATTCTTTGAAAAAGTGTTGCAGACCTATGAGCAGGGCACAAAGTTTAGCTACCATTCGATAGGCAGTGGTGCAGGTATTGAGCAGTTTATAACGGGTGATGCAGATATCGGGACAACCGATGCGCCAATTAATGAAAAGGAAGCAGCTCGCTTAAATGAGAATTTTGAAGAAATCGTCGTCACCTCCGGCATGATCAGTATTGCTTATAACGTAGAGGGTCTGACTGACACACTCAAACTTCCAAGAGATGTGTATACAGATATCTTTCTTGGTGAAATCACCCGCTGGAATGATCCACGAATACTTGAAGTAAACCCTGATATCAATTTACCTGACAGTGCTATACAGGTCATTGCACGCTCCGATAGCAGTGGTACAACCTTTGCGTTTACCAATCATCTGTCGACGGTTAGCCCAGCCTGGAAAACAACATTTGGAGCAACAAAAAAACTGGACTGGCCCGGAAAAACAATGGAAGCAAAAGGTAACGAAGGAGTCTCCCAACGCCTGGCAATTACCAATAATAGCATCGGCTACGTTGAATTCGGCTTTGCTCAGCGCCTTGGCTTAAAAGTCGCAAGTCTGGAAAACAAAAGCGGAAAATTTGTTCTGCCCAATAACGAGACGGGCGACATAGGACTTGTCGATGAATTTTATTCAGAAGCAGAGCAAGTCGTTTCATCCATTGCTGATCCTGAGGGAGAATCGGCCTACCCAATCGTCGCATATACCTGGGCATTAATACGGAAAAAATATGAAACCCCTGGCATCGGCAGTGAAGTAAGAGATTTTATAAAATGGACGCTGAATGAAGGCCAATCATTAGCAGCTCCATTGCATTACCTTCCTTTATCGAAAGAGATTATTCAGGCAGAACAGGAAAAGTTGGGGCTGTATACTATCCAGTGAACCAAAGAGTCAGAAGCAAATATCAATTTTCTCTGGCTCTTTGGAGCTTTCATCCAGCATATTAGCGCTGGCTTATGCCAGCTCGACCAATAACACTTTGTCCCCTCTCTTATCTCCCGATATGAATTTTTCTTCATATGAACAGAACAGTTAAATCATGCTGGTTTTGTTAAGCTGTAATGACTTAATCCCCTCTTTCAACGAGTAACGATTTTAATGGCAAGCAATTTCAACGCTGAGCGTCTCATGCATGACCTAAAACAAGAGGCTCCACTGTTAGATGCTTTGATCGACATCATCGAACAGCTAAGAGAGACCGATCCAGAAAACGCATCAAAGCGACTGGATGACATTATGGAGATGATCGAAGCGAATCCAGAACTGAGAGCAGAATTTGGTCAGCAGTTTCATAGCTGGCTAATTGAATTAAACCTGTATCCGGCTTTGGTGAGTTTAGGAATTTTTGCCCGGCGTGGTGTATTTAATGAGTTCATGACCCGTCTTTATGACAAAGTTAATCCGCCCCCCATTGATCGCGAAAGCTCAAGAGGGGTGTTAACACTCCTGTTTCACCGACAATCAGATAAAAAATGGCTAAACACTATTACCAACGATCAATGGCTGCGTCTGTATCAAATCCTTGTTGATCACACGACACCTGAGACATTGAATACCGCCGTCAAACATTTCCGCCAACAATGTCTTTATGCAGTTGAAATGCTGGGTATCTGGGTTGCAGCCGAAGAACTTGAACCTGAATTGATTCGAATGGATCGGCGACTGATCGATATTGACTCTGCCTTTATTGGTCTGCAACGTGAACTGCGCCTGTTTACACAAACGGAGTTCGACCGTATTCAGGAACCTGAACTTCCGGCCTATGATCCCGAACATATTTGGGTAATGCTGGATCAATGTCGCGAACAGGTCTCACGCTTGAGACGCAAAGGCGCCGGGGCAGCAGGATCCTCAGTCTCGGTGGCACATTTGCTAGAACGTCTTGAACAGACGCTAGGGCGTATTGAACAAATTATGTCCATTTTAACCACCACAGAAACAATAGAAGTAGAACGTAAAAGTCTGGCGCTCTGGCAATCATTGATTGTTTCAGCCATTGACAAGAACAGCCTCTACGCCTTGATGCGCAACAGTCTTGCCATGCTCTCCCGCAGTATTACTGAGAACAAAAGTGATCATGGCGAACATTACATCAGCCGTGGTAAAAGCTCCTTTTATGCGCTTTTCCGATCAGCGGCCGGTGCGGGTTTTATTATTGCATTAATGGCTTTGTTAAAAATCAGTATCGTGAACATGGGCTTCAGTCCATTAAAAGAAACAGTACTCACCAGCCTGAACTATGGTCTAGGGTTTGTCCTTATCCATCTTTTACATTTCACCATTGCCACCAAACAACCTGCAATGACAGCAGCCAGTTTTGCCAGTGAAGTAGAACAAGGTGAAAACGGACGTGCTGCTCATCGCAAATTAGCCAGCTTATTAATTGATGTTAATCGGTCTCAGTGGGCAGCCGTTTGGGGCAATCTTTCAACAGCCATTTTGCTGGCGGCAGTGATTGCATTCAGTTTCTTTATGTTCACCGATAGTCCTTTACTAGATGCCTCGACTGTCAGCTACCAGCTGCATGCAATTGCCCCCTTCGAGGGTCTCGCCCTGTTTTATGCTGCAATTGCAGGTGTGTGGTTGTTTTGCTCAGGGATTATTGCCGGATATTTTGATAATCGAGCGGATTATCTCGAGTTAGAAATGCGCCTTCAGCAACATCGATTATTACAATGGTTAAAAGAAGAACGCCGGGATAAATTCGCAAAGTATATGCACGAAAATTACGGCTCGCTAGCTGGTAATTTCTTTTTTGGGGTATTGCTGGGGACGACGGGCTATATAGGCTATTTGCTGGACTTGCCACTGGATATACGTCATGTGGCTTTTTCATCTGCCAATTTAGGCTACAGCGCTTTGAGCACCCAGATGAACTTAATGGAATTTTTAATCCATTTGTTTTACGTATTATTGATAGGTTTTGTTAATCTCTGGGTCAGCTTTTCACTCGCCTTGATGGTCGCATTACGTTCCCGCGGCACACAAATAAGTCGTTTTCCAGTCTTGCTAAGCAGCCTATGGGAACAGATTAAGGAAAAACCGCTGCGTTTATTTTTTCCGGTCACCACGGTTCAACAAGCATTAAAAGAAGATAAGAAAAATAAGTCCTGAACTCTTTGCAAATTCAAATCTGCTGTACCTTAAATTCATCGAGATAAACGTTCTCATCGGCTGTATCTTTCAGATAAGCTTACGGCTACCCCGAACGCGAAAGCCTCAAGTAGAAAGTCTAACTGACCCAACGCCTGGCAATTACCATCAATAGTTTCGGCTAAGTTGAATTCAACTTTACTCAGCGCCTTGGCTTAAAGGTCGCAAATCTGGAAAAGAAAAAGCGGAGAAATGGCCTACCAATCGTCGCATATACCTGGGCATTAATACGGAAAAAGTATCAAAAACCCAGCATCGGCACTGAAATAAGAGATTTTATAAAATGGACGCTGAATGAAGGCCAATCATTAGCAGCACCATTGCATTACCTTCCTTTATCGCCAGAAATTATTCGGGCAGAACAGGATAAATTGCGGCTGTATGCTTTTACTCCATTATCTTTTTGGCTTTGCACGCTTTAATTAGCTTCCGTTCACTTGCATTGCCTTGTTATATGTCACATTCAATTTCGCTTTGGAGTTTTTCAAGCTCATCAAGAATACGTAGAAATTTGGTGCCGAACTCAGTGACTTTATATTCAACCCGTGGTGGCGTCTCGTTGTAGTTTACACGCTCCAAAATACCAAATTCCGCATTCTTTCTCAGGCATTCATTGAGCACTTTGGTGGTTAAGCCTTCAACGTTACGAACCATTGCACCAGGCCGGTTGATGCCATTTGCCAGAAGTTGATAAACCGTCAGAGACCACTTGCAACCGTAAATGGTCTCAACCATACGGGCACTTTTCTCGGGGGCTGATTTCCTCAAAAATATTTTTCCCTTTGCTTTCATCAAGATGTACCAAAAAGTACCTACCGCACCAATTTGTGCCTAATTTTCAATAGTCTACGAATTTCATAACCTATGTCCACACCTTAATATTTACCTGTGGAGGTAATCAGATGGAAAACATGACCAGCCCTTTGGCTTTGATCGTAGGCGGTTCCAGCGGAATGGGTTTAGCGACGGCAAAGCAGTTGCTCAAACGCGGCACTCATACGCTAATTATTGGCAGCTCATCCTCGAAATTGGAAGCGGCCAAGAATGATCTCTTTGGACTGGGACACATTCAAACCCTTCAGGCAAACCTGTATGAAGCCAGCGACGTACAACGCGTTATTGATTTTGTGGCAAATCATGACCGACATATTCAATATTTTGTAAATGCGGCGGGCAAGTTCAAACCAACATCCTTCCTAGAACATGAGGGCAAGGATTACGACGCTTACATGGACTTGAACCGTGCGACATTCTTCATCTCTCAAGCTGTCGCCAAAAACATGGCCGTAAATGGTGGAGGTTCTATTGTGCATGTTGGTTCAATGTGGGCAAAACAAGCCATCAAAGCCACACCGTCATCGGCATATTCCATGGCTAAAGCCGGTTTACATGCGTTAACGCAGCATATGGCGATGGAACTGGCCGATAAGAATATCCGTGTCAATGCCGTTTCACCAGCGGTTGTGAAGACTCCCATTTACGAATCCTTCATTGAACCGAGTGAAATCGATAAAACGCTTGCGACATTCGATAGCTTTCATCCGATTGGAAGGATCGGTACTGCCGAAGATGTTGCCAGGACTATTAACTTCCTGCTTAGCAGTGATGCAAGCTGGGTAACCGGTGCCATTTGGGATGTGGATGGTGGTGTAATCGCTGGCCGAAACTAAACCCGATAATTAGATCGAACTGAAAAATGAGCGAAAAATGTGGGTTAGGCGTAATAATTAAAATACATTCTAAGCTGATTTTGAGTTATTACGCTGCCCCAAAATAGTTAAACAAGGAGCCTACTATGACCCAACCAAGCCGCGTTTTTCTCTATGCCGAGCTTCAATTATCCGCGCCTTTCACCAAAGACCTGTGGACGGAGATCAATCAAGCTATGCATACCGTACCGGGTATGCGAAGCAAAACCTGGTTAAGCGGTATCAACAACCATTCCGTCGGCGGTTTCTACGAATTCGATTCTGTTGAGAGCGCCCGAGCCTATGCCGAAGGCATGTTGGCCGATTTTGCCAAGACTGCAAACACCAGTCTGAGCGTCAAACTGTTTGATGGGGATGTGGTGGCTGAGGCGAGCAAAGATATGAACTCACCTTTCTTCATTAATTGACAGATAGGTTGGCCTAACGAAAACCTGGGGCCGGAGTAATAATTCAAATCCTGTCTGAGATGATGGTGAGTTCTTACTCGGCTCCAAATATCAATATCGTTTATTGCTGCTTCTCTTCTGATGGTTCAGCTCCGACCGTGTCAGCTACATATGCACCGCGTTTGCCCATTGGCTTGTCTTCCCCGACCGTTGAGTCAACTTCTGTTTGATGTTCCATCTCTGCGTTTATTTCGGCCCCCAACAGCACGACAAAGGCACTGATATAAAACCAGAAGATCAGAACGATCACACTGCCAATCGCACCGTAGGTTTCATTGTAATTAGAAAAATTTTGCACATAGGCCGTGAAACCGAAAGAAGCCAAAAGCCAAAGTAAAGTCGCAATGACCGCACCAACACTGACCCAACGCCACTTCGGATCTTTTCTATTGGGGGCGAAACGGTAAACGCACTCAAGTACCAGAATGAATAACATCGCCAGAATTGGCCAACGCAATGTTCTTAAAAGGGATTCTAACGTTTCGCCCAAGGGGATCACGCCAAGGACGATGGGCACCAAAATGGCGAGCAACGCTAACATCACCACACTGAAAATACCCACCACCGTAAATAAAAGCGACACCACCAGCAGGCTCCAAAAAGGGCGCTTTTCCTGTTCTTTATAAATAATATTGCAAGCCTTAATGACCGCCATAGCGCCCTTGCGCGCCACCCACAGCCAGACCAACAGAGATAAGACCAGCGTTACATTAAAGGCCGCTCCACCGGTATTCGTAAGCTCGGTAAGCTGATCGGTAAAGATACTGAATGCTTGTTCGGGTAACAGCTGCCGAAACGGCTCCACTTGAGAAATGATATTTTCTGGAGATGCAAAAAGCCCAAAAAGTGAAACCCCTACATTCAGTGCCGGGAAGATAGACAACATCATAAATAACGCCACACCGGCTGCCAGCAATGAAATATCGTGGCGATTCACATTGGTGATGACTCGCCGACCGATATCCCACCATCCTCGCCAGGAGATTTCAGGCGGCTTGCTGGCTTGCCGCCCACGATTATTGTCAGACGATGTATGTGCTGAATGCGGCGTGACGTCATCTTTTGGCATAGAGCCCCTTACGTTGCTGGCGGCGGTTAAAACCTATAATCAGAGTGATAATTCAAAGATAAAAATTTATTCATTCTTAAGCTGGTAGTGATTTTTGACACTGCATCTTTTAATCAAGTTTGCAGATCATTTGATTTTCGCTCTGTTAATACTTCTGAATCTCTCTCTTGTATTCCCCACTTTTATGAATTAGTTATAACCTAACAAAGCAACAACATCTTTCACGGAGTTCATTGAATATTCGAGTTTGGCTTTTTCATCAAAATCCAAATTGAGTTCAATGATTTTTTCTACGCCCTTACACCCTAAAATAGCGGGCAGACCGATAAATAAATCTGTGTAACCATATTCACCTTGGGTATAAACAACGCTGGGAATAAGCCGTTTTTGATCTTTCAATATCGACTCTACGGTCTGGGCTGTAGCAGCTGCAGCTGCGTAATAACTGCTATAACCCAGCAGATTTACGATCTCTCCCCCACCATGCGCTGTTCGATGAATAATTTCTTCCAGACGTTTTTCGCTGATCAAATCCAGAATAGGAATACCGGAAATAGTAGTATGGGTAGGCAACGGCACCATCGCATCACCATGACCGCCAATTACCAGACCATTTACATCTTTAACGCTAACACCCAACTCCATCGCAATAAACGCTTTATAACGAGTGGTATCGAGAGCTCCCGCCTGACCAATAATGCGTTCAGTGGGAAAGCCTGTGACTTCTTTTACTACATGACACATCGCTTCAATAGGGTTGGTGACAACAATCACAATGCTATCCGGCGCATAGCGTTTAATATTCTCTGACGCCTGCTCCATTACCACCTGATTGATTTTTATTAACTCATCGCGCCCCGGATACTTACCGGTTTCAGGATCTTTACGCCGTGGCACACCGGCAGAAACCACCACAATATTGGCATCAGCAATGATTTCAGGATCATTACTTCCGGTAATCTTCGCATCAAAACCCGCTGCCGGTCCGGACTGCATTAAATCCAGTGCTTTGCCCTTGGCAATTTGCTCATAAATATCAAATAATGCGAGATCACCTAATTCTTTCTGAGCTAACCAGTGAGCCGTAGTGGCACCAACATTGCCAGCACCATAGAGAGCAATTTTGTTTTGCATCATGCTTCCTTACTTTGTCGGGTTTCGGTTTTTATTTAGTCCTATTTCTGATTAAAATTTTAATCGACTAAAATTATCCAGCTTGCTGGCACCTTAGATTGTTAAATCACCAAGCAACCCTCATCGACTATAACTATTAGGTAAGCTTACGGCTACCCCGAAAGCATATGCCTCAAACGGAAAAGACGCACCTGGCTCCAGCCACACCGAACCACCTTTCTCCACAACTTCATGTAATAAATTCAGTACCCGGGCGTTAGCCAGACACAGTGATTGAAAAGCCGAGTTGGAACGTGCAGGCAGTAAGTTCGAGTGAAGAGGCTCCAGCGAGGCTGGGCATAGCCATTCATCGGGATATTCGGGATCCTTAAACGGGCGCCCCACCTGGATGGTAACCTCACGCAAAGGTTCGTTTGGGAGCTGTACGAATACTTTATCTATTGCTATTGGATCTTTCATGAATATGCTCATAACAGTCTGGTAAAGAGGCCTGCTTTCTCATAATAATTAATAACCGAAGTTTGGTCTCAGATGATTGTGAGTTTTTACTCTACCCAAATAACATAGAGCCCGTCCCCGTAGACGCAGGTTTTATGCGTTCTTTGTCCATACAAAATCCATCTGTCTTGCTGTCTTTTCAGCCAGGTCATTGCTGTGCAACTTGCTGACCAAATGTAGACTCATGTCGATTCCTGCTGATATACCGCCTGACGTGATGATTGACCCCTCATCTACCCAGCGAACATTCTCGACAACCTTCAACCGAGGAAACAACTTCCTTAGATCAGCAACATCCTCCCAGTGCGTTGTCACCTTATGCTCGTTAAGTATTTCAGCCTGTGCCAGTAGAAATACGCCAGTACAAACCGAAGCAACCATGGATGCTTTACGTGATTGTTTAGAAATCCAATCAATGACGTGATGTTTTTTCATTTCATCCGTATGACCCCCGCCTGAAACGACTAGAACGTCAATTTCCGGATGATTTTGAAATCCATAGCTCGGTAAAACTGAATACCCTGCCCTGGCAGAAACCATATTCCCAGTTTCACTTACGAGGAAAACATTGAAAGGAATATCGCTCTTACAAAGCCGCGAAGCCGTTGAGAACACTTCAAATGGTCCAGAAAAATCCAGTACCTCGGCGTTGTCGTAGATATAAATGCCTATATTCATTCAAGTATTACTCCAACTCATCCCCCCAGCAAACTAGGCTTTATAGTGAAGCCGCAGACGGAACAAAAAGCAATCGGATTTAATGTGTTTTTTATGCAGCAATTTCAACAAACTCCAGCCTTGGCAAAAGCTACTTGAAAATAGATTGAGTATTACCTGCAATTTTTGGCTTGATTCTTAGGTTTGCTTATTCATTGAGCTGAACGCACTTATATTCACCAGGAATTACCGAAGAAGATTCATCACTATTGTATTCTTCGACTAGCGTCCGACACACGGCGCCGTCATTACCGTACCCGTGAATGGTTATCAGGTGATCTGGTCCCGCAACACCATCTTTCACGAACGCGAAATCTGGTGAATTCCCAACCTTGTTTGAAGCAAAGAACGTTTGTACATCGCTGGCATCTGCCGCGAAAACGCTCACGGTAACTCCAACGATAAATCCAGCGAATGATGCAAAAATTATTTTTAGCACAAAATCCTCCTACACCTAATAAAGCTGAGCTTCAGGCGCATTAGCGCCGATGTCGGCTGGAAACAATTCTTATCCTTTTTTCTCCGCAGGCCATTCCATAAAGGCAAAAACCCAGACCATGATTAAATTAATTAGAGGCACAATTAATATCAGAGACCACCAACGAGAAAAACCTGCTTTCTTTGCCACTGGCCCGAATATAACTACTGGGATGACGATTAGTACAAGGATGATAATTAGCTGCCAGATACTGATCCCCATTATTTACCTCCTTTTGTCACAACGTCGAATTGCCACTTCGAAACGGCCAAAATAATTCCGCTTAATAGAATACCGGTATACGGGAGCAGTACCGTAAGACTTATCGCAGGATTTAGACCTGCCCGTTTAAATATTCTCCATACGGGATACAGGAACAGAATAGCCATTACTATGACTTGAATTATTAACTCTTCCATTTCTTTTCCTTTTTACTCATAACAGTCTGTTAATGAGGTCTACAACCTCATAATAATTATTAACGTGAATGAATCATAATTATTTTTCAATTTCATCTGCCTTTGTTAAGTGATTGAAATTTAATTTCTTATATTTGGTTAACTATAACCGGAAAAATTAATCATGAATCATTCACGATTAATTATTGGTGATTTGGAGCAGATACTTGCTTTATTCCAATCACCATAACTAACCGCACCAGTTCACAGAATCACGAATCTGGTTTTGTATTTACGATTCACCATCGTTAAATTTAAAAGTAAATGTAATCAAAAATCGCAGGGAGCGAATCATGGCAATCAAGGACTGGCCGGCAGATGAACGGCCGCGTGAAAAACTGCTTCAATCAGGGGCCGCAGCATTATCGGATGCAGAGCTCTTGGCAATCTTTCTTCGAACTGGTGTGACCGGCATTTCGGCTGTCGATTTAGCTCGAAAACTACTTTCCGACTTTGGTGGTTTACGAGCTTTATTTGAAGCAGATCATCATAGCTTTTGTCAGCAGCATGGTTTGGGCACAGCGAAGTTTGTGCAGTTGCAAGCGGTGCTGGAGATGAGTCGGCGTCATCTTGAATCAACTCTGACTCGAGGTAATGCGTTTACTGATGCAGTCACTACCCGACTCTATCTGCAACGTCAGTTACGACATTTTCCACATGAAGTATTTGCCTGTCTGTTTCTCGATACCCGACATCGGTTAATCAGTTTTGAACCGTTATTTCGGGGCACGATTGATGGTGCCAGTGTGTATCCGCGTGAGGTGGTGAAGCAGGCATTGAAGCACAATGCGGCGGCAGTGATTTTTGCTCATAACCACCCTTCCGGTGTGGCTGAACCGAGTCAGTCGGATATTCAGATCACCAAACGGTTACGCAGTGCTTTGGAGCTGGTGGATATTCGGGTGCTGGATCATATTATTGTTGGTGATGCTGAAACTACATCATTGGCTGAATTGGGGCATTGTTAAGCCCCTTTTGCGGGTTTTGCCACACTATTAGTTCATATCACCCATTTTTATTGGCAAGCAGATCGTTATGATTTTGGGAATGTAACCAACCCATTTATAAGACGTGACCCATATCATGACGATAAGCAAAACACTTAAACCCATTAGCATGGCTCTGGCTGTAGTTTATGCCAATGGCGTATATGCCGAATCACCCAATCTGCTGGATGATGCCAGTCTGACGCTTGGCACTGTCGTGGTTAGTGGCGAAAGTGGCCCGATTGCCACCCGCAATTTACCGACATCAGTGGATATCCTCGGTGCAGAAAAAATTCAAAATCAGGTAGTGACCAATAATTGGCAGTTATTTGGGCAAATGCCTGGCATCATGCTGACCCAGTTTAATCAAGGCAATGTCTCGGGCAAGTTTTCATTACGGGGCTTTAACGGCGAAGGTCAAATTAATGCGGTGAAGCTGCTGATTGATGGCATTCCCAGTAACAGCAATGACGGCAATATGCCGTATCTTGAATTGACCAATCCGTTGGATATCGAGGCGATTGAAGTAGTACGTGGTACTAATGACCCACGTTATGGCCTGCATAATATCGCTGGTAATGCCGATGTGATAACTCGGGTTGGTGGTAATTATCAAACGGCTCGCGCCAGTTATGGCAGCTTTGATACCCGCAATGTGCAATACGCCGCTGGGTTCGACAATGGGCTGTTTTCACAGAATTACACCGCCAGTTATCTGGATTCGACCGGCTATCGTGATCACAGTGATACCCAAAGATCTTCATTTGCCGGTAAATGGTTTTTCACCCCTGAAAGTGGCAACGCACGGTTTGGTGTGATTGCTCGTCATCATAAAGCCGATGCCGAAGAAGCGGGCTATCTGACTTATACCCAATCACGCGATGACGACAGACAATCACCGGAACATAATGCGTTTGACCAAGGCGATCGCGAGTTGAATCAATTTAGCGCCCATATGGATATTGATTTGAATGATGAGCTGTATTGGGAAACCAAAGCCTATCTCAATCAGATTGATGATAGACGTTATGTGCGTTTCTCGGAGAACGTCCCGCAACAGGAACGCTATACCAAAGAAAATCATGTAGGTGCATTAAGCACGTTAACTTGGCGACCAGAAGTCGATTGGGCCAATGAGTTTGCTCTGATGGGCGGGGTCAGTGCCGAGTTTCAGGATAACGAAAGTGATCGCTATCTAACCAATCAACGTACTCGACAGAGCCAGACGCGAGCTCAGCAATTTGATTTGGATATTTATGGTGCGTTTGTCCAGGCAGTTATTAAACCAACCGACAATTTAAAACTGGTGCCAGCTTATCGTGTTGAATCATTACATGGCAGTTATACCAATGAACTTACCGATCAACGTTTTGATATCAATGATTATGGTCTGATTCATCAACCTAAATTTAGCGCTGTTTATTCCTTTACCGACAATTACGCTGCTTATGCCAACTGGGGCAAAACCTTCCAGGTTGGTGTAGGCACCGCTACCTATAAAGTGGACAACATTCAGGATTTAGATCCCTCCATCAATGAAGGCTATGAGATCGGTCTGAAATTCCGCCCCACTTCATGGCTTGATGGTCGGGTGGCTATCTGGCAGCAAACCGCCAGCAATGAAGCGCGCCGTGCGTTGAATGATCCTCACAATGGTAGTGAAAATATCGGAAAAACTGAGCGTCAGGGGATTGATCTTCAACTAAACGCACAAGCTACCGATCAGCTTGCTTTCTGGTTTGCTGCTTCACTGCAGCGCTCAGAAATTCTTAAAGCCGATGCCGAGTCACCTGAAAGCAAAGGTCAGGAAATCGACCATGTACCGAGTTATCTGCTCAACGCCGGTGTCGATTATCAGGCTACGCAAAAACTGGGCTTATCTTTCTGGACCTCGGCTCAGGACTCCTATCACCTGGAACGTACCAACAATACCCGTGAATTTGGTCAGTTCTTTCTGATGAATGCCTCTGCTAGTTATTCAGTGACACAAAAAGTACGGCTGGAATTGCAATTGAAAAACCTTGCAAATCGTTATTATGAATATGTCTGGATTGATGAGACTAATAATCTTATTTTGCACTCCCCCGGCGATGGACGTGCTGTGTATGGCTCGGTTCAGGTAGACTTTTAGGGCTTGTTGATCTTTCATATCCACCACTGCTGGCGACTATTTTTGTGTCCGACAAGGCGGAAAGCACGC
>NZ_DFLS01000012.1:0-139173 GCF_002375415.1 Methylophaga sp. UBA3613 | reverse complement strand
TATTCAGACTAATTTTTCCCAGTAGTAAAAGTCAGCCCATGTTTTTGTAGTAAAAGTCGAGCTTAAGCGTGGTTTGATAGTAAAAAAATGTCTTAAAAGACGTGATACTTCTTTTGGGGTATTAAAATTAATATGTAACTATGAGACTTAGTTTGTTGCAATGAATATCTGGATTTTACCGAGATTATTAATGGCATTAAGACTTAGTTAAGATCAGATAGAGCAGAGCATGGTTGTGTCGGATCTATTATCGATTTTCCTTTATATTCATAAGTTCAAGTATCAAGTTAAATAGTAAATCATGGCTTATTGATTTGTCTTTGTTTGCTATCGTATTTTCCCAATCAAAATTATTTTCATGTTTAAAGCTATCAGATAACCAGATTAGCATCGGAACATGTTTTTGGGCTTCAGGAGCAATTCGATAGGGCAAACCGTGGAGATATACACCGTTTTCACCCAAAGATTCACCATGATCAGAAATGTATAAAAGGCCAACATTATATTCAGACTCAAGGGTTTTTAAAGATTCAATAGTCTCAGCAATCAGTTCATCTGTAGCTAAAATACTGTTGTCATAAGCATTAATAATGGCTTGCTGTGAACACTTTTGCAGTTGATTTGTTTCGCATTCAGGGAAAAATTTCTTTTGGCTTACGGTGCTGCGTTTAAAATATTCCGGCCCATGGCTACCTAACTGATGCATCACAATAAATGCATCTTTTGAAGGCGGTATTGAAGCTACTTTTCTTTCAAATGCTGGAATTAATTCCAGATCGCTACATTGCTCACCATCACAATTAATAATATTTTGAGTTAGAATTCGGTCACACATCCCTTTACAACCTGAATTGTTATCCAACCAAGTTACATCAACGCCTGCTCGTTGAAGAATGTCGAGTACATTGTCACTATTTTTGGCTATATCAGCATCATAACTTGCCTGATTAAGGTATGAAAACATGCATGGAACAGAGATAGCTGTTGCCGTTCCGCACGAAGCAACATCACTAAAGTTCACCATTGAATCAGGAGTATTATCTAGCAGTTGCAATAGCTTTGGTGTTGTATTTCTATGATAACCATTGAGAGTGAAATGATCTGCCCTTGCCGTTTCGCCTACGATCATTACAAATAAATTTGGTTTAATTTTATTAATTGGTGTAGTTAACTTTGCATTCAATGCTACCAATTGAAATTCAGTTGGAAAAGCGGAGGCTACTATTTTTTCCCCGACAGAAATACTTGCTGAAATGGCATTGAATGGCACGGCTAGATGCTTAACTTCACGGTGATTTCTAAAAAAGGAAGAAAGTTCTTTGTAGTTAAACTGTAAAAATCCTGCGAGGAGGATAAAAGTTATTATTAGAAGTGTGAGCCATACTTTTAGTTGATGTCCAAAACCTCCCCATTGTATATTCATTTTTTTGTTAATCATGGCAGGTATAAACAAAAACAATACTAAATGAAAAAATAATCCGGTCCCAATCAAGCCTTGAGTTTCATTCCAATCCGTTTCAACCACATTTTGCAGCATATCCTTATCAATGAGGATGCCATACTTCATCATGAAGTAGCTGCTAAAGGCCGAAATAGTAATTAGTATCAGGAGCCAACCTTTTAACAGTCTTTTAAACGAGAATAATGAAACCAATATAAGATTCATCATAAAACTAAGAGCGACTATCTTAAATTGTAGCGATGGCTCAAAAGCGTTAAGTTGATTGAATAAAAAATAAAATATAGGTAAATTGTAAGTAACAGTGATAAATAGTGATGACAAAATTATATATACCCAAGATGGGATTGCTATTGAGTTACTAATCGCTATATAAAATGTATTACTTTGTAAATAAGATGAAGATTTTTTTGCGAGAGATAACATTGTTAAATTCCACTTATAAAGTTATTAACTCCCACTCTATAAGTTGAATCTTAAAAAATGCTTAAATCTAATTTATTGGCAGTATTATTTTTACTTCAAACTGTTCTTTTTGCTGTGTGAAAGTGATTTGGCCTTGATGTAAATCAATAATCATCATTACTATCGATAATCCGAGTCCAGCCCCTGCAATATGCTGGTGCTGGCTATGCCTATAAAAGCGTTCTCCCAAACGATCAGACTCCGTAATAATGTTGTTATTGTTTTTAATTGTAATTAGAACATTATTTTCTGGAGCATTTGTTACTTCAATTTCAACTACTTGTTCTTGCTCTGAATATTTGGCCGCATTATCCAATAAATTTCGCATCACTATTTGCAGTAAAGATGGATCACCATAAACTTCACAATTTCTATCAATCTTAGTTGACCAGCTTACTTTCTCTAGTTGATGGATTGATAGCTGTGACATGCTTTGTTCAAGCAAATCATTCACATTAAGCCTTTGAGGAGCGAGTAGAGAAGACTGCTCAATTCTTGCCATAGCAAGTAATTGATTGACCAGATGAACCATCCTTTTACTGCCAGTATCTATTGCCGAAATTGCTTGTTGTTTTTCTTGTTCGGTTAAATCCGAGTTGAGATTTTGAGCATGTAATTGAAGAATACTTAGCGGTGTTCTAAGTTCATGTGATGCATCGATGATAAATCTTTTTTCTTTATCAAGATAAAGAGTTATCCTTTTTAACAAACCATTAATGGCTACTTGTATTGGTTTTAATTCACTCGGCAAGTTGGTGTGAACTTCAGTTAACTTTTCAGGTTTTTTATCTCTCAACTGTTGGCTTAAGTGACTAAGTGGTCTTAAACTTAGTCCAATAATAAAATAAATTAAAATACTTAATGGAATAATTAATAATAATAAGGGTCGTATTTGCGTTGCCGCCATGTGTCCACTCATTTCACTGCGAACATCTTCTCGCTGAGATGTATAGACCCAAATATCTTCGACAGGATCATACAAACTAAAGGTTATCCATTTATAATTTTTTTCCGCTATTTCATGGAAGCCTTCTGTTTTACTTTGTGCTAAAAAAGAAGTGGCATTTTCTGATAGTAAGATTAACTTTTCATTACGCCATATCTGAAAAGCAATTTTGCTTTCATATTTATGCTCTGGGAACATCCTTTCTTGTGCAGAGGTAAGCTGTTCACCTGTATCAATTCTTGTTGGCACAGGGATTACAATGGGATCTTCAGAAAATTTGTTGGGGTTAACTTTATATAAGGTCCACAATAAGCGTGCAGTTTGAGCAAGCTGGGCATCATAAATCTCGTCCATTTCGTGAAGTGAGTTATGGTACGAAATTGAAGCTGTCATCCCTAATATGATGATCATCAGTAGATTTATACTAACTAACAACCATAATTTGATCGAGTTAAACGTCATATTCTTCTACTAACATATACCCAATTCCTCTTACGGTTCTAAACAAATCATTTGATAGTTTTTTTCTCAGATGATGAATATGAACTTCTGTTGCATTGCTGTCTATGTCACCCTCCCAACCGTAACTTAATTCATCAAGATATTGTCTGCTTAGAATACGATTGGGGTTCATCATAAACTCCTTTAACAAAAGAAATTCTCGTTTTGTTAATATGACGCTCTGACCGTTATATTCACAGTCATGAGTCTGTAAATCTAATCTCAAGCTTGAAATAAATAAAATATCATCCTTTCGTTCAGAACTGCGTCTTACAAGTACCCGAATCCTAGCTTCAATTTCACGGACATCCGTGGGTTTAACTAGGTAATCATCTGCACCATTGTTCAAAGCTGATAACTTAATTTCGATTTGATCTTGTGCTGTTAAGACTAAAATAGGCAATGTATGTCCATTTTTACGTATTGATTTAATTAGTGGAACAGCTGAGCCATCGGGTAAGCCCAGATCCAGAATCAGTAATGCAAACTCACCGTTCAAAAGAGCTTGTTTGGCATGTAATCCAGTCGTGCAGTGTTCCAATTGGTAACCCATACGCTTTAATGCGGTTATGATCCCTAACGCTAATAGCTGATCATCTTCGATTAACAAAATTCGCATTATGTTATTTCCTCACTTATCAAACCATTTCGGCCGTTTTTTGATCGGAATAAAGTAATTTAAAAATGACATAGCTTGAAAACAAACAAATAAATAAAGTTGTGATGTCATGTGAGAGAAAATGTGCTCCCCTTAATTGTTGGCTAAAACCAAAGAGTAAGCCAAAGCCCATGCCGATTCCCAGACCATAATATCGCCAAGCTGGTTTTATCTCTCTCAACATAAAAAATAATGCTACCCAAGCATAACCAATGCTGGCATGGCCGGCGGGGAAACAGTAAGCCATGGGCAGACTGTTGGATCTATGAGCGAATAAGCTTAAATAGGGTCTATCACCACCAAACAACTCTAAACTCCAGGGGCAGTCAATGTCGGTAATAGATTTGAGATAACTGACAGCAACAAATGAGACGATTAATGACAATGTTAGTCCTTGCCATGCTCTAGCCAGGGAGGAGTATTGTTTATGTTTAACAGTGAAAAAAATGGTGATAACTAATACTGATAGCACTGCTATATAATTCAACCATCGGCCACCATCATGTAAAACTTCATTGGTTAGCCAATGTTTTCGTAAAAGCCATTGCTGTCCCTCTAAAGCATAGATATAACCAGCAAGCTTCAGATCTCCTCCAAAATACTCTAGTCCCATCATTAAGCAAAAATACACTAGTAATAGTAGCCAAAAGGTATGGTTCCTATAGATAGCTTGTTTCACCATAAAATAATTAACCACGTCAAAAAAGCCGTAACCAAACTTACAAACACTGCAGCAGAACCAATATCTTTTGCCTTACCACTCAACGTATTAAACTCATGACCAATCCTGTCAACAACGGTTTCTAATGCCGTATTGAGTAGTTCAGCGACAACGATAAAAGCCAAGCTAAAGATCAACATTACTTGCTCAACTGATGTGATATTAAGCAAAAATGTGATTGGCACCAGAAATACAATAAGTAGGAGCTCTTGGCGAATGGCAGCCTCGCTTTCCCAGCTGGCACGTAATCCTTGGTATGAATACTGTGTCGCATAAAACAATCTTTTTAATCCCGTATAGCCCGTCTTCATTTTTTACCTCAACAAAAATTACTAGGCTCATATTATGTTCGATTTCTTAAGCAACGCTTAAGTATTGAAATTTATATTGGCCTCAATTCTTTGCAGCTGACTACTCATATCAGCCAATAAGACGCAGTTAATGCATACGGGAAATATAAATAAATGCTTAAGAATCTAAACCGAACTTGGCTGATATTTGGGCCATATCAATTATTTATCAAAATCATGTTGCTAGGATTGTTCATCCTCTCATTATCGAGAATGGGTTTGGTGGTTTGGCAATGGGATAGAGTTTCGGCTGTCACAGACCTTTGGACCATGTTCAGTCAGGGGGTTAGATCGGATCTGATTATTATGGGAATGTTAATGACTCCCATAGCTCTATTACTACCAATACTTGTTAATCGATGGTTTTGGCCTGTCTCTCGGTGGATATTATTGATATGGAGCGTATTGATCCTGACGTTTATTGTTTTTATGGAGATTTCTACACCCGCTTTTATCACGCAGTATGATCTGAGGCCAAATCGTCTGTTCATTGAATATCTTAAATACCCTCATGAAGTATCTTCAATGCTATGGAACGGTTTCAGGGCTGAAGTTCTGGTAGGGAGTCTGGTAACGATTTTATCAGGTTGGGGCATCACACGATTACTCAAATTACAAATCATCAACTTCAAGTTTGACTGGCCAGAATGGAAGATATGGTTGTTTTGGCCTGTCTTGGTGGTAATCCTAGCTTTGATGATCCGGTCTTCACTCGGACATCGTCCAGCAAATCCAGCATTATTTGCCAGAACTTCAGATGCCATGGTTAATAGTCTTTACATCAATTCGGCATGGTCTGTTTATTTTGCGATTTACAATATGCAGCACGAAGACAAATCCTCAGAGCTTTATGGAAAAATGTCTCATGAAGAAGTCCTTGGCACGTTGAGTCAACTCTATCCATGGATTCCAAATGATTCAGACGCAAAGAATCCTACCATGCATTTTCAACAAGCAACTCAACACCGAGATAAACCACTCAATTTGGTAATAATTCTGGAAGAAAGCATGGGAGCAAGTTATGTTGAATATCTTGGTGGACTGCCGGTAACACCAAATCTCGATCGATTAAAAAACGAAGGTTGGTGGTTTGAACAACTTTATGCAACCGGAACGCGATCTGTTAGGGGTATTGAAGCGGTGGTCAGTGGTTACCTTCCGACTCCTGCTCGAAGCGTTGTTAAATTGTCGTTGGCCCAACAAAACTTTTTCACACTTGGTGGTTTATTAAAACAACAAGGCTACTTTACTGAATTTATTTACGGTGGAGAGTCTCATTTTGACAATATGGCCAGCTTCTTTATTGGCAATGGCTTTGAATCCGTTATTGATGAGCGTGATTTTAAGGATCCAATCTTTACAGGTAGCTGGGGTGTGTCTGATGAAGATTTACTCAATAAAACACATCAGCGTCTTTCGGAGTTAAATGCCAAAAATCAACCATTTTTGAGTTTTGTTTTTACCTCTAGCAATCACACTCCATTTGAATATCCTGATGGTCGTATTCAACCTTATGACCAGCCTAAACAAACGGATAACAACACGGTTAAATATGCTGATTACGCATTAGGAGAGTTTTTTGATAAAGCTAAACTAAGTGATTATTGGGATAACACACTGTTTCTAGTCGTAGCAGACCATACTAATCGGGTTTATGGTGATGACCTAGTGCCAATCTCTGGCTTTCACATTCCGGCAATGATACTAGGAGCAGACACTGAATCTAAGCAGATTAAAACCGTTTCCAGTCAAGTTGATTTAGCTCCCACATTGTTATCTCTAATGGGCATTTCTGCGAATCATCCGATGATTGGACGCGATTTAACCATTGAGTCAGAACAGCTTTCACCTGGCCGCGCCATGATGCAGTTTGCTGACTATTTTGCACTTATGAAGGGGACAGATGTGACGGTTTTAAGGATGGATCAACCAGCGAAATCTGGACAATATGATAGGTTAAAACGACGTATGGAAGTTATCGGCGACGCAAGTGAGTCACAAGAGAAGGAAGCTTTAGCACACTCATTGTTACCTTCTTGGCTATATCGAGAACAACGTTATGGAATCAGTGATTAGCAATACATTAGGTTTCATACTTTAATGGAAAATTTGCAATTACTTATCGACGTAGTTTCTAGATCATGCTCAGGATGTATTTAAAATACGATTCATATGGATATCTTCTAAGTTCAAACTCATCCATTTGGAAACATCGATTAAGTTAAGCCTTTCTTAAGTTTCAAGTCAGACAATACTGCTTCCTTATCAGATTGAGTAAGCGGCCTAATATGTCAGATCAAACGAGCAAAAAACTTGAATTTGCTGAAAAATATACTGAACAACATGCTAAAGCCTATTTCCAGAAACACACAGATGGTTTAGCAAGAAAACTTTCAAACTGGCGTGATCAACAGATCGCCAGAACAGCCTTAAAAATAGCGGGTAATCCGACAAGCGTATTGGATGTCCCGTGTGGCACCGGACGCTTTTGGGATGTGCTGACTGAAAACCCTAAAAGGCATGTCTATGCCTGTGATAACAGTCAGAAAATGATTGATATAGGGCTGCAATATCGCGAAAAACAACTCATTAAGAAAATACATACATTTAAAGCTTCTGCTTTTTCATTACCACTTAGTGACGGTTATGTTGACAATATTTTCTGCATCCGTTTATTGCACCATATTGGTTATTCCGAGGATCGTCTTAAACTATTAAAAGAATTTCACCGTGTAAGTAAATCCACGGTGATTATTTCTCTTTGGGTGGATGGTAACGTTAAAGCCTGGAAACGAAAAAAACTCGAATCGAATCGAACTAAACGCCATTATCAGAACCGTTTTGTCATACCTCAACGGACTATTGAAAAAGAATTCAACGAGGGTGGTTTCACTATAAAAGCCTATCTAGATTTCATCCCGAAATACGCGATGTGGCGAACTTATATTCTCGAAAAAAAATGAGAATATTTCATGTTAAACACTATCAATAGAGTCAGTTTGTTACGCTCGCCCCATAACAAGGACAGTAAAGTTTTTGAAGAACTTTGGCATATTAATTCACCCTGGTTTGAAACACCCAATGTTCGTCGCGGCGGTTGGAGTGGTGTTGTCAAATGTATGATTGATAACTTTGGGAGATCAGAAAAAGTTTTTATCAAGCGGCAAGAAAATCATATGACAAGGACGCTTATACATCCACTTAACGGTATTCCAACTTTTTTGCGTGAATACCATAACATTCAATTACTTCACGCCATAAATATACCAACGTTGGACGTTTTATATTTCGATACAAAAGGCGCCAAAGCTGTTCTAGTTACCAAGGCTTTAGAAGGGTATATCAGTTTGGATAAAATTGAACTTTCAACTTTAGTCCCACAAGACAAAAAAACATTGATATCAAGTATAGCCAAAGTCATCCGCGATTTACATAAACATCACTACCAGCATAATTGTCTCTACCCAAAACACATCATGGTTCGTCAAAGTGCAAATGGTTGGGATGTAAAACTTATCGACCTTGAAAAGTTGAAATATCGTTTAGTGAAAAGCCGGGCAGTCATCCATGATTTAACAACTTTTGTTCGTCATCTAAGTGACATCTGGTCAGGGAGGGATAAGGTAATTTTTTTTCAAGCTTACTTTGAACAGTCGAAAATATCGTGTCAGTCAAAAAATATCATTCATACAGTGTGCAAAAAGATTAAATGGAAAGATGATGCCAGAAAACAATTTGAATCAGCAGAGCACCCCTCACTTGATTCTGATGGCTAGGATATGAACCAGCAGGGGTAGAGCCGTTTTACAAATAATACAAGGGTTATTTAACACTTTTTATTTTATGGGCTGAGATTAGGTGAGGGTGCTGCATTATCTTTTAAGCATGTTAATGTCGAAAACAGAGAAATAAATATGTTAGGGAAACGCAATACAGAACTTAAGGTCTTCATGGATTCAGGAACACAAGCTGCTAAGGGTTTGAATAACAATTCGGGGTGATTGGACGGTACATTATTTTGGCGAATTCTTAAAAACGGAGTCTTATTGAAACGCTAGAAATAGGCAGTAACACCAGCATTAACCCCACATGAGGTGATGATCTATTAACCGTTCAAATAATGGGCGGCAACAGTGATCTACGCAAGACGAGTGAATACGATCTTATGCCTTATGAGTACCGCAGCAACAATGTTGCATTTACCTTTTTAGTAATACATCGGAGCTTTGGACATACTTTAATTACTAAGTTCAGAGCTTAGGACATAGTTTTACTACAAAGAAACATACTTTTAGCCCTGAAAAGGACATGCTTTTACTAAGAATCACACTTCGGACATAGTTTTAATGCAAAGAGACATACTTTTAGTTCTGAAAAGGACATGCTTTTACTAAGAATCTGTACAAGTAAGTGATACAAGAATCACATTCACGCAAGTGATGATCTGACTGACTAACATGCAAAATTTCACCCTGATATAAAATGCAACCTTATTCCAGTAAGGTTGCAATTTAGTAATTTTCGGTTATATTCATTAGAAAATTATGAATGAGAGAATATTTAGAGTATGAGTGAGATTTTAATAGGAGAATTGGTGAAAACGGAGGATGCGAATTTTCCAGTTCTTAATTCAGACATTACTCCTAGCTTAAATAATATCCAAGAGTTCAGTGATGAATGGTTAGCGATACGTTTTCTGTATCAAAAAGATAAATCTGGTCGAGGATTGTCACCAAGAACAATTGAGAGTTACGAGCGAGATCTAAAACGACTACAAATTTTTCTAAATAAAAAAAGAAGAAAAACATTCAGAGAGGCAGATTCAACAGATGCGCAGGATTTTATTCACTGGCTAGAAAACCCAGATGACGAGTTTTGTTCCAGCAAGCGATATAAGCGAACTGACAAGAACTGGAAGCCTTTCATTAAAATGCCCGGTTCAGCATCTAATGGTTTGAGTCGAATTTCTATCCGCCAGCTGAGCGCCACAATATCAAGCTTTTATTCGTGGATGGTGAAGCGAAGATATCTTACTCATAATGTTTTTGGTGAGGAAAAAAATGCTAAGGCAACTAGAATAAAAGTAGAGCGTCATTTACGTGATGACGAAATTAAAGCAGTGAACGATTATCTTGCTGATGTAGATCCGTCCGATGATAAAAAAGCTAGAGTACTTGCAAGACAGAGATGGCTTTGGTTTGCTTATTTCCTGACTGGGCTTCGAATATCAGAGCTATTAACCATAACAGGAAAAGATATTGCTCATAATAACGTTTGGTCTGTAAATGTTATTGGTAAAGGTCGTGTTGAGGCTGAGCCCTTAACACTTCCATCACGTTTTATAAAAGAGTTAATAAAATATAGATCTAGCTTGGGGCTTAATAATATGCCATCAGAGAATGAGCATTTATTGTTAAGCATTAAGGGTACAAAATCAGTTACAGATCGGACATCCGCTCACAGAATATTCAAGTCACTGGTCAGAGATGTTGCAGACTACGTTAAAATTAATGAATTAGGTATTAATAAGGAAATGTTAAATGATTTCCCTGATCCGGTAAGTGTGAAAAATATCAGGAGGTCATCTGCACATTGGCTAAGACACGGATTTGTCACTCAGCTATTCAAAACGACCAGTGATATTGCAACAGTTTCCAAGATGGCCAGGCATATGGATTTGAAAACAACCTCTCAATATAGCCATGCTGAAGCTGAAAAGCAGCAGAAGATTCTGGACCAATTTGCGGACGGGTTCAGATAGTCCAGTATTCGAGGTTTGACACTTTTACACGATGTATCTAATATTTACTTATTCTCTATTTATTTAGAGCACTTTGCCAACCCACTAAGGTGGATGGTGATAACGAAAACCGCACAGCAATAACATTGCATGCGGTTTTTTTGTTTTTGGGCTTTTTATAGCTCAACCCACACGGGACAGATACTTTGTCCCTGTGTGACATTCATATCTGCCCCGTAATTACTTTCTTTTACGAGGGCATTCCCCATGAAAACACTTATTATTTTTATTGCAGCAATGGTGATTATTACTTCCACTTTCGCTGCCGGTACCGCTGATAGCTTTTCAGATATTCAAAGCAAACGTGCTGCTCAAATTGAAGCACAGCTTCCTTAGTCCTGGTTGATCGATTATGGAAAGCACAGATGGATGTTCTGAATATGATGAAGCCTGGTTTACAGAACCTACCGATTCAATGGCCAGCTACTATGAAAGATTGCAAAATAATGTCGAATTGGCCTTAAAGCCACTAGTACCCTATCTTGAAGAACTCAATTCAATCAAATCATATAGCGATTTATTGCTGGTGGATAATGAACTGCTGACGCTCATGGAGTCGTTTGAAATGGCTCGTGTAGAACTGAATGAGGGGTATGACGAGGGTATATTGGCAAGAACAGGAAGTCATCATAAAGATTATTTGGATCTTTATCAGGATGCCCTCCGGCGCCGTGAAACTCCCCGAACTGGCTGCATCTGTTTGAGTGGTGATAGTTTTGATATTCCACCGATTCAAATCATATCGGCATACATACATGATAAAAAGAAAATGCCGACCTTATGAAAAGCATAAGGTCGGCATTATTGTTTAACTCTTTGTCGTTTTTTCTCCTAGGGAGTAACCATTGCGTCGAAGCTGTCTTGACTTGTTGTAAGGGCTTCGATTGTGTCTTCGATTTCATTCTCGATACGGCTTATTTTCTTTTGAATGGAATCAATTCGTGTATTTCTTGTGGGTGTCGAAAATGGGCTACCGGTGGCACTAAGTAATTGCGTGGCATGTTTAGAGCTTGCGTTAGAGGCTGCCGGTTGGGATGGGATTGCCAATTCCATGCTTGGCTTAATGTTTCCGATATCAGCACCCAATAGAGCTGAGTTATTTACATGTATCGCTGCTATCATTTGATGAACCGTTACATCCTGTGCTTTGGTTTTTTCAGCAATCTTCCATAAGCTATCACCGGCTTGAACAGTATAAGTCTGTGCAATAGCTGGGGTGGCCAGCATTGCGGTGAAAAGTATACTTACAAAGCTTCTTAGTATTCTCATCATAAACCTCATTCTGTGGTCCATCGAACTATTTCCTCTACCTGAAGCTGGCCTGAAATCACAAGAGATTTAGCATATTCTGAGAGTGATTTTCTTTTTTGCTGATACATCTCGTGATTTAAACGAGGTAGTGCTGCTGGTCCCTGTGAGAGAATGCTGCGAACTTGTGGAGAAGCATGTAATGTTTCGTAAATACAGTGCGTCTTTCCACTGATACCGTGTACTAAATGTTGACAGATGAATCCCTGTATAGCTTGTGGTAGCAGTTCATCATGTTGCTTATCAAGTAACCCGAACATTCTAGTGACCACTTCATGTATGTTTTCAGCATGTAAGGTTGCAAATACTCGATGTCCAGTTAGACCAGCCTGAATTGCAGCTTCTGCAGTGTTTGGGTGTCGGATCTCACCTATGATTATATTACGTGGGGATTGACGCATTGCCTCATGCACGCCGCCATGAAAACTACCAACATTGATACCTACTTCTCGCTGACAAATAAGTGGATCACTATGGCTGTATTCTATTGGCTCTTCGATCGTGACTGTATCGCCCAATTCACCGCGTTCTGACAAGTAATTAATAAGCGATGCCATCGTGGTTGTCTTACCAGCACCTGTTGGCCCAGCTATAATTATTAATCCGGAACCATTAGTTAGCGAAAGAACTTTGTCTAGCTCAAACCCCAAATCGTCTTGTAAGTGAGGAATGACTGAGGGATTGCGTCGCATTGCACAGCCCCATCCTCGGTCACTATTGAAAATATGGCAACGCCAGCGGTCATCTTTCCACATTACTGAAGTATCGGAAACTTCTACTGTCTGATCTGGACGATGCATCTCCATAATTTCGTTATATAGATTCTTGAGCTCATCCCATGAGTCACCATCCTTTAATATTTCGTGTTTACCAGCACGATTAAGGATTGCGAATTTATCATATAGCTTGATATCGTTAAGTTGGTCTTTCATATTCCGTCTCAAGGTTGTTTCTGACAAGCAAGTAGAGCTACGTTATTAGGTCTTGTTTCTCCACCTTTCAGCCGCATTCTGATTTGCCAACGGTCGCCGCCAGCTCCACCTTCACCCGTAGCTTGCCACGCTGTGTATGCTCCATTCGTTGGCAATCCATATGTGCCAGTTGATCCCCATCCAAGTGTTCCGATATTTCCACGCCTTATTTGGTAATCATTGATATGAGGTGCATTATCAGCTTGATAACTTCCTAGTGTTCTACCTGAATCAAGTCCTTTGCCACGATCTAAAGCACGAATGAATGCACCACGAACATCATAAGTACCGTTTAAACCATTAGACTCAACCCATCCATCTGGGCATGTTGATCGATTGAAGTAGCTAACCATGCTTATAGGTGAGCCCTCAGGTCCTTTCCATTGACCATTTACACAGCTAAGTAAGTTACCGATATTATCTCTTGCTACTAATCCGTTAGTCGCACAGGCTGAGTCTTTCGTCACGATAGAGTTCAATAGAACCATTTCTGTCTCGATTTGGTTAGCCTTTAGAATATTATTGTCGTCTAGATCTAAATCACCGGTCATTGGTCTTGAGCCATCTCTTGGCAGCAAATGTTCAAGAGCTGGAATGACAGCTGGAAGAGGCACAGATACTGTAACAAGGCTGCCTGACACGGTGCTGGAGGGAAGGCCAGCATCTAAAAGCTCGGCATTACCAGCATCTACTGCATCAATTGTGATGATAAATCTTTTGCCCTCTCCTGTAGTGCAACTGGTACTTAAATTAGTACCAAAGGGTGATCGAATGTTAAATCCTTGAAGATAGTTTTCAGTGTCCATAGTAGAAATAGCTGTCGCACAGTTATCTGCTTCACTTGGCCATTCCCCATCCTGTTCTGCTGCAAAGTTCTGAGCTGACTGAAACAGGTCATTAACTTCAGCAACGGTAATGGCAATCCGGTCTTCTTCAAACTTCTGAATGTGCTGATAGGCAAATGGAGCAGCCATAATGCTTATGACCATCATCACAACCAACAGCTCAATTATCGTAAAGCCAGATTGGCTCAATGTTTGAGAACGATATTTAATCATCTGTGGATTCCAAATAGAGGTGACGTTTGTTATAAATTGAAGTGACAACTGATGAGCGATTAACGCCCCTTGGCTTATGGCTAACTAGGAGGATAGTGCTAGCCCCAGAGGACGTTGCGATGGTTTCAAACGGATTGATATCCCGTAGCGGAATAGACACTCTTACAGTGGCATATTGTCCGGTAGTGGTTATTAAGTAGCTCGTTCCCCAATAAGTCTGCAATGGGCTATTTGTTAAGCCCTGCGAGTTTGCTTCATAATTATTGAGTAAAGTAGCAATCTCGCTCGTAGAAGCATCTGTAAAGATATCACCCCCTGGTAATCGTCTCGCGACATCAGCTGATGCAGCAATTGCTTTCATAGTTTCAACTGTGGAAATGACCCTGTGTGACTCCATAATTTCTTTAATCACGGGCATACCCAGTGTGGCTAAGATTGAAAGTAGCACTGTAACTATCAATAATTCGACAAGCGTGTAACCTTTCACTACCCACCACGCGACAGTAGCATTGGGGCATAGAATCCTGCAGCAATCAAAAAAACTGTAAATACAGCTGATATCATGCCAATGTGCAACGCAAGCTTAGAGAAGCGTTTTCCTGTAACGAATATTTCTGTGATTAACATCCCTTTGATACGCACTAATAATTTGTGTCGTGCTTCGTCATGAGCTGCATCGAAAGCTTTCATACCAATAATAAAGCTAGGTGACCAGTATTGAGCGAGTAGGCTTTGAGGGATAGTCGCACCTTGCTCCACACCATCCATAATTGACTCGACAGCTAGTTTATTTGTGCCGCTGTTGTTTTTGGCAATCAAATTAAGGGATTTGTCTGGACTGAAGCCCGACGCAAACAGAGGCATCCAAGCAGCAAGAAAATTTGCTGATCTTCTGGCTTTTAAAAGATCATCTAGTTGTCGCACTCCCCATAAGCCGCGAAATTCTGAGACATTGTTCAAAAGGTAGCGTATTCCAGCCATAGTCCCACCAACTACCAATAAGAAGAGAAGCGTGTGGTCAGTTTGAATTGCCCTTAACTTAACGATAAGGCGTGTTGCATTATTTGCTTTAAGCTGAGGCACGTCGATGATTTGCTGTGCTGGACCTCCAAGTATTAAGCTCAATAGCAAAATGGATGATATTCCGAGGATTAAATAAGTTAGTCCCAGCCTCAAATCCGCGCTGGTGGCTTTTCTCAGCTCAATATCCTGCTGAATGTTTTCAACTGCCATATTAATGGCTTGACTCATACGACCTGACTCTTCACCAGAGCGAACAAGCAACACTACATTACCGTCTACCCCAAAAAGCTCTAAATAATCTGATATTCGTGAGGCGTGTTCTATTCTGGGATCTTGCATGTGCTTCTTCAGAAAAGGAGTACTTACTGCAATTTCAGTAATGCCTTGAGTTATATCGGCACCTGAGTCAACCAGCGTTGCGACTTGAGCAACAAGAAGTAATTGTTCTTCAGGCTTAAGTTTGTTTGAACCAATCTTTAATCCAAACGGTATTTCCCAGGAGCCTTCTATTGCATCCTCAAGCCCAGGCTGCTCAAGAAGAGCAACCTGATGTTCTGCTTCCATTAAGGTAAGGCGAGTGCTGCCATCCAAATGTCGAAATTTAACAACGAATTGCATTATGGCATTACCAATTCAACTGTTACGTTTGAGCCAGAATAAGAGGCATTATTAATATGCTCAACTTCAGATGAATTTAGACGTGTTGCTAAATTTGTACCATCTTCATCATCTGGTACCGGCATAGAGATATTGAAGGTGTTGCCGGCTACACTAACCGTCCAGGCCGTATCCCAAGCAGTCTGGTCGCTTAAACCATAACGCGTTAGTTCTGCTTTGTCACAGTTACCGTAGCCACGATTGATGCGGTAGCACTGAGTAACTGCTGAAAGAAAATCACGTTCAACAAAGTAGGTAGCCACGTCCACATTCGCACCGCCTACCCATGCGTTAAAACCGCGCATACCTATGGTGCCAAGGATGGCCAATACAGTAACGACAATCATGAGCTCGATTAATGTGAAGCCTTTTTGGGCTTTTTGTTTAAGATTTATGTTCATTTACTTTTTCCTTAAAAATTAGAGCAGGTTGGTTTCACGGCCATAAGTGAAATGTTGGCCATAGCTCGCAAGCGGAGAAAGCCTGGCTTCTAGTTCACTGATAGTTGTTGTTCCTCGGCGGACCATGTTGATACCGTTGTCCCACATGGTTGAGTATTGGTGGTTGCGGTGCTTCTCTTCGATAACATTTGCAGATGTACCTTCAAGAATTTGATTTTGTGTCCATGGGTCGATAATCATCAGCTCAGAAACTAGACTTCGACCTGAGTAACCTCCATCACATTTGGAACAGCCTTTATGGTCTGCAACCTTAATGGGCTCACCAAGTTGAGGTGCACCACGTAGGCTTGAGTACTTTTCAGCAACACCAGTATTCTGTCCAAACTCTTCTTCTGTGGAGCACTCTTTACAAACATTTCTCACCATTCGCTGTGCTGATATTGCAAGCAAAGAATCGGCAAGGGTTGATGGATTAACACCCATATTTGTCAATCGACTAATGGTTTGAACCGCGCTATTGGTATGCATCGTGGCAAGAACCAAGTGACCGGTCATGGAGGCTTCAATTGCAAGATTCGTGGTTTCAAGGTCGCGAAGCTCACCCACGAGAATTACATCCGGGTCTTGACGAAGTTTTGTTCTTAAACCTTCAGCGAATGTCATACCAGCTTGATTATTTATCTGGGTCTGATTGATGCCTGGTAATTCAACCTCGACAGGATCTTCTAATGTTTGAATGGAATCCCCAGGTCGTAATTCCTGGATTAGCTGGAGCATGGCGTATAGCGTTGTTGTTTTACCACTACCAGTGGGACCGGTGACTATTACTAATCCTTTTGGAGAACGGCAAAGGGTCTTTAGGGTTTCATACTCAACCTTCGGAAAACCAATGTCTTTGAGCTGCCTTTGCTGGCCTGTTGGGTTCAATAACCGCATAACAAAATAGAAATAGGGGTCACCGCCACTCATTACTGGTGATGCAGCTAGACGTACCTGTATGTCTTTATCCTTCCAGAGATAGTTAAACTTTAAATCAAGTGGTTTAGTTGGCTTCCCACCGATTTTTCCAGCCCGTCCAAGCAATTTGTTCGACCAATCCTGATACTCATCCATACTGATTTTATGTTGATATGGTTTGATTACACCATCCGAGCGAAACTGTATTGATAAATGTTTACGGGTGCGTGGTGAAACATGGATATCACTGGCACCTACTTCTAAGGCGCTTTCGATCATTTCATTAATGCTTTTATCTAGCTCGGTTTTGCTGGCAGCTTGGGTTAATGTAATAGTGGAAGTGCCTATTAAAATGCCGGTTTTGCTAAAGTTGACTTTCCCTTTAGCCTGTTCTTCGAGCATTTCTTCAATTGTGTGCCCATAAGGGTTCACAATGTATAAGGTATTGTTTGCAATGCCCCATCCAGCACCTTCGTGTTCAAACTCACCATCATCAATGCTGTAGATAGGTTTATTACTTAATTGAGAGAAAGCCGTAGCTATATCTTTGGTAGAGACGCCCTCTTCAATCAGTGAGTGATAGATCGCTTCGTCAGACTCTGGTATTGGCCAATGTGATGATTTTATTAAGTCTGTAACGCCTTGAGATATAAGCTTTTCTAATATGCGTTGAAATAGTTCAGTTGTTCCAGTCATAGTAATCACCAATTTAAAACTAAGGTTTTGGAATTAGAGTTTCCGGAGTGTTTAATGCGTACTTTTGAGGCATCTATATGGGTAATAACCCACTCTCCAACTGTTTCTCCGACAAGGGCCCATTGAGTCTCACCAGAATATTTAAGTTTTGCACTATCATTCTGGATCGCTTCTAACGTAGGACTTACGCTAGATTTGCTTTTTATTCCTTCAAGTGAAAATGAACTCTCTTCCAGTGATGTAGCAAGAAGGGGGGCTTGGCTATCTATCTCAGTCGATAGATCATTGAGATGGTCTTGCCGGATATCTAAATCAGCTTCGCGACAATCAATCCCCATTTCATGGCAGTCTCTGATAAGCATTGCTTGAGAGTGCTTCAGTTCGAGAATTTCTTTTTGCTTTCTGAGCTCTGTTAATGCCTGTTCATGTCGAATTTGATCAGCTGTTAATCCTGTTTGGTTTTCAGCAGAAATAGGCTGGGTAAAGGAGATAAGTATTCCTGGTAGCAATAATGTAAGTATTTTTTTTCTCATAACGACCTCTTAGTTTTCTAATTCCGAACCTAACGCTGCGAAGCTCAGGCCAATTACTTCATTGTCTATGGCTGCAGCACCAAAAATTACAGGAACCACTTTCTGAATCTCTATCGCTGCCATTGCCACATTTCTGCTGTTTCCCTGAATCACGCCATACCAGGGTGTTCCTCCAGGTATATCTGAGTCGAGAATGCCCGCATCTTTGGCTTGTTTGAGGGGGGAGACTTTCACGCCATGCGTACTGGCGATTACAGTTATTGAGTGCCAGATGTTTGGAAGCAGTGGTAGATCAGCTTTTTGGCTGACAATTTCTACTTGATCATTAATCTGTGATATTTGCCGTTGTAGATTTTCTATACTTGGATATTCTCTGGAAGCGTTTCCCGTGATTATGTAAAAAGCAGCAAGCATTGAAGAAACTAAAATAATTGCAATATTTCTAATGATTGGATTAGTACGCTTCATCGTTCACCCATTGGATAATCGTTGTGTTAGCTGAAATGCGCTTTGACTGTATTCCCATATCTGCCAGCATGCTTAACCTGGCTCTTGTGTCGCGAGAATCCTCAACTTCAATTGCAATTGGCTGGTTAGGAAGTAAATTAATCTCGCCAGAAATATTGCTGCCTGTGAATGCATTAGTTACCTGATAAAGGCTAGATAAGGCTTTTGTTTGTGACGGCCAGTTTTCAAGTTTTTGACGATTAACAGAAGCAAGAGCTTGTTCAGCGATGTGAAGTTCAGTGTTTACTTTGCTGAATTCCTTCATGTGTGATTTATGGTGATGTGCTAGGCCCGTATCCACTAGAAGGGCAAGTCCACTCACCAAGGCTACGGCTAGAAAACCTTGTTGCTGTGCTTTCTTTTTAACCAGTACTGCTGCAGCAATACGTTCTTTGTGTGTCAATAATGGAGTGTCTGGCAATTTAAGGTCAGAAATACTGACGGTGATCTCTTCACCGTCAGCAACTGTTATTCCTTCTTGGATCGCAGGCCCAGGTAGACGTTGTAATTCGTCATGAAACAGTGAGCCTGTATGCAGAAGCCCTTCATGGCTATATAAGTAATAGCCAAAATCTTTGCTTTCAGTCGTAAAGATGTATTGCAAACGCTTGCTGGTATCAATCAACCCTGATGCAATTAAAGACTGCCAGAAACCATATACCGGTATTTTCGGATGTGCATCGCGAGTTTCACGCAGAGCTTGCTCTTCGTACCAGACTTTGAGACTGCCTTGCTCTTGACTGGTGTATTTATCGTTTGTCGAACCCCCTAATACGTCACGCATCAGGATGCACGTGCTTCCTTCAATTGAGATTGGAGTATTGACGGATATCATGCGCCCACTTCCTGTGGAGTGATGACAATGAGCAGTTCGCTGTCTTCTTGCTCGAACTTAGCTCCACCCAGAGCTTTGGCAAGTAATTCATTTTTAATTGGTAGTCTTTGAGTGTTTTGCAGAACTCTATTTATGATCAGACCACCAAGATAAATTGGTGTGCCACTGGTTGTAATGACCTGTGTTGCAAGCTCTTGAAGAGCAATATTTGGCGTTTCAAATACTTCACCACCAGAACTGATTGGAGTAAATCCAGTGATTGTGCTCAGTATCGGAACAATATCGACTAGAATTTTGCCGTCATCCAGCATCTTAGGTGTAACAGCGATTTTGATACCTACATTGACACGTGAAAGTGTTGTAGTGATTGCAGTGTCTGATGCTACATTGCCATCTCCGCCAGCAGTTAACGGCAAAAATTCAACACCTGAAACAAATGAGAATTCCTGTGTAGATCCTAAATAGGCTGTATATCCGTTTGTTACAGTTAATCGTGGTTGGCTTTGAAGCGTGACACTGCCTTGCTCTCTCAAAGATTCGACAATCGCATTCAATGTCAGATTACCAAATGGGATTGATGCCGCTACTGACCAGTTACCACCGTCTAAAATGGACAGTGCTTGTGTAGTTTCACCAGCAAAGGATACGGTTTTGTCTCCATCACTATTTTGGTAAATGGCATTCCAGTCAACACCATATCCCTCACCTCGGCTAGTTTTAATATCTAAGATGGCACCAGACAGATGTACTTGTCTTTGGCTATCTGTTTCAAGCTTTGAGAAATGTTCATCAAGGCGTCTAATTTGGCTTGGTTTTCCGTATGCTGTGATTTTACCTAGCCTTTTATTGCCTACTACCCATGGCGTGTCAAAGTAAGGATTCATCTCATCATCGAGTGCTTTGCTATAGTTATTTAAAAAAGCTATAGGATCATCGCCCTCTTCAAGTTGTGGCACTAAAGTATTCTGATTGCTGCCATTACTAGTGTTTGAGCTGGACTCACCGTCCTCTATAAGTCCCAGAATTCGTTGGGCATCTTCAATTAATGATGTCCACGTATCATCTTCACGTGTCGTAACAATATTGGTACCGCTTGCACTTTGTGTTTGGCCTTGACTGGATTCTCCACCTCCAGCATTCCCACCCATAGCACCAGAACCGCCACCAGATGATCGCTGTGTTGTTGCTGAGAAGCCAGAACGCGTAATGGCTTCTGGCATATCAGATAGAGCAGCCATATCCCAAGATTGAGTCATGGTTGAGGCCACCTGGAGAATCACGCCATCACTATTTTGGAGAACGTCTATTTTGTAATCGGTTGTACCTTCAATTTGACGAATATAGTCAGTAATGCGTGAGTTTTGTGCTCTCACACCTATTTTCATGGCCAGATTTACACCAGAATCGAGCGCCACGATGTTCGCTGTTGTCAGTGCTGAGGGATGTGTTAATGCATCTATCAATGCAATACGTGGCTGATTGATAGTGACGGTTTCATCCAAGATCTGTTTCCGTGATGTGGTGATACTGACGTAGTTGCTAGTTCTGGGTGCTAACTGCTGAGTACGTGGAATGTTTTCAATCTGCGTTGTTTCAACAGGTTTTTCTGGTGGCATAGCACACGCTGTCAGACTGATCATGCCGGCGATAACTAATTTCTTCATTATTTCTTGCCTCCGTGAGTCACGACAATCAGTGGTTTAGGCTTCATATTTCTGTATGCGAGATAGGTCAGCCCTTGTGGCTCAAGAATGTCCTTAAGCGCCTGTGCATAACTGGTTTCACCCGAAAAGCTGATAAGCGTACTTTCGATGCTTTTGTCGATTTGCAGGTCTACAACCCAGCCAGGTGGGGTTAATGTGCGAATACTGGAAGGTAATGAACGGTCACGAAAAGAAACCTGTATTTCATCATTCAGCTCACGTAGAGGTAGGTCAGCTACCGTCTTTTTCGGCTCAGGAGCTTTAACCTGCTTCTCTGCAAGGCCTGTTGCTACTGCTGTTCTTGGCGGGACAACATATTTGTCTGCTTTGCTCGCAATGATTTTTGCAGTAGTCGTTTCACCTGCTGGTGATTTTGATGTTTCAGCCTTACCTGCATAATCTTTACTTACCAGCTTGGGCAATATGTTCTTTGGAGGTTCTTGCAATTTTGCTGTGAGTCGGACGCGATTATCAGCGTACTTAGCACTGTCTTCTGTTGGCATTAACACATCAGCGTTAGCACCAGATGCAATTAGTAGTGGCAGTAAAAGCAGTTTTGCTTTCATGATTTCTCCTATGATTACTGGCGGCCTGAAAACTGCCAATTGTCGCAATTAATTTGTTGAGGGCAGCTTATGCACATTGCTTTGTGCTGGGCATTTGAGGGTGTTGCTTTACCATTCAAGAGCGCCTGAGTTCTATCGAACTCTTCGATGACTTGTGTTTCGTTAAGAAGGTTTCGTTTGATATATTGGACACCATCAGGCGTAACCACCCTGAAATAGGCATAGTCAGCCATTTTCATGCCTATACGGGTCAAGATGACTCGGTATACCGATACCTGAACAATGTCTTTGAGGAATACTTGATGCTTATCACGGGTTTTACTGTCCACCAGCACATGTAGTCCAGACATGACCCTGTATAACTGGTCCAATGTGCCATGCATTTTCCGAGGCACTTCCGTGCGAATGTAGTATTCAGAACGAATTAGCTGACCATCAGAAAGCTCGGTAGGCATACGTTCTTTTAGAATGAATTTACGACGCTGTTCACGTCTTCTGGCATCAATCCCGTACAGAGACAGGATGAGCAAGCAAACAATAGCGAGATAATAGGCTTCAGCCATGGATGCTCACCTTTTTAAAGATCCAATTGATAATGGGTTTCATGAATTTTCTGACCAAAGGGTAGCGTTTCATCAAACACACAATCGTTGGCGAGAGTTCGTAATAGGCACTGGTAAATATCCGGCCTAAGTAGCTTTTTTGAAGACATCTGTCACGGAACAGTCTTAGCTGCTCTGTCTCTTTGGCAACAGGGCCATAAAGCTCGGTAGCAATGAAACACCGATTATCTCGATTTGAACCATAGCGTTGTGCTTCAAGGTGATGTCGAAGATGTTCTTCGTCTCCTCTTTCACGTCGCTGTTTTTGAACGTCAGTTTCATGCCGACCATATTGCTCATCGAGCACGAGCTGCTTTTCACAGAAGCTGCGCTGAGCAATCTTGGTTGCTGAGAGTAAACCTTTGGCCTTTTTCTTCATGGCTCGCATTAAAAAAGGTTTAAGGCTTTGCCTCAATGAATAACCGGATATTGGTCCGAGCCGGTTATAAAAAAAACCCCCCTTTCGGGGGTCTAACAGTTGGTACTACTAGCTATGAAGCTATTTTGCGTTAGGCAGCAAGTAATGTCGTTTCAAGTAGTGAGAAGGTTGCTTCCGCAAGCTCTCCCACGTGCTCAATACATACATGCTTATTACCAAACAAGGCTGACATCATCTTCTCGCGAACGTCGATGCCAATGCCGTATACCTCAATGCCACCTTGTCTCAAGTCATTTACCGTCTTGATACAGTCTTGCATGTCATCAGGAGCACCATCAGTCACCACAAAAAGTATTTTTCGTTCTTCTTTTTGAGCAACCAGGTTATCCCCTGACCAGATCAAAGCAGGAAGCAACGGAGTGCAACCTTCGACTTGGACTTCTGGGTAATACCCAGCTGTTTGATTCATCGTTTGATCTTGTCTTGTCAAAACAGTCACAGCCGTGCCCATTGAACCGGGAAACATTGCTGCACCTACTGACAAGTGAGGTACATTTTTCATTGCAGCAGTTAGTGACAATGTAGATCTTGCAGCCATCGCTATGCCTTCACGCATAGAACCTGACCTATCAAGCAAAACCTGTACTGCCGTATTAACTGCTTTCTTGCGACTGGCCGACTTAAACACCGATAAATTTCCTGACTTTATACGATGTAGTTTTCGGTCATTCAGCCTGCGCCCATTTCGTGAAGTCTTTCGCTTCACTTTGGTCTGGGATTGAACCAGTTGGACAAGTCTGGAACGCAATGCAGCTGTTGCTGCTTGAGCTTCATCAAGTGCCTTTTGATGATCGCCAGGTGATGTTAAATCAGTAATGTGAGTTGGTTTCATGCTAACAGCGTGATTTCCACGCTCATTTGCCGCCTCTTGAATCTCATCTTTGATGAGTTGTTCAAATGCATCACTGATATCACCTGGCAAATCCCTTGAGTCACTTTCTGATGTGCCCAGAATGTCTTTCATGGCTTGCACGACTGCATCAAATGCTTCTTGTGACATATCCCCCGCTGAACTGGAGGATTGACCGTTACCGGTGTCACTGTCTGCATCTAATGTGTCGTCGCTGGACGCTGTACTTGCATTTGATGATGGATCATCATTTGCATCGTTATCACCTTGGCTTGATTGCATATCGCTATCATCACCTTGTGCATCATCGTCCCCTTGATCTGAACCTTGATCGGAATCATCGCCATCACCGGTTTGCTGGTCATGGTTCTGATCAGATGTCTGATCTTGATCTTGTGAATCATCGCCAGCGTATTGCTGCTGGCTTTGATTACTGTTTTGTGATGGTGCGGTGCGTTGACTCTCCTCTTCCAGTATTTGGGCAACTTCGCGAGCAAGCTCAACGATTTCACCTTCATTCTTGGTGCCAGAAACCCTGGCTAAAACACTATTAATCCGTGTCATTGCCAGTGGCGTCATATAGCCTTCGAGAAATGTCTGCGCGGTTTGAGCATGGTCATCTAAAGCGGATTGACCAAGCACGCGTGCACGCCCTTTGTGAAGCAAATACCCACATAACGCTCCAGCTGGTGAAGTATCAGTAGTGACTGGCTCAAAGAATCCATTATGGACAAGCTTTTGAACTAAGTTCGCAAGCTTTTTATGCGCGCCCGGATAATCCCGGATAATGCACTTCTCCATTCGGATGTCTTCCATGATCCCGCTCAGCTTTCTCTCTATTGGAGATAACTTGGCGTAATCAATACTGAAGTCGCTGTAACGTATGTGTCCTGCTTCGTGAATGATAAAGCCAAGTCCCAGTATTTCTACACCGGGATCATCCAAGGGCAAAGACGGTAAATAAATAACATTTCCGTCTGTCCGAGGATGACCAGCATCCACTTCCACACGAACACCCATGTTGCGCCCCAGTGCCTTTGCGACAATGGGGAGTGATTTAACCAAAGTTGATTGGCTCATAACATACTCCTTTAGAAGCAAAATGCAGCTGGTTGCGCTACAGGTTTAGGATTAGAGGGGATGGTGACTTCAACTTCTGATTGCTCATCAGTTTGCTCATCAACAACTTCTTCGCTGACAATATCTGTCTGCTCTGAAGCCACTAATGAATCGTCTTCATCTTCCTCAATTGGATCGAACACATCGTTTTGATGTAGTGGTACCTGGTTAATAAAGTCCGTCATTCTTCTGTACGAACCTAACAGGTTTAATAACCCACAAACTGATGAGAGATCGGCACCTTCAATCGGACCGGTTTTTGGCAACGCATCAAGAACATCATTTACGCGCTTGATGAGAACATTCACCTTACTGCTAATGTAGCTCAGTGTTTTGAGCTTATTCAGCATTGTGCGAATGGGTGAAAGCGCTTTTTGACCGGCTCTATCCTTATTTTCATAAGAAGTAGCCCACGCCTCAGCTGCCATTTTTTCGATTTCCGACAACAACTGCCCCAACAAGCCGTTTTGCTCTTGTTGAAGGCCATCGTTCATCAGTGCCCCTTGGCCGCCACTTGTGATTTTGTAAGCTTGAAATTCAAACTTGAATCGATTCTCGATTTCACCGCGACTCATCATGGAATTGCGTAGCCATTGTTCCCATGCAGGATGTTCGGCTATCCATTCAGTGTTGGATTGCTCATAGCTATCCAAATACTCGGTGATTAATGCTTCGTGCTCATCTTTCATGCTCTGCAATCTGGCCAGTAATGATTCACCGGCTTCGATTGAAGTGCCATAAGCACCAAACGCTTTGAGACAGACCTTTTCACATTCCCGATGAATACGTTTCCCAAGGCTGTTAATACGCTTCAGCTTATCAGGATCTGCAATTGCTTTAGTACCGGGGGTGATTAGATCTTCAGGTGGGGTCTTGTCAGGATCGGCATATCGGTTTAGCTCGTCGCGTGTCAGGGTTTTTTTGCCCTGCCAAGTACGGTAATTGATATGAATCCAAACTGTTTGATCTAGTACTTCCATTAGGTTTCTCCTCTTAAAACAGAAAAAACCCGAATTGGAAATACTAGTCCCCGAATGGGAAATAATATTTCCCGTCCGGGTAGTTGAGACTGGCATTTATTGCGCTGGGCCAGTTCCAGTTCTTGCTCATCAAATTAATGACGAGCGAGAAACCTAGTTACGTGAATGTTATTACTACAAGGCTATGAATGCAAGGCAACAGGTTCACACTTTTACTATCTATCGTCATCACGCCATTTGCCATAATTATCAATGCGGTCCCTGCTTGTTAAGCTATACGTTGTTAGTGCGTGTTGCTGGCGGTGTTGGCAAGTCTGGAACACTTTCACCTTGCTTTTCCATATCCCAGATCCAGTATTTGCCATACTTCTCTTTCCATCGCTCTTTAGTTTGGTGACGTTGTTCAATAGCTGTTTCTGAAGCAAACGTCCGGAAGATGGCCATTGGCAATATTGCATTAGGGTTATCCACCAGCAGGTAGTCTGGAAATACAGAATCTCTGGAGCCGTCATAGCGCATTGTTTTAATGAATTTATGCCCTTCCATGACTAGTTTCTCAGTCATCAATCTGTCTTGTTCAAAATACGTTGGGATCATATGAATGTCGGTGATTAGAAAGCCGATATCCTGAATATGCAGAACTTCATCTATATCTCGACTTACTATCATCAACGTGTAGACCAGGCGTGGTTCATGCAGGTCGTTCAGAATTTCCACTGCAGGTCCGTTGTTGAGTTTTTTGAGAACGTGTTGCGAACCCCAATATTTCACAGACTCACTTTGGTGTCGTAGCGTAATGGCTACTGATTTCTCCTGCACCGAGATTTTACGAATTCCACCTATCACCATCATGTATTTAGTGATGGTACTGGTTTTGGTCATGATGCGTTTGAAAGCCTCTTTTCTACGTGAATCAATGGCATCTTTTTGGGATTCGTTAAAATGTTCAGGGATATACAACACATCTGCAACATTAATACGCTTGGTATTGAGTCTTTGTGCGACATCCAAAAGTCGGGTTCTGGCTACTGCCCAAATACGTCGTTTATGAAAGCCGGGATGCCATCGGTTAAGTTCTGCCTCTTCCCACATCAAAGCAAGCAAGCCTGTCAGAGACATGGCTTCAGGTTTAGCAGTAGGTGATTTCGGTCTTGGTGGCACCATTGCGTCGATATCGTTTGCTTCTTTAGGCGATCTATCAACAATCTTATGGGCGAGTGGTGCGAGAATTTTTAATGACAATGTGCCATCATTTTTTGGCTTAATAACATCACTTTCGTAAGTGATCCTGCCGCTGTCTTCCTTTTCCATTTCAAAAGAAGGGCATTCAGGGGAATGTAAAGTGCCAGTACCGGGATTGCGAGCAAGGTAATACCGCGTTCGATGAGCAATATACATCGGTGGTAATTTGTCATTGCACTCACATCTCGGTGTGACATCTTTAGCTTTGAAGGTCGCAAGCACTCGTTGCGCTTCGACTTCATTATCAGCAAGCCAGTCACGGGTATAAGCGGTTTCGTGGTCAAAACGAATTCGGATAGGACTCATAAGAAAGCCTTAGTTGGATTGAATCACTAAGCACTCTATAGGGCTATCTTACTGATTTGAATAAATAACCGGATATTGGTCCAAGCCGGTTATCTATTCCAGACCTCATTAAATAAATACATAGTTGCTAAAAGGTATTAGTGAATCTTGAATTCTTTTATTGTTGGTAAACCATTTTGGAATTCACATGAAAATGTGATGCTTCGCTTACCAAAGAAACATAAGCCATCTACGTGAATGCTTCCATCCTCTTGAAGATGAGCTGATTCGCTATTTAAGTCTGATGCTTTTGGACATTCAGTGCCTGGTTTAGATAATTCAAATTCCTCAGCACAAGCCATATAAGCAAAAAGCATTTCTTTTTGCTGAGATTTTAGCTTCTTGGCATTTTCCTTTCTCTGTCTAGCATTAATCTCGCTATCAGCCAATTCAATTGGTTTTATAACTGCATCGTCTACTCTCGCATAGCCACCGAAGCTATAGCTATCAAAGATACCCTCTACAATTACTTTTTGATCTAAACCTACTTTAAAACGATTAGATTTGGGATAGACATAGAATTTGTGGGAGCCGTATTCAATTTGATCACTGGTATACAAAGTAAATTCATTACCATCAATCGCTTTGACAAAGCCTGTTACCTGAACAGATTTGTCTTTGCATGTGTCTTTATAGAGCTTACCTTTGTAGCCACTACTACCTTTGATGCAGATAGCAATATCTTCTTTTGTTATTTCTTCTTCAACTTCTTCATTAGAAAACAAGAATAAAAGAACAAGAACAACAATAGCCAAAACGAATAGATAGAAAATATAAACGTTGCTATTAGTGGGGGGATACTCCTTTCCACATGCAGGGCATAAATTTCCAGTGGTTTCGGATTGGTGGTCGCAATTCTTACATTTTATTGATGCCATGAATCTATCCTTAGATAAAAATTTGGCGATAGTACCCCATAATTGCTTTAAAGGGCATTACAAACAAAAAAGCCGCTCCCCGAAGGGAACGGCTCAATTGAATTAAAAACAAATAGCTGTCGGCGTACTGACAGCCTCCTGAGATAAAATCTGAACTGGTTTGGCTATTATGCCAATTGCCTGTGCGACTTCTCGAACATAGCTTCTCGGTAGCTCTAATCCCTCAACAAAGTCAGCCGGTAGGCCTCGCTTGCTTGGCATCAAATCCCGATCTGTCTGCCCTTTAGACGCTACGGCTGTAACGATGCCATCGGGTAGCTTTTTCGATAACCCCACCAGCAGCAAAAGCTGTAGTGAGTAATCAATCTTGCCACCACCCATGACTTTCCCTCCTGACATGAAGGTTAATCCGGCATCACTTAGTATTTGCCAGCCTCCTGTTGGTAGCAAGCCATCACATGAAATGATGGCTCCTTTCAGGTTCTCGTCATAATCAGCCGATATCGGCATTTCATTAAAGCCTATGTCAAAGCTGTACACCACGATGTCATCAACCAGTGATTTCAAAGCGGCTTTCACCTCAACTTCGTCCAACTCAGACAAACTCCATGTTTGTTACTCGATGTCCTGAGCTAACGTGACGTTGCCTTTGTCGTCGATACGCGCCTTACCAATCATAGAGTAGCCTTCACTCAATTTTTGGCTTGAACGCTGAATCAGCTCGCTCCTCGCATCCGTTCCAGAGTCTAATTTAAGCACTCTGGTACGAAGCTTGGAGCCGGTCTTACCAAACATAACGGTAAGCTCGTTTCCTGCTGAGACTTTAATGGCCCAGTCTTTTGTCCCTTGACCAGCCGGACTGTCATTTCGGTAGAGATCATACAAATCAGTCATTGAATGATTTACCTCCATTTCCAGTCGCTGCTTGAGCAGAAACACTTGTCCAGGCATCACCGATGTGCATTTCAGCCACTTCGATGATGGCCGCTCGCGTGGGTCGGTCAGCTACGTTAAGTAGAGCCCGGTCCAATGCGTATGCAATAGGTGAATCTTCTATTGCACGGCTAAACCCGTGATAAGCTTTCGTCATATTTCCCCAGCGTAAAAGTGTCCGAGTACTCATGGTCAACGGTATCCGGTTTTCACCTTCGGTGTGCAGATTACGAATGTCATTTGCAACATCAACCATCTTTTCGCACAGTTCGTCGGATAAATCCGGTACCACTGATTTCAGAATGCCTACTTCCACTTCTTTTTCCGGGTAGCCCACAGATACTTTCCAGAAACGATCAACAAATGCCAAATCCTGCTTATTGGCATTACTGTAATCATCACTAGCACCAGCCATGTTCGTATTACCTGTTGCTGCAAAACAAAATGCATCGTCAGCTTTTACGACATGATGACCAGCTGCATCCAGAACCAAAGGACGACCTGCTAATACTTCATACAGTCCAGTTAAGACTGCATCATCTGCTCGATCGATCTCATTGAGCACCAGTATTCCAGGTTCATTTTCTGCACCCATCGCCAGTGGCACTACACCGTACATAAATACAGTGTCACCCCCGACGATTTCAGTACGGCCCATCAGAACGTCGAACTCCATGCCTTCATATATCGTTTTTTCATACATCGGTATATTCAGTAATGCACAGAAGTTCACTAAAGCAGCGGACTTACCCGCACCCGTAGGTCCGAACAAATACATGCCGTCTTTATTGACGCCTGCCAGGTTCATGTTCCACCAGACCATAAGATCTCGAAGAACATCTTTGTCAAAACGATAATTAGCTTCAGCGACTGGAACATACTGTGAACCCGGTTCGTACCCAGTAATAAATTGTCCCTTTGCTGCCTCAATGCCAAATGTTAAACCGATATCGTATTGCATCGTTTTCATGTGCTATCTCCAAATTGAAAATACCACTACCCCCGAAGGGGTGGTGGTATAAAACCACCCCAAGGGGTGAAACGATTTCTAACTATTTACATAGTCAGATACTTTTTAATTGTTTCGCGATTCGCTTCTGGATCTTCGATCCCTATTACCTTGCAACACGTTGCAAAGCTAAAGGGGCGATTATCATCAACGATTGATTCGTCCAACCAAGACATTAATTCTTGCCACTGCTTGCCCCCAGGAACGGAGTCACGCAATAACTTAATGCTTCTGATGTAGAATTTCTCGTGCAGCTCCTCTGCCAGTTCCTGGGTTAGATTCCAGTCATCTGGGTTGAGGGGAAGAAGATCGAAATTCAATGCTAATTGCATCATTTCTCGGCCTCCTATGCTGCTAACTGCAGAGCAACTTTCGCTCTGTCTGGAATATCCAAATCTTCAGTGCATCCCTCACTGCATAACCGGTTAAAGTCACACATTGAACAAGGACTGTTAAAGGCTCCAAGTGGGCTGCGATTAAACCGCCCATTGTTGTAGTCGTTAACAAACCACTGACAGGTCTGAATGTATTCCGAGACTCGATCTGACGGTCTGCGGTCAACGATTTGAGGTGAATGAATAACCGGGTCTTTTTTCTTGTGCAAGCACATGAAACCAACCTGGTCAGCCTGTTCTATCCCTAACGTCGATGCATGACTATCTACGAGCAGCTGATACGCCGTTAATTGATCGGATTGGCGAACATACAAATCATCATAGGCAACACCGGTTGTTTTGATGTCGATAATGATGACTCTGCCAAGCTGATCCATAGCGATTAAATCCAGATAACCCCGTAAACTAACTCTCGGTGCTATCTGAACTGCGAGTTCAACCTGTAATGCAGGTGAACCATCTGGCATGATAAAAACCATCAGCTCAGACTCCTCCCACGCAGCTGGAAACTTCCCAGCCATCGCAGCCCCAATCTCTCTCATCTTTTTTTCCGACTGTGTAGACGAATACTCAAGTGAAATTGATGACTGCTTTTTCCAATGTTTTAGAAAGACATCTTCAATAGAAGAAATCCGATTCCCCAGCGTTACTGCCTTTAAGTAATCCATCACGGTGTCATCCACCGCTTTACCGAAAGCAAGGTTTGCTGAAGTAACCTTTGGTCTTATACCCAACTTGTAGTGGTACCAGACCTGCTTCATGCAAGTCTGACCTTTCTGAACTCGGCTAGGACTGAGAATCATTGCTCACTCCTTTGCCACAAAATCCGCTTCTCTTCGAGGAAAGCATGCGAATATTTTTTAGCTCGTTTTTGTTGGGATCTGCTGAAAAGGTTATAGCCCACGACTTTGCGTGCCTTTTCGAGAATGATTACTAACTTGTCACCAGCCCACAGGGCGCGAGTAACATGGTCGTCCTTCTGATCTACACGGGATAGTTTGAATTCTGCATTAGCACCCGCTTGTTTGATTACATCTTGTAGGACTTCATCACGTCTCAGCGTCTTAAACTTCATTTGTGCCTCCTTGAATTGAAAATCCTTCGGAATGGCACAGACAAAGCTATCCCTACAGGGCAGTTTGTGTGCCCTGAAGGGTGATTGAGTGCTGATTAAACGGTCAGCAAGCCGCTTTCAATCGACAAATAAATGTCGATCAGAAACCTTTGGTCTGGAGGCACGAAAAAAACGTACAGACGTGCAGACACACAAAAGATTTCTGCGTGAAAAATTTACTTCAATCGGATTTGCTCTTTCGAGCTGAGAGTACGGCCAGTGGACGTATCTTATTGAGCTTGGCGGGAGCCAAGAATCGCAGGAAGCGATATTTGGATACGAAAATACCAATTTAACAGATAGGTGTCAACGCCTTGAGTCACGTTGCTCATTATTTAACCAGATGACTTTATTTATGCTTAGACAACACGCTTGAGAGGTTACTGACAGAGTTATCCACAGAAAATGTGAATGAAATATGCCAGATTGGTATGACCATAGTTTGGAGGCCGATTCACAACCGCGAAAAGCTGGTTAAAAACACTTAATGATCCAAAACGATAAATACATTTGAACAGCCCGTTTGTGGCTGATTTTAAATGAGGTATCAATGGATAATAACAATAAACAACAAGCAGGAAATAAACGGTGGTACATCACTATCAAGTTGGTATGGAAACTTTACCAGTACTATCGTGATGTAGGTCTAATAGACTTCTGGATGTCTGGTTCAGACTGAAATGACTGTAAAAAGAAAACCCCTCACCGAAATCGGTAGGGGTTTTAACTTTTTAAGTGGATAAAACTTCTACGCTTTCTGTATTGGTTCACTATAGTTAACTAAATACGTATTACCGATAGTATTGTTTGCAAGTTCCAAATGCAAATGTAGATGGGGCCACATAGGGACTGTAAATAATTCTGTGTAACTGCTTATCATTACCCTAAAGGAGATAAGCAGATGAACAAGAAAGAACTGGAAGCTTTTGCCAAAGAAGCAGCCAAGGGGATCAAAACCCAAAAAGACCTGGCTGAGTTCAGCCAGATGTTAACCAAAGTTACTGTTGAAGCGGCTTTGAATGCCGAACTGGATGAACATCTGGGCTATGAAAAACATGCTCAATCAGACACCAGCAACAGCCGTAATGGTGTCAGTCGTAAGCAACTTCAGACTGAAGATGGTACCTTTGAACTGACCACACCCCGTGACCGTGATGGCAGCTTCGAACCCCAGCTTGTGGGCAAGCATCAACGCCGCTTCACGTCCATGAGCGATAAAATTCTCAGCCTCTATGCCAAGGGCATGACCACCCGGGAAATTGAAGCGACTTTTTTAGAAATGTACGGTGCCGAAGTATCTCCAACACTGATTTCCAAGGTAACTGATGCCGTGATGGACGAAGTTATCGAGTGGCAGTCCCGGCCACTTGATGCGGTCTATCCGATTGTCTATCTGGACTGTATCGTGGTCAAAGTCCGGCAGGACAAACAGGTCATCAACAAATCCATTTTCCTGGCACTGGGCGTCAACCTCGAAGGCCATAAAGACCTGTTAGGCATGTGGATAGCGGAAAACGAAGGTGCCAAGTTCTGGTTGAATGTGCTGACCGAACTACAGAATCGTGGCGTGAAAGATATTCTGATAGCTTGCGTCGATGGTTTGAAAGGTTTTCCCGATGCCATTAATACCGTCTATCCCAACACCCACATTCAACTATGCATCGTTCATATGGTGCGTAACAGCGTCAAGTTTGTGCCCTGGAAGGACTACAAACCTGTGACAGCTGATTTGAAGCAAATTTATCAGTCAGTGACCGAAGAGGAAGCCCTCAAGGCATTGGATGCATTCTCTGAGCGCTGGGACGGCAAATACCCGCAAATCAGCAAAAGCTGGCGTAGCCACTGGCAGAACCTGAACACGCTGTTCGATTATCCCGAGGACATCCGCAAGGCCATTTATACGACTAATGCGATAGAATCGCTCAACAGCGTTATCCGCAAGGCCATCAAGAAACGCAAACTATTTCCCAGTGATGACTCAGCACGTAAAGTGGTTTATCTGGCTATTCTCGGTGCCTCGAAGAAATGGACCATGCCCATAAGAAACTGGAAGGCGGCACTGAACCGCTTTATGATTGAGTTTGAAGACCGGTTAACCGGATTAGTCTGAAAATGGCAGTTACACAGAAATCAGGACAGGCTCGCCACATAATATCTGTCTTTCACTTCCTCATGCCAAGTGCCTGCATATGAATATGTAAATTTACCTGACGTGACATTAAATTGAAATGTTTTACCGAAATAGTTTGTGTAGCAATTGATAGAAGTATGTTTATCGTCTTTCAATGCAGAGCAACCTTGACCAGAGATATATGTTAGATAGTCATCGGGATCATCGATGGGCTGTCGAATAAAGTACGAGCCACTTTCTAGTGTCAAAGTGCCTAAAACTTGCTTATTCATAAATTCTTTTTCAAGTTCATTTCTCTTAAGGAACTCCAATTCTTGGTTCGATAGTTCTTTATGTTGATTTATTGCTTCAGTTGTCGTTGGCTCCAGCATTTGCAGTATCACTTTTTCAGGAATATTTGAAATGTGTACTAAGAAAAACTCCTCATCCGGTTTAAATCTACCCAGATTATGGCCGTTAGCATTATGGTTATAACCGCCTTTTTCCTCTGCAACGCACTTATAGTCGTGCTTAAAGATGCTTTTTGATTGATAGTCTTCTGACAGTGCTGAGGTAGCTATAAAGTAAAGAGCTATGATTGCGAAATTCTTATATTTGAACATTCATCATTCCTTGAGACTATGTAGAAGCAATACCTTATAAACTGTGATTATCCAGTTATATTTTCATATTTACTAGGTTTCACACTTAAACAATCAAATGAATAAGTCTTACTTCCTCTTTATCAACGGTTCATGTATCTAGAATAAAATTCAGTTTTGGGCTTCTTAAAATAAAAAACCCCCACTGATAAAATCAGTAGGGGTTTAATATTTTCAAGTGGGTAAAGGTAAACTTTTTAGATGTAAGAGTGCTTGGCGAAATTCTTCTAAATTATTCACTTTTGGACACTCTACTTTCTTCACCCTGGCCATTGATTCAAGCTGACGCAGTTGCGCGGTTTGGATCTTGTTAGGATCTACTTGCACGCCACGGCTAGTGCTCTTTACTTCCTGCTTTTGAGCAGGTTGTTTGGCCGGTCCCGACTGCTCCGTAGAACTGACGGTCTTAGTCTCGGCAGGTTTAGCAGGTTTTGACTCGCTGCGAGGTGTTTCCACCACAACAGGCTGCATTACCACTGTCTGACTTTGACTTGGCACTTCTTCACTTACAGTATCAAAGGCAAGGCCTTGGGAGTTCATGTCATTGTCTTCATCAGAATCGAAGACATCACCACCAAACCCTAAGCGAGCGAGTAATCGTTGAAAAGCTGCCGTCTCACCCGATTCGTAATCTTTAAGATTCCAAATTGGTTTGATAGCAGAACTCTCCGCGACTACGTTGCCATCTTTGTCCACTAATTGCGACTTGAAGACAACTTTACGCTCTTCCATTAGCTCCTTAAGATGCTGCTCAGGAAGCTTCCCTTGTGCTGCCAGTGCAATGCACAGTTCCTTTCGGCCCTGTGCAAAGTCCAGGTAGTCAGTGGAATGAGCCAACACGCGATAGCCTTTATCTGGACCATATACCGCTAAAAAAGCGGGTACACGGGCAGAGACTTTCACATACTGATTCGTTTCACCGTTTAGATTTTGGATATGAACTACTTTTGAATTAGCTGCAGACATTTTGTGCCTCCTTAATCGCCGTAGTAGCTGTCACCGCTATCGTAATCACTTGGACTATAATCCATATCGTTTTGGCCACCAGCTGGTGGTTGCGGATCTCCTGCAGATGATCCTGCATTAGATTTGCTGTCCAACATGGTCATTTCAGTTCCGACAATTTCTGTGGTGTAATGCTCGTTACCACCTTTATCTTGCCATTTACTAGTCTGAATACGCCCTTCGATATAGACTTGTGCGCCTTTTTTCAGGTACTGCTGTGCAATTTCACCTAACTTATTACGCAGAATCACCCGGTGCCATTCCGTTCTTTCTTGTCGTTCGCCGGTTTGTTTGTCTCTCCAAGACTCAGATGTTGCAATTCTTAGATTGCAGATACTGCCACCTGTTGGTAATGCACGAGATTCCGGATCAACACCCAGACGACCAACTAAAATAACTTTATTGACTGACATAAACTTCTCCTAAAAGGGTTTCCTACACTCCCGTTGAGGGCAGGACTTGAATCACAGTGTTCAACCTTGGTCAAACACCCATGAGAGCAGTAATTAACGCTACTGCTTAACGTTTCAGCCTGAATAACAAGTATTCAGCGCAGAAACCCTTTTCTTAGCTGTACTGATGGCAATATAGCTAAAAAAAGAGTCGCCGCAAGGGCAACTCTTTAGGAATCTCAACCAACCTCTAAAACGTGTGAATAGTCACGGTCGTTTGATGGCTTGTTGCTATCAAATGACACGACGTTTGTATAAGGCATCACATTGATTCGATCATCCATGTGAAAGTGCAATTCATACCGTTTCAACAACACATAAGCGATATAAGCGCTAAGGTTATCTAGCCGATATTCAATCATGCCTTTCATAGAAGATTGGAGTTCGAGCAATGCCTTCAACTTGATGGCTATGCGCGATAAATCTGGACTCGACATATCAGCCGAGAGCAGTGTGCATAGTCCATCCAAGATTTCTGGATGTTGACCGTCTAACCAGATGCAGCTTGGTCGTTTACGGCCATCAATCATTGGCTCTGAGATCTTGATGGTGAAAACCGTTTGCGTATATGGATTTAAGACATCCACACTCCAAATATCTCCCTTAAGTTGATATTGTGTTAAGGGAGTATCCGACATCATAAAACCACCTCGATAAAGAAGTAGTTTTGCAATGGCGTTTACTTGCCAATCATCATCTGCTTTTCTCCCGTGGGAGGAAAAGCCATTCTGAAACCTCTGCCGGCAACACTTTCCAGCATGTTCAGTTTTTCCTGTACTTTGTATGGCATTTCTTGCTGAAGATAGAGTGTTAATACCTTCGCAAATAGCGCCAAGTCATCATTAGCCTTGCCATCGCTTGCCATAAACCAAACTTGAGTTGGTGTATTGTTTTGCTCTGTCAAAAATAGACGACACGGTTCAGCACTTGGCATATCGAATGTCCAAGCATCTTTACGTAAAGTGGGAAAATCTTCGTGATTGCTCATTTGACGCTCCTTTGAAACAAAAAAAAGGGTCAAATGACATTATCCGCCCAGGGCCGATATTCATCTGACCCCGAGGGTGGTGTTGTGAGCAGTGTTGATCACAACGATTGAATGTCGGTTAGTGCCGACGTTCACTTCACAAGCAACATGAAAATTGCTTGAAAAACCTTATGGCAAAATCATCCCGTAGGAAGGCCTTGCGATAAGGCCTAAACTTTCTTAAAAAACTATTGGGAATTACATTTCAAATGTCTGTCCTCCGTGGAAGACAGACTCTTTTGTGATACTTTGAGGAGTATTGATACATCCGTAGACATATCTAATTGAGAGCAGAAAGTTCGTTCTGCTAGCGATTCAATCAGTAATAAATTACTGAAAGGAATGGCTCAAGTTTGTACGAGAGGTTTTTCGTTGTCAAGCTTTTGACTTATTGACCGCCATGGTCTGTGAACACAAACTGGTGTTTACTCTCTTAGTCTTTTTCTATAAAGCCCAATACAGGTATTTTTACCGGTTTAGGAAAGAAAGTTCCCATTTGCCGCAATAAAACGAATCAATCTTTGCCTGTCCGGAGATAGGTAGTTTGACCAGTTGTTCAAGTCTTTTACCCCAAGGTAATAAGATTATAGAACCATTTTTTTGAGAATGGGAAGCATGGTTTTCGGATTAGAAAAATACATACGCATGGAATATGAAAAATCTCCACAGCTTTGTTATGCAGAGGAACATCAGTACAAGTCTAATTACACCAGTCTGATAATGAAAACCTATGATTCCTGCTAGCTATTAAGATACATACAACAGGTTGACATTATGAATCTCTTCTTCAGCATTATTCAACTGTAAATGGTAGGTACCTGTTAGCAATGATTTTACTCACTGGCTTTTTGTGCTTTTCTGACAAGTCGGCCTAATGCACCTTTGGGGTCTGAGTCAATAATCATTTGTAAATTAGTTGGTTCACCAACAATTATTACTCCTCCCATACCTGTGCCCCAGTGTGGATCGCATTTGTATAAATAAACGCCTTCTTCTGTTAATGGATCACTAGTAAAGTTAACTCCCATTTTTGAAGTAAAACCTTTTGCTCCTTTCGGGATATATTCAATTGTACCGTTACTGCTCGTAAATTTTGTATTCACATTGTGAGTAGACATATTTGTCCATGATATTTGATCTCCGGGCTCAACTTTTACTACCAGTGGTTTATAGGCTAGCCCAACAGCTTTTACTTGATGAATTTCGGCCATTACTGCGGCAGAAAATAATACAGAAACGCCAATCAGAGTAGCAATTGTTTTGTTAGGGTTCATAATATACCTCTCAAACTTGATTGAATAAGTACACGGTTATAGGTAGGCATTGACTTAATAGTTCATTTTGTGAAAGGAATTTATCAACAGAGAAATATTCCATTCTCGCCTGATCGGAACGAGAAGGAATCTGATATAAAAGATATATCAGATGAGTTTTATGAGGTTCAATTAATGATTTTAGAGTTTACCTAACTGAAGCCGTGATGATTTTCATATTTACACTAACTAAAGATTTTATAATGGTCAAGCTGTTTACGCATTTTGGATTATGCATCAGCGTTTGATTAAATATTGGGGAATGTGACATATCTCATTTCATTTGCTCTAATAATTTCGAGTATACCAATTTTTAGTTGATTGACTCGAACAACAAGATCAAAGCCAAATGCTTACTAAAGTGGTTTACTTAGCTAAAAACACGGCTATATGGAAATCTACCTCACTTGTCTAGCAATTTCCCACGTGAGTAGCATAGACCTAACTGATGGGAGTCCAAATGAACCAATATTATTTCAACGCTAAATTTTAATATTTAATAAATATTGGGTACACGGATTTTTGGTTGATGGGGAACTCTCACCCCATCAATCTGATTCTACCCTCAGAGAGTTGATAGAATGACCCATATTTGAGTTCATCTGCGTTGTCTCGCAGTCCGTAACCGATGTTTCCTAATAAAACGGAGAGACCTTCAAAGTCGAGTCCTTCTTCTAGTGCTTCGAAGTGTAGAGCATACGTATCCGCATTACCTCGAAAGAGTAACCACGCCCTTCACGGTTCTTGTCCTTGGCCAGGTTGATGGACTCCGTGTAAGCGTTGGTGACGGGCATGTCCGTCTGGAAGTAGGTCATGATCTCTTAGCGCCAGTTTCCCACTGCCCTGCCAGATCACTCCAGACTTCCTTTTGGCTCTTCGGGATGTTGGCAGTCCACTCGTCCAGGGCGGAGGCTTCTGCCCGGAGCCGTGTGATGGCGTACCAAATGCCGTAGAAGCGCTCTTTGTGCTCGTAGGCGGCCAGCAGTTGCGAAAACGCGCCTGTCAAGATCTCCAAGATGAGGCGTTCTCGGTCTGAGACTTCGTGAGCGCGTTTCAGTAGTGTTTTCCGGTCTCCCTTGAGGATTATTTTCTGTGAGGGTTTCAGCTCCTTTTTGAGGCCATTGCATACCTTCTCCAGGGCAACGTTGGTCATGCACACCACATGTAAATTAGCGAGCACCCTGTAGCAGCACTACCTTGAACGCTACCTGGTAGGAATTCCATATGTTCGTACTTACGATCTCGACCTTCTACCGGTGTTTCATCTTCATCAGGTAATTGGTCACCACCCCCTGACGGCGAATGGTCTATATGTCGAGTAGGGTTCTCTCATCGATGTTGGTCAGGATGTAGCGGTAGCGCTTGTTGAGGTACAGCTCGTCGATGCCCAGAATGCGGTCGTCTCGAAGCGGTGCCAATGCTCCAGAAACTCGGAGCGGACGTTGAAGATGGAGCGTACCGTCTTATCGTCAAGCCGGTCTGTGCCGCCAGGAAGGATTCTTTCTCCACGTACTCATGCATCCGTAGCGTTATGCGGAAGCCGTCCACCATCTTTGGTAGCTGGGGACTAAAGGTGATCTTGCAGGCGCGGCAGATGTACCGGCGATGAACCACCCAGGGTGACCGGTTTGCTGTGAAGGGGAATATCACGCTTGACGAACCGCCCGAACTCATATTGCACGGCGCATTCCTCGCAGGCGATAGGATCGGGCTCTTCCACCTGGAAGTGCATTTCATCGTCGGTTGATATAGCCCAGTACATGGTATTGTGGGAGGTGCAGTATGTTGTTGGGCATTTCGGTGATGGTGTTGTATACCTATAGGTGTCAGTCAGATCCATCCGGCTCGGCATTGTTGTTTGTTTTATCACCCAACAAGCTGACGGAAATGAAAAGTAAGGCACCGAGAACAATTACAACATCAGCCAGATTAAAGGCTGGCCAATGCCAAGATCGCCAATAAAAATCAAAGGAATCCACAACGTAACCGCGGAATATCCGGTCAATCAGGTTGCCCGTGGCGCCCCCTAGGATAAGACTGTAAGCGATGGCCTCTTCTTTATTACGATTCGTACAGATCAGTACGATCAGCACGATTGAGACCACCACCGCGATTCCGATAAGAAAGTAGCGCTGCCAGCTTCCATCATTCGCAAAAAGACTGAATGCGGCACCGGTATTCCATACGTGTACCCAGTTAAAGAATGAGGTCACTGAAATAGACTCGCCATATGCCATTGATTGTTGCACCAGCCATTTTACGGCCTGATCAGACGCTGCCAGCAGGCCGGAGATGGACAACAGGGCGTACGGTGACAGATGTTTGCCAAAAATGGACATTGCTTAATCCTTGAGCGCCAGAATGCGTCTAGCACCGTTAAGCACAATTACCCCCGCGATGGTGCCGATAATCAGATCCGGATAATTGGACCCGGTCCACGCGACCAGAGCGCCGGCGGTGATGACGCCCAGGTTGATCACCACGTCGTTGGCCGAAAATATCCAGCTTGCTTTCATGTGCGCCCCGCCCTCTCGATGTTTGGATATCAGCAGCAGACAACTGGTATTGGCAATCAATGCGACGAATGCGATAGCCATCATCACCAACGATTCAGGCTCACTACCGAAAACAAAGCGTCTCACCACTTCTATGAGTACGCCCACAGCCAAGATCAGTTGCAGTACACCAGCAAGATGCGCGGCACGTACCTGCATTTTCACGCTATGTCCAACCGCATAAAGGGCAAGCCCGTACACCGCCGCATCGGCAAAATTATCGAGGGACTCGCCAATCAGACCGGTGGACTGGGCGATTAGACCGGCAGTCATTTCCACCACGAACAGAAGTGCATTGATGCCGAGCAACCAGCGCAAAGCACCGGATTCTTGCTTAGCAGAAGCTGTCGAGAACTCGGCGGCCTTGATGGTCTCCGGAATTGCAGCGACGGTTTCCTGAAGCGAGGCGCCTAACCCCAAGCTCTTCAGTTTCGAGGTGACGGGCTCGACCTCACCGTCATGCACGACCTTCAGCCGGCGGTTCGACAAGTCGAAGGACAGCGCTCGAATCTCCTCAAAGCCGTTCAGGGCTAGGCGAATCATTCGCTCTTCTGATGGACAGTCCATCTTCGGTACGATATAAACACTTACGCTTATCTCCGATGCTTCGGAGGAGGACTGCATATCGGTATCCGCTGCGTACGTTATATCATCGCCACGGGCGCCACCATAGGATTTGCTCATGATTCGACTCACTTGACCAATGTTGTGGTAACATTAAAAACCATAAAGTCACTACAAGGTCAATAGAGTAATTAAAGTCTTTTAGGGAGGAGGTTAATGCGTATTGGTCAGTTGGCGCAGTTGGTAGGGGTCGAAACACAGACGATCCGCTTCTATGAAAAGCAGGGCTTGTTGCCACCGCCGGATCGACAGGAAAACGGTTACCGTATCTATACCGAGAAGCATGGTGAGCGGCTGGCTTTCATCCGTCACTGCAGAATCCTAGGCCTGTCACTGGCAGAGATTCACGAACTACAAAGCTTTCAGGACGATCCTCATCAGCCGTGTAACGCGATCAACGCCTTGCTTGATGATCACATCTCTCATATGCGGTTGCAGATAACTGCTCTCCAAGCGCTTGAAAAACAACTCGTTTCACTGAGAGCGAGTTGTAACAATGACCGTGAAGTTGAGGCGTGTGGGGTTCTTGCTGGAATTAGCGAAGGAAGCTTGCATCACCAGTAAGTTGGAACACCAAACAAATAATCCGATGAGATGTAGGATTGCCTCACTCCTCCCATGCAAAGTTAAGATAAACAATTTAATCCGCTTACCCTAAAATTAAAAATACCGTAGCGGAAGCTTTAAAATCATTTAATCTAGCTCTCTAACATCTTATAAAAATCGGGCATAGAGAAGAAAATTGCAGGGATAAAGTCGATTACCAGAACAATCATTTATAAATCTTTTTACTGACTAATTTATGATGCTGCCTTAAAACATTTTATAATACATCTCTTACCATATCCTTAAATTTGGATATAACTATTGTGTTAAAAAACATTTAACACAAGCATACGAATAAAATAGCGCATCAAATTAATTTCATACATAAACAGCCAATACAGATCTTTTAATTATTTTTCCCACGATGCTTGGTTCCTTGTTCCTCATGAATGTCCATATGGGCATCGCGTAATATATTGATAGCGCCATACAGTGCAATTCCTGCTACTGCGACCCCGACAAGTAAATCGGGTAAATTGGAATCTGTCCATATAACGACAATGCCCGCCAGAATTACCCCGCCATTTGCGACGAAATCATTAATGCTGAAGGTAGTAGCTGCACGAAGATTCACATCCTTACTTTGCATTTTTTTAAGCAAATAAAGTGATAAGAGATTCACGACCGCTGCAACGGCAGCCATTGACATCATCATTGCCCCGGTTGGTTCAGACCCTTCAAAGTAACGACGAATGGCATCCAGCACGACCCCGGCAGAAAAAACTAGCAACAGGAAACCGGAAAAACGTGCTGCCCCGCGTTTCCATGCGCGTGAGCGGCTCAATGCAAGTAGACTTAATCCATAAACAATAGCATCGGAAGTGTTGTCCAGACCATTGGCAATTAAAGCGTTAGAATTACCAACATATCCTGTCACTAAAAATCCCACTGCAATAGCAACATTGAGAATGAGAACAACCCAAAGCGTTCGACGCTTATCAGCTGAGCTGAGATCAAGATTGACATCTGTCATATATGTTCTCCCTTAACCATTAATTAATGAGCTGATTTAGTTAAAACTACTTGACATTGAATCAACGTATTGAAGTTTGAACTTATCAACTGTATTTTTAGAGTATCGTTGAATAGAATCCAATGTTAGCCACAATACGTTTACATTAGATATTATCAATTGCTCGTACTTGTGGTAAAGAAAATAGCCTCTGAAGTTACCCTTACTAAAGCGAAGAGTACTAATTTTCCATGTGAGAGCCGACTAGTCTAGCGAGGATATCATTTTCAATCCGTTGTGCGAATGGAAGCTATTATAATCTTCTAATCAACCAACAAGCTGAGCCATTACCTTTACTGCAGATCGTTACTGTTGCGTCTTGCTCTGCTAACAGTTTGGCGCCGATAGTGAAAGTAATCCATGAAAAGATCGGTATTCATCACAGCTCTATCACAACTATTCAGTGCTTAATCAACAGTCAAAGTATTCTTGATCAGCCACACAAAGATCTGCGCCGAGCTCGCGCCAGCAGCTTAAGTTTGATCCCGACGACAACGGGGTCGGCCACAGCTATCACAGAAATTTTTTCCGGATTTGAAAGGACGTATCAATGGTCATGCTTTACATGTGCCAATGGCAAATGCTTCTTTGACTGACTGCGTATTTGAAGTTGAGCGTACTACTACAGTTGGCGAAATCAATCAGCTTCTGAAGAGGCAGCCCAAGATGAGCTTAAGGATATTCTTGGGCACGAGGAACGTCCGCTAGTCACCATCGATTATAAGATCGACCCGCGCTCATCCATTGTCGTTAACGGCCCTGATCTCGTTAGCGCTACTTCCTCGCATTTAGGCTCTTACCCTTTCATCTAAAACGTCTTCAACTAGCCTGTTTATACTAATCCCTTTTGATTCTGCGGTGATGGCCAGACGCTCATGCAACGATGGAGAAATACGAACGTTAAATCGACCCGAAAACTGTTTTGTGGGCTTGATACCACGTTTTCTGCAAGAATCAAGAAAGATTTGGAGTGATTTCATAGCTTCGAGCTTCAATCCACCCGTGTCGTCGGCATAGAAGTCAGCACCGCCATTAAGGCCAACAAACTCTCCACGAAACATTTCAATTTCCGGATCGTATTTGACCACGGCCTTATAGCCACCGACGTTCATTACATTATATTTGCTCATGGTTTGACCCCCTGGCTTTTTAACCATTCTCGAATACTCGAAACAGCACCCTTATCAGTGTCTGGCCTTGGGTGTGGCCGGTGGAAAACACGCACCTGTCCGAAGAGAAACACCTCAACACGTGATCCTTCACGTTCACTAATTTCAGCACCTAGCTCAACAAAGAGCTTTTCTATATCGGACCATTTAATATTCCCACTAACCGGTCTGGAAAATATTTGGTTCAACGTTATTAAATGCTTTTTCTTCATGTTATGGTATCACTATGTAGTACTACATGTAAGTGGTAAATATACCTATTACATACATTTACTATTAATTAATGTTTGGATCTTGGAGTCTCAGCCTGTTCTATACTTTATAGCAGGCAAGCTCGTTTTTAACGTCATCCAGAATTCCACGATGCATGGCCATGGAAATTGCATCCGGCTTGTTAAATTTGCCCCCGTGCTTGAATATCAAGTCTGCAAGCTCTCGTTCATTCATGGCCATGTATTCATCTAATCGGGCACCTTGTTCAGTTCTGACTTTAATGGCTTCCAGATTAACAGATCTCATAATTAACGATGCCAGGTTGTCGACAAAAATCATTTCATTTATTGCGTCATCGGAAAGGTGGTTGGGGTTCATGAATCGCAGTTCTACCAGCCCTTTAATTTCGCTGTAAAGCACGTATACGTCCATAAACTCGATGTAGTCTTCTGCAAGGATCTTAAGTGCCTCTAGGCGTGCTTTTTGCTAGTTTAACGATGTTTTGTTCGAGCATGTTTAACCTCCCTGTTAGTAGCGTTATGGCTCTGGCCAACGAGAGTATAACTATCTGACAAAGTGATTCCATAATCTGTAGCGTATTTGTAAGTAAATTTTGAAACTCTTTATTTCTTACAGGTTTTTTAGAGTTTTCTTTTGTGTTTATAGCATCTTCATAGCCTTTGTTTTACAGGAATACTAATGGATCAATACCAAACTTAATCAAAGCATCACAATTTTCTGGTTCAGTACCTGATTTGCAAAGTTCAGTATAGTTGTATGGCTAATGTCTTTAAACATTGCAACCTCTAATGTGTCCATACCTGTCACAGACTTAAAAATTGCTGCCACAGTTACAGCACTGTCTATAACAGCCGACGGTAATAGTGTTTTTTGTGCAAAATTCATTTCTTCTTCTTTAGTTTTTCTTCAGGTAAATAACGATGGATATTAAGTATTGGGCAAAGCGGTACATCATCCAATGTAGCATCACTGCGCCGTACACGCAGTCTTTGCTCCCATTTTTTGGGCAGCGGTATGATCACCGGCAAACGTTCACCAGGTTTTGCAGGATAAAACAGGGGTAAATGGGCCGTTGTAACCGGCATTCTTTTTCCATCAATGATGATATTCATTTTTGGCTGAGGGGAAGGCTCGTAAACTCTGGCCAGAATTTCACCTTCTGGCAGTTCCATTAGCAAAGATTGCTCAGATTGCAGCAATTTGAGCTGCTTTTTATCTCGCGTCTTCACAATCTTACGCACAGCGACCGCAACAGCCTCATCACGTGACAATTTATGCGTAGTAGTTGATTGTGACCAGGTAAAACTGATAGATTCTGGTCGTCCATCAAGTACACGAAAGGTTCGCCCCGCCACTTTACGATTAAACCGGCGTAGTCCAACTTTCTCCAGTAGATACTTGCTCAATCGCTGACCCTCGGGAGTTACCCCCTTGTCGGTCTCACGCAAAAACGATGCGAGATTGTCCCGCATATCGTTAATCGCACGTACTTCCGCCAGCATGCCATACGGTACACCCAAGACCGCAGGCATCGACGTTGTGCCGCCAGCATCCATATCGTCCTCTTGGTATTCCAACAATTCGATGTGAGCAGCTACCGTTTCCCGGTCAGCTTTCAGATGTGCCCAGTACGGATATTCAGAATCCCCACGAACAAACTCTGCCACCGCATGCTGTTGGTCTCGTAATGGCAAATACACGTCTTCAAAACGTTCAACGAGCTTCTTTAGCTCTGGCGCCATACTCATAAACTGCCCTGAATATTGAATATTAATAGGCATAATATAACACAACCAAAATTAAACAAGCGTTAACACCTCACCTGAAACATCACTCCTTTTCTTATGTTCTGCCGATGTGATCGTATTACGATTCTTTAAAAACTGTTAAGCCGATTAAAAGGCATATTTGATCTGTGGTGATGAACCCCGCGTAGCGGTAAATAGATTGAATTAAGCAGTAAAAAGGACAAGAAAGAAAAACAAAATAGAAAGATTTTCGCAGCTAGCAAAAAGTGAGCTTTCATGGCGCTGGTCTTGGGTTTGGCTATGGGATTGCGTTACCGTGATTGTGTTATAATATGACAGTCATAAATACATTTTAACGGAGGTTTTATGACGACGCTCACTCTTGCTTTTACTAACCAAACGCTGGCCACTGCTGGTATTAAACTTCGCCTGTCTCATAAAGGCTTGGCTGCTGTCAGTAAGGTAGCTATGTTTGCTAAAGCATTAGAGTTTTGCCAAAAGAACACTCAGGCACGTGATGATGTGATTAGTATTCTGGCTCATTACAAAGATCAGCCTGAAATGGTTTTTGTCGAACAATCACCCAAGGGACAACCGATGCTCGATGCACCTCCTGCTCATAACAATATGGATTCACCACCACCAAGACAGCAACGGTCAGTAGCTCAATCAAAACCCGTCCAGCAATCCACTGTTAATCAGTCAGCACCGGCCAGAACAGTAGCACATCCCAATGCACCAGAAGCAGAACACCAACAACCTGCTGGTGGACAACAACCGGACTCTGAAAAACGCAATTTTGTCGGTCATCACGTCTATGGCAAACAATCAGCACTCTATTTTGCCTATGATGAAACCCGTGGCGGGGACGCAACGATTGCCGTTGATGGTGCCATGTCAGTGGCCACTCGACAGTACAATTGGAATCAAAAGTTACGCATTCAGATCACTCGAAGTGATTTACCCAGTGTTGCCGCGGTGATGTTTGGTTTGTTGCCGAAAGTAGAACTTTCCAACTACGGAGCAGACAATACCAAACGTCTACTGATTGAAAATCAGAATAAAAACTACTTTGTAAATATGTCTGCCAAAGACCATCATCAAATCGCCGTGCCTATCTCAGCCAGTGATGTTTATGAAATTCGCGCCTTATTTCTCGCACAACTAATGAAGAATCGACCTGAGATTGGTGTAGAAGGTGTTTTAACCAACCTGAAATGCCATGCCGCCATGCTCAAACAGGGCGTTCAGTAATACACGATAATCAAGGTGGGAGACTTTAAAACTTGAACTTGAAAAGCAATGTCAAATCGCTGATAAAGGCAAGAAATATGGGGTTGATTCTTCATCAACTCATTATCTTGGGCCTTTTGCAATCGAAACCACATTACATAGGGCAATTGGCTACTATTCTTGAGAGTAATCACGCTACCGTGAGAAGAATGGTTATGAGACTAAATAATACTGACTGGACAGAGCAAGTTTACGATAAGGCTCCGACTGGTTATCAATCTAGGCCATTCTCAGCTTTGATTAAGTTAATTGATGAAGGTCTGAACAGGTTAAAGTCTCTCTCATAATCAACCTTGCGTGAATAGTGATCGATGAGACTCTGAAAGTATTTATTGAACAGTGACAATAGATGACTATCAGACTAACCGAGAAAGATGCTTTACGTTTAGGGCTGCTAAATAAAAGCGGTACAAAACAAACTAAGAAGCTACCTGCCGGCATTGGTAAAAAGCGATCAAAGACAAAATCGCCTCAAAGAGTACTTTTTGAGTGCTGCCAGGTGTACTGGCCAGAATGTGTCTGGGAATTAGAGGGTGCGATACCTGGTAGGAAATTTCAGATAGATATCGCCTTTCCTACTCATAAACTCGCAATCGAACTGGATGGCCACACGGCTCATTCACATAAGGATAAATTCCAACGGGATCGTGAACGTCAAAACTTGCTCACTTTGAATGGCTGGCGGATATTACGCTTTACAGCAAAAGATGCAAGACTTACGGAATCACTGGGTATAATTCAGCAGTGCTTAGATAATAAAGCGACTTAATCAAGGTGGAAAATATGTATTTGATCAATGATCATGAAAATATGATTTTCGATAGCGAGGACGACCGGTGTTTACTTATCAAGGCAATGGGACCTGACGGTAGAATCCACGCATTCATACAATGTCTCGATGTCGGTAATATTCATAATCGGCTAAAAACTCCACATACTAAGAATTATTGGGGTTTTTTTAATTCAGATGATCCAGAGAAGTCTATCTTGGAAATTATGCATCGCGGTACAAAGTGGCCAGATTTACCATGAGAATAGTATTTTATCGTTTCCCTTAATCTTGAACGATATAGGTGATGTAGATAGAGTACATCCATGGATAACCAGGGGTTGATAAGGTTTAGCTTTTTTTATCTAAAGTTATTGATGTTGAATGTGAGTTATGGAAAACAAGGACATTCATAATATTCTTTTAAGATAACAATACAACAAGATCTATTAAGGATATTTACTGAGCCCATATTTTCATTTACATCAATAACTTACTGAGCATAAGGTCGTAGCTTTTACGTAGCATATCCACATAGGTCGTACCTTTTACGTGTATAAGTTGAATAAGGTCGTAGGATTTACGAGTTGTTTATTTGTGTGAGTCGTAGGTTTTACGAGTGCACCCTCCTCGCTTGTGGATATCTTTTTACACCCGACTAAAAACTGTTAAATATCTATGACATACATGTACTGAAGATAACAGTCTCATATATTCCGTAAGAAATAAATAAATCATTTCACTATAACCGGCTTTAGCCAATATCCGGTTATCGCTTCAATTCCTCTAAATGCTTCTGTAGAGTTCCACGATGTCTGCCAATTATATGAATAGATCTTCCGTAGAAAGGGGCTACTGATCTGTGAAGGTCGTAACTATTACGTGTGGGTTTTTCAAAATGTTTATAGGTTCTCAAAATGCTTAGGTCGTAGCTTTTTTTGTGGTTTAATACTGAAGGTCGTGTTTTAACGATCAGCTGTTAACTCACATATAACAGGGCCTTGTAAGATTAGGTCGTAACTTTTACGAGTATCTGTGATCCCCTATAAACAGTGAATTGTGGAGGTACTTTAGGTCGTAGGTTTTACGAGTAACTATAATCCCCTATAAACAGTGAATTGTGGAGGTGCTTTAGGTCGTAACTTTTACGAGTATCTGTATTCCCCTGCAAACAGTGAGCTGAGGGGATGCTTTAGGTCGTAGATTTTACGAGTACTGCGTGAAGGTCGTAACTTTTACGAGTATTTCTGATCCCCTATAAACAGTGAATTGTGGAGGTACTTTAGGTTGTAGGTTTTACGAGTACTGCGTGAAGGTCGTAACTTTTACGAGTATCTGTATTCCCTGCAAACAGTGAATTGTGGAGGTACTTTAGGTCGTAGGTTTTACGAGTACTGCGTGAAGGTCGTAACTTTTACGAGTATCTGTATTCCCCTGCAAACAGTGAATTGTGGAGGTACTTTAGGTCGTAGGTTTTACGAGTACTGCGTGAAGGTCGTAACTTTTACGAGTATCTGTAAGCCCCTGCAAACAGTGAATTGTGGAGGTACTTTAGGTCGTAGGAATTACGAGTATTACGTGAAGGTCATAAGTTTTACGAGTATCTGTAAGCCCCTATAAACAGTAAGTTGTGGGAATGCTTTAGGTCGTAGGATTTACGAGTATTACGTGAAGGTCGTAAGTTTTACGAGTATTTGTAAGCCCCTTTAAACAGTGAGCTGGAGGGATGCTTTAGGTCGTAGGATTTACAAACTACTTTAGATCCCTTAAACAGAGATTGTATTTATATTTAAGGTCGTAGGTTTAACGAGTTAAGAGTTGACTGGTTTTCTAATTTGTTTGCGAGCTGTTAGGTCGTCACTTTTACGTTGCTTGAGATTCTCTTATGTCTTTAATTCTGGAAGTGGAATCTACCTATTATTTACGACCTAGCTACCTCTAGGTCGTAGCATTTACGGTGAATATTGATTGATTTCTATCTTTATTTTGTTCAATGCTATGTTTCACGGCGGTAATTTTGAAAGGGTATTCTATAAGAGTATATTGATATATCAATCAATGACATAATACAGAAAGGTCGTAGTTCTTACGTTTTTAATGTACGCTCCACTAATATATATATAAGGTCGTAGCTTTTACGGGATTGAGTTTGTAATGAGTAATAAAGAGGATAATGACTTGCTCGGAGATCAACTTGATCAGGAGTATTCTGGGGAGCAATCCACTAATTCAGAAAAGGCAGACGCCCTTGAGGGTGAGTTAGTTATCAATGGATTAACAGTAGAAGAAGAGCGTGAGTTTCGAGTAATTAACCGTTCTTTCTCATTGGCGGAATATTCAAACTCGTTTACAAAAATACAGTGGCTTCTATTTATTGAAATATATGAAACTGTAAAACAGTTTTACCTCGATAGAGATGATCAATATGTAGAGTCGTTTTCAATGGAAAGTATCATCATACGTGTTCCAGTGAACAAGATTGACAGCAAGCTATTTGATCCTAGCAATCGAAGTAAACAGCTCAGAGATGCAGCTGAAGGTCTTATGGATATGCGAGTGAGGAACTATATTGGCCCAAATAAGCAGGGGCAAATGGGGTTTGATTTTATCTCAATGTTTCCTCGAATCACCTACAATCCAACTGATGATAAAGACCACATTATCGTTAAAGTACAAAGTGAAATCTACGAAGAAATGGTTCCAATACAGAGCTATGCTCAGCTAGATTTAAAACTATTAGAGGCACTAACTACAGGGAATGCACAGCGGCTCTATGCTATCTTTAAGTCTTATGCTTTCAAGCCAAAATTTACCATTTCATTCGAGTCATTACGACGTCAAATGGGCTTCTTTGAAAGCAATACATACCCACAATGGAAATACTTTAATAGCCAGGTTCTCAAACCGGCAGTTGAACAGATAAACAAGCATAAGAAATATGATATTGCAGTGACATATGAGAAGCCTCGCGGTAAGGATGAGGTTGTTTTCAAAATAACGAATTTTTCCAAGCAGAGAAACCGATATGCTGAAGTCCTTAGTCTTAATGAAGTCATTGATGCAAAGACACGCATACCTAATCGCCTTCAACGAAGGTATCTTCAAACGACACTAAAAAATTGTTCAAAAAACGTAACGATTACCAATTTAGAAGAGTTAATGTCATGGATAATTTCTGACATAATTTCTATGCAGCGAAAAGTTGGATTGAAGTTTGATTTTAAGCATGCTGTGAACAGTATTAGTAAACAGATCCTTAATAGAATTTACACTGAGCCATTTTCTCACCAACATCTATTAGAAACGTCAGGTAATGCAAATTCTATTAAGGTTGCCCTGGCTGACGAATTTATACAGCGAGAAATTTCACGTTTGGAGAAGAAAGGTCTTTATGACGAGATTAGACTCAGATTTACAGACCAGGAGTTGATAGCAAATCGTTATCAATATCTTGTTGATCAATTTAACGAAGATGATTCGTAGAAATGTATTTTCCTTATCAAGATACCCAGTTTATATGACAAATGAGTATTCATGATAAATAGGTTATTTTTACCTATAAGCAATGAAACCTTAGAGTTGGTTTTAACTGAGTCGATTACTTATGATGGCGATGAGCTTGATTTATCAGTAACCAAAAGCAATACATTTCAGAGCCTAACTGTTCAAGAGTTGGCTTCTTTGTATCTTATCAATCAATTACCCTCACTGAATAAACTTAATAATCTCAGCCTTGAAAAGATACTTCACGAAATTATCAATTTGGGCCACCAACAGGAAAGCCAGCCTAAGAATAAGTTCGTTGATGAGATAAAGGATCGTTTTTCAACAGCAGCAATTCGGAAAGGCCGTGATTTTGCTAAGGCCAACGATATATATCTACTTCCAGAGATAGATGTGAGAAATGCAAAATATCTCAAAGCTGATGGAAGTTGGGATTATGAATTTAAGGCCAACTACAAACATCCGGATATACAAGAAAAGGTAATTATTGCATTACCAACTGGACAGCAACGGGAAATGTTCAGTAATCAACATAGAATATTCAGACAGATTGAGCGCAGCCTTTCTGATGAGCATATTGATGTTCATGGATATGCTGGGACCGGAAAAACACATATGCTCTCGGCTATCTCAGAAATTCTGGTCAGTAGAAATAAATATAATGCTAAGAGGATTTTAGTATTAACCAATTCTACAGTTCAGCTTCAAGCGCTTAGAGCCGTAGTTCATCCTTCGGTTAAGATAATGACCTTTGGCCAATTTGCGTCACTCTTAATGTCCAAAGATTTTTCTCAAAATAATGTTCAGTTGATTCGGACATCATTGGATAATGAGGCAAATCCCATTAATGCTATCGCAGCAGAATTTAATCTAAGATCGGTCTCAACTTATAATCCCAATCGAGTTAGCAGTATTATATTTCAAATGGTAGCTAGGTTTTGCTGGTCCCGGAATACTGAAATTACAGAAGATTTTATACCAAAGTGGGTTGTTGGCCTTGGTTCGGAAGATAAGTCCTATTTAATTTCTCACTCTGCTTTGCTCTGGGAGTTTGTAACTAACCCTCCCCCTAACTTTCCAGTGAAACTGCCTATTCGGGATTATCATGTTATCAAATATGCCTCACTGCATAGATTCAAAATACCTACATATTTTTCACAACTGATAGTTGATGAGAGTCATGATTTAAGTGAAGCAATGTTAGAGATTATCGAGCGAAGCAGCCAAGGCTATGTCGGGCTTGGTGACCATTTTCAAGCAGTCAATTCGTATAGTGCAAAACGAACATCTCCCGCAATTGAGAGGCAAATGACTACATCTATCAGGACACCAGGAAAGCTTGGCGATATTGTTAACTTTTCTCTCGAACTACATTCCTTGCCAGTAAAGGATGAATTCATTGCCAACCGTGACCGTTCAAGTGAAATTCAATATTATGATCGTCCTGATGTTCCTGCAAAGCCTACAGCTATATGGGTGGATGATTTATGGGAGTTATTCGAGTGGGTGGAAAGGATTTCGGCCCTCAATCTACCATATAGGGTACTTGGCAGTGAATCACAGTTAGATCAGTTTGCACGTGCGTGTATTCGACTCTATCGCGAGAAAAAGCCTGTGCGGGTGATAGGGTTAAGTAACTACCCGGATTGGTATTCTGTTATGAGTCAGAATTCAAGACATCGTTCAGTGGTTCACCTCAACAAGTTATTTGAAAAAGGCTATAAAACCGAACATTGGGAGACGACGAAATCGTTACAGTCTCAGTCAGCTCAATATGTGATTGGATTATTTCAAAATGCACGAAATCATGAATTTGATAGCGTCATGTTGGCACCTGCAATTATCCAACAGTTGTATGATGTGAAAAGATCTATGTCTATTCAAAACAAAGAGAACAAGGCCGCTCGTTCGTCATTAGCATCAAGACTTTATTTAGGTATTACTCGAAGTAGACATACGCTAATCTTGCCCCAGTCATTTGAGGAGTTCATGCACTTCTTATAATTCTGTGCTGCATTAAAAGTCAAAAAAAGCCCTCTATAGAACAGAGGGCTTAGTTATTGAGCTTCACTTACTTAATGTCTTTGTTGGATTTTGATGAGTGCTGCCTGCTTCACTTGTTCAGCAAAACTATTGGCCACAGTTGCATCGAGAAAATTCTCAAGCCACATTTCAGTGCCATCTTCGAGAACCCAGTAGGTACCATAGAATGAAGGAGATTCAGAAGCATATATGTGCCCTTCTCGCTCCTCCACACCGGACACATCTATATGACCAGACCAGCCATAAGGGATACTGGCCAATTTCTCTTCAATGGTTACGGTTTGGCCTCTCTCAGTAATAAATTTAGATTGAGTCATGATGATCTCCATTTACTAATCGAAAGGTCAAACCCCCGTAAGGGATTGTTACCCTCCGGGTTAAATAATTCTCAACAGTTGACTGTTGAGACATTGAAGGATTAAACGAAAAACCCGTTATAAATCCCCATCAAGCTGGTAGCCGTAAAACCCACTTGCATCAGCAGCAGTGCGTAATAACGATTACTTAACGAAAACTGGATAAAGAAAAGATTTGAGATTAAAAAGAATACAAATCCAAACTCTGATCCAGGAACCTGCATGGCAACCAAAAAAGCGCCAAGCAGTCCAAAGATTGACCCAGAAAATTCGCACCAGGTCATTTGTTTTGTTAAATTGAGAATTGTTTGCATAAGCTCCCCCTGAAAATGGAAAACTAAATGGCAGAAAAAAAGAAAACTCTGAATGTCATCCACGGCGGACGCGAGGCTTTAGAAGTACAAAAAGCCAATGAAATCTTAAAAGCGTTGTTGGTGGATAAAGACAGAGAAACTGCCTTTCAGATTGCAGAATCGTTAACGCCCAAAGGGGCGTTAACTCTTGCTGCAGATAATCAGCAGAAGCCTAAATAGCGACAAGAACTGGTTTAGAAACGCGACGGCGTTGTTCTTCAGCAATTGCCTCAATTGCAGCTTCAATTGTCTTTTTGCCAGCAGGTGTAGTCATGGTATCTGATAATGAAATCAGATCATGCATGGTATCTTCCAGCTGTTGCTCAGACGAATCCTCAAAGCTTACTTCAAGAACATTGATTTTAGTCATGGTGTTACTCCTCAGATAAAAAAAAGGAGAACACTATGCCCAAAAGGGAAAAAGTATTCCCCTATGGGTGAATTATCTGCTTACAGATAATCAATTCAGTGAAATCATCTGCGTACAAATGAATAGTTGAGCGTCCACTTGGTTTGTTGGACGAGCACTTCATACCTGGCTAATAAAAGACAGGTATAAAAAACAATTAAGATAACTTTATCGATGGGTAAGATCGCTGTCAACGATATACATTGATGCAGTTCACACTCTACCCGAATAATGATTCAACTATGTGTTTGATAGCCTACTGGAATAGGTAAAAGGCACTGGGGCTAGTTGTATAGTTTGCCAATAGTATCGAGAGGATAAATATCGTCAAAGTCGTCGTATCATAGGTGCCAAGTTTTATTTATATCCAAGCACTAGGATAACGATAACGCTACCGAGAATAGAGTATTCCGAAACACTCTATTGAGTGCTTGGGAATACCCTCTCTTTGAGAGAGTATTCAAAGGCTGATGTATCATCAACCTCTCTTATCCCGTTATATCCGGGTAACTCAGCTTACATGTCAAAACTATTAATCCAGAGAACAATTATGTAGAAAATTAAAGTCATCAATTGCTTCTTTCATATCACCAATTCGGATTTGAAATAAAGCGGTATCAATGCTGTTTACGGCATCATGATGTAGGTAATATGGAATTACCGAACTCGTTCTTGCCCAGTAATCGCCAAAGTCTGAGAATAACTCTCGGCCTTCAACGGTTGAACCTCGAAGCAGTGCACTTTCAAGTCGATTAAAATAATCTTTGTCTACCTTGGCCTTATCAACTGCCTTTTCAAGTAACTCTACAGCGTCATGATGTAGTGTTGCTTTAAGGTAATACCGAAGTTTATCCAGTGTTACTTCAAGTGTGAACGGCGTTCTGGCATTTCGTAGCTCCATGGTTGTCATATTATCTGACGCTCTTGGTGCTCCAAACTCTGGTGTATTTTGCATGTTACTCTCCTTTTTAAAGGGAGCAGCCGCCCATAAGGGAGTTACTCCCATATAGGTTTTGGATTCCAAACAGCGCGCTGCTTGGACATTGAGGCCGGTTTTAAATAAGTCCGGCTGACTTATCGAATAGATAGTTTTTGGCTATCTACTGGATATCTATTCCGAAATGTACTATGTGAATACGCTTTGGAATACCCCTGTTGACAGAGGTAATGCTTTACCAGTCGTGCTGGTCCAACTCTGGGATGGCCTCGGCATCTGAATCCAGCTCAATCATCTCAAAGTTATTGTTAAATGCGAACTCAATTACTTTGCAAAGTGAAGGACTGTAATCTCCTGAGAGGTTTCCTGCCAAATCGTTCATATACAGCTTAATAAAGAAGCTGGATTCACGCTCCATCACGATATTGGTTTGAAAGGCTGCAATGCATAATGCACTGGTATCATCCTCTTCAATATGCGATGTGCTTAAAGCGATAACTTGATAGGTTTCCATGTCAAAATGCCTCTTAGTTTAAGAGGGAGCGACACCCCAAGCGGGAAGTCGATCCCCGTTTGGGTTTGGAAAGCCAATGATGTCTTGCTAATGTAGGCAAAAAAGCAGGAAAAGCCGTTTTTAGCCCCTTTCGTGATTGTTGCCCAGTGATATACTCATTTACATGAATAAACCCAACAGACTTCAATTAGTGCATTCAACTAATAAACAATTACTTTCTGATGATCTCATCCGGGCGATTGTGCTGACCAAAGATGAAGCTTTAGCAGAAAGCATCATTAAGAAAATTAAATACCGTGCTTTTTTAAAGCCGGTTAATCAATCTACTCAATAAACAGAAAGTTCATAAATCAACATTCTGCATCAGGTTAAATTCACAATTTCTAACGAATACTTCTGATACATTCCGGCGTATAGGAAAGATGACCTGCTTCTTCTAACGATAAATGCTGTGCAGTAACAACGTTCGCATGTGGACGCCTTGCCATTTCAACCGATTTACCGAAGGTTTCATAACAATGGTCAAAAGCCACCAGCGTTTCACCTGTTAAAAGCAATAATCGAATCCCATTTGGTGCCATGTCCGCGACGTTTTTCTTTGTTTCAGTGTCAACTTTCATTATCGGTGCCCATTCATAGGTGATAATGTCTTTAACATCAATCTCGATATTTTGTTTAAGTTCACCGTTAGATATAGCCAAGCAAACTTTTACTAAACATTTCCGATTCAAAATCTAACTCGGGGAAAAATATCTATTTTAATACATCCCATAATGAAAACTCCATAATATTAGGGATGATCTCAACCCCAGATGGGTGAATATCACCCCTGGGGTTAAATCGCTTAACGTTCTAAGGTTAAGCATCTGTGTTCGGTTTTGATGAGACCGAATACCCTTCAAGATAACAATGATGTGTTATCAGGAAATCTGGCATTCCGAAACACATGGTCAGATGCTTTGGAATACCATCTCAGTGAGAGAGTATTTCGCATTACAGCAAACTGTAATGCTCGTATCCTTATTGAACATTGCCGGCATTTACCAGTGATTCCATAATACGCATTCTCTGCAGTAGCTGTCATTAGTGAATGACATGACTGTGATGTAGTTCTTACTTTGAGTAACACCCGACAGTTTCACTTTTTGCTTTTCATCGCCCTGGATTGCGCTTTCGCCTTCTCATGTTGGAAATAAGTATCAAAAAAGCCTTCCGTCAGCATGAATGCAAATCCAAGCATAGTTGTCTCAATTAAGAATCCCCGGTCAAAGGTGCCAAAACTAACCCATAAAAGGCTCATTGCGTACCATCTGATTCTCTTCATATTGTGAAATAGAAGCACGCCAGCAAATAAGTAATAACCCATGGCATCCAATGGTGGAATCGTCATGTGGTTGATAAATTCAAACATACATCTCTCCTGTTTTAGTACAAGAATGACATAGAAAGTAATCCGCGCAAGCCCTCCTAGAAATGGGCTCTCAGACTGCTTGCGTGGTTCTAGTTCCGTGGTTTGATGGTTTTGTAGTTTTGACACAAATCATTCAACCAGGAGAATACACAATGTCACTTACCATCTTAGAAACAGCAGTTCATCGTGAGCCTATATCCCAGAATCAATATCGCGTATTTTTCCGTGTGCAGCATGGGGAAAGAATCACGACTGTCCGGGCAATAGATGTGTCGATACCATCCTCTCAGTCAGAACCTTATAAGCTGGCGGAATTACTGGCCATCAAATATATCTTGTTGCACAAAACGAATGTAGGAATGAGTCGAACCGGTAAAGAGCTGCAGCTGAATGTCTCTTCTGGTGCTATTCGTAAAACTCAGAAGTTACAGACTACCAATACTGATACGTATCTCAATGGCCGATTTCTTCAAAAACGTTTTGCTGAAGCTGCTATCAAGGTGGCCCGTCGGACTGAGTAGGTTGAAGAATTTAGTGGGAAAGTTGACGACATCACTCCAAATGATTGCTTGGACCTATAAATCAAAACGCATATTGGTGATATTCACCTCACGCGACTTGATGTCGAACGCTTTTGTGAGCGAATGGTCATCAGCTCGATTGACCGTGCCTGGCGTCGGTTTTCTAAATTACTCACCTCATCCAACTGGAAGAAAATAAAGCCCCAGCAGACTCTTCGGAATGGAAAGCCAAACCGGACCACAGAAACCTGGGCGTTAATTCGAGATAATTCGCCGGCAGACGATATCGTCAAAGTTCGTAACCCGCGTGTCAGTCGTTTAGTGACAGTGATTGTATGAACAATAAAATGAAGATGAAAAGATTAATGAATAAAATCATATTATCGCTATTCGCTGGATTGCTCATCTGTATCTAGACACTGGCAGCTCCAGAATCATTTGAACAAGCAAAAGCTGAGCTTCGTGAGCATGTTTATCATGACCAGAATCGTAATGGATCATTAGGAACACTCTATTGTGGCTGTGACTTGGACTGGCGAGGTCGTCCAGGGGGTGCGACGCCAAAGTGTGGGTACCAAGTCAGAAAACAGAAGCTTCGTGATGAACGCAATGAGTTCGAGCACATATTAAGTGGACTTAGCAACATGCTATCTATTCATAATTAGCTGCTTTAGTTGAAAATATGAATACACAACACTTTCTGAATTTCTATAGCTCAAGATCTTTCAGCCAATACATTTCTCTCGCCTTAGTATTAGCGAATTATATAGTGTCTTAGTTTTGTTTATAGATCCGGAGACCCCGAGCATAAGATCTCATACACTATTCAAAATCATCACAAACTTTGTGTTTGTTACATAAAATGTGTTTGTTACATAAAAACAGTGGCAGACTCTCACAGACCCAGCAGAGAACTTTTAATTTTGCTAATCTTTTGGGAACTAAGTTATTATGTTGTTAACTAAGACATCAGAATCCATTAATAAAATTAACGAATGTCAGTAAAATTAATTATCAACATGCTCATCTTTATGATTGTGATGCAATCAGGTATAGTTGCGGCTGACATTCATACATCTGACTCCAAGACACCACAAGAACATCAGCTTGTTCTTGATGATTCCAATGCAATTCAACAAGCGAACAGTGCGTCTTCGCATGATGCACAAAGTACCGGCGATTGTGATTTTTGTCTGCATTGTCAGTGTTCACATTTTATCGCCATCTTTAATATTGATGGAATTAATGTTGCTGCTATTCCAGACAATTATTTCAACCTCCACCCTAGATCGCCAAAACCTGACTTTACAGTCAGTATGTACCGCCCTCCGAGATCTTGAACTGCTGATGTTTTTGCGGACTTAACGTAAGTCCGTTGTTTGCAGTTAAACAGGATCTAATTTCATGAAAATACACTTTGATCGCACTACAAATGTGCGTGCGCCTGCTATCCGTGCATTGCTTTGTTCGATGCTGGTTGCCTTTTCTGTCTCGCCGGTATTAGCCGAGAACGTTCAACAAACGAAAACGTTGAGTTTAAACGAGGCCATGCAACAAACACTGGCGCAACATCCGGCATTACAGGTTTTTCCAATTCGTCAGCAACAACTTGAAGCCCAGAAAAAAACGGCCAATCTCAAACCGGCATATGTTGTTGGTGCTGAGATTGAAAATTTCGCTGGCACCAGGGAACTAAGCGGTATCAAGTCACTTGAAACCACGGTCACTCTCTCCTCTGTCGTTGAACTGGGGGATAAAAGACTGTCCCGTGTTGAACTAGTGGAACAACAAAGCGATGTTGTCCGTGTTGATCGCAAAATAAAAGCGCTGGACTTGCTAGGTCAGGTAACACGACAATTTATTGAAGTGCTCAATAGCCAAGAGCGTGTAAAGCTAGCCGAGACGGGGCTGGAACTGGCACAAACAACATTAACAGAAGTTAATAAACGTGTAGGTGCTGCCGTCGCGGCTGAAGCAGATTTGGGCCGCGCCGAAGCTTCTGTTAATCAGGCTGAACTGATATTGGCTGCCGAAAAACGTCAGCTGGAAGCCAACAAAGTGGTACTCGCTAATTTGTGGGGGAGTTATCAACCTAATTTTGAGACCGCCACAGGCTCATTGTTTGCCTTTAGCGAGGCCATGTCATTTGAAGCCTTATTTAATCAGGCCCAGCAAAATCCGCAACTGGAACGTTTCGCTGCAGAAACGCGGGTTCGTGATGCACAAGTACGTCTTGCCAGAACTCAGCAAGTTGCAGATCTGACCTGGTCAGTTGGGATCAGGCGAGATGAAGGACTGAATGATTCGGCGTTAGTTGCTGGTGTGTCAGTGCCTTTGTTCAGCCGCCAGCGAGCGCAAGGGGATATTGAATCAGCATTGGCCGCGCGTAATGAAGTCAGCTATCGCCGTCAAGATATGCTGTTGCAACTTCATGCTCAGCTTTATCGGGCCTATTCCGGGCGTGAACAAGCAATTGCAAGTATTTCCAAGTTGCAACAACAGATTATCCCCAAACTCACTAAAAGTCTGGAGCAAACGCAAACCGGTTATCAACGGGGACTCTACAGTTATCTGGAATTTCTTACCGTCAGACAAGACCTGCTAGGTGCCAGACGTAGTGTCATTGAGGCTGCAACGGCTGCATTGCTATATCAGACAGAAATCGAACAACTCACCGCCGAACCGCTAACAGCTGCAGAGTAAGCAATATGAATCAGGACAAAACTATGTTTAATAAATCACATTTCGTTTTTTTACCCATGCGCAGCCTACTATCAGTAGCAGCGCTAATATTGCTCATCATGTCACCTGCCATTGCTGAAGATGGTCATGCGCATGAGGCTCCTCAATCAGATCAACAAGCACAAGCCCAGCTAGCAGAATCAAATCAGCAGCATGATCATGAGATAACACATGATAAAGATAACCATGATGAATCGATGCCAAAAGAGGATGAACATGATCATAGCGCTGAATCAAAACCCGAAGAAGAAGGGCATGCTCACGACGCTGAGGATGAAGGTAGTGAGCATGTAGAAATGGATGACGGTATGGCTCAAAAACACGGTGTGGTAACTGCAGAAGTTACAGCCGGACAAATATCGGTCACCTCCAAACTCTACGGTAGAGTGGTTTTATCACCTGATGAGATAAGTCAAGTCAGAGCACGTTTTCCGGGTCAAATCACCCGCGTTTATGTGAATTTTGGTGATTCTGTCAAAAAAGGTCAGCTATTAGCCAGTGTTGAGTCAAACAACAGCTTACAGAGTTATAACTTAACCGCGCCCATCTCAGGTGTCATTACAGCAAAAGATGCCAATACCGGCGAAGTCGCGGCAGATCAAAGTTTGTTTACGATCACGAATACCCAATCACTTTGGGCTGAACTCAAAGTCTTTCCAGGACAGGCCATGAATATAAAACCCGGTCAGAAAGTGCGTCTGTTACATAACAACACATTTTATGAATCGACGATAAAGCAACTGCTGCCAAGCAAAGATGATGCCCCTTATCGGATTGCCCGCGTTGCACTTGATAATCAGCAGCAAGTCTGGTTTCCGGGTTTGCTCGTTGAGGCTGAAGCCATTACCGAGCAAACAGAAGTCAAACTAAGAATTCCTAACAGTGCCATACAACAGTTTGAAGGCGCATCAGTCGCTTTTGTCAAAGTAGGTAATCAATATCAAGTCAGGCCATTACAACTGGGTCTTAATGATGGTCAATTCAGTGAGGTTATATCCGGACTCCGGCAGGGCGATGACATCGTCGCTGAAAATAGCTATCTGATTAAAGCTGATCTGGAAAAAGCCGGCGCAGCTCACGCTCACTGATTTAGGAAACAGACATGATTAATAATATTTTAAGTCTCTCAATCGAGAGACGTGGCCTGATGTTGTCAATGATATTTCTTATCATTGGCCTTGGGATCTGGAGCTTTCAGAAGCTGCCGATTGATGCGGTGCCTGATATCACCAACGTACAGGTGCAGATCAATACCAGAGCACCCGGGTATTCGCCGCTGGAATCTGAACAACGAATCACTTATCCCATCGAGAGAGCGATCGCCGGACTGCCGGATCTTGATTACACCCGATCCATCTCTCGCTATGGATTATCACAAGTCACCGTGATATTTGAAGAAGGCACCGATCTGTATTTTGCGCGTAATCTTATTAATAACCGTTTGGCAGTGATAAAAGGCTCACTGCCACAGGGTATTGAACCGGAGATGGGACCTATCGCGACCGGGCTGGGTGAAATTGTCATGTACACAATTACCGCAGAACCTGATGCCAGGCAACCTGATGGCAGTTCATATGATCCTACCGATTTACGAGTGCTTCAGGACTGGGTCATTCAACCCCGGCTGGAGCGGGTAAAAGGGGTCACAGAAGTCAATGTTAACGGTGGTTATCAAAAGCAATTTCATGTTCAGCCGGATCCGGCGAAATTGCTGAATTTTGGCGTGTCCCTCAGTGATCTGAAACAGGCGCTGATGCAAAACAATGATAATCGGGGCGCCGGTTATATTGAACGTTATGGTCAGCAGATTTTGGTTCGATCGCCAGGACAGCTTAAATCTATTGATGATATTGGTCAGGTGGTAGTGAAAAATATCGATGATCGGCCGGTGCTCGTCAAAGATGTGGCCGACGTTGTGATTGGTAAGCCGCTGCGCAGTGGTGCGGGTACCCGTGATGGTAAAGAGACGGTTGTCGGCACAGTTATGATGTTGTTTGGAGAAAACTCACGTGAAGTTGCTGCGACTGTGACTCGTGAAATGGCGGAGATTCAATCGTCATTACCGGAGGGCGTCATACTGGAAGCGGTATACGATCGCACCACCTTGGTCGATAAAGCCGTTGCCACGGTTGAAAAAAATCTGCTTGAAGGTGCTTTGCTGGTTATCGTTGTGTTGTTTCTGTTGTTAGGCAATATCCGCGCGGCCTTAATCACGGCTGCAGTTATACCACTATCAATGATGGCAACGATTACTGGAATGGTACAGGCAGGTATTTCTGCCAATTTGATGAGTATGGGGGCACTTGATTTTGGCCTGATTGTCGATGGTGCGGTAATTATTGTTGAGAACTCTATCCGAAGATTATCTATGGCACAAAAACAAAACGGTGGAGTGTTGCCTGTTAAAGAACGCTTAAATGTCGTTTATGAGGCCACCAATGAAGTGATACGCCCAAGCTTATTTGGCGTCATGATTATCACGATTGTCTATATCCCATTATTCTCATTGACAGGGGTTGAAGGCAAGATGTTTGAGCCAATGGCTGCCACAGTAGTTATTGCATTACTATCTGCCATGGTCTTTACGCTGACTATCGTGCCGGCTGCCATCGCTATGTTTATGGGGGGGCGAATCACTGAAAAAGAAAGTTTTATCATCAGTGGTGCCAAATGGCTTTACCGGCCAGTGTTGCTGCTCAGCCTCAAATTGCGTTGGCTGCTGATGCTTTTGGCTGTTGTGTTGGTTGCTTTGTCTGTCAACATGGCCAGCAAAATGGGCTCGGAATTTATTCCGCAACTGAACGAAGGTGATATTGCCTTACATGCACTGCGAACGATCGGTACCAGCCTTGAGCAATCTATCAAAATGCAGGAACAGCTTGAACAGCGGCTCAAAACTTTCCCACAGGTAGATAAGGTGATTGCCAAAATCGGTACACCAGAAGTCGCGACTGATCCGATGCCGCCTAATGTGGCCGATACATTTCTTATACTTAAGCCTAGGAGTGAATGGCCGGATCCGGAATTACCTAAAAGCGAACTACTTGCAGAAATTGAAGCGGCGGTTACCCAATTACCAGGTAACAACTATGAGTTTACCCAACCGATTGAGATGCGCTTTAACGAGTTAATTTCAGGCGTTCGTGCGGATTTGGGTATTAAAGTTTTCGGCGATGATTTGGACTTGATTAAGCAAAATGCAGAGGCGGTTCTGGCTGTGATTCAGGAGATCCCCGGCGCTGCTGATGCCCGGCTGGAACAGGTCGATGATATGCCTATGCTGACCATTGAACCCAAACGTATGGCCATGTCACGTTATGGTCTTAATGTTGATGATTTGCAAAACATGTTATCAACCGCCGTTGGCGGTGGCGAAGTTGGCCTGATCTATGATGGCGATCGGCGCTTTGATCTGGTGGTGCGGTTGCCTGAAGAAATTAGACAAGACATACCCGCCTTGTCAAATCTACCCGTGAGTTTACCTGGTGGTGATTACGTACCTTTGTCTGAAGTCGCAACCATCGAATTAACGGAGGCGCCGAGTCAGATTTCCAGAGAAAACGCCAAACGGCGTGTCGTGGTCACCAGCAATGTCAGAGGCCGGGATCTGGGCTCTTTTGTAGAAGAAGCTCAACAGCGTATTGCTGAGCAAGTGCAATTACCACCCGGTTATTGGATCGAATACGGTGGAACCTATGAACAACTGCAATCAGCCAGTCAACGACTGTCGATTGTGGTACCGGTTACGTTGGTTATCATTATGGGCCTGCTGATTACCTTGTTTGGTTCATTTCGTGATGCAGCGATTATCTTCACTGGTGTGCCATTGGCATTAACTGGTGGGGTGCTGGCGCTCTGGCTGCGAGATATGCCGCTATCTATTTCCGCAGGGGTTGGTTTTATTGCACTCTCGGGTGTTGCGGTGTTAAACGGTCTCGTCATGTTGTCATTCATCAGGGATTACTGGCACCGGCACGGCGATCTGCACAAAGCAATCGTTGATGGTGCAATGACTCGGTTACGGCCAGTATTGATGACGGCTCTGGTAGCAAGTCTCGGTTTTGTGCCGATGGCACTCAATACCGGTACCGGGGCTGAGGTGCAAAGGCCACTGGCAACGGTCGTCATTGGCGGAATTATTTCGTCAACCTTGCTAACACTGGTGGTGTTGCCGGCACTTTACCGGATAGTGCACGGCCGTGGAAAATCAAGATAAAACATGGCGGCCTGTATTGGCCGCCAACCTTTCCTGAGTTTATCAATAAACAAAAACATAAAGGTATATCTCTATGCATACACATCATCAAGAGGATGGTGCTTCTGATAAAAGGATTGCAACGGCTTTTTTTCTAAATGTTAGTTTTACCATCATTGAATTCATCGGTGGCTGGCTGACCAACAGCACAGCAATTATGGCTGATGCTGTTCACGATCTTGGTGACAGTCTGTCTATCGGCAGTGCCTGGTTTTTGAACCGCGCAGGCAATAAATCTGCTAATTCTGTGTTCACCTATGGTTATCGGCGCTTGTCTCTTTTTGGTGCTCTGATAAACGGCTTGGTGTTAATCGCTGGCTCAATATGGGTGTTGAGTGAAGCAATACCACGTTTGGCCGATCCAGTAATGCCGGTTACCGAAGGTATGCTGGCATTGGCCGTATTGGGGGTTACTGTTAATGGGTTTGCGGCTTATCGGCTGAGTAAAGGGACGTCTCTTAATGAAAAAATACTCAACTGGCATTTATTAGAAGATGTATTAGGTTGGCTGGCTGTGTTGATCATTTCCATCATTCTGCAGTTTGCCGACTGGCCGATTTTAGATCCGCTTTTATCCATTGGTTTTACGCTATTCATCTTGTTTAATGTTGTTCGTAATTTGTGGGTGACCGGTAAATTGTTTTTTCAGGCAGTGCCCGATAAAGCGCTGCATGATGAGATCAAAAAAACTCTTGTCAGCATTGAGGGTGTCAATGAGGTACATCATTTACATCTTTGGTCACTTGATGGTGAACACCATGTCCTCACTGCACACCTGACACTTAATAACGATAATGTCTCTTCTGAAAATTACCTGGCTATGAAACAAACGATTGCCGAGTCTTTATCTCAATATGAGCTAGATCACACCACGATAGAGCTTGAGCTGAATCAGGAGCATTGCAGAGATTTTAGTGACCATTAAACAGCATCTCAATAACATTTTACGCAAATAAAAAAATGACAATTATTAATATCCAACCTAAAAAGTTCACTGGTTTCAAACGTATGCTTTGGGCCACTTTTTATTCATACAAAGGGTTGCATTCTGCACTGCGTCACGAAGTTGCTTTTCGTCAGGAATTTATTGCCTTTGTCTTATTATTGCCAGTTGTGTTCTGGATAGACTTTACCGCTATTGAGCGGTTTATATTAATTGCCAGCATGATCGCTGTAATGGTCGTCGAGTTGATCAACTCAGCAATTGAATCGACGCTGGATAGAGTCAGTTTGGAGCATCACTTATTAACCGGTCGGGCCAAAGATTATGGATCACTGGCTGTCTTACTTACCCTTATTATTTCAATCGCAGCATGGACATTATTGCTATGGCACAGATTTTTTTGAATTCAAACGAAAAAGATATATTCACAAAATCACCCTCACTGCTCGGACCTTACCGCATTTTATTTCAGGTTCTGCTTATTGGGCTTCTTATTCTCTCGCTATCAAGATTAGGGCTTGTTGTATGGCAGTGGGATCGGGTATCGGCAGCAATTGATCTGCCATCACTATTCATTCAGGGGCTCAGAGCTGATCTCATTATTATGGGTATGCTTATTGCGCCACTGATGTTGTTGATGCCGCTACTGGTCAATAAATTAACCTGGCAATTATGGCAAAAGTTGGTGTGGTTCTGGAGTTTAATGATCATTGTTTTGATCATTTTTATGGAGTCTGCCACACCGACATTTATTGTTCAGTATGACTTGCGTCCGAACAGACTCTTTGTCGAATACTTACAATATCCAAAAGAAGTTTTCTCAACCTTGTGGGAAGGTTTTCGTCTGCCACTTATTCTCGGGGTTGTTTTCACTATATTAGCCGGCTTGTTCACGAATCGGCTGTTACAGCATTGGTTAAAACAATATCATTTGGACTGGCCGGTTTGGCGTGTTTGGCTGACTTGGCCTCTTATGGTTCTCATCCTAGTAGTCATGATCCGGTCTACTTTATCGCATCGTCCAGCCAATCCGGCAATGTTTGCAATCACTTCGGATGCTATGGTCAATAGCCTAGTCATTAACTCAACCTGGTCAGTGTATTTTGCTATTTACAACATGAAGCATGAAGCAGAAGCCGGAGAAGTCTATGGTACGCTCACTGATGAACAAATTATGCAGGAAATGAGCGAGAATTATCCTTGGCTTGATAATGATCCAAATGCACCCTTTCCAACTATCAATAAGCGTCCTGCGACAGTTGAAAGAGATATACCACTTAACCTGGTTATCATTCTTGAAGAAAGCTTGGGTGCCACTTTCGTCAAGTCTTTGGGTGGGGAGTATTCCGTAACACCAGAACTGGAAAAACTGAAAAATGAGGGTTGGTGGTTTGAACAACTTTATGCAACCGGTACGCGTTCAGTAAGAGGAATTGAAGCCACGATAACGGGTTTTTTGCCCTCGCCCGCAAGAAGCGTAGTAAAACTTTCTTTATCACAACAGAATTTTTTCACTATTGCAGATTTATTGGGTCAACGTGGCTACAAAACTGAATTTATTTATGGCGGGCAATCTCACTTCGATAACATGGCTAACTTCTTTATTGGCAATGGCTTTCAATCTATCATTGACCAAAATGATTACGTTGATCCACTCTTCGTAGGCAGTTGGGGGGTTTCAGATGAAGATCTATTCAATATGGCGCATAAACGGATCGTTCAAGCGAACCTGAGTAATCAACCGTACTTTAGTTTAGTTTTCACCTCCAGCAACCATTCGCCATACGAATTCCCTGATGGAAAGATCGATCTGCATTCGGCCGAGAAACAAACTGATTTGAATGCTGTTAAATATGCAGATTATGCTTTGGGGCAATTCTTTAACACAGCTATGAAAACCGACTATTGGGACAATACACTCTTTTTGGTGATTGCCGATCATGATTTGAATGTTTATGGAAATGCACTTGTGCCGATAGAACGTTTTCAAATCCCAGGACTCATTTTAGGGGCTGATATAAAACCAAAACGTATCAAGACGGTGGCGAGCCAGATTGATATGGCGCCTACTTTACTATCACTGATGGGCATCAGCGCTGAGACACCAATGATAGGCAGAGATTTGAGCCGACCAGCCGAGCAGCAGTCACCCGGCAGGGCAATGATGCAATTTGCCGATTATTTTGCCCTGTTGCAAGGTGAGAAGGTGACCATTTTACGCCCTCAAAAGAAAGCTCTGGCTGGGCAGTATGTTCTCAAAAAGCGTCAACTAGAGCTCAAAGGTCCGGCAAATAGAGAGGATGCTAACGAAGCATTAGCACATGTATTACTACCTTCTTGGCTATACCGTCAGCAACGTTACGATATGCCTGTTGGGCATCCATCAAACAAAAATTAGCATTTCTCATCCTATTATGCAGTTATTGATTGGCCGCATTAAAGATAAGGATTTCTATGTTATTAATGTTTTTATATTGATCATGATATTGAGTATTTACTTATTATTGATCTTTTTTTGCACGATTTAAATTAGTTCTATGTTTGGGTAATTTATTCTCATCCACACATGAAGTTTGGAAATTTAAAACCATGAGTAGATTAATTTATTACGTAGAATCAAATCTCGTTTGGTTTGTCATTATTGTGGCTGGGCTTGGATTGGTATTACCTGAGGCGGGTAAATATCTCCAACCACTAATTGGGCTATTACTTGCTGCATTGATGTTTATTATCAGCCTGACTTTTGATGCCCATGCCGTTCGGTTAGTGCTTCGTAAAACTTCAAGGCAATTTTTAGCGCTGATTCTAGTCAACGGCCCAATGTGGCTTGCCGGGCTGCTGACCGGCCGATTATTTTTTTGGCAGTGGTCCGTTGGCTATGGGTCAAACTTTGCTTGGCACCTTACCCACAGATGTATCATCTCCGTTGTTAGTGTTGATGGCGCGAGGCAATGTTGCCCTGGCAGCCGTTTTTAATGCGGTAAATACCGTTTTTTCCCCCTTTCATTGTTCCTCTGCTTTTTTTATGGCTGACGGGCATTCAACTGGAAGTACCACCTGACACCATTATTTTCGAATTAGTGTTGGTTGTTCTAGTTCCCACCATTTTGGAAGTGAGTTTGCGAACAAAGTTTTCAGCATTTTTTTTTACGTCATGATTCGGCTTATGCAGGAATTGGCTCATTTCTTTACCTTCTGATATTGCTCACTGTGTTAAGCCCAAATGCAGAAACTATTATTGGCTATGGTTGGTAAGCTTTTGTTATTGCTGCTGTAGCTTTATGTCTGAATCTGATTGGTTATCTGGTAGGAATGATCTCACGTCTGATATCCAAAGACCGAAAATAGGCATTGCTCTCAAATTCCTATAACGACCAGTAACTCATCATTGCTTAATTCGTATAGTTACGGTGTTAGAAACTAATTTTTCATTTGACTTCCATTTAAGTCATGTCTCCTTATCGGTACTACCAAAAGAATAGGCAGCTTCAAACGCTGATAGACTTAATTTGTCGAGGATAAGAATCAGCGAGATGTCTTTCATGACTATCATTTATTTCAGCCTGTAGTCGCTGCTTGCTTGGATGCATTGTGCTTACGTTTTTTATACGATTGTCGTTTGGCCTGAGCCTTATTTAAATCACTGTCTTTTTTCTTATCAGATGCTATGTAAGCTTGTTGCCCAAGTGCTCTGATTGCATCAGCAATTTTAAAGATACGAACTTGCCATGCATGAGACCTATCTTCTGAATGAGCAAGCGGAACTTCCCCGGCCATCCAAAGCGTTTTAAGTTTCATTGTCAGATTATCCAGCTGACGGATCAGATTCATAAATGCCATACCTTCTGGGCAAGTGATTTTGATCAGCAAATCAACGCTATCATCCGTGACGGCAGAATTTTTGATTCCGATGTTGTCCAGAATGTGATCTGCTTGTTCCATATCCCTATTCATTTCAGTAGACAGCTGCTTAATACTTTCAGTTATCTTCCCCACATTTTCATCTGACAGCTCACGCAATCCAAATTTACGTGTCAGCAACGTTGCTGCTGTCATCTGCGTTTGTATATGTTCGAAAGTCCGGCGAAATATTCGTTTTGCCTGTGCTGACTGTAGCGTTACGGTTATCTCCATGTAAAACTCGCTTTTGACCTCTTCTTCGGTCAAGAACTGTTTAACCTTTTCCATTTCAGCTTGCTGCCGACTTTCTCTTTTGGGGTCAACTTTGTCCATCTCTTCAGCCATGACGCTCACCTTTCATTAAATAAATTATGTTCAGGGTGGCATTTAAAATGAGTTCGCTGGCTTAGTCTATGAATAACCGGATATTGGTCAATGCCGGTTACTAGAGTGGAAGGCGTTTTCACTCACACAGGTTTAAGACGATGAATACTGACCTTAAACAATAAATAGTTGCTACCAATATAGGAAGATATTGACTTTCTTCTTTGTGTTTAGATGATGTTCTGCAATTTATTGAGAAGCACGGCCATACTCGGGTTCAAGCGTAGGTCCTAATTATCTATTAGTTTTCGATAAAGACTATTTTAAGGCGGATTGTGAAACAAGAATTCAAATGAACTATACAAACAGATTAAGGCACTCTACGAAATATCTCGTTTCTACTTCTCTTTGTAATGATTACAAACATAATTAATGCCATCATGAATATTTTACACCCACATTATAAATAATCTGATTGTGACAGCTTGGTAAAAGGGAAATGCAGCGACTCATTGGCTAATTTATATTGGTATATTGCTTGCTAAATGCCCTTAACATGCAATTAAGCATTATTCATCAATTAAAGAGAGGTCACTATGTCTCATGAAAAATATCAATCTTGTATCGAAGCTTGTTATCGCTGCGCAGCGCAATGCGATCATTGTGCAGTGGCTTGTTTAGAAGAAAGTAATGTTTCCAAAATGGCAGATTGCGTACTTATGGATTTAGACTGTGCGGATATGTGTCGTTTTGCAGCGGCTGCAATGGCTCGTGGCAGTGACTGTGCAGCTCAAATTTGTAATTTATGTGCCGAAATTTGTGAGAAATGTGCTGAAACTTGTGATCAGTATGAGCATCAGCACTGTAAAGACTGTGCTAACCAGTGCAGAAAATGCGCTGAAGAATGTAGAAAAATGGCTGCATAGGCAATCTGACATACGCCTCATTATGAGGCGTATGTCTTTTTGATGCTAATCTACTTTGTAGATTAAAACTATTCGAAGGTAATCTTAGCAAAAGAACTACTTAATATTACGAACAACTGAATATTCTTCATCCTTTCATTACTTAAAATGGCATGCGCCCTACCTCAACGATTAGGCTGCTTGACTATACGAAGATATGACTTAAGCGTCTTCCAACCTTCAGGAAAGTGTTCTTTAGCCTCCTCGTCGGATAAAGAAGGAACTATGATGACATCATCACCATTGGACCAGTTTGCTGGGGTAGCAACCTTATAGCCATCGGTTAACTGGATCGAGTCGAGCACCCGTAAAATTTCATTAAAGTTTCTGCCTGCACTTTTCGGATAAGTCAGCATCATCCTAACTTTTTTGCTCGGATCAATCAGAAATACTGAACGCACTGCCGAACTATCATCTTCTCCGGGGTGTAACATATCGTAAAGCCGAGAGATTTGCTTATCTTCATCTCCAATAATCGGGAAGTTGACCACGCAACTCTGGGTCTCCTCAATATCGCCGACCCAGGCTTTATGATCTTCTACCGAATCAACGGAGATAGCGATTATTTTACAGTGCCGCTTGTCAAAAGCTTCCTTCAGCTTGGCAGTCTCACCTAGTTCTGTGGTGCAAACTGGTGTGAAATCAGCTGGGTGTGAGAACAAGATAGCCCATCCGTCGCCAATCCAGTCATGAAAGTTAATAGTTCCTTCTGTGGTATTCGCCTTAAAGTCTGGGGCAATATCGCCTAGTTGTATGTTCATAATGCTAGTTTCCTTGAGTTAAATTATAAAGTGGCGTAGATAGAAGCTTCACCATTCAGGAATGTATAAATCTCAAATGGTTTCTGCTTCTGTCCTGTCATTCCGGGAGATCCCGCCGGCATTCCAGGTAGGGATACACCCCGGGTCTCAGGCTGTTCATGTAAAAGCTTTTCGATTATGGTTATTGGCACATGGCCCTCAACGGCATATCCATTGACCAGCAGGGTATGACAACCTTGCAAATTTTCAGGTATCCCCTGCGCGCGCTTAAATTGCTCTAAATCAGGACTTTCCACAACAGTCACATTAAAGTCATGTTGGCGTAGATAAGCCGCGTAATCATCGCAACACAGGCAACCCGGATTTTTATACAAAGTAGTTTCAACGGCTTCTGTAGCTCTTGTTGAGTGTAATCCAGCGAATGTCAAGAAGAGCAAACCCATAATAACAAGCAAATATCGCCATTTGCTATATTTGTGTATCTTTATCATAAATCTCTTCTTTTAGACTTGTGGAAAAACAGGAACTTTAACAGCGACAGAATCGCCAGAATCAAGGCAATGAACACTAGGACCAGAAATGCCATACAAATAAACATATAGCCACCATTCATCATTCCGTATTTCTCCATCATCCCAGGATAAGTTTGCTCAAAAGCCAATGCTGTTTTTGAAAGAAATGTCAGTAATATCAATAAATAAAAAGGTCTTTGTTTTTTCATGGTTAATCACCCTACACTATTAAAAAAGTATTTGTGGGGCTGGGCCAAGCAGTATGTGTATGAATACCAAGCAGTAATGAATATATTAATTTAAGGATTCAAATATTAGTACTTTCCCATCTAAGACCACGGCACTTATTCACTTGCTCGACGCCCTCTATAAAATGTTTTACCTGGTGGACCACGCCTAATAGTATTAGTTTTGGCTTCAGGTTTTGATTGTTGCTCCCTTTCAGTTTTGTGTTCCATGTAGCGGCGGGGACCTTTCTCGATCGGACCATACGGATGCTTATGTTTTGCCTCAAAAGGTTGAGTAATTGATCTGTCAGGATTTGTCGATGAGTTGCCTGAAGTGTCAGCATTGACAATACTGTAAGACATCGTCAATAAAGTAGCTGATAACACTCCTGCCCAAGATTTAAACTGTGTTTTCATGGTTACCTCCAGTTAATAGGTTCAAGACCTGGTTTGCCTAGATTTTTCATTCAATTGTCTTTTATTGGACAATTATCTTTAATCGCTCATTCCGTGCTGTGTGCATTAATTAATGCAGGGATGATTTTTGAATCAGCCCTGCATTTTCAATTACTTGACTTCAGTAATGACATAGCCTTGTTCTGCTTTCTTAAACTCGAAATCAACAGTTTCGCCCACCTTAAGCTTGTTAAGTAATGTCTCATCTTTAACTGAGAATCCCATGGTCATGGCCGGCCAGCTGAGGCTTTCAATCGGTTCATGAACCAAAGTGACTTTTTTTGAGCTGATATCGACTTTAGTGACAGTGCCAATGGCGGAATGGGTGATCTGTTGATCCGATGTCTCCGCTTTTGGAGCCATGTTTTCCATATCGTCATGATCCATTTTCTGCTCCGCTAATATCGACGTTGCCGAAAAGGACAGAATGATTGTCAAAGAACTTACTAATAATTTTTTCATTTTAATTTTCTCCAGTGCGTTAAATAAAAAAACCTAGGTCAATGCACGTTAAATGACCCGGCGTAATTCATCACTCGTTATTTGCTTGTGATTGAATTGGTTCGTTTTTCGTCTGCTTCTGTGCACGCTTTTTATGAATCAGTAAATAGATCACCGGTATCACCAGCATTGACAACAGTGGTGCTGTCACCATGCCGCCTACCATTGGCGCAGCAATGCGCTGCATAACTTCACTACCAGTGCCGCTACCAAACATAATGGGCAGCAGGCCAGCAAGGATAACGGTCGCCGTCATGGCCTTGGGTCTAACCCTGAGCACAGCGCCTTCACCTATGGCATCCAGCAGATCAGCCTCTGTTTCTTTTTGTTCATCCAACCGGTTTTGCCAGGCTTGCTTAAGATAGAGCAGCATGATGACGCCAAACTCGGCTGCTACCCCGGCTAAAGCGATAAAGCCGACCACACTCGCCACCGACAAGTTGTGTCCCAACAGATAGAGCAGCCAGATGCCACCCACTAAAGAAAAGGGCAAAGTCACCATTAGCAGCAATGCTTCGCCAAAATTCTTAAACGTGAGATAGAACAAAACAAAGATGATAAGCAACGTGAAAGGCACCACCAGCTTGAGCTTGGCAGTCGCACGCTCAAGATACTCGAATTGTCCGGACCAGGTGATTGAATAGCCGGTCGGCAAATCCACTTGCTCCGAGACGATTTGCTGCATATCGGTTACCGCCGAACCCAAATCCCGATCCCGAATATCAACATACACAAACCCCGCTAACCGCGAGTTTTCACTGCGCACCATGGGTGGACCGTCACTGATGCTAATGTTCGCAACATCTGACAGTATCAATTGCTGGCCGCGAATAGTCACGATAGGCAAGGTCCGTAAAGAGGCCAGTGAATCCCGGATCTCCCGGGGGTAGCGAACATTAATGGGAAAGCGCTGCAATCCCTCCACCGTTTCGCCAATATTCATGCCGCCCACAGCCGAACTGATAATCAACTGCACATCATTAATATTAAGGCCATAACGCGCCGCGGCATCACGTTTAATATCAACATCGACGTAACGACCACCGGTGAGACGCTCAGCAAAAACACTGGTGACCCCAGGTACATCTTTGAGGACTTTTTCAATGTCGCCGGCAATGCCATCAATAACGTTTAAGTCTTCCCCCAAAACTTTTACGCCCACAGGGCTCTTGATACCGGTAGCCAGCATATCAAGCCGGTTACGAATCGGTGGTACCCAGATATTGGTTAAGCCGGGCACCTTCACGGTCCGATCTAATTCGGCGATCAATTTTTCTTTAGTCATACCCGGCCGCCACTCTTCACGAGGTTTGAACTGGATCGTGGTTTCAAACATCACCAGTGGCGCCGGATCGGTTGCCGTATCGGCTCGTCCGGCTTTGCCGTAAACGGTTTCAACCTCCGGTACGCTTTTAATCATCCGGTTAGTTTGCTGTAGCAATTCTGCTACTTTTCCGGCGGAGAGGCTCGGCAAAGCGCTAGGCATATATAGCAAATCACCTTCATCCAGAGGCGGCATAAACTCACTGCCGATATGTTGTAAAGGCCATAAACTGGTCAGTAACAATACGCTAGCGACCACTAAGGTCATCTTTGGAAACTTGAGTACGCCTGCCAATAAAGGTCGATACAAAGCAATTAAAAACCGGTTTAGTGGATTAGCCTGTTCAGCCGGAATTTTGCCCCGGATAAGGTAGCCCATTAGTACCGGGATAAGTGTTACAGCAAGGCCAGCTGCTGCGGCCATTGCATAAGTCTTGGTAAATGCTAATGGAGAAAATAGTCGGCCTTCCTGAGCTTCCAAGGTGAAAATTGGGATAAAAGACAGCGTAATAATCAACAACGAGAAAAACAGCGCGGGGCCCACCTCGACGGCAGAATCACCTATCACCTTCCAGCGACTGTCGCCTTCTAGCTTTGATCCGGGATGTTTTTCATACCAGCGTTCTAAATGTTTATGGGCATTTTCAATCATCACCACCGCTGCATCGACCATGGCACCGACAGCGATGGCAATACCGCCCAGTGACATGATATTAGCGTTGATCCCCTGCCAGTGCATCACAATAAAAGCCATCAAGATCCCCAGTGGCAGTGAAACAATAGCCACCAAGGCTGAACGAAGATGGAACAAGAAAATAAGGCACACTAATGCCACCACAATGAATTCTTCAATAAGCTTTTCACTGAGATTATCGACAGCGCGTTCTATTAGCCCAGAGCGATCATAAACCGTCACAATCTCAACGCCCTCGGGCAAACTCTTTTGCAGCGTTTTCAGCTTGTCTTTCACAGCAGCAATGGTGGTCAGGGCATTTTTGCCAGAACGCATCACGATGATGCCCCCCACAGCTTCACCGACACCGTCGAGCTCGCTGATAGCCCGCCGGATTTCAGGGCCGATTTGAATATACGCGACATCGCCTAAAGTCACTGATATACCAGCATCAGTGGTTAGTAAGGGAATGGATTGAAAATCTTCCAAGCTTTGCAAGTAGCCCGAGGCGCGAACCATATATTCCGCTTCACCCATTTCCAGCACCGCACCGCCGGTCTCTTGATTACCATTATTGATAGCCTCAATAACACGGGAAAGCGGTATGCGATAAGTGGCTAATTTGTCGGGATCAACAACCACCTGGTACTGCTTGACCATGCCGCCGACAGTTGCGACCTCTGCTACATTGGCGACGGTTTTCAGTTCGAATTTAAGAAACCAATCCTGCAATGCGCGCAGCTGCGAAATATCCTGAGTACCGGATTTATCTACCAAAGCATACTGATAGATCCAACCCACACCGGTGGCATCCGGACCGATTGAGGAACTTGCCGTATCCGGCAGCCTTGACTGCGCCTGATTAAGGTATTCCAGCACTCGACTGCGGGCCCAATACAGATCGGTACCCTCCTCGAACAAGACATAGACATAACTATCGCCAAAGAACGACAGACCGCGTACTACTTCAGCGCCGGGTACCGATAACATGGTGGTGGTTAATGGGTAGGTGACTTGATCCTCGACCAATTGCGGTGCTTGTCCCGGCCAGGTCGTTTTAATTATCACCTGAACATCTGACAAATCAGGCAGCGCATCCAGCGGCGTACGTGATAAAGATACCAAGCTCCAGGCAAGCATCATCAGCGTAGCCAATAACACCAAAAAACGATTGTCGATTGACCAACGTATAAGTTTGGCAATCATTTTGCACCTTCCATTTCAGTCTCGGCTGACAAAGGCTGCAGGTCGATAATTTTAGGTGCCGAGCCTTTTTCTAAGCGAAACTCAATTGCTATTTGCTCGCCCACTGTTAGCTCGTCGGTATCCAGCGAGGATGACAGTTCAAAGTCCATGGTCATGCCCGGCCAATTTAAGCTGGGAATATCTGGATGGGTCAGCGTCAAAATCTGCCTGTCTATAGCTTCGATTTTTGCCTGCGTCTCATGACTCTCCATTGCCATTTCAGGAGCTTTTGAGAGCGGTTGAAACTCCACAATCAATGGTGCCGCGCCTTTTTCTAAACGAAAGGCAATTTCAATTTGCTCACCCACCGCCAGCTCATCTGGATTGAGTGATGACGAAAGTTCAAAGTCCATGGTCATACCCGGCCACTCCAGGCTGGGAATATTTGGATGGGTCAAAGTCAATATCTGTCCGTTTATCGCTTCGATTTTTGCCTCAGTCTGATGAACCTCCATTGTCATCCCAGACATTGAATCGTGATCAGTTTTTGTTTCCTGACCATCCATTAGCCGCGCTTCAATACCTCTCAGGCTGGCTTCTGAATCCACCAAAAACTGACCTGATACCACAACCCGTTCACCTTCCTGCAGACCTTGCTGGATTTGGGTTTTATCATCAGTTACGCGACCGGTTATGACTTCAACCGGGCGAAAACTGCCGTTATCGAGCGCCAGCATGATTAAGGTGCGTTTGCCCGTTCGGATAAGCGCTTCGGTTGGCACCATCAGTGCATCGGTAATTTGTTTGCCTGCCAACTGCATATTGACGAACATACCCGGCGCCAATTCACCTTGTGGATTGTCCAAAACCACCCGCGCCTTCAGAGTGCGTGTTGTCGGGTCCACTTCCGGTAATAATGTTTGTATCTGACCTTTAAATTGTTTGCCAGGAAAACCAGGGCTGCTGGCGATGATGGGATCACCAGGACTGAGTAAAGCGACCTGACTCTCCGGTACCTCAGCATTCGCCCAGACGGGATCTAATCCATTAATACGCATTAATGTGGTGCCGGTAGATATAGTCATGCCTTCGCGGGCAACTATTTCTGTGACGACGCCATCAATGGGGGCGGTAATAATCAGCTGCGTTTGAAGTCTGCCGGTGTTTTTTACCTGACGGATTTGCGCTTCACTCATCCCCACCTGACGCATGCGGGCAATTGAGGCTGCTATCAGCTCATCTAATCCCTCACCTTGCATGTTTTTGAGAGCCAGAAATTCTTCTTGTACGGCCACCCAGTCAGGCACGTAGATAGCCAAAAGCGGTTGGTCTTTATTAACTCGATCCAGCGTGGCCTTTACGTAAAGCTTTTCCACATAACCCAGTGCCCGGGCCTGAACATTCACTTCCTCGCGCTCATTCCAGGCAATAGCACCAACCGCCGTCACCTGCGTCGTAATGTCTTGTCTGGTTACTAACGCCGTGCGCATACCAATATTTTGTTGTAGGCGTGAGTTAATGGTGACGCCAGATTCATCCGTCTCACTCTCAGCATCCGAGCTTCCCTTGTAAACTGGCACCAGCATCATATCCATGTAAGGTGATTTACCGGGTGTCTCGAATTTATTGCCGGGGACCATCGGATCTTGGTAAAAAAGAATCTTTTGGCCCGTGACCGGATCAATATCACCGGCTTTAATCCCAGCGTCGATATGACGGCTGGTCGCTTTTTCGCCTTCGGCAATCCCCCAACTTGAAGGATCTTCGGTGGTCTTGGCATTACCCGCCATGCTCTCTGAGCTCAATGAAGACATGTCCATCCCTTGCTGCATTCCCCATTGATAAGCAGCATAACCAGCGACAAGCACCATCAAAGCCATGACTAAAAATAAAAAGATGTATTTACGATTCATTATTTGAACTCCATGGCGCGGGATGAAGGAATGACTGCACTATCGGGCAATATCAGATATTCCAATGTGGCCCAAAGCGCTGCGGTTTCCATTTCAATCCTCAGTTTTTCTACACGCGTAGCAATTTCCATTTTTCGGGCATCAAGCACTGTCACTAACTTGCCTTTACCGCCACGATATTCGGCCACTACTGCATTAGTGCGCTGGTTAGCAAGGGGAATCAAAGCGGCTTCATAGTCACTGAGTCGGACTAAATTACTTTTCCAGGTATCGAGCCAACGGGCTGTCTCAGCAATATGCTCCCGGGTCATTTCTTCGCGTTCTGCTCGCACCTGGTCCGCTTGGGCCAATTTGGCAGCTACTACCCGATCCTGGCGGCTCTCCTGATTCCATTGCAGCGGCACGCTGACACCAATCGAAATCATGTCCGAAAAACCTGAACTTCGTTCGCCATACATTACTGACCAAGTCCAATCAGACTGTTTCTCTTGACGTGCGGCCTTGGCTTCAGCCATTGCAACCGCTTCCTCAGCCCTCATTACAGCAATATCTGGATGTTCATTTACCTGATGATATAAATGCTGAGTGTCGAGCGAAGACTCCGAAATGTTCGGCGCTATACCCAAAGATGTGTGATCAGTATTCCCGACCCAACGCGCCAGCGTCGTTTTGGCATTATCAAGGCGCGCTTGAGCTTGATAAATACGATCTTGGATTTCAGCCACAGTCGTTTTGGCCAGAAAAATATCGGATTGTGGTCCAGTGCTCCCACGATAGGCAGCTTCGGCAGCCTGAACTTGTAAGCTTGCCTCTTGCTGCTCGCGTGTTAATAACAACACCATTTGCTGCTGGTAATAAACATCAAACCAAGCTACTGCAGTATTTTGGCGTATTTCAGTAAGTGTCAGTGCTTTCGTTATCTGCGCCTTATCTGCTTTACGTTCAAATACTTTGGCACGGGCATCACGCTTGGCTTCACGGGTATATGTCTGAGAAATACCAATATTGCGAGAGGTCATGAAATCTTCCGTAAGGCTATAAGCCATGGGACCATTGACTGGCAGGTTATTAACAGATAACTCCAGCATTGGATCAGGAAGTTGTCCGGCTTCAATGGCCAGCTCTTGGGAGGCTTGCGATGAAGCATCTTGCGCCAACAAGGCGTGAGAGCGTTGCTCAGCAAGTTGCAATGCATTCTCAAGGCTTAGTGGCTCAGATGAAACTTGTGGTTGCGCCATGACTGCAGTTGCAAAACTGGCAGTCAATAATGCAATAAAGCCTAGCCAGTGAATTCGCCAGATTGGTGGCGAATAACTTTTGAGCACAATGGCTCTGATAAATAGGTTTGACATAAGCTGGATCCGATGAATTCAATGGCGTTGCAGCAAATGCAACGCAAATGTTTCAAGCATGGAATTAAGTTGCAGCTTGAAACACTACGGGAATAATGGGATCAGCTTAAGGTTGGCGGGCGCCAGAGATCAGTAGGCGCCAAGGTAGGCACAAACGGTATACTCGCTCGTGCCAAAAGCCTATCAGTGGAAACGAAGTTCCATGATGGAACAGAGAAAAAGAGAACTACATTAGAGATGCTGCAATCTTGATCTGCTTTACAGGATTCGCCTGTTTTAGCGGCCGTCGCGGCATCATTACAGCAGTCTGGCATATCGGCATGATCCATATTACTCATGCTGTCGCCTTGCTCCATAGGGCAATTCATCTCATGGCTCTGCGCATAGCTAACATTGGCGAAAACCAACGAAAAACAAAGCAGTAAAAGACTTACTATGCGCATTGTTGCAATGATACTTTTATATATTTTGAAAGCAAGTTTGACCTAAAGACTTTAATTTAAGTTTCGAGCAATAACTGGTCATAAAAACCAATCTGAGCTATTTTTTATAATTTAACAAGCCGCAACCTCAGCGCATTCGTGATGACGCTTACAGATGAAAGTGACATAGCAGCCGCTGCAAAGATTGGTGACAGCAGTATGCCAAAAAACGGATATAAAATCCCAGCGGCAATCGGCACCCCGGCAGTGTTGTAAATAAAAGCAAAAAACAGATTTTGTCTGATATTGCGCATAGTCGCTAATGATAACCGGCGGGCTTCGACAATGCCCATCAAGTCACCGCGTAGCAACGTAATACCGGCACTTTCAATAGCCACATCGGTGCCAGTGCCCATGGCAATACCAACATCGGCCGTTGCCAGGGCAGGTGCATCATTTACCCCGTCGCCAGCCATCACCACAATCCGGCCTTCGTCTTTCAGGCGCTGAATAATCTTGCCTTTATCTTCCGGCAGGACTTCTGCTTCTACTTCATCAATATTCAGCTTACGGGCAACTGCTTCAGCCGAGGTACGATTATCACCGGTCAGCATAACAACGCGTATACCCTCTTTTTGCAGCGCCAAAATAGCCGCTTGAGTGGTTTCTTTAACCGGATCAGCAATAGCAAGTAAGCCAGCGACTTTGCCAGCCACTGCTGCAAAAATCACGGTAGCCCCATCCCTGCGAAGCGTATCAGCTTCATTTTCAAAGTCTGCAGTATCAACTGCTTCTGCCTCCATAAGCATACGATTACCCAATAAAACCCGCTGGCCATCAATCGAACCGGTGACCCCTTTACCGTTAGGGGAATCAAAATCTTCGGCATCGGGCAGCTTAAGATTCATTACCCTGGCTTTTTCCAAAATAGCATGGGCCAACGGATGCTCACTGCCTTTTTCGAGGCCTCCTGCATAACGCATCAGGTCTGCTTCGCTGAGTCCATTAGCTGTGACTAGCTTGGTGACCTGTGGTTTGCCTTCAGTCAGTGTGCCGGTTTTATCTACTACAACAGTATCGATCTTTTCCATACGCTCTAGGGCTTCGGCATCCCGGATCAACACACCGCTTTGAGCACCCCGACCGACACCCACCATGATCGACATGGGCGTTGCCAAGCCGAGCGCACACGGGCAGGCAATAATTAATACGCTAACCGCTGCAATCAGCCCAAAAGCCATCGGCGGCGCTGGACCGAAAAATGACCAAACGATAAAGGCGATAACGGCTATGACGATGACGACCGGGACAAACCAACCCGCCACTTTGTCTGCCAGTCCCTGGATAGGTGCGCGACTCCGCTGTGCGTTAGCCACCATTTGTACAATCTGAGACAGCATAGTATCCCGGCCAACCTTGTCGGCTCGCATAATAAAGCTGCCTTGCTGATTAATACTGCCACCGATGACTTGATCGCCAGACGTCTTACTGACCGCCAATGGCTCACCCGTCACCAGCGACTCATCGACATTGGAGTTACCCTCAAGCACCTCACCATCCAATGGTACCTTGTCCCCCGGACGTACCCGAAGGCGATCACCAACCTTGACCTCGTCAAGCGATACATCGGACTCACCACCGTTATCGTCCAACTTCCTGGCTGTCGCGGGTGCCAGATCAAGTAAAGCCTTAATAGCGCCTGAAGTCTTCTCCCGCGCTCTCAATTCCAGTACCTGCCCGAGCAATACCAATACCACGATCACTGCAGCTGCCTCGAAATATACAGCAACAGAACCATCCGCCTGACGGAAGGCATCAGGGAAAATCTGCGGCATCAGGGTTGCCACCAGACTGTAGATAAGCGCCACGCCAGTACCGATGGAAATCAGCGTAAACATGTTCAGGTTTCGGCTCACTATAGATTTCCATCCCCTGACGAAGAAAGGCCAACCGCACCAAACGACTACTGGTGTTGCCAGAACTAATTGAATCCAATTGGACATTTGAGGCGGCACGATATGATCAAGCCCGGTCAGATGCCCTCCCATTTCTAGTATCAACACTGGCAATGCCAGTATCAAACCGATCCAGAATCGGCGGGTCATATCCCTTAGTTCTTCAGAAGGTCCATCATTCAAACTGACTTGCTCAGGTTCCAATCCCATACCACAAATGGGACAATCGCCAGGCTTTGGCTGGCGGATTTCGGGGTGCATCGGACAAGTGTACATAGTGCCCGGCGTTACCGGGGCTTGCGTCTTTTGCTTATCATCGAGGTATTCTTCTGGGTTTTCGTCAAACTTGGATTTACAGCGTGAAGAGCAAAAATACCAGGTTTGATCATCATGCTGACTTTGGTGCTGTGCAGTTTGAGGCTCCACGGACATGCCGCAGACAGGATCTTTGACCTTATGCTCTTCGTGAACTTGGTTGCCATGTCTATGGACATGTTGATGTTCAGTCATCTTGGTTTCTCATTTTGTCTGTAGTCCAGCTCGAAAACGCAATAAAATAGAGTAATACAAGATTGGCGATTGGAATAAGTATTTGAACACCCAACCAACCCGGATAACCCGTGCGCTGACAAATTCGCCAGACAGGGATCACAACAACGATTGCGAACATCAACATCCAAAGCCAATGCCCTGCCCACATATTATTAGTCATCATGGTACTGCCCTCCACGTCAAATATTGTCATTAATGGTGATGATGGGATTCCTGATTACCGGGCTGCTCGGATGCAGCGGATCTTTTCAGGAAAATCTGCTCAGCAACTGCGATAACAATCATCGTAACAACCGCCACACCAATCACAAACGGATCAGTATTCAGCTTAACCCAGACAAAACCACCCAATGCCAGTAAATCCAGCAGAATGGCTGTCGCTGGCACCCATCGATTAGCTTTTATGTCTTCACGCAGATAGCGAAGAACGCCCCAATGAATGGCAATGTCCATAATCAGGTAAAACACGATACCAAGCGCGGCAATCCGGGACAAATCAAAAAATGCTGTCAGGATCAGTCCCAGAATCACAGTGTAAACCAACGTGTGCTTTTGAATACTACCGGGCATGCCGAAATGACGATGCGGCACCAGTTTCATTTCTGTCAGCATTGCCAGCATTCTTGAGACTGCAAAAATGCTGGCTAGAATACCTCCGGCAGTCGCCATCATGGCAATAGCGACCGTAAACCACACACCATATTCACCCAATGCAGGGCGCGCTGCTGCAGCAAGAGAATAGTCCTGAGTTTTGATGATTTCAGCCAGCGACAAATTGCTTGCCACAGCAAAACCGACCAAGCTATAAATCACCACACAAGCAGCGATGGAAATAACGATGGCACGACCCACGTTTCGTTTAGGATCTTTTACCTCCGAACCGCTGTTGGTAATGGTGGTAAAGCCCTTAAACGCTAATATCCCGAGTGCTGTTGCGCCAAGAAAGTTACTGAAAGTCCCTGCTTCTCCTGGGCTTGTGAAATCGACTGAAATGCTATCGGCGATCCAAACCCCCACCACGCCGATAGCAAGGATGCCCACGATTTTCAAAACACCAATAAAAGAGGCGACGCCTTGGATCAATCGATTACCTGATAGATTAATCATAAAGGCTGCCAGAATAAGTGACACCCCGAGAATGGGTACCATCATGCCGGTCTTGTCCCCACCAAAAAGTTGCATGGTATAAGAACCAAATGTGCGCGCGAGAAAGCTCTGGGCGATCACCATTGAAAAATACATCAGCAAAGTATTAAATCCTGTTGGCAATCTGTCTCCATAAGCTTTATGCAAATACATGCCAATGCCACCTGCAGAGGGATAAGCGTTAGAAATTTTTATGTACGAATAGGCACTAAAACTAACGATTACTGCGGCGGCTAGAAACGCTAAAGGAAATAAAACACCTGTCATCTGCGCCATTTGCCCGGTGAGCGCAAAGATACCAGCACCAATCATCACCCCGGTACCGAGCATAACTGTTCCTGCTAAAGTGAGGCTTCCCTCTTTATAATGCGTTGATCTGTCCTCTTTGTTAGCCATTAACTCTCCCTCTTCAGTCTTGCTAATTTTGCGATTTTAATTAAAACCACATCCGAACCCCGGCAACAAAACCTGTTTCGATTTTATCACCCCGGTCATCAGCGATTTGGTTAGCCTTTTGACCTAAGGCCCGGCTCCAATAAACACCTATGTAAGGCGCAAACTCTCTAGAGATTTCATAGCGATAACGCAATCCTATTCGAACATCGTTGAATCCACTGGGGCGATCGAACGCTTGGGCATCTGTGAGTCCAGCAGAAACTTCCACGCGTGGCTGTAAGTACGAAACTTGACTGAGGCGTATGTCGTATTCGGCTTCAAGTGATGCTGCTATGTCGCCATCCTCATTAATGGTAAGTGAATTATCCATTTCAAATCGATAGGGAGCCATGCCAAACAGGCTAAATACTAAATAGTGTTCACGATCTACATCCGATGCCATTGAACCACGAAGTCCGACGCCGCCCTGTATTTCCCAAAATGGCGCGATCAACCGACTGGCAAGCATCTCTGTGCGCTCAAGCTCCGTAGGCTCACCGTCGTTTTGCTGGTTTTTACCTTCACTTTTGAAATAGACTCGATTTCTGTCGCTTCCATACCAAGCCAACATATCCCAGACGATTAGGTTCTCATTATTGTCTGTACGGGTGAATTCCAGCCGATCAAATAAAACCTGCCCGGTTCGGTAAGACTTAATGGGTTCGGGCCAGTGATCCTCAGCGTGATCGGCAGAGACCGTGGTGCTCATTCCTGTAAAAACGAGCATTGTCATGATTGTAAGTTTGTTCATATCATCTCCTTAGCTGACCCTGACAACTCGAAACATCCCCGCCTTCATGTGATAAAGGAGGTGACAATGGAAAGCCCAACTGCCGGGTGCATCGGCACTGATTTGCAATGAAACGACCTCACTTGGTTTGAGGCTTATAGTGTGCTTTCGAGGACGGGGATATTGGCCATTTTCAAGTTCCATCCACATGCCATGCAGATGAATCGGATGATCCATCATCGTGTCGTTTACCATTATCAAACGCAGACGCTCACCATGATGAAACTCCACTGGTCCATTGACCTCAGTGTATTTCACACCATCAAAAGACCACATATATTTTTCCATATTACCGGTAAGATGCAGCTCGATGTCACGCTCCGGCTCTCTATCATCGGGCCAGGGATGAGCCCCAATAAGGTCGCCATAGACCAGAACTCGATGGTCGACATTCTCGAGGCCAATACCCGGCTCATTTAGACGGCTGACTGGGTTTCTAGCAATCATGGCAGCACCGGGACCATGACCACCTGGCGCATGTTCAATGCCAAGATCTGGCGCCGAAGGTCGCTGTTGCGTCGCAGCCTTATGCCCACCATGGCCCCCGGACATTTCTTGATGGTCATCCATCCCAAGTTGATCTTCATTGGTGGTTATCATGTCCATCCCACCCATTTCATGGCTCATCCCCATGGCCGCCATCCCTCGCTCTGGTACCGGTCGCAATTCAGGCACAGGCGCTTCCTGCCCTAATTCTGTCGCGAGCGTACCACGCACATAACCACTACGATCCATGCTTTCCGCAAAAAGCGTATAAGGACGATCGTTTTTCGGCGTTACAATGACATCGTATGTCTCAGCCACCCCAATTCGAAATTCATCTACCGTAACAGGCTTGATAGGCTGGCCGTCTGCAGAGACCACCGTCATCTCGAGACCCGGAATGCGAAAATCAAAGAACGACATGGCAGAGCCATTAATGATTCTTAAACGAATTTTTTCTCCTGGCTTGTAAAGTGCCGTCCAGTTAGTCGAATTATCGCGACCATTCATCAGATAGGTATAGGTAGAGCCGGTCACATCCAGAAGATCGCGCGCGCTCATGCGCATTTCGTTCCACATGGACCGCTCTTGCCATGTTTTCGCAAGCCCTTGTCGACGAATATCGTCGAAAGTGTCACCCAAGGTTCGCTGCTGGTAGTTGTAATAACCCTCGGCTACCTTGAGATTTCGGAACACCTCGTCTGGATCTTCAAAGGTCCAATCACTCAGGATAATCACATGTTCCCGATCTGCGCCAATATCACCATCCGCTGGGTCAATTACAAGTGGCCCAAAATGACCTAACTGTTCCTGCAATCCCGAGTGGCTGTGATACCAGTAAGTACCACTTTGCTGAACATCATATTCGTAATGATATGACTCTCCAGCCTTGATCCCAGGAAAACTGACGCCAGGCACGCCATCCATATTTTCTGGCAGAATGATTCCATGCCAATGGATAGACGTAGACTCATCCAACGCATTACTAACATGTAACTTGGCTCGTTGTCCTTCTTTCAGCCTAATAAGTGGTCCGGGCATACTACCGTTGATAGTTATCGGTCTAGCAATCCGTCCAGCAACATTCATATCTTCACGGCGAATATGCAGATCGACCACATTCTGCGCATGAATAACATCACCATAGCTTCGACCCAGTGGATAAGCCCATGCCGGCGCCATTTTGGCTAAAACAAGGGCTGAAGCTGTCCCAATGGCAGATTTAATAAAACGTCTACGATTCTCTTCAACTGAATTTGCCATGGAATTCGTCTCCTAACAAAATTGGATTTAACTCAAACGTAAGCCTGTATTGCACACTACCGTCAATGATTACGGGAACTTGAAGATCCCTGAGCCGTAAGAATCTGGTATTGCTCGGGGGACAATTCAGGAAGTCGCTGCAAGAAAGCGACTAGGTTCCATATCTGTTCATCAGTATGGCCCGGCCCCCAGGCTGGCATTCCAGAGCCCTTAATGCCGTGTTTAATAATCCAAAAATATTCTCTGGCTTGGACTATTTTTGGCTCATCATGCCCTGAATGATTCAACGTCAAATTAGGTGGTTCAGGATACAGTCCCAAAGTGAAATCTGAATTCATTTTGTCTGGCACAAGATGACACCCTGCACACATAGCAGCATAATCTGAACCACCACGAAGTAATCGCGCTGGTATATCAAGTTCGGCTGGCACCTCAATATTATGAGCAGCCCGACTGATGGAGCGTTCGCGTAGGGTTTCTAATGCCCAGTATGTAAGCTTTGTGTGCTTAATGTCTGCCCCCATTGGGTAATAGCCTGAATAAATGAATCCTAATCCAGCCAATACCACCATACCTGATACAAATGCAATACACATAAAGCATTTCAAGAACTTTAAAGATGACATATTAATCACTCCGTTATAACAGCCAGCTGTAATTAATGTTGATGCTCAGCAGGTTTATACGCATCTGCCTCCATATCATGGCTAGGATGACCGTCTTCAGACGCTGCTTCATCTTGAGGCATGCATTTCTGCATCATGGCTTGCATGACTGGATCATTCATATCTATTTTAGAATGATCCATATCTTTCATGGCTGCACAGTTAGGTGCTTGTCCCTTGTTAATATGCTCTTCAGGGCTATGAGCTTGAGCAGATAGAGCCAACATTAATGCTGGCAAGGCAACAAAATATGACAAAAATTGACGTTTCATGAGTCGACTCCTAGGTCGTGATAAATTTATGAATAATTTGATTAAAACCAGAATCTGAGACCAACCACGTAGCGTGTGTCACTGGTATCTTCTCCGTTTGCTCTTGAGAAGTCAGCGGTATCCCCAAACTGCTCGCTCCATTCGACACCCACATAGGGAGCAAATTGTCGCGTGAATTCATAGCGGAGTCTCAGGCCTATTGAGGCATCTGATAAACCGCTTCCTAAGCCATTAACGTCATCATCCTTGCCATAGGCCGTGAGTTCAGCCCGGGGTTGTAAAATCAAGCGTTGCGTAAGAAGAAATTCATATTCCGCTTCTAGCGACAATGCCGTACGCCCACTGTCCCCCAAATAAGCAGTCAAATCGAGTTCAAACCAGTAGGGAGCAATCCCCTGAATACCGAAGGCAACCCATTCACGGTTTTTGCCTTCATCATAATGGTCAAGCCGAACGCCCAGTTGCGTGTCAAAAAAGGTGCTGATTGCATGACTCCACAGCAGATCTGACTGACTCTCCTCAAGCGTACCGTCGACCACATCGCCTTCAAGTTTGGCTGTAAATCGATTGTAGGTAGTTCCATACCAGCCCTGGAGGTCAAATATTGCAGTGTCGCTGCTCGCATCATATTCTAAGCGGTCACCTAAAATTGCCCAGAAATAATGTTCATCTGCTAATTTCAAAAGGCGTTTTTCTGACAACGAGTACGGACCTTCAGTCAGGGTAAAACCACCTGAATAAGCATGCGGATCCCGTGCGTCTGGCGGCGCTTGGTCACTACCCATTTGCATACCAGAATGATCCATGCTTTCCATGTCATCCATTGCCATGCTTGAATGATCCATTTCTTGCATATTGCCAGTTTCATTCTGCATCCCCGTTTCAGTGTCAGCTCCATGATTTGCATGCTCAGATGTCGTTTGCTTAGTTGCATCATGGTCTTGGTGAGAATCATCGGATTGCGCCCAGACCGGTCCAGTGGCTAAAGACAATGAACACGCAAAGATAATCTGCTTCAACGCATATGAACGGCAATGATTTTTCATGACACCACCACTTCGCGGAACATGCCCGCATCCATATGAAATAATAAGTGGCAATGCCAAGCCCAACGCCCCAGATCATGAGGTGTTGTCAGAAAACTGATGCGTTGTGCAGGTTGCACCGGTATGGTGTGCCGGCGTACCAGCATATTGCCTTGGTCATCTTCGAGATCACTCCACATGCCGTGCAAATGCATGGGATGCGTCATCATGGTGTCATTTTGCAGAATGATTCGTATACGTTCATTGTGAGGCAAGTGTACCGGTGTACTTTTACCAAATTCCAGCCCATCAAAAGACCAGCTGTATCGCTCCATATTACCGGTAAGGTGCAGTTCGAATTCGCGGATTGGCACCCGTGTATCATTAAGAACACCGTCCACGGAACGAAGATCTGACAAAGTGAGTACCCGCCGGCCATTGTCTCTCAAGCCAACACCTGGATCATTCAGATTCGTATTCGGCATATCAACCCGCATATCTACGGATGGGCCATATTCACTGCGAGCGTGGTTCACTTTTTGTGAAGGTGTCGCCAATGGATTCTGACTCATGCCATGCTGGCTATGATCCATCGCCATATCACTGTGATTCATCTCAGAGGGATTCATGGTGCTCTGCTCAGAACCATGACCACTGCCATGGTTCATCTTACCCATCATATCGGACATCGTAAGCCACTTAACCGGGTCCAGCGCCGGAATATCATCAGTTAGTCCTTCATGTATGGCCAGCGTCCCCCGAGCATAACCGGTGCGATCCATACTCTGCGCAAAGATGGTATGCGCGTCATTTTGTGGCGCAACCATGACATCGTAAGTCTCGCCGGGACCAAAGCGGAACTCATCGACACTAACCGGTTGTACGTTCTGACCGTCGGTCTGAACGACCGTCATTTTCAGACCAGGAATACGGACATCATAAAATGTATTACTGGCGCCATTAATGAATCGCAGCCTGACCCGCTCACCGGGTTGGAACAGTCCCGTCCAGTTGCCCGCCGGCGTTGTGCCATTCATCAGATAAGTTAACGTCGCAGAGGATAAATCGGCCAGATCGGTCGGGTTCATTCGCATTTGGTTCCACATTTGTCGTTTTTCAAATGCGCCCATCAATCCCAGCTTTGAGACATCACTAAAAAAGGATGGCACGGTAGGCTGATTATAGTTATACACATCGCTCTCAACCTTCAGTTTCGAAAAAACTGCCATGGGATCTTCGTCCGTCCAATCAGACAGCTGCATCACGTAGTCACGGTCCGCGTCTAGATGGCTTTGTTCAACAAGAGATTGACCCTCACGCGGTTCAATTATTAATGCACCATACATACCGGTCATTTCCTGAAAACCGCTATGCGAGTGATACCAATAGGTGCCACTTTGTTGAAGTTTGAATTGGTAAACGAACGTCTCACCCGGTTCTATGCCCTGGAAGCTAATACCGGGCACACCATCCATTTGATACGGCAGGATAATCCCATGCCAATGAATGGAGGTAGCTACTTTGAGTCGGTTTATTACCCGGATGGTGACCTCATCACCCTCACGTAATCGCAGGGTCGGCGCCGGAATGGAGCCATTAATTGTTGTTGCCATACGCGTGACACCAGTGAAATTAACAGGTGATTGGTCGACAACCAACTCAATAGTTTGGCCAGTTAAGACTGGAGCAGTACCTCTGTAGGCAAGCTGCTTCGAATTGTCCATAGCGTACAATAAGCCTGGGAAGCTTGCCAGCACACCACCAGCGGCTATGCCATGTACGAATCGCCGGCGCGTTGGATTAAAAGTAGATATAGGATTTATAGGTAACTTCAATGTCAACACTCCAATACAACAATTTTGTGAAAGATTAACTTTTCGTCCCTGTCATCCGGATGACCAAAACATTACAAAAACGTAATCCTTGTGTAATCCTGTAGTCGTTATTCACCTAATAAACTAATTAGAATGTTGTTCAAGGGGGTATCCATCTATGCGATTATTGTTAGTGGAGGATGAGGTCAAAACAGGCGACTACTTACAAAAAGGACTAAGCGAAGCCGGGTTTCAGGTCAATCTTGTTCGAAATGGCCTAGATGGTCATCATTTGGCAATGACAGAAGCGTTTGACTTGATCGTTCTGGATGTTATGTTGCCGGATGTTGACGGGTGGCGCATCTTGCAGTCGTTACGTGAAGCAGAATGCCAAACGCCGGTACTATTCCTTACGGCTCGTGACACGGTGGATGATCGCGTTAAAGGCCTAGAATTAGGCGCCGATGACTATTTAGTTAAGCCCTTTGCCTTTGCCGAACTTCTAGCAAGGATAAGAACATTATTGCGCCGAGGCATTCCCTCAACTTTTTCTGAGCTTCTTAAAGTAGCTGATCTGACTTTAGATTTACCTAAGCATCGCGTTACGCGAGCAGGTAAAAAAATAAATCTTAGCCACAAAGAGTTTTGTCTTTTAGAGTTATTGGCACGTCGCCAAGGTGAGGTTCTACCACGCTCTTTGATTGCCTCTCAGGTATGGGACATGAATTTTGACTCTGACACCAACGTGATAGATGTGGCGATACGCCGCCTGCGTGCCAAAGTTGATGACGATTTTGAACCGAAACTTATCCATACGGTTCGCGGTATGGGTTACAAACTTGACGTAGAGCCCGTCGATGAAGCCTTATAATCAAAAACCCCTTTCGCTCGCCGCAAGGGTAATGTGTTTTGTTGGCGCATCTGTAGGATTAAGCTTACTTTTAATTGGCAACCTTGTACTGAATGTGGTCGAACGCCATTTTGCCGAACAGGATGCAGAAGAAGTTGCCGTTATTAATAAGGCTGTCATAGACGTATTGCGAAATAATAACGACAACAATTTACAACTTAGTAAAGCACTGTTCGGTGCTGTCTCTGGACATCATGGCGTCTATTATCAAGTACGTAATCAACAAGGTAAGGTGGTTTTCGAAAGTGCCGGCGCAAACCTTTCAGTAGTGAAAGACAGCCTTCGCCAAGTTACAGAAATTAGTGCCGGTGACCTACAAGTCTGGCATGCGGACGATAAGACATTTCGGGGTGTCCTCACGCACAATACGATAGGGGGTCATAACTACTTGGTTATTACTGCCATCGATATTGGCTTTCACCTTCAATTTCTCCATAAATTTCGTCTAACTCTATGGTTAATAATGGTCCTTACATGGGCCGTTACCCTGTTGGCTGCTTGGTATGGCGTTCACAAAGCGCATGCACCAATAAGAAGACTTTCGAACAAAATGGGTGACATACAAGCAGATCGTCTAGATATGCGACTTGCCCCATCTTTTGTCCCATCTGAATTACAGGACTTGGTGTCTTCATTCAACCACATGATAGGTCGACTTGAGGATAGCTTTAATCAGCTATCACATTTTTCAGCTGATATTGCACATGAGCTACGAACACCTCTGACTAATCTCATCACCCAGACACAGGTTGGCTTAGGCAAGTCCAGAACACTCGAAGAATACCGTGAATTGTTGTACTCAAATTTGGAAGAACAAGAACGTTTGGCAAAGATGATTAATGATATGTTGTGGTTAGCAAAAAGTGACCACGGCTTAATCAAACTTGAACAAACACCGCTGGACTTATCCGATGAAGTAAGAGAATTATTCGGTTTTTTTGAAGCTTTGGCAGAAGACAAAAAAATCGCACTCACCAAGGAAGGCCACGCTCACCTCATTCTGGGCGATAAAGCCATGTTGCGCAGAGCAATTTCTAACCTACTTTCTAACGCCATTCGCTTTACTAAATCTGGGGAAACAGTACTGGTACGACTGGATAATCCTTCAGACCATGAGGTTTCATTGACTGTTGAAAATCCGGGGAGCGCAATTCCCGCCGAACACTTGCCAAATCTCTTTGACCGTTTCTATCGAGTCGACCCGTCCAGGGCAAGACAAAGTGAGGGGGCGGGACTTGGTCTCGCCATTGTTCGTTCAATCATCGAGGCCCATAGTGGCCGTTTAGAAGTCACATCTAAAAGCGATAAGACTGCATTCATCATCTATTTACCTACGACGATTAAAGATATTCCATGATGGTTGGGATATGTCGGTGGTTATTCCTATCAGCGACATTAAATATAATGTGATTAACAATTTCAGATACTAGATAAAGCTTCAACACTTGTACTTATTGGAGTGGCATTTTTTTACCGTTTGTAGAGCATACGAACTATATTCTGCCTTGCCAGCCTTTGTTAATTATTCTTTTGTGTTCACGATTTCCTTTGCTTATAACAAGGATTATGGAAGCCTCAGGCAGAATGATCATCCTATTAAACTTTATAGGACGTCCAACAAAGGAGCTTTAAGCAGACTGGTAAAGATAGCAATAACGGTCTTTAATCAAACTAAACATATAAGATTAAAGCTAACCGATGGCATTAATAATGTTTTCCGATAGAGGAGAATCAATGAAAAAAATCGATAGTTCTCAAGAGCAGACAAGATCACAACGGCTAAACCAGCACTGTACCTGCGTTACTCTAGATTGGTCAGCGATTATTCGCGATCTCAACAACCAATTGGGCGTTAACGCTGAAGGCATCCTGCCTAATTCAGGCATGCGCCAATTCTTCTCAAAAGCCGCGATTTTTGTTCCAAGTTCTGATCTTGAACAAATGCAGGCGATTGTTAAGGCAATCGAATCCGCTGCATCACTTACAGAATATCAGCAACAGGTCATGTCTTGGGCACCTGAGAGTGCACGGCATAATCCCGGTCCAGTAGGCGCTTTTATGGGCTATGATTTCCACCTGAGTGAAGATGGCCCTCGTCTTATCGAAATCAACACCAATGCCGGTGGCGCTTTTCTTAATGCCATTCTGACTCGTGCCCAACTAAAATGTTGTAGCGGCAGTGCACAGGCATCTTGGGCTAAAGATTTCGATGAAGCGGTCATTACGCAATTTATAAGTGAATGGCAAAGCCAGCGAGGTAGCGGTCAACCTGACCGAATTGCAATCATCGACGATGCACCAGAAGAACAACATCTCTATCCGGAGTTCAAACTCGCGCAAGGGCTTTTCATCCAACATGGCATTGATGCCGTCATACTCTCCCCAAAGGATCTCAAATACGAATCAGGAGTCTTGTATGGTAATAAACAGAAAATCGATTTGGTATACAACCGTCTGGTCGATTTTGGACTAGATGCACCTGAACATGCCGCTTTGCGCTCTGCATGGTTAGAAGGTGGTGCCGTTATCACCCCGAATCCCTATACGCACGCTCTATTGGCTGATAAGCGAAATCTGGTCTTACTGTCAGATCAACATAACCTGATAGATTGGGGGTTAAGCGCTGAAAATGCTGAACTTTTAAAAAAGGGTATTCCCCACACCATTCAGGTTAATGCATATGATGAGCAATCGCTTTGGCTGCAACGGCGACAGTGGTTTTTTAAACCGGTGGCTGGCCATGGCAGTAAGGGTGTCTATCGTGGCAGCAAGCTGACTAAAAGCACCTTTGCACGTATTCTTGAAAGTGATTATGTTGCACAGGCCTATGTGCCACCCTCAGAACGTGTTGTGATGGTTGATAACGAACGTGAAATGCTTAAGGTTGATGTGCGATTGTATACCTACCGAGGGGAGTTATTACTTGCTGCAGCAAGACTTTATCGAGGTCAAGCTACCAACTTACGTACACCGGGTGGTGGATTTGCACCTCTACTTTTACAGCAATGTTAGATGAATCTGTGTTCTTGGTGTAATCTGTACTTAACATTAAGTGTGGATATTAAAATTCAACTTAATCATATGGTTACTAGGTTTTCAACATAGAAAACATGAAAATAATAACATTTGACGTGAGTTAATACGGGAGAGGATTATAGGGGTTACACTCTATAGAACATTGCCGTTCAAAGCTGGCTGGCAAAATTAAAGTTAAAAACCCCCGGTGACTAAAAGCCATCAGGGGCTTGTTTTATTATTTAGCCGTTAATTTTTTTGTTATTTAATGATTTTTCAATAAATACTAGAGATTATTTAGTAAATATTAATTAAGATTGTTTTATTTAACAGCTTTTTGCGTTTTTCTAACAAGACGACCTAATGCACCACTAGGGTCTTCGTCAACGATTTTTTGTAAGTTAGTTGCTTCGCCAACGATAACTACGCCACCCATACCGGCACCCCAGTGCGGATCGCATTTATACAAATAAACCCCCTCAACAGTAAGTGGATCACTGGTGAAGTTTTCTCCAATTTTTGACGTAAATCCTTCTGCACCTTCAGGAATATATTGTTTCACACCATCATTTGATGTAAATTCAGTATTAACATTGTGAATGGTCATTTTTGTCCATGAAACTTGGTCACCTGGCTGGACTTTCAAAACTAAAGGTTTAAATGCCAGCCCCACAGCTTGTACCTCATGAACTTCTGCCATTGCAGCGGAAGAAAAAAGTGCTGAAGCACCTAAGATAACAGCAGTTGTTGTTTTGATAATGTTCATTAGAAAGAACCTCTCTAGTTGATTTCAAATTTCTTTTTATTGTTGAAGACATTTTTATCATAAAGAAACTGAACTACGACTGAACAACTGACTATTTTCGCAATGAAATAGTTAATAAATATTCATCATTCTAATTAATATCAATGTGATATGGATTGTTTTGTCAGTGATAAAACCCACCCGAGCTAGACTAAAAGGATTGTTCAGTGCCGACTATTAACTGGGTGTAAGCGGCATGTACTGCCTTAACTTTGTGCCGAGCTGTACCCTTGACCCCCTCTTTTGTCCCATCGGAATTACAGGACTTGGTGTCTTCATTCAACCACATGATAGGTCGACTTGAGGATAGCTTTAATCAGCTATCACATTTTTCAGCTGATATTGCACATGAGCTACGAACACCTCTGACTAATCTCATCACCCAGACACAGACAGGTTGGCTTAGGCAAATCCAGAACACTCGAAGAATACCGTGAATTGTTGTACTCAAATTTGGAAGAACAAGAACGTTTGGCAAAAATGGTTAATGATATGTTGTGGTTAGCAAAAAGCGAACACGGTTTAGTCAAGCTGGAACAAACACCGCTGGATTTATCCGATGAAGTCAAAGCGTTGTTTGGTTTTTTTGAAGCGCTAGCAGAAGACCACAAAGTCGCACTAACCATAGCTGGTCAAGCATGACCAATTCATGGCGATAAAGCCATATTGCGCAGAGCAATATCTAACCTAGTTTCCAACGCCATTCGCTTTACTAAATCTGGGAAAAGAGTACTGGTACGACTGGATAATCCTTCAATCGAAACATTGACTAGGTTTCTCCGCTCATTTTCTTTCAGAAAGTATCATCGGCTAATATCCTTCTTATGAAAGTTTTAGAAACTTACTGTAATAGCTCCATTTTAAAACGGACACTGGGTTGACATGGCTATTTAGGATGCAGATTGTCTATTACATAATGATGAATATGCTGTCGCCCAGATAATGCTATGTGCGGGTGGTTATCAGCTAGATCATCATGTCTATGTATGAACTTTTTAGAGTCATTTAATGGCCATAACCTGATTGCTGAAATGAGCGCAATCAATGCAAGGCTGGCAAGCACAACCAAAGTTATCTTCAAACCGGCAATCGATCCAAGCCAGCCAGCCAGCGGATAGGCAACGAGCCAACCGGCATGGGATAAGGAGAACTGGGCAGCAAAAAGTGCGGGTCGGTCCACCCCAATGGATGATTTTATTAACAATCTGCCGACGGGTGTCTGTACAGCCGAAGAGCCAATGCCAAGCAAAGCCCAGACCGGGATCAGCCATTCAAAGCTGTCTATAGCGATGGCCAAAAGCATTCCTGAAATGAGGATACCCGCTCCCGTTAACATGACCCGACGATCCTGCCATCGCTTGAGCAAAGCAGGTAAAGTCAACGCCGCCAACATTGAACCTCCACCAAATGCCGCAAAGGCCATTGCCGTATGCTGATCTGTCAGGCCGAAGTGGCCCTTCACCAGTACCACAGTGTTAACGATCACCATGGCACCGGCCAAGCTGACAACAAAGTTTAACGCCATTAGTCCCTTTAACCGGGGCGTTGCAGCAAAGATTTTGAATCCGCGCCGGGCACGCTCATAAACGCTGCGATGCTTCTCCGGTTTGACACCTGATGGAATAGCTACAGAGACTACAAGCAACGCTGAGGCGATGAAGCCAATAACGGTTCCCGAGAATAGCCCATGCCAACTTGTAACCAGCAAGAAAACTGCTGCCAGAACCGGGCTAATGAGGTTTTCCAAATCATATGCAAGGCGGGACAGCGATAGAGCCTTGGTGTAATCATCTTCATCCGGAAGCGTATCCGGGATAATCGACTGAAAGGTTGGGGTAAATGCTGCAGAAGCAGATTGAAGTACTGCGATCAGCACATACACCTCCCAGACTTCGGTAACAAAAGGCAATGCAAGCGCTGTTACAGCACGAACAATATCCAACGACACCAGCATCGCCCGGCGTGGGACGCTTTCCGCTAACGCCGAAGCAAGCGGTGCGATCAATACATAAGCGATCATCTTGATGGCCATTGCCGTGCCCAGCACCTGGCCGGCATCATTACCGGCCAGATCAAACGCCATAAGAGTAAGTGCAACAGTTGCCAAGCCGGTTCCCAACAAGGCAACAACCTGTGCGAAAAACAGGTGCCGATATGTGCGATGCATCAATATGTTAAACATGGTTCACCTTAATTTTATGAATATTGGCAATAGCTTTAATTGTTCATAGTGGTCAGTGTTTAAGCACAAATGCGTCCCCAAGACATTGCAGTATGTAATTCGGGTTCTACCTCGTTTCCACGGACGGTTTAAAAACGGTTGATAACTTCATATCGTACTTAGCAACTCTTCGTCTCATCCGAGGATTATGAAAACGCTCAATATAGTCAAATAAATCAGCTTTGGCAGAATCCAAGGTTGGGTAACGCATTCGGTTTGTCCGTTCTCTTTTGAGTACACCAAAAAAGCCTTCACAGGCAGCATTATCGCCACAATGACCGACCGCACTCATCAATGTATTTTTACTAAGCAATCGCTGGTAATCGCCGCTTCTGAATAGACTGCCTCTATCAGAATGTAAAATAACAGGCCCACTTCCCTGGCGTTGCCAAACAGCCATTTCAACGGCGCGTAATACCATCTGTCGATCTTGCCGGTGATGCATTGACCAGCCAATCACCAGCTTGCTGAACAGATCGAGTACAACACACAAATATAGCTTGCCTTCGCCTGTTTTGATTTCAGTGATGTCGGTGACCCACTTAGTCTCTGGTTCCAGAGCCATGAAGTCTCGCTCCAACAAATTATTAACACCAGGCGGTGTTAATAATGGCGGTTTCTTCTGTCCACGTTTCTTTTTTCTCGGCCATCCCTGAAGTCCGGCAACCGTCATTAAACGTGCAACCCGATTTTTGCTGGCTGTTTCACCTTCAATTGTCAGATCTTCATGCATTCGCGGTGCACCCAAAATACCGCCACTATATGTATGAAGTTCACGAATGCGCGTCAGCAATCGATTGTTATCATTCTGTCGGTCACTCGGTAAACGTGCTTCCCAGCCGTAATAACCGCTAGCGGAAACCTCCAGACAACGACACATTAAGCGTACGGGAAACTCGACGCGACACCGTTGGATCGCCTGATACTTCAGGACGACTCCCTGGCAAAGAACGTCGCCGCTTCGCGTAAAAAATACCGTTCCTTCTTCACTCGCGCCAGTTCACGTTTAAGAAGGGCAACTTCTTCATCTCTGGGACTACCTGTACCATTAAAGGCCTGCTGGCCATTCTGATCTGCTTCACGTCGCCATCTCGTTAGCAGATTTGGAGCAAGCCTCAGTTTTTGAGCAATCTGGGCACAGCTAAACCTGGCTGCCGGGTTTATTCAACAGCACCACGTTTGAACTCTGGACTGTATTTTCTTCTCTTCGACATAAACATTCCTTTTGCCCATTATCAGGCTTCTTTGAAGTGTCCGCAAAATCGGGGTAGAGCCCCTAGGGATTGTATTTGTTCTAGGTTGGTATCCTAGAGGGGCTAAACAATTATCCTTAGCTCTTTTGCCAATTATTTTGGGCTGTATTGGGCTTAACTACTTACATCAACAGCTTTTAAATCAAGTATCAAACAAATTCCAGTGGACGATCCAGATAGTTTCGTCAAACTAATGATTCACCAGATTAATTATTTTAATGTGTCCAGCAACGACGATCAGGGAATGCTATGTAGCTCTATGTCATCTAAATATTTCACCATTTGCCATATGGCGCTATAATATAGGCCAGATGGCATACAGCCAAAGGGGAAATTTATGTCAGAAAAATATATTGAAATTGAAATGAAGCCTAAAGCTGGGAGAAGAGTTAAGCCTGCTCATGTTACAAAATACTCAACGCCACTGCCAACTCCCGAAGAAATAATGATAAGTGTTGGATTTTCTACCAATAATAAACTGCAACTTATTCAGCAAATAAGACGAGGTGTAGCAGTTTCTTCGCTATATGCACTGGCCGATAGACTAAGCATTGGCGTGAATGAAATGAATGAGATAGTCAATATTTCAGCAAGAACATTTACCAGAAGAAAGCGTGAAGGTGTGCTTCACGCCGATGAAACGGAACGCGTTTACCGACTTGCTGATCTCATGGCTAGAGCAACCGAAGTGCTGCATAGTAATGAAGATGCACAGCATTGGCTCAAAACTCCCAAAAAAGCATTGGGAGGTGAAACGCCTCTGAAACTGGCTGATACAGAATTAGGAGCGAAAGAGGTTAAAGACTTACTGGGTAGAATTGAGCATGGTGTCTTTTCATGACAGACATTACTGCTGTCCGAATTATTCAAAATCAATTAGCTTCAAAAACAGAGGTGATCAACGGTATTAAAGTTCCTGCAGCATTTACTGGAGAAGGTTCTAGAAAGTTTGGAGGAAGATGGAATTCTATTGGGACTCCAATAGTTTACACAGCTGGTACTCAGTCTTTGGCAATCTTAGAAGTTGTTGTTCATGTTGAATCTGAAAGACTGTTAGAGCACTATTCATTGTTTGAGGTAAGCTTCGATCAAAGTCTTGTATTAGAGCTTTCGCTCGATAGTTTGCCTGAAGATTGGCAGAGTGACCCAGCAGCGGAATCGACTAAAGTAATCGGTGATCAGTGGGTAAAACAAGCAGATTCTCTTATTCTACAGGTGCCAAGCACTATCGTTAGCGATACACCAAACTACATCATCAATCCTTATCATCCAAATTTAAACAAGCTCAATATTATTGGGCCTATACCTTATCCCATTGATCCTAGAATTAAGCAGACCCGTTCTTAAAATCAGATTATCCCTTTATTCCTTAAATAGAATTCTAATTTCTTACGAAGTATAAGATTTATTCTAAGTGCATTACGAATAGCTTTAACCAGTCTCACTGGCTCAATGGATAAGGCACCCTCTACGTTTTTAAGATAGTTTGCAAAGAATTCTGCTTCTTCCAATGTACATCTCTTCACATCCAGTGGATCTGCTGTGATTCCCATATAGGTTTTACGGTCAACAGTCGGGATATCACAGTAAACAGGCGGGTCTATATAAACCGATTTATCTCTGCACACAACATATTCGTTATTATCTTGTTCCGTTCTTAGAAACAACTCTGCTTTGTCAATAAAGATCAGTATGTTTGCATAGGCAACTTCAGCTGATTCGCCTATCCTCTCAAAGTATTCTGCCTCTCTTGATCGTTTCGTCATTTCATATTGTTTTTTAAACTTTTTGGCATCTTCATAATGCTCACTCATTGATGCTTCATCGAGAGTATCTGGGCTTTTATCAGGTTCCATGAGGCTCTTGAGAAAGTTAACTGAGCGAGATATCGCCTTAACCTTAATCATTAGCAGCACTAATGAGAGTAGAGCAAACAAGGTTCCGATCCTTACAGCAAATATATCTGCTGACATGGCTCCATCAAATGCTACCCGCTTATCTTCATAATAATAGCCAGTGCCTTGTAGAATCGTTTCCAGGTAGAACCTGGCATAGTTACTAGAGCTGTGTGGAGATACCAGTTTGACATCATCTGATGCGAGTTTAGGTATCACAATTTCTTTTTGCTCAACATAGATCATGGGTGTGCCTTTACCCTCAAAAGTGACAACCTCTTCACTCAAAGCGGGTCTACCCTGTTCATTTAGAATCGGGAATTTAGCGGTCACCGGGACTGTACGATTTAAAGAACCCAGATCAGAGATGCTTTCAAGCCTTGTTGGCTCTGGAATATAACCAATAACTCTTTCTTCATAAGCTACTGTCTGTGTGGTCACTTCTACTGTCGTAATAGGTGTACTAAGCCAATAAAGTCCAAACAGGACATAGCCAGTGACCAGACCAATTCCAGCAGAGACTTCATTAACAAAGCTCAGATTCCTTTCAATCCCACCAAACCATTTTCTTTTAATCATTTTCTAGTCTTTATTTGCCTGGCATATACTGGCCGTAATTGAGACTAATTAATCATCACAAGGTCCGAATATTTCAATTCCTGAACGAGCTGTTAAAGGTAATTGGCCGCAGTCTTCTATATCCGAGCGTCTTAGTTCAAAGCTATCCCCTATTAAGCTCATTTGATAAAACGAAATGTCACGGGGTTTAAGTGCATTCATAACAGCATGAATGACAGATAACGAGCATCGTAGACCAAAGATAATTTCCACTAAACATAGAGGAGAATCTTGTATGCCTACTTCTCCTATTAATCGCCACTCTTGTTCATATTGCCAAGGTTCAGCTTTACGTAAGAGTGTGTTTTGATCTAAGGCTTTCTGAGCTTGTATATCATGATGTAAAACTGCTTTAGCAATTAGACTGGTCTTGATTGTTCTTGCACCTCCATAAAGCACTTTATGAAGTGATGGTTCAGGGTTTCTATTTAATGAATAACCCACACAAAACCCTTTATGCTGGTCACCATAATGACTCCAGAGTATGGGGTTAGAGTACTCAGCTGAAAAGCAGCATATACCACGGTTATTTTGCTTTAAAAGTTCGCTATGTATTCCATGGTGAAACATCCCACATTCCGCCTCTTCAACCGAGCAAGTGTAGTCCGGATTAGTAGCGTAATGCTCAATCCTTCTTAGTTCATTTTCGGATGACTGCTGTGCTTGTTCTTTAGCACGTGAGTTACTAATTTTATCGGTGAGATTGGTTGCTTGAAGAGAGTTTGTTACTTCTTTTTCGACTCTTTTCTGTATTAATGAGCTTAGTATTTGTCTTAATGTTTCTCTATCTGAGTCTCGCTCTACAGCTGGATTACAGTCCAGTGGGTCATTAAAATTTGTAGGATCGGAAAAATATAGCTGGTCATGGCATAAGGCATCAAGGGAAAGGGCATTGAATGCTTGATATCGATAAATGATTTCAGGGTTGCTTTCTCTCATTCTAAATCCTTTAATCCAAGATATTCCTTAAAAGCCTTGATATGCCTTGAGTACAGCATTTTATGATAGCTGGAGCTATTACTTGCTAATAAAAAAGCCCCTACCCGAAGAAGGTAGAGGCTTTACTAAATCCCAGTAGGAATTAGCTCTTATGCGGTTCTGTCACTATGTTTGTCTTTGTGCTTACGCTTCTCATCTACTCTGGTTGCATAGTTACCAAGGCAAATGAAAAACGCTAAAATTAGAACAGCACCTATTACTAATTCCGGCTTTATGTATTCTAAAATAGTCATCATTCATTTCCTCCGTCTCTAAACTTAATACCATAGTAAATCAAAACGCCTCCCAACAATATAGCAATGAAAGCGCTAGCCAGTGATTCACCACTATTAGCAAATGCTAACCCGATGAAACCTGCAGTAATGACATTGGTGCCTACCTTAATGGAAGCTTCACCTGCGTCTTTCCTCATAGACATTCTCCGAAAATAAAAAAGGGAGAATGCCCCCTGAAGGGAATTCTCCCTTCAGGGTTGAGGTTAACTGCGTCCGTAGAAGCAGCAACATTATGTAAGATACCAACCGTAGTCAGTATCCGTTGAGCACAGCGTTAAAGCAGCTGTGGCACTTCAGGTACTTGAGTAATCAAGTACGCAGAATCAATGACTTAATAATAACATAATCCGCTTTTTACAGCATCTCTTGGCCTCCTGTTCATACTTGCGTGATCACAAAGCTGGGATAACCTTAAATCTGGTATTCAGCCATAGTGAGTTAGTGGAGAATTAATGAAAGAACTTGAAGAACAATTTAGCTTTACACCCGCCAGCACGTCCCCCTTGGACACAGGTAAATATGTGTTGATCAGCAATCCATCTATCTCGATACACGACTCCACCCAATACGGTGGTGGTTACGCCCCAGGTGTCGATAATGGCGATGGAACGTTCACTGCCCATATAGCACGTGACAACCTCATTGATGCTATGCAGAAGTGTATTGAAATTGCAGCTGCAGGTGAGCCAGGAAAAGACAGTAAACCAGTTAAGAAGAATGTGCCGATTACCATTATCAAGCGAGTGATTACCTTCTCCCCTGCCGGTGAGCATCCCAAAGCCAGTGTTGTTATGAAGGTGCCAGGGAAGCCAAAAATCACTAAACGCAGCAGCAGCTGTATTCACTTCGCTATCGGTGAGCGTTCGTTCATTGCAGATAAAGCGTCTTGGATGTCTCGCAAGGAAAATGGCTTTATCTATGCCTTGGAATCAGGCGTTACAGGGATTTAACTATGTCGAGAAAAACGTTAATAGAACATTTAAATAATGAGTGTCTTACAGAGACATTCACTTTTTTTGGTGTGATGGTTTGGGCTAAGCCAGATGAACTGGAAGAATGGAAAGAAGTGTTTCATGTGCTGGTGGATGAAGGAGTGGTTGTTCCAGTGGAGCAAAAGATGCTGGGTATAGTTTATCGGTATGTAGGTGAATTTGACGCGGAGTTAATCTAAACATAACTAAAAAAGCCCCACCCTGTATAGGGCATAAAATGTTCTTTTATAGGGATAGTGGTTATGAATATTACCAATACATAAAGCATCTTTATATGGTCATTTAAGTGTGCTATATTGAACTAAGAGAGGGTAGCTGGTTTGGTCAAGGAAGCCTGATCAGTTAAGGAGCAAAAAACCATGATGGACTGACTAGGCTGGTGTGATAAGCGTAGTCAGGAAGAGGAGTAGCGGAGATGAGAAAGGTAAGTGCCGTCTTGTCTTCAGTGACTATTGGTATTACAGAGCTTAAGCGTAATCCGATGGTTGTTGTCGACGAATCAGATGGGGAAACTGTTGCTGTTTTAAACAGGAACAAAGCGGTGTTTTATGCGGTTCCCGCGGAAGCGTATGAGGCAATGATTGAGCGGCTGGAAGATGCAGAACTTGCTGCCCTTGTGCGTGCGAGGGAGCAACAGCCTCGTATAGAAGTGGATTGGGATGACCTATAGTTTAAGATTTACTGAAGACTCCAAGAAGGAATGGGACAAGCTTGATGCGGGGATCAGAAAGAAGCTCGCAAAAAAGTTGAAAGATCGGCGTGAAAACCCTCGGGTACCGTCGGCGAAGCTTGTTGGAATGAAAGATTCATACAAGATAAAGCTTAGAGATGATGGTTATCGACTGGTCTATACGGTTGTTGATGAAACCATCACCATCGATGTAATTACTGTTGGTAAGCGTAATAAAAACTTAGTTTATAAGAAAGCATTAAAGCGAATAGGATAAATTAAGGTTATTATCAATATCACAAATCCTTTAGGTAGCGCTGTGACTCTCTGTTTTTCCAAGATTCTAATAGTCTGAGTTGAGCTGCTGTAAGATTATTGGACAGTTTGTCTAAAAGTAGATTGAGTTGGAGCAGGTCTTGGCTATCGTTGAGCCAATCATCCAGAACGATAAAGCTTGCCTGTTTGTCTCTAAGCAAACTATCAGCTATTAAATCAGCAATTGCTCTCGGATGAGTAGCTGCATATGCTTTATCCCCATCAAAGACAATACCTAGGTTCTTTAAAACCTGGCCGCATTCCTCAATGCCATTACTTTCATATAAGCTAATGGTATTTACTTCAGCACCAATACCAGCATAGAAACCACGCGTATATCCATTTTCTGAAAAAACGCTTTGAAAATGCCAATCACCAGAACCTGATGGGGATGGGATGTTAAGGGATGCTAGTCCACTTAAATAGAACTTTGGTGAGGTTTGTTTTAGGTGAATCAAGGGATATACCTGCACTATCGAAAAGCTTCTACATAAATAATCATCTCTTTAAAGGAGCTTTTTTTGAAATTAAAATAATTATGGCTATCCGGATTTTTTGGTTGATTGGCTCGACCCATAAGGTCGCAGCCAATCGCTTAACACAGCGGATTACTTGGTTGATGACACGCCTATAGGGAGGATTAGCCTCACTGGCCTCGCAATTTTCACTTGAGTAGATGAATAGCATAGAGCTAACTCTTGGGATCCCACTTGACCAAGTATTCTTCCAGCAGGTAGATTTCATTATCTCAATATGTGTTGAGTTATTGAAATGAAAGAAGTCCAAGCGATTAATGCCTTTGCGGCAATTTCTCAAGAGACAAGACTTCGTATTATCCGGTTACTGGTGGTAACAGGAGCCAATGGATTGGCGGCGGGTGAGATAGGAAGCTCGCTCGGCGGTGTGCCATCGTCTCGGCTCTCTTTTCACCTCAGCCAGCTTGAACATGCTGGCCTCGTCGAAAAGCGACGAGAGGGACGCTCAATCATTTACAGCGCTATTTTCCCAGCACTGTCTGATCTCGTTGCGTTTCTAATGCACGACTGCTGTCAGGGTCACTGTGCCTACTGTGATAAAGCCATTGAGCTGTTTTCCAAGTGCGAAGGACGACCTACATCAACTGAAAATGTGAACTTAAAAAAATGATCCGATTAATTTCTTTCGTTGAATCCCATCTTGTGTGGTTCGTCATTGTTGTCGCTGGAATGGGATTAATAATCCCTGAAACAGGAATATTCCTTGAGCCCTCTATTGGGTTATTACTGGCGTTGCTGATGCTCGTTATCAGCTTGACCTTCGATGCGCACGATGTACGGCTAGTACTTCGTAAGCCATCAAGACAGTTTTTGGCACTGGGTCTGGTCTATGGACCAATGTCGATCGCCGGATGGCTGACTGGCCGCCTATTTTTTGGGAGCGGCCCGCTGGCTGCTGGCCAAACCTTGCTTGGCACCCTGCCAACGGATGTTTCCTCTCCTCTTCTAGTGTTGATGGCGAGAGGCAATGTAGCGCTAGCTGCCGTTTTTAATGCAGTCAACACGGCGTTATCTCCGTTTATAGTTCCTTTCTTGTTTTTATCGCTGACAGGCATACAACTGGAGGTTCCTCTTGGCTCGATTATCCTCGAATTGGTGCTGATTGTCCTCATTCCTACCGTCTTGGGTGTGAGCTTGCGTACAGGATTTCCGAAATTTTTTGCAAGGCATGATTCAGCTTATGCGGGGCTTGGTTCAATTATATATCTCCTGATACTTCTCGCTGTGGTAGGTCCGAACGCAGAAACAATCATTGGTTATGGTTGGTACGCTTTTGTAATTGCTGGAGCGGCCCTATGTCTAAACCTGATTGGCTACTTAGTAGGAATGGCTGCACGATTGCTAACCACTGATCGCAAAGAGGTAATCACATATCTATTTACCGTGAGCAAAAAGGAATTCAGCATTGCTGCTGCCTTTGTAGCCGCATCCGGCCTGCCATCAGAAATAGCGATTCCAGCCACGTTTTTTGCAGTGATTCAAATGATTACCTCACCTATTGCGGCCAAGATTCTCGCAAGGGGCTGAGAGCCTCTGGAGAAACGACTTAAGAAATTTTTATGACTAGTCTACCTGTCAATGTGTTGCAACTTAACAAGTATGACGTTTGGAATATTAAAGAGAGTGAGCATGACTATCATTTCCAAGTGGAAGCTAAAACTCCTATTGCTTGCGAGGAATGCGGCGTAGAAGGTGAGTTCGTCAGGTTTGGAAAGCGTGATGTCGCCTATCGGGACCTCCACATTCATGGCAAACGGGTTACCCTCTGGGTAGTACGTCGCCGTTACACGTGCCGGGCCTGCGGCAAGACGTTTCGGCCCGCGCTCCCGGACATGGCGGATGACCATCGCATGACTCGCCGGCTATACAGCTACGTTGAAAAAAAGGCTTTCAATCACCCCTACGCCTATGTAGCCGATACCACGGGCCTCGATGAGAAGACCATACGCGACATCTTCAAGAAGAAGGCTGAGTTCCTGGCGATTTGGCACCGCTTCGAGACACCCCGCTGCCTGGGTATCGACGAGCTGTACCTGAACCGCCGCTACCGCTGCATCCTGACCAACTTGGAGGAGCGCACCCTGTTGGACCTGTTGCCCGGTCGTCAGCAGGACGCGGTGACGAAGCGGCTCATGAGCATGACCGAGCGTGACAAGGTCGAGATCGTCAGTATGGATATGTGGAAGCCCTACCGCCGTGCCGTCCAGGCGGTGCTGCCACAGGCCCGCATCGTGGTCGATAAGTTCCATGTTGTGCGTATGGCCAACGAAGCCCTGGAAAAGATCCGCAAGGGGCTCAGGAAGGAGCTGACGGCCAACCAGCGACGAACCCTCAAGGGTGACCGGAAGATCCTGCTGAAGCGGGCTCACGACGTTTCAGACCGCGAGCATCTCATCATGGAAACATGGACAGGGACCTTCCCCCAGCTCCTGGCAGCCTACGAGCACAAGGAGCGGTTCTACCACATCTGGGACTGTGCCACCCGGCGTGATGCCGAGAAGGCACTGGCTGCCTGGATTGACGACATCCCGCAGGGACAGAAGAAAGTCTGGAAGGATCTTGTCAGCGCCGTCAGCGAATGGCGTGAGGAGATGCTCACCTACTTCGAGACCGACATCCCGATCACCAACGCCTTCACGGAGTCGATCAATCGGCTGGCCAAGGACAAGAACCGCGATGGCCGGGGCTACTCATTCGAAGTGATGCGGGCCCGGATGCTATATACCACCAAGCACAAGAAGAAGGCGCCGCAGACCAAGCAATACCCCTTCCTGGGCAGGGCTACCATGACCTACAACATGGGCCTGCCCGATCCCGAGCAGAACTTCGGCGTCGATCTATCAACCTTCTGGCAGGACTATGCATTTGGATGGGTTTCAGTGCCCCTTCAACCAGTTAATCCGGATACCCATAGTTATTTGAGTGTTTTAATCTAGTCTGCATCTTAATTAATTTTCTATTGTCGTTCAATTTAAAATCATATTACGTCTTAGGCAAACAAGCTTTTAGTCTTCAGATTAACGCTTATTTGATGCCCAGGAGTTGCCATACACCTATTGGTTGGCCAGATGTCTGAAATGAGCTATCAGTTAGAATCAGCTCCACTGGTTTATTGCAGAGTCTCGCCGCCTTTTGATACCGCTTGGAAATTGTAATGGCCTCAGCAACAGAATCAGCCGTTTCCATCAAAAAGCTGCCTGAAATGAGATATACAGACCCACTAAAACTCGGTTCAAAATGAATTAACGTGTTCTCTTGTCTGATATCAAGCTTGAACAATGGCTCATTAAAGCTCGCATCAATGATGCCGGTTTTGGTTTTTAACATACTGCTCATAATCTATGCTCGACTTGCTCGGTAAATCTTTCATGTAATGTGATGATGGCTTGTTCAAGTGACTGCTGCTTTTGAATGACCTTTTTGTTGATAAGCTCTAAAAGGTCTTGCTTGATCAATGCAACATCACGTTTAGCTTCAAGCGCTAATAAATCAAGTTCTACGGCACATACACCGGTGTCCGGACTGCCTTAGTCGCTAAGTCTATTCAAAACATCAATGCTGGTGGTACTGTGGTTGTCAGCATCACCAGAGAATAAAATTAACTGAAGTACATTATCCAAAGAGTTGTAGTCCAGCAAGTTTGCCTCCTTGTAGCTGGGTGAAGGCTACCAACTTAAAATTAACCGGCAATAATCAACCGAATATTAGTGGTAGCGGGTTAATCATCACTTCCGATATAAGCACTTGAAATGGATTCACGACTGTGGCCAAGGTTTTCAGAAACCATGAGCCTGGCGATCCTTTCTTCTATCTTGTCGATTTCCTGTGCCAGCTTTGGCACATCTTTCACTGCTGCAGGGTGGCCGGTGGTTCGTTCATACAGTCTCTGTGCGTAACCGTGTCTCAGGCCGTGCGGTGTAATACCCGTTTCCCGCGAAATTCCATTTCTATTCATGATCCGGTAATAGTGTTTGATCCAACGCTTTGGGTCTGAACGTCTGGGAATCATTGATTCGTTAGTGTCGTAGCAGTAACTTTGCAGCTCTTCCAGGTATTGACGTTGTTCTGCTGATTCAACAGGTAATGTTCTAGGCCGACCACCTTTGGTGCCACGTCGAACATGGATGAACTGACCTTCACGGTCATAATCCAGGTTTGGCCTGAACAGCATGGATTCTTTGGCTCGTAGTCCAAACAGATGCGCTAGCTTCAGTTGTCTACCGCAATATTTGCAGTCTTCTTCAACTTTTTGGATTACGTCGTTAATGTCGAACTTGTCATCCCAGCTTTTATCTTCTGTAGCTACATATTGACGTTTCATTAATTCTGGCTTGGTAAATAGCTCTTCATCAGATAAGCCTTTAATCACAGCCTCTTTGCCCATCCACCCCAAAAAGACTCTCAAAATAGAAACTTTTTGGACTACAGAGGCGGGCTTCAGGTCTTCCCTGGCTTCCCAGAAATGTGTCAGGGCTTTTACGTGCTTCTGACGAATATGGGTTGGCAATGTAATCCGATACCCCAGGTCATGCAGTGTCTGCGCCATAGAACGGATTTCATTAAATCTATTTGCCTTTGTTTTTTCTGCTACAGGCTTTTGACGTTTGGAATGCGTTGCATTGTGTCGATAAAGAACGTGCTGTACGTTGTAAACAAAGATGGTTCTCACCGTCCAAGGTTTACCGTGCCTGTTCAGGCGACCTCGCATTTCAGGTGCAGCAAATACATAGTCCCCCTCCGTCACAGTCAACGGCGGTTGAAATGGTTTATCTAATGGTTTTCCCATTTTTTTAATCTCCAGTTTTAATCAATTTTTCATAAGCAGTTTTTCCTCTCTAGTCACTCGTTAAAATCATCAGTAGTTATCAATCAATACCCATACGATAGGGAACTCTCATCAGGTGCAGCTCTTAACTGCGGCTAATTCTTAAACGTGAGTTATATCTTTCATGGAAGGTTTTGTTCAGACCCGACATGACGCTGCTATCACTGCAAAGCACTAGTAGATGGTCGACCTACTCCTTTACAGAATCTTTGATGATAGCCAGCCACCTAGTTCATCTCTGTCACAGATTTACATGGTGTTCGGTTGGTTTTTGATACACACAAAAATACGATCGTGATTGAATTTGTTCCCAATAATCCCCGCCAGCAGGATGCTCGATCACGTTATGTCCGCCCTAGTAAAACGCTGCTCCGACAACAGACTTTGTTTACATCAGGTTTATGGCCAATCTTTTTGTGGTTTCGTATGGTTTACAGTCAAACCGTAGTTCGCTGTACTTCGATTGATGCGTGTCTCCATAGAGACAGCCCTACTTGTTGGACAGTGACCGCCGTAGCAATCCGATTAATACCGTGTCCGTAATGATTTTTAGACATAGAAATCCGTCAACATGCGTTTTCAGCATATTTACAGCTCTTTTTGTCTTTTTTTGAGTGAGCAACGTTCGGTGAACGTAGCTTAGAGAGAGCCATTTTTAATGCAGTTGGCTTGCTGCTCTCTTCAGACCCGGAGGGCCCTATTGAAGATTGGGCATATTTTCAGATCAACACCCCCTTGTCTGTCAAGGATTTTGTAGATCGGTTTTTTCTCAAAGTCTGGAATAAAGTTCTTATCTGAGCTGCATCGTCTTGTTTCGACTGTGGTTTCTGCTCTGGTTTTGCCCCTCAGTCTCCACGGCAATTTTTTCCAATGCAACTTAGGTGCGTTTTTGAGAAAACTGACAATTATTTTATTTTCTAATACTTCAGGTGTCCTGTAGGTGTCCTGCAGGACTTCTGGTGTTGTAAATCTCTGAATTTAATTTGGAGATTGTGGGAAATGAGATGTTCAGGTGTCCTGTAGGCGTCCTGCAGGACTTGTAGGGGTTGATTTTATAGGTGCGCCCGAGGTAATCTATATTTGTCCGTCAAATCTGACGCTCCTGCGCATAACTTCCACGGAAGTGTGCATCAAAAAAGGCCTACTTCAGGCCATATTTCAAACTCAATCTATCGCGTGCTTGCTTAAAGGCTCCAGATGCCTTTGTGTGCGCGTTTTTCTGTATTTCCGTGGAGGAACGCTGGTGAACAATATTAATCCTGTAATTCGTGCTGTAGACGTAGGCTATGGCAATACTAAATTCATTCGTAACATTGTTAATGGTCGTGCTGAGGCAGATCACTTTCCATCAATTGTTAACCGCCCCAGTGTTAACAAGAATAGCTTTCAAGAAAGTCCTGATATCTACCAAGTCGTTGTGAATGGTAATCGCTATGAAGTGGGGCCAGGCATTGATGCCGCACTTGAAGGCGGTGTTCGCATCATGCATGAAAATTATATTGAGACCGAAGACTACATGGCATTGATGTATGGTGCTCTTACACAAATGGACGTGGATGTTATTGATTTATTGGTTGTGGGTTTACCAGTTGATCTCATGAGTAGTAAAAGGTCGCTTTTAGAAAAACGGCTTGTTGGTTCTCATCGCGTTGGAAATCGTGACGTTCAAATCAAAAAGGTTAACGCGGTAGCTCAACCATTAGGTGGGTTTTTGCACTACGCATCACAAGCAAAATTGCTAGAGGAATTGAGCAGCACTAGAAATTTATTGATTGATCCAGGCTTTTTCACAGTCGATTTTCTTGTATCAACTGGCTTGAGAGAAATTAGTGGTAAAAGTGGCAGTCACCCAACCGGAATGAGTGCTTATTTGAAAGCTGTGGCCAAAGGTATCAGCGAAGACCTCTCTATCAATTACGACAACATTTCTCATATTGATGAAGGGATTCGTAAAGGCCGGTTCCGTCTGTATGGCCAGGATGTAGATTTAGCAAAATATCATCAGGCAGCACTGACTGAAATAATGCCAGCAGTGGACGCTATTTCAAATAAGGTCGGTGACGGTCGGAGCATCGATCAGATTATTTTGGTAGGCGGTGGTGCCAGAATCTTTTTAGATCCCATTAAGAAACTGCTACCTAAACATCACGTTCATTGTGATGAGCATTCAGTATTGGCAAACGTGCTTGGCTTTCAAAAGATTGGTGAAGCTTGGTATGCACGGAATCACCGTGAGGTAGCGTAATGGTTGAGCTAATTCGGATGAATCAGAAAATTCCAAGAGTCGAAGATCCTGAGCTTTATGAATATCTGTCTAAATTCAATGACAGAGGAAGAGCATATCAAGCACGAAAGCTTATGCTTTTAGGTTTGGTGCAACTAGGAAAGTTAAATGGTGGTGAGTTAGATGTGATGCCCCATCCTTCTGGCCAGAAAGATATCAGTATCGAAAAGGATGAGTTTGATCTCATCGCGGATGCCGGCGTGGGTGAATTGTTTTGACAGTCCCAAACAAAAAAGCCCCAACCTTATTGCAAAGGTAGGGGCTTTCTATTATCTCCGTGGAAATAATCTCTTAATAGGGTTTTTAGTCTTTACGGTGCTTTTTGTGTTCCTGATAATAAGCAATCGAGAACACTATAGCGCACACAAGAAAAATGATGCCAGAAGCTATTGTGAGGTTCATTTTTCCTCCTCCTTCGTTTTAGGTTTTTCAGAACATGGTGCCTCAATTATACCAAGGAGCCAGGTACATACTGAAAACATTATTGGCCAAATAAAATCGCTAAATCATTTGTCATTGACCAGCACACTAATCAAAGCAGCAAGAAATACAGCAATAGCTATTTTCCTGATGTCATCTTGTACCGATTTAAAGTTAAGCCTCATAGGCACTCTCCAAATAAAAAAGGGAGAACGCCGCCCCTGAAAGGAGAAACATTCTCCCTTCAGGGTTGAGGTAATCTGCCACCTTAGTAACAGTTACATTTTGCAGGATACTAACCGAAGTTAGCATCTATTGAGCACAGCATTTAAGCAGCTGTGGCACTTCAGGTACTTGAATACTCAAGTACGCAGAATCTGTAATTCAATATTACGCTTAACCGGAAATGATGGCAATTTACCCCTTGAGTACAATTACTCTATCAGTAGATATGCCTTTAATCGGTCCCTCATCTTGTATGGCACCTATTAGACGCAGCTCGTTTAGAAGGTCTGAAGGACTGTCCGTGTAGCTTCTGAATGTAGTGGGGTATTTCACTTTTATGGTGTTGCCTTCCTGCTTGGCATATTCAGACGTGATACGTTTCTTTTGAATATCCACCTTGAGTCTGGCCACAAAGTTTTTCGCAGTGATTTCGTCATCATGCTCTGGCGGATAATCATCAATATTCTGTGGTGGTTCTTCCATCTCAGGTGGCATGGAGTCTATTTGATTTGACGGTATAGGCTCTACTGGAGCGTGACTGCTTTGTTTCGGAGCTGGTTCTTTTGCTGCTTGTTGTGGTTTAACAGGCGTGGTTTTAATGAATTCACCAGTCTCTTTGTCAATCTGCTCACTTGATGGGGCCGGATTGTCTCTAGGTTTGTTGGCCTTTTCGGCTTGGATCAGTGCTGCTTCAAAAGAGATTTCATCACGCAAAGTAGATGTGGCTCTGACAATGATCGAGTACAACGGATTGTCTTGGATTTTATGGCCACCCGCTAGAATATCTAACATGCAGTCCATAAGCTCATGGTCACCATATATCCACTCAATGCCTTCTGTGGGGACAATATCCCTGATATGAAGTACGGTGCTTGTATAGGACAGTGAGCGTGTAATCCCTGGTACTTTTCTCATGCGATAATGATTGAATTCATCGATACGGTGTTTCCAGCACTGCCACTCACCGGCAGGTTTATCATTTTTGGCAAAGCCAATGATCTTCACACCCAGCATTTGCCCACCAAAGTCTCGAAGGAGTGCGGCAACAAATAAGCCATATGTCCAACACTCACCTCGATGTGATATTTCCTCTGGCTTACATTTTAGTGGCAGCAGTGTTCCCAGTCGAAGCTTTAAGGTCAATGCTACACGCTTAATAGCAACTTCAATTGCGCCACCCTTTTTTGCGTACTCCCCTTCATGACCAAACGGACGAAGCTGAAGCATTTCTGCCAGACGCTCTATTGCCGGCAAGTAATAGCTATCAAAATATGCTCGTGTACAACCGGCATCATTGCGGATCTTTTTAATCAGCAATGAATGAGGGGCAAGTAGGTCTTTAGCAGTAAGAAATGGGATTCCATCAGCAGGAATAGATGTTGATGGTGCTAGTAAAGTGGTTTTTCGACGGCCAAACATGGATTTCTCCGTAGAGTAGTTCGGCAAATTTAGATGGTTGTGCGAGAAATGTGTAGGTTTAACCGGATATTGATCGATGCCGGTTATGTTTCCGTGAGGCAAAAAAAGCCTCACTTCAATGAAGTGAGGCTGGCTTGTCTACAGGTATTGTAGCTTTTTAACATCGAACGTTACCGATGCAGGTTCAAATCTTGGAGATTCAACCGGAATACCACTTCCATTAATTTTCTCGATTTTGTACCAGGCATGCTGGCTGTCATCGAAAAAGTGCGAAAGACGTACTTTTTTCCCTAGCTTATTCATACATACGGTCGTGTTGTAACTAAACTCACTCAAATCGCCTTCAGGCTTCCAAGTAGTTATGTTCCGTGACGGTTGCAACAAGGCAGGGAGATTACGACTTAACAACAACTTAAATGGCACAAAAAACATTCTCGACATTACCGTTTGGTGTGTGTCGGGATCATATTTACCTTGTCGTTGAAGTGAGGCGATTACTTTTTGGTCGTAGCAAAAAACAAAAAAGGCAATCGCCAGTAACGTAGGAATAATATCTTGCATCTTTCTTTCTCCTCAAAGTGATAAATACAACCCATAGAGAAAGATCGCCCCCATAAGGAGAGATAAATCCCCTTATGGGTTGATGCTATCCACGCTTCCTTGGAAGCGTGGTTATTAGATTACAACCGGTCATTGAACGGATGTAATTGAGCGCAACGTATAGTGGTTGCGACACTTCTCGCAGCTAATGTATTAGCTACAAAGATAGGATGATAATATCGGCTAAATCGTCACTAATCAAGCTGATGCCATGCTGCAATGAGTCAAAAGTATGAACCGATAGACACTTGTTTAAGAGCTTTTTACTTATTGTGCGCTCATTACTTGCGCTATTAGAAAAGCGTTATAGACTTAATGTAAGTTCATCCTGAGTTAAAACGGACATCTTGGTGCATCTTCCTTGGCATACATGTCTTTTTAGTTGCTCCATGCACGGGTGAGAACAACAAAAAAGGACCTAAAAATGCCAATTATAGATATGCTTCTTTTAGCGATAATTTTTACAGCTGGATTTGCCGTTGTATCAGTCTGGTTGTCAATGCTTTACTTTAAAGTGACTCGCGGTGCAGATGAGCTAACAATTCCGTTCAAAGCAAGAGGCTTTGTTAAATATTTGCCTATCGTTACCATGTTATTAACCTTTGTCTGGTCTTTCTTGCTACATACTGAGATTTCTAGAGACCTTTTGAAAGGTATGGCTTGGTTTTCAGTTGGATTATTAATTCTCCAAGTTATGTTGGTATTAATGACATTACTGAGTGTAGATTGCCGTCAAAGAGCCAGAGAATCAGTTGAAGGTCGCGTAGTTCATTATTTGCTTATTGCCACCGTCATCTCAGCATCTTTTGCTTGGAAGGCTTTCGCATGGTTTCTACGTCTTGCTGCGAGCACAAGGTCAGCTCGTTACAATGGTGGCTCACCTTACGGATATCATGGTTATGAATCATACGAAGATAAATCACGTCGTATCAATGGAGGCCCTTACTAGAGCCTCCATTTTTGATTATTTTGTTACCGCGTTTTTAGCCATCTCTGTACCCTGATTACCTGCACCTTTAGCTTCATTGCCTGCTGCAGTTGATGCAGAGCTAGCTGCGCTAGCGCCACGCTCTCCACCCCACCCTAGAATAGATAGAAAGTAGTAAGGCAGTGCCATGTAGAGCGCTAAAACTAATAGGTCAATGATTGAGTCAAGCATCCAGTTTTGATGACTGAGCATTTCATGAATAAAGTTAGAATCACGCGCGCCGAGTATAACCTGCTGAAGATTGCTATCTAAAAAGTCTGTAACTGCCCATATAGTAGTCCAGAATTTAATTGCGAATATTGTAATTGTTGCAGTCTTAATAGTGCTCCAGGAGTAGTTACCAACCAGTAAAACCCAAGGGAGTAAGAAGTACGTCGCCATAAGCATTGTTGCTTGTATGTAAGGTGCCATCTGTTTCACCATAAAAACTGCTGGCTGTATGAGAACTTCAGCAACCTTTGCTCCTGCTGTACCTGCTGTTCCTCCAAATACATCTCCAGCAAGGTCAAGTGCAGACATAGATAAAATATCACCTAGACCTATATCAATAGTGGTGCTACCACCAACATTGAGTCCATCATAAATAGATTTACCTTCGTTTCTTAGCATCTCGCGAATGGCTGCATTCTCTAGTTCATCTGACGAAGAGAATGCCATAGTGCCAAATCTATCCCATATAGAAGCTGGGAATTCTTCTGAAAGCCCCTCCCTTATCCCTACTGAACTATCATTCCACCATTCGTGACAGCTAGGATATCCATTTTGAGGTGTAACGTTGTTTTGGTTTGCAGTTGCATGTGCATTATCACTCTGCCGATTTGTGTCAAACTCAAAACCAGAAACAGGATGCTTTGCATATTCAGTTTGGTAGAAATTATTATTGAAATATTGAGAGCCCGGCCATGCTATGTCTGTAACGTCAATACTGTCGGGCAATTCTCTATGATTATTATAGAAATCAGCTACCGCAGGTTTAAAGCATTCCGTCACAAAGCGTTGTGTTTGACGTTTAAGATGTGGATCAGATATGAGAATAGTAGATAGTTCATATTCCACCTGACGCATGTTAATCTCACAAGGCAGTCTAGTTATAACAGCATCGTTAATACCTCCCGACACTGACATAACGATATAAAACCATGGTGGTACTTTCGCTTCCTGATTATTTAGTAAGTTAGGTTTAAATATCTCATCAAATCGAGTTCCCGAGTTTCCAGCAGTCACGGTACTGCCCGGTGTGCCTGATTCAGTTTGGCATGCCTTTGTGTAACTGATTGCACCGTACTGAATAGTCATATACGGTGACACAGCGAGCATCATCATGATAATCAAACGGATTATATCTATCTCTACACGTCTGAGTGATGTTACGGCTGCTGCTTTGGCTTCCTGGCTCTCAATCGGTTTAACAACATTGTCAATGATTACAGCAAAAAATGGTAAATAAGCAAGTCCAGTACTAGATATGACCCCCCATACGATCTCGTATAAATGCCACCCGAAAGTGGTCATAAACATTTCAATAAAGCTACCTGTTGACATAGTGTTTAACTCATCAATCGTGCTGGTACGGCTTCGACTACGACAAACTCGAAGGCGATTATAAATACGGCTACACGCCAACGCATTGCTTGGGCTCTTTGTATTTGAACATCATCAAAACCTTTGGCTTTTCCATACAATTCAGCAATCTGATCCCAGAACATAATTACTGCACCAAGAAATCCCCATCGTATATATCGTGCTACAGATTCAAAGCTACTCATGGTTTGTACAAAGTAGGCCACTTCTTGATGTGTCTGTGCAGCTACATTTAGCAGTCCAAGAATAACTATTAGAGCGACAGTAATACCTGCTAACCACAGCAATGACTTTTTAAGAAAACGACGTGATCTACTTATTATGGCCATTAGTCATTCTCTGAACTGATAGTGTCATTCGGTAAATTGGTGCGCGGTGTTGGGTTGCTAGTTGAGTTTCCAACACGTACTTTCATGGCTTCAACATCTTTAATTGTTTGTGACGTTGCAGCAGCAAGGCGCTTGTTCATCTCATGCTCAAATAATGTGTCATCAATGGATTGCTGCAGGCGTGCTGAGTATTTTTGAGCTGCTTCCTGAGCCGGCCCGTTTTGTGACACGTTTGGTTCTTGTGCGCCAGAGAACAATAGTCGGAGAAGCATTAATGACATTTCAATGACACGAGCGGTCGCTACTTCCTGAATTAAACGGCCTTTTAGAATGTTTTGTTCTGCAGGAGACAGCTTTCTTAAAGCCTGAATAGTCCCAGAAGTAATAACAACGCTTGGAGTAGAGATTGACAGCAGATTATCACCGGACATTTCTAAATTACCGTTAATGAGATCATCGAAGATTGGCGTTAAACGCTCGACCTCTTTATTGATTTCAAAGGACATGCCACGGGCTGGCATCGTTTCTGTTGGTCGATCAGAATATGTACGTACCTTCTCTTCGCCAAGTAGGGAACGGCTAAAGCTCATCAATTCTTCAGGAGACTCCCAAAGCTCACTGACTCTACTGCCATTTTGAGGTGCAATAGCGTTTGAATTTGCATCACGATTTAAAGATTGGTTATAGCCCGCTTTCACTATGTCAGATGGTATGTCGATAGGTCGCTGACCTCGACCACCAGCTTTGGTGCCACCTACCCAGGTCACACCATTATCGCCATTGTTTTTTTCTACGTTTTGCTGTGCCTGGACAACATCTACAGAAGCGGTTCGGTATCCACCGCCTCCCATCTGGCCTTGCCAATCTTGTGTCCGGGAAATATCTATCCAGCCCTCAAACGGGCTTCCACCCTGAGAAATGGTTTGTTGCATTTGTTGGCAGCTCTGAGTAGAAACACGAACCCCTTGCTCTGCCCTTGCCATGCTATTCATAAGTAGCTCATACAAGCCAGGATTCGCACGCTGCAACATCAGTAATGGAAGTGAAGCAATTGCACCAGTGGCAGCATCTGTAACCTGTTGTTGAATGGCGTCAGCACCGCTTTTAACTTGGTTTAATGTATTTGCTATGCCAAGCGTAGGGTCGAATGCGCTACAGTTAAAGCCACTACCCCAGTCTAGTGATCCACCGAGAATAATACTGTTAGTTATAGGTGATGCAGGGGCTGTCATAGCCCTTTGACCGCCAACACCGTAATACCAAGCTGCATTTGAATCAGGTATCTGCAGGTTATAAGCATACGAATTACCAGAGCATATTAAGGCGGTAGTAATAGCTAGATATTTCAGTTTCACAATGCGTTCCTTATGGGTATGACATGAAGTTGATGCTGTACAGGAAAAACTGTCCCTTTCGTTCGCAGCATTGATAGGGACGCCAAAGGGTCCATGCATAGTTGCCGGTTGAAGCGTTATTGCCATTACCATCCCAACCAGCTAAGGAGGTAGTGTCGTTCTCACCAAATACAGTGCAGCTTTTAGATGTTTCTGGAACAAGCATTTGCCACTTGCCATTTTTATCTGTGTTTTCTTCTAAGCCACTTGGAGGCCATATGCGACCGTTGTAACCTGGTGTTCCAGATAACGACTGATATACGTGAGGCTGGCCTGAACGCGTAACAATATCTCCTACCCTCTGAGCTATTACGGCACCTGCTTTAGCATCTGACGATTGGCTGATGAATCCGCTTCGTGGATATACAGAACCCCATGTGTTGATTGGAAAGCTACCAATCTCTCTTATTCCTGGAATTAGTGCAGATGGATAGGCTGATTCAGGAATGCCGAGACGCCAGGCAATAGAATCTGTTCCAGATACGAAATAAGGATTAAATGCTGTAGCTTGTGATGGGCAGCTGTAACTAAATGAAATGGAAGTAACTGGATGACCAATAGCATCGCTTGACTTAAACTTGAGCGTATTAAGGTCCGTTCCTTTAGTTGTTTGATTACTACCAGCTGAAATGGATGCGGCTTTATTGATAAGTGAGCCGACAGCTGATTGAGAAACGCTGCCCACGATGCCGTTTGCTTCTTCCCAAGGATTATTGCCAATGCCGTTATGAGCGCTAACAACTAGATCAGGGTTGTGATGACCAATTTTGGGTGAGGTTTCAACATCACAGCTATTTCCCGAGCACCTTAGCCAGAAGCAAACCCCTACCAGCCGGTAGTCGATGCAGGACGCGCTCATTGCAGAAGCCACAATATCTGCTGTATTTATAGTTTTGGTTTCTGCATATGCTGAGACAGTAAACATAGCTGCGAAGGTAGCGGCAAAGACGGTTTTCATTATTGAGCCACCTGCTTTTTATACATGCTGATAGCTTTATTAACGTCAGTCACACCATAAATGACATACTCCCCACCATTAAATACGATTGCAGGTATTTTTTTGATTTCATATTTCATCGCTATAAGCGCGCCTTCGTAGGCAGCCATCAACTGATGTTGTATTTCATTGCCGTGCTGCTCAATTCGCTCTTTGGCCTGTTTTTGAGCTAAGGTCGGATCGGAAGAAAGCCCTTCACTCAATTGCTTTTCAAACTGGTCTGGAGCACTAAGATCGTATGCCTTAACATTTGCAATTCTCTCTGCCATTTGTACATTCAGAAGCCGAGTGTCTTTATCGTAGAAAGCCTCTACGATAAGTTGGTTTGCATTAGCCGTGGTTGTGAACAAGGTGACTGCAATGAGTGCGAGCTTATGCATTGGTAGCCTCCAAGCTATGTTTTCGTCGTGCTTCTTTGATTTTTTCAGCGACTATTTCAGCTGCACCTACGCGATCACAGCCTGTTTCTTGCATGATTTCACGGCGCTCAGCCTTTTCGTGTTGCTCGGTCATGGCAAGTGATAAAGCGATCGCTGGCGGGATAGCCCTAAAAAGTGGATCGAGAATATCAGTGAGAATGACTCCCTCGGTGTACTGCCGATCTGATTTACGTGCCGCCAGCAGCTTTGCCTCCTGTTCTTTGGTTAGATCTTTGAAACGAGAAATCTGGTTGACTTCATCTCGTTCCATCACAAGACAGATCCACCACTCAAGCATTGTTAGCATTCGCCTGCTATCGTCCGGGAAATCAGCAAGATTTTGTGTTGCGATCCAGAACCACGCGCCAAGCTTCCGCCACATTTTTACGATTTTGATGATGTAAGGTGCCAATATGGCATTCTTGGTGATGATATGGCCTTCGTCTGTAAGCATCAGTGTTGGACGGCCTTCATGCTGTTCACGCTCAACTAAAGCGTGGACATGATTCATCAGGCTCATATAAGCAACCGTTAGCTTATCTTCATAGCCTTCGCGGGCGAGAATGCCCATATCGAAAATGGTGATATCAACATCAGGCCACTCTGTACCTGGTCTGTTGAAAAGTTTCCCTTCAATACCACTGCAGTACAGCTCCATAGCATCTGCCATTTCAATAGCACGAGCCGTCCTGTTGTGATCTAGGTCTTCCGTGTGGCGCATGGCCTTAACGACATCTTCTGTCAGTACATGGTCACGGCCAGCATCTTTGACAGTCTGTGCAGCACGATAAATAGCTTTTCTGATAACCAGCCTGTCAGCACGATGTAGTAAATCATCTTCTTTTTTCTCTCCGCCGGTAATCATGACGCGAGCAGCCAGTTCCATTTCACCTAAGTAATCGCGATCTTCATCCTCATCTTCAATGTCGACCTCCTCGCCATATTCATCTGTCACAATTTCATCTTCTGACAGATCGAGAAGTTTCATAGCATTAGTAAATGGCGGGAGCGAAATATCCGCGCTAGGAGTTACTGATATTTGATTAACGGTTAAGCCATGCTTAATCATGTACTCACCCAGAAGTCCAAATGAGTCACCGGCTTCAACAATGAATATTCGTGGTCGATGGACGGCAGTAATTTTCATTACAGCGTCTACCAAGGTCGCAGATTTACCTGCCCCTGTAGGACCGATTATTAAGGCATGTGCATTCTTTTTACGATCGTATTTGTTAAATGGATCGACTAGAAGTGGTTCACCACCACGATTGAAATAACTCAGGCCAGGATGGTCTGTGCCTTTTGAGCGTCCATAGACCGGAAGCAGAGATGCAATGTGTCTTGAGAAAACCAATCTTGAGCGACGTTGCTTCTTTTGTACCATTAAGCTATCGAACTTCATGGGCAGACTGCGGATATACATATCTTGCTTAAGCAGATCTTGATTTTCAGCAATCGGTTGCAGGTTATTACTAAGTAACAGGGACTCAATTACAGAAACCGCATCATCAAGCTTTTCAATATTGTCTGCTCGTGTCAGGAAGCTGATATAAACAGGATAAAGCGTGTTGTTCTTCGCTAGCTCATGTTGCGCAGTTTTGGCTTCTTGCTGAGCAAGTTCAGCTTCAGCATTGTCACCTACAGCAGATCGCATAATGCGACCAAGATGGTTAAGCACCTGGTCACGAGGCTTTATCTCAATGCTCATTGACATGACCGTGCCTTCCGGCATCCGGTCAAACATAGCAAAAGTATGTTCACCGGCGCTTCGCTCTGCGGTGAATACCCCGTTTTTCGGTACGCGGCGTAAAGCTTGAACGCTTATGGCTGTATGGGGCATTCCATCGAAATACCAGATCCCTTTCTCGGCATCTGAGCTTGGACGTGACAGAGATAATTGTTCAGCTAGATCGTACCCATAAGCAAGATCTGTATCACCAGGATATGGAGCTGCTTTTAGTAGTTCTTCACAATCACCTTTCGTTAAGACTGGTTTAGGATTTAACCATCGCAGCATCCATTCATATAACTCTTTACCGCCAGCAACTCTGGTTTTCACGCCAATGCCAGTAAACTGAGTCATCAGACGTTTACGAATTCTGCCAAGCTCACGCACATCTCTGTCGTAGTCAGATTTGTAGTTTTCTGGGAAATACCGATATAGGCACATACGCACTTTGCGTCTTTTACCTTGCCAGCGTCCGCCAGTAACAACTTCATCATGGAACAGACCGTTAGGTTGGCCTACCTGACGTAAATGCTCATCCATTACTTTAAGAAAGTGTTTTGTATATGGTGTATCAACTGCACGTGGATGTGCATACTCTCTGATTTGATCGGTAAGTGTACGAACACTTAATTCATCTTGAACAAAAAACTGTAATGTCCAAGGTGCAATGTTGTCTTCAGGAATTGTTTCAGTGATTGTCGCTTGAAGCTTGTCCTGAATTTCGAGAATGTAATCTTCAGTTTTGGCTTCTACACCTACTGGCTCTATCTCAAAAAGCGCGCCAATCCCCTTTCCATCTTCAAGAAGAAATACTTGGTTCTCGCTATCGTATTCTCTCCATGGGAGCAGGTTAGTAAATGATGGTTGCTCACTGTAATCCTTACGAACATCCTCTTTAGTGAGTGGAGGAACTGAAGATGCTGTGCTTTTTGCAAATAAGCTCTTTAACATTACATTTCACCAGGCAATGCGTATTCAGTACGTTCGTACAATGGAAAGGCTGTCGAATAACCCGGTACCGGCAAACGGGAAGATGTCGAAAGGTGTGAATACACGAACATCACTAATGTTGGATTAGGTAATCTAGGGAATTGTTGTTGGATTTCTCGGTTTGCATCGCGAGTGTATCCATCCAGATCCGCATCATAGTTTCCAGCTTGTCGTTCACGAATACGTGCAAAGGCCGACTGTCCGTTTGAAGTGCCGGCTGACAAATTGTTTTCGTGATTTCGATAGACCTCTTCCATAGTTGGGCCTGTCTGAGGTAGCAAGTCATCTTTTGTTTGAGATGCACAAGCTGTTAACAGACTAATCAAGGTAACGATGACTATCTTGGCTACTGTTACGCGCATGTCTTAATTTCCTGCCATTTGGTTTGTAATTAATTGGTAATTCAGCATCGATGTGGATAGCGACGTTTGAGCCGGTATCGACATAAATCACATCGAATGTCTGTTGTTGACGTTTCTCTAGCCATTCACTAATTGCTGACCCACCTCCAGATAAAGTTTCATATCCAGCATTGCGGACTGCATCGCCGGTAACTGATTCAGTGGTATCTCCTTGTGAGGAGACAATTCTTGTGGTCTCAGCGTCTGCAACGGCTTTTGCTCCGGCTTCTATACCCTGAGCGAAGATTGAGCCAGCAAGAAAGGTGGCTGCATTAGAGATTCTGCGTCCTGAGACGCATGGAATACCGCGATTATCAGAAATCCATGCAAGACGATTAATGTTGCCAGTACTGTTGTTGTTTTGAAGTTCTTGGTCACCAACGCTCAACGTTTGGATTGTTCCGTCGTCGAAAACATATGTAACGGATGTCATGTCGGCTCGAACGCATGAAAGCGTCCAGTCACCAGTTGCAGTACCTGAAAAGATCATGTGATTTACTTCAGGCAGTTCCATGCCATTTGCTGTCAGGTTTTCACGTCCTACAATAATTTTTACGGGGTATGGATCTTCTACTGTTCCATTGATAGGCACACGGCCCATTAAGGCTGTCATAGCGGTAGAGCCAATTAATGTTGAGTTCCGTGGAACGGTATAAACAGGCTCAATAATGATGTCTTGATTGGAACCGCCCGTAATCGTTTGACCTACGCTATTGTTTAATGCGCTTGTATCACCGAGAATGTCAGAGGCAGAATCAACCGAGCTGGAAGGGCTGAAAGAGGTATTGAGCATCCCGCCCTCTTCATCAGGCATTTTGCTATCTACTGGTTCTACCCATACATCTCCCTGTGGTTGAATGTCTGGGATTACAAAGTCCGTGTCAAAATCAAGCTCAGGTGGCGGCGTATCGTTCTGACGTTGTGTTAATAAATCAACACGTTCCATCAAAACATCGAGAGTAGAGTTAGTATTCGTGTTCTCAGTGGGACGTTTAGCTAGCTCCTCCTTAATCTGAGCTTGTTCGGCTATTAGCCTGTCATTTTCTTCACGCATTTCCTGAACTAAAGATGTCAGGGTTCTAAGCGTGTCTTCAGTCGTGTCACCGTCAGGAACAAGTTGGCCACCAATTCTTTCTTGCATCTCATTGGCGGCTTCTTTATCTGAATTATTTGCCACCACAGCGATAACTAGTACGACAAAACCTATAGCAATGATTGGAATAAGTTTATTCGTCATTTTTCCAGCCACTAGAAAGACTCCCAAAATGGTCTGTCGGAAATAAGATAAACAGCCGTTGTGTCTGTTATTTCACCTGCCGCGCCCAATGTTGCATGTTGAAAAGTGGCAGCAAGCCATTTTCCACGAATGTCGCGTGGATCTAAGATCGCTTTCTCTTTCTGTTTGTTAACTAGTTTTACAGCGGTGATGTACAGGCCAGCATTTGAGAAAGAAATAACCGGTGTCATTTCTGTTATATGGCCACGAATTAGGTGACTGTCAGATTGTTGTGCAACATTTATTCGATGCATTCCTTCTGGAACATGAATGAGACGTTCTGGTGCATAGAGATGCTGAGCAGCAACACGCGTCAATGTTTCATAACCATGACGCAGAGGCTCTTGTTTTTCAGTGCTTGCAGATGTTGATGTCGATGACTCAGTTTTTGCTTCAGGAAAAAGAACTGTTACTTGCTCATCTGTACCGTGCTGTTCATTGGATGAAAGATGAATCACAATCGTTTTTTGTGTGGCTGCGTCCTGGACTAGAATTCGTTTGTCTGTGAATTCTTCACTGGCCTCCCAGTAGATAACGCCATTGACCGAGAGAGTTGTAAGTGAACTTGCAATGGCTGCAGGGATTTTGGCTCGAACACTCTTTAATGGGAATACCACCATCTTTTCAGTGTTGGGCTTTAAGATCACTTTAATGGGCGTTTTATCCCAAACCACTTTTTCATCAGCAAAAGGTTTCGTAGGGAAAAATGCAAATGCAAACAGAACCGTGAAGATTGATATAAAGCACTTCATTATTCATTTACCGTTTTTGGAATTCTTGTTGGATTGCCATGAAAGCCGTCGAGCTGTAGCCCCCAAGGATTAAAATCGAGACTGATATCGCTTCTTACTACTTTAATTGGATAGCGAATATCTACCGTCTTGATGTCTACTCCGCGATGTGTTTCTTTTATTCTGAGGTCGAGCCAGACGACAAAGTTGTTTTCGTTAATGATTTCTACCCTTTCGTCGTCGTATGCCATTTCGTTGATCACAGTGACGGTTCTTGTTCTTCTGTCTAACTCTCCACGGCCACTACGACGCAGAATGTCCTCCTTAAGCCATTGCGTATATCTAGGAGTAAGATAAGCGCTCAGTTCACCAACTCGTGACGGATATTCGACGGAACCATCTTCAAGCCATGTGTTGAGGAAACTGAAAATGCTGATAGCAAAGCTATAGGCTGTGGTTGCAGGCACTTGATTTAGCGTGATTGTTGACCCAGCACGAATATCAGGTGGTATGAATACCCGTTGAACATCACGCGCTTTATTGGCTGAATTCCAGAATAAAAAGCAAAAAAGAACTACTATTCCAATCACAACACGGAGCGTTGTGATGTGAGATTTGAGATTGTCTACTTCGCCTCGATATTTACTCACCATCTGTACGTCCGACTCCCCAGGTACCTGTATAGCGAATAACGCGATGGTTCTTCGTATTGATTTTCAAGCGAAGGAACACATCACGGAGCATGAGGTAATGTTGATAATAGTAGTCAGGTCTACCTCGCTTAATTCTTTGAAACAGCGAACCACTGACTAAGATAGTTATTAAGAGCATGACCATAGCAGCACCCATCCCCATCATTGTTTTACCTAAAATGGTTGCAACAATTAGGCAGGTTGGCACCCAGAAAAGCGCCCCGACTTTTAATACCATGCCCAGCTCTGAGTTTGAGAGGCCACGAAATATCGGTGGCTCGTTATTGAGCCTGTCAGCAAGAATTTCTGCTGAGTCATTCATTAAAAAACGCCAGCTGCTTGAGCAAGCAGGTAAGAAACATACATGAATACCGCAGCGCCCACGATGACGGTTACACCGACTTCGCCCCATTCTTTTCTACCATTACGCGCTTGGTTAATGTCTGATAGTGCAATCCAAGCCAGCCATAAAAAGCCACAAACTGATAAAGCTAAACCTCCAATTATGGCTGCGTCTTTGAGGTAACCTTTAAACAGCTCTAACCAGTTGCCTTGAGCATCGCCACTTGATGGTGGTACAGCGGTAGGAAGTCTCGCGTAGGCGTTCTGGCAAAGCAGTAGGTAAAGCGCTGCAACGGTTGAAAGGGTTTTTTTCATTGGAGTCTCCTCGCTAAGAAACGATAAAAAGAATGAGTGATAAGAGGACAGCGGCTCGAATGCCACTGGCGATTACGTCGTAAAAGGAGACATCGTTTTTTTTTGATGCCCATTGTTGGTAATAAGAAAGTGTTACCCAGGCACTCCATAGCATGACAGCCGCGACAACTAGACCGCCAAGCAGCAGAGCCATATCAGGCATAGAAACGCCAGTGGCATTCAGGAAGCTTTGGGCTTGTTTTGAGTTTGCTTCCATAAGTTATCTCCGGTAATCGCCGGATAGCGGTGCATAGTTTCGTGGTTCGATGGTTGGGCCATCTAGATGCTCTTGAATACCAAGACGCATCATCATGAGATCTTTACGAAGTTGGTTGTATTGAAAGCGAATACGATTATCTGGATTTGCACGTCCTTGAGCTTCATCAACGAGAGCACTTAGGCCGTCAAGTTCATGGACTAATTTTGCTAGACTTTCACGCTCTGCAAAGTTGCTAGCATTAGCAACAGATGTAAAAGCAATGGTTGCAACAAGGAAAAGGGGCTTTAGCATTTTGGTCATTTCTCACGACATTAACTTTGTGTGAGTGAAAGTCTGCCCAAGCCCCTCGTTCGAGACAATGAATAACCGGATATTGGTCCGAGCCGGTTACTAAATATATTTCTTAAATAGATAGGTAACCATGAAGATACCAACGCCGAAAAATAAGGCAAATGGTAGGATTACAGCGTTAGGGTGTACCGATATTGGGAACGCGAGATATACAACCCACGGTGCGATGAAACATATTGGAATCCAGCGTTTTGCGTGATGATATAAGCTTGCATGTTCACGACCAACTGACCATTTTCGGATATCACGCTGAACCAAACCTTCTACAGATCCAACAACAGCGAATATAAGAAAAGCCGGTAATGCAAGCGTTAGGATGGCCAGTCGTATAGCAAATACCTGAGTAACATATACTGCAGCCAAGACATGCTCAGCGATGACTCTAGTCACATCACCTGCTGTAGTGTCACGAAAAATATTCGATAGAACTCCCATAATTCCTGTTTTGACGTACATGACATCGTGCATTTTTGCAGCAATTCTCTCAGCATATTCAACTGGTCTTTGTACGAGTAAGCTTTGCTGAAAGTCTTTGTTTAGATAGGAAAGCTCAGTCTTCACCATATCCCGGCTATGATTGACCCCCTCATCTCGCCAAGAAGTATTCATGCCTATCCATTCTGTGATTATTGACATAAGTAAAGCCAATAAAAGCCAGACAATCATCGTGAGTATTCGAGATATCCAAGTACTGATAAAACCTTTGTTTGAGCGTGGGTGATTATCTTGTGCCATTTACTCAATCCACCATGACTCTCCGGTACGGTAAGAAGCAGCCATGTCCTCTGCCATCTCATCAAAGTTTGATGTCATATAGAGATCGTTTTTGGAGTCCGCCAGCGGCACCCTAATTTTCCATAGCTGCCCCCCACCAGTCAGAATGAATGCCTGCCCTTTCGGCAGTGCCATAATCGTGGCAGGAGACAAAAGCGGGGCTTCGGTGAAGGTGATACGGTCTTGGGCGCTGGAGGTGAAATCTACATCAGAGTCAATATCTACATTATCAGACGACCCGGTGACTTCGGTAGCTGCAGCAACCTCAACCATAGGCAGCTGCTCTGTAAATAACTCTGCAGTAGCCAGCTCTTTTACTCGGAAGGTGACAATGGTTCCAAAGTTACCAAGTGCCTGACCGGCTTTCGCTTGATCACCCAGTTTTACGATAATGTCCGACATTGTTTGTGTATAAGCAGTGATCTGTAGTCCTGCCCCACCGCCTTTGTTGAGCATTGGCAAGAATTCATCACCCATAAGCTCATTAACTTCATCTGCATGGACATTAATTGCCACTTTGCTACCTGAAGATGTGTCTTGGTTGTGAAAGCCCAGCTCGGTACCGTGTTTATAGATTTCACCAGCAGTCGAAACTAAATCGGCAAACATGGTGTTACCCACCGTCCCGGCTATTGCCATGTCTTGAAGTGCGTCAAGTCCTATATAAACCACTTTCTTCTGCCTAATAACCTGACCCCAGCTAAATACGGGGCGGTTGTCTTCAGAGTCGTTATATGCCGGAGATATCAGTTCGGCAATGCGTCCAGATATGAGTTTTTCCAGCAATGGCAGACCACTGGCCACGATTTTATCGAAGTAGGTCTTATCGTATTCAAAGGTGGAGCGTAGTCCCATCGCAACCGCATCAAATAACTTTCTATCCTGTGCATACTTAATCATGGCATTGGCTCTTTTGTTTTTGCCGCGCAAGCTCATGGGTAGCATTTTGTCGTTCAGGTTTTCTGCTATTTCCTTAACATGTTTTTCCCAGTTCGGCTCAGCAACGCCACTTAGCCAGACTTCGTAATAATCAATGAGTAGGTCATCAATGCTTTGAATATGCTGTGCGAGTTGTGCATAGTCTGGTCTACGTCCGAGCGCTACCAGCGCCTGTGCAATGATGTTGGTAAACCGCCAGAAGAATTCTCTAAAGACATTAGAACTGCCACCACTATCGAGCTGATTGGCTGTCCTGGTTGCAACCTCTGTTACGCGACTGAAATGACCAATACCATTGTATCGAGATGAAATGTCTGGAAAGCCCAGGTGAAACACCACTAAATCATCTTCACGACCAGCCGCTTTGCACTCAGCGATGACTCTTCGCATGAGTTCTGCATCACCTTTTGGGTCGAAAACAATTGTGATATCGCCGCGACGAATATCTTGTGTTATCAGTATCTCGGCAAGACGTGTCTTACCAACGCGAGTAGTGCCTAATACGAGTGTGTGCGCGTTTCTTTCTGATAGCAGCGAAACGACTGGCTCTTCATGCCCACCTACACCATGAATCTGAGGTTCACCACCAATAGGGGGTAATGGTCTGACAGGGTTATATTTGGAGTCACGATTGAGTAGTTCTGCCACTTTGGAAAGACGGGGAGATGATTCCCACTCTAGCTCTTTACGCCTAGCCAATCTGTAAAGATAACCAGGATTAATGTACTTGCTGGCGGCAGGGTCACGAGTGTCCTTCAACCGTTGAGCATGTCTCTGTCCCCATCGAAAGCCAAGTCCATAGAACAGATATTTCCGGCTGACGGGGATATCGGTTGGTGCCATTTTAAAAAGAACTTGCCGGCGAAGGCCTTTTTGATACTTTGAGAGTAGTACGAAGTCTCTGAAATTACGATATGCGTTGTAGGTGAGAATGCCCCCTACACCGTAAGCTACTGAGGGAGTCATCATTAACGACCACGGTGCTAAAAAAGCCATTGCTGCACCGGTGGTCGATATTGTCGCTGACCAGATCTCAACTTTTGGTCGAAGAAGAATTTCCAGAGTATGTTTTTGCTTCATTGGGCAATCTGCGTACGAGTGATCAAGACAGGGTAATGTTTAAGATTAAATTGTTTAGCCAGGTCACTTCCTGATGCAGGTGAAACTTGAAGGCCATTAGCAGCACGTATAACAGCTTGTAGGTCTGAAGCAGAAGCGGAATTGACAATCAAGCCCACTGCTCCGGCTTTGATTAGTGCCTGCCTATGCTTGTTAAGCCATTGGATCGAAATATTGTCTGCACCGACAAGAAATAAAGGGCTTGGTAAATATGGAAGTGATACGGTGCGTTTAGTAACTCTACCCACCGACATTTCAGGCGTATTAGGCGTGGCCAGTTTGGCAATGTTGGGTTTTTGTTTGGGTGCTGGTTCAGATTGAAGCTCTGAAAGGTACTTATCTGAACTAATGGTCCGTCCAGAATCAAATACTACTTTTGGCCCTGCTTGTGTAGCGATGTTGCATAAAAGCAGAAGTGTGAATACGAGATATCTGCTCATTTAGTTGCCTGCAGATAGGCTAGTACATTTTTCTGATATTTTTTAGCACGAGCAGCCCGTTCAGGAGTATTGCTTCTTGTATGGTATTCGCCTGCACAATAGACCCAATCCGTTTTTCTTTCGTAGCATTCACGCAGAATTCTTGCGCCCGTTTGAATATTGTGTTGAGGATCTAATGCTCTCCATGGATCGATTAATTTATCTTTGTGCCAGTACCAATTCGTTTGCATCAAGCCGATATCGACTAGTGTTATGTCGTTCGCCAGCAATAGCATAATTGCAGCATAGGCTTTTTCACGTGTTGGAAAGTAATAGCCTTTACCACGAACATTTATTGTCCACGGCCAAACTCTTTTGATTTTTGGATTAGTGCTTTCTGCACGTGAGATCGCATATAACAGATTGGCTGGTACCCCCTCCTCTCTTGCAATCTTTACATAGAGTTTTGGAATAGCCGTTGCTGTCTGATTGTTAGCGTTAGCATAAAAAGGAAGAGCGAGACTAGTTGTTAGTGCTAGTGATGTTAGAAAGGATTTCCGACATATCTTCGTTAAGAATATGAGTGTGAACCCATATCCGGTTTTTATATTCAAATTGCATAGGAGAAGCAATGATGAATGCATCCTCTTTAATGCCGAGGAAGATACATCGGTCATGCAAGCTTGCCACAAGGATGGCATGCTCTGAGGAGTGGTCTGGGTATTTTGCTTGCAGATAGTTGAATATCTGCTGCTGTATATTGATTTTCTCGCCATCAGTTTTATTGGCAAGAGTAGAAATTTGAAATTTCCAGATGAAAAAGCTACCTGAAAGTTGTTCGACTATTCTTCCCCATGAGAAGCAATACGCACCTATATTGACCGCATCAACAATGCTTGTGCCATTATTGATTTTTGTGTCGGATACTTCTTTCTCGATTTCGCCGTCGAGAAATTTCTGATAAGTGTTCAAATCAATAGGCGTCGCGTCTGATTTCATATGGGTTAAGTTCGATTAATCAAATATTATTCTACCCTTTTTACCCCTCCAGTGTTATCAACTTTAAATGTCGCAGGCAGCTGCCCTTCATCAAGCTGGTACTGCTTCATTAGAGCCTGCCCGTGGTTTAGTGTGATACGACGGTTGCGAAGCAGTTCTGCATCGATTCTGTTTTCCATGGCCCATTGACGAATGACACTATTTTCTTTGTCGCTGGAGTCGCTAAAATAAACATCTAGGTGGAGACTTTGGTCCACCAGCATCATGGTGAGCAGCTGCTGGATTTTTTTATCACAGGCTTCACAGTCAGTTAGTTTTGTGGCAATTAATGTTCTTTTTGTCGTTGTGTTAGATAGCTGTTGTGGTGTGGTTTCAGGCACTGAAGGTAATTGAGAGCGAATTTGTTCAATATCTATAAGTGGTTTATTACCCTTATCTCTCCATGCTTCATCATAGGCACGTTGAAAGGCTAAGACTCGCTCTGTATCTTGCTCCATCATGTCGGCCCACAAGCGAGCATATTTTTTACGTTCAGCTTCGTTTTGTGCATGTATACCTAATACCTCCAGAGGAGATATGGTGTCTGGACTTATGCTACCTCTCACTCCTTCCATCAATTCTTCATACCTGGCATATTCAGATTCAGATAAGCCCCACTGAAGATGCTTTTGTTCGGTTTGAGTTGTTGTTGATTCAGTGATTATTGAACGTGTTTCATTGCTACTAGCTGTGCTGCCTGCAAAAACTGTGCTGCTACTCAGTAAAAGCACTATAAGTGCGTTTTTGTTAAATGCTAAGTTCAAAGCTCTCCCCTTCTTGGTTTTTAACCACGACGCTATCTTTAGCGATACTTTCCAATCTCCAACCACCGATAGTTTCATTCGATGCAAGCAGATGAATCTCTCCAGAATATTCAATCTGGGCAAATCGCTCGCCACCCCAAGAATCAATGCCGATCAGGTTAAGCTCATTAGTCTTTTTGGGTATTGTTGGCTTTGCTTGAATGTTCGGTGCTGCCTGGGGAGTGGCTTGCTTGTTAGTTGCTGGTTTGGGGCCGGTTGCTACGGGTGCTGTTTTTAATGCTGCCAACTCCTTTTTCAAACCATCTAATGAGCGCACTAAGTCATTCAGCTTTTCCACACTTTGTGCGTGTAGTTCTATCCCGCTTCTAACAACAGTAATTCGCTCTGATTCGTTTGCTTCAATTTCATCAAGTCTGGAGGTTATCTGACTTACTTCCTCTTGAAGATCTGCATTTAGTGTTTCTGAATTGGAAATCGGTGACTCACTGCTTGACTGGGTTGGCGGTGTGATAACTATAGCGTTCTCGTCATTTTCAATGGCTATCAAGTCAACTTCAGTTTCGCCATCAACATCTTGAGCTGAAGGTATATCGATATTGATTGGATCTGGAGTTAAACCGTCATCAGTTCCTAATTCAATTTCCGTGCTCTCAGGCTCTGCTATTGAGGTTATTGACTCAGTAATATCAATACCTGGCTCTACTAAATAGTCCTTATCTCTTTCCAGCAAGAATGCAGCGGTACCAAGTACACCGACCATCGCAACAAGACCAATAACCTTGAACCATATTGGTGCTGACTTTTTACCAAGATCACTAGGTATCTCACCTTCAAAAACATCGTGTGTTTGTTTATTTTCAGTCATTATTTGAACTCTTCAACAGTATCGAATGCAATTAGTCGGTGTACAGGATCGACTTTCATCCAGTAGGCCTTACCCACCAGCATCATCAATGCATCTTTAAGCATCACAGGGCCGATTTTTCGATGTGCGTGAGGTAATGGCTTACTAAGGAGTTGTTTAACGTGCCCACCCTGAATGGTGGGTGACGCCATTGAAAATCCACTGCGCATTAGCAGGAACTCGATAGCTTCACCTACGGTTTGAGCTTTTGATGGGATTTCAGTGTCTATAACCACTTCAAGCAGATTTTCTTGCTGCTGTGTGTTTACTGCATCTGCGTTTGTGTATCGTCCAACTCGAATTTGTGTGGCAGAAGGTGGTTCATAGTCATAACGCTCAATAAAAATATTGGGTTTTGGTTTTTGTGCGTCGGCTATTGCAACAGCTTTAGTTTGTTGTTTGACGCTTGGGAGTGTTATGCAGCCAGTCATAAAGACTGGCAATAAGGCGGCGAGTAATATTGTACGCAAGATGCTTCTCCATCAAATTTGCGTACATATTCGTTTTAGGCTGACTTAAAGGCAATGAATAACCGGATATTGGTCCGAGCCGGTTATCATGCAATGCTTTTAACTTTAGGATTAGATTCGTTTTCTAGCCAAGCAGATAATGTTGGCCATAGGTGCCGTAGCGCGATGTCATTTAATGTCTTGCTAACCTCAAGACAACGCTCTAATGGGTATTTACCCGTACTCGTATTCCACGCATTCCAAACCAATACTTCTTCATCGTCTGAAAGCCGTCTAGGTGGTCCGCCCATAGTTTTTGGTGCGTTGAGTGATTTGCGCATTTCTTGAAATGCTGCCTTTCCCATTCCTGTCAATGCATGAACCATCGGCCATGATGCATCTTTGACAATAAGCTGCTTAATTGCTTCAGCCTCACGTTGAGACTCTATGATGTACTCTAAAGCCATTGGTAGCTTAATTTCGTTAGCAGTAATTTCATACCAAACGATGCCGGTTCTGGCGATTGCAAGAGTATCTTGAAGTGTCATTGCTGCCAATTCACGAACGTTTCTGAGTGGAATTTCAAACTTTTGAGTTAGGTTATCTATTTCAGTTTCATCTGCAGAGAGTGTTGAAAGTGTTCTAAGGAGTTTGTGTGTGATATCCATGTCTTGGACATCACCGATGTTACGAATTCCATTTTTAGCTAGAGAGATTGCTTTATCTAGGAGGGTTACATCAACATGGATATCGATTAACTGATAAATTCTTGACAACTTATACAGGTCACCATGTGGTAGAGATGAGATCATCTCTACTTGTTCAACAGTAACACCCATATCGTGTATCGACTCGATATCAGCATTTAATGACGTATTTATCAGCTTAGTCAGGAAGCTATACGTCATGTTAGTGTAAAGGCTTTGCACTGCCCTACTCCTTTCAGAACTTCTTACCCCTGCCTACATCCTTGGACCCAGGCTCCTCATTTCACGAGCCTATTTAACAAAGATATATTCCTGAATTCAATCGTTATTTTTACAAACCATATATAGTGTGAACTGGTTCTCACAAATGTGATTTCACATGTTCTTCACATATATAAGAAGGCCATTTTGTATTTTTAAGACATAGATTTTTCTCTTGTCAGCTCATGTCTTCAAATAATGCGCAAACTACAGACGTCCAATAGGAAAAATTCACATATATTCAGAAGCCTACGTAACATTTCTTCTAAATCATTCATTAGTCTCTGTTTTCATCAAGTCTCGAGGCTAAGTACGGATAATGGTATTCCGATGTACATCCATCATCTTTATAAAGCTAGCTATCCAGATAGCAAACAGATAGTAGAAAGATATCGGATAGCTATTTATAACACTTTTAAATGGATATCTATAAGATATCTAGATAGCTATTAAATATCTGTTAGTTTCTAGCTAATAGATAGCTATCCGATATCTCAATGATATTCGATAGCTAGCTGTTAATTACTAGATATCTGTGTACAGATGATTTAGAATCACGACTATGGCTAGCTATCTGTTATCTGGATAGCTATCAGATATCTTTTTAAATATAAAAGGAAGCAACTTATGCCTACAATTGTTATGGCGAGTTCCAAGGGTGGGGCAGGTAAGACTACCGCTGCCGTTACTTTGGCTGGAGAGTTAGCGCGTCAGGGTCTGGAGAAAGGGGTCAACATAGCGTTAGTTGATGCTGATCCTAATAAACATAGTGCAAAGTGGGCTAAGAAAAATGGTTGTCCAGAGAACCTAACATTATATGAGTCAGATGAGTCGAGCATTATTGACGATATAGAAAAGGCTGAACAAGAAAATGCTTTTGTGATTGTTGATCTTGAGGGGACGGCAAGTATTGCAGTGGCAAATGCAGTGAGTAGGGCAGACCTGGTTATTATTTTATGTCAGGGTTCACAGAATGATGCTGATGAAGCTGTAAAAACAATTAAGTTATTACGTCAGCAAGGAAAAGCATTCAGAAGGGATATCCCATATTCAGTCCTATTTACACGAACAAGCACAGCGATTGTGCCTCGTACCTTGAAATTCATTGTCAGTCAGTTTACAGAATCAGGTGTGGATGTCTTCAAGGTATCCTTAATAGAGAAGGATGCCTATAAAGCTGTACATTCTTTTGGTGGGATAGTTAACAATCTCGATCCTAAAGATGTTTCAGGTATTGAGGTTACTGCTGCTAACGCTAAGGCATACGCTGAAGAGGTTAAACGTAAGCTTAAAGAGATAATGTCAGGAGGTAGTGATGGCTGAGCGAGCTGGATTAGATTTAGATGATATCAATGAAGATGAAGTAGATATCGCTTCATTAACGGGACCGAAGAATCCAAAGCCAAAAGTTGATCGTAAAGAGTTAAATAAAGTCTCTGAAGAGGCTGGGTTTGTGAGTCGTCAGGCACCAAGACAGAGGAGAAGGGGAGGACGAACTGCTTATACCCAACAGAAAAACTTTAAGATGCGACCAGATATGCCAGAACTATTTGCTGATGTCGCTGATGGACTCGGTATAAAAGACTATGAGTTATTAGAAATGGCTATTCAAGCATTATTGGCTAAGCAGAAAATGAAAGATGAATTAGAAAGGTTTAAAAGTATCACATCATAGAGGTACTAAGCAGGGTAGAGGAGGTGGAACATAACTGACTTTATAGCCTGAATACCTTTACCTAGAAAGGGCTGTTATGCAGCCCTTTTTTTATGAGTTGCCTTCAGATATTCAACATGCTTTTTATCTGTCTTATTACTTTCAGGAAGTCGGCGTACTTGCAGCTGGCCGGTAAGATGATATACCTCATCCATTGTCAATGATTCCAGTGGGAATGACTCGATATATTCCCGAAGTTCATTACTTTTAACGACACCAGTAGGGCGCTCTGATTTGAATTCAGCATCACCAGAGAAAGAAACCACATTAATCATATCCACACTTGCATAGCCGGTGATGGCCTCAATAGCCTTTAGATGACTGTAGTTCTGTCTGATAGGGTTCTGAAAAGTATATTTATCAAACGCTGTATATTGATACCATTCGCTCGAATTTTCGCTTCCTACTATTGAACCTCGATAGTGTTTAGTTTCGATGACAAACAATCCCCGAGAGCTGATCAGGATATGATCAACCTGGCTCGATCCTTCACGATCTTCAAGATCAATGACGGGCAGGGTAACGCTTGAGAGTAGGGCGTAATTATCGTCTGACAATGACACCTTCAGCACATCATTTACGATCTGCTCACCAATATGTGAAGCATATTTATGCGCCTGGAACTTTTTAGAGGCATAGAAGCCTCCAGCAAACCCAAATGCAATTAAAAGTAAGAATTCCATCACTTATTCCTATGTTTTATTCCTTATATATATACATAACATGAAAGCTGATTCACGAAAGTGGCAGCAGATGCCTATTTATGCAATAGATTTACCTTTATATGAAATGACATTGATCGCTGATGCTGAAGCTGTAGAAGATGCTGTCTTTGGCAGCATGCGAATTCTACCTCCACGGTTAAACATACCAGTCTCAATCAGTATTCTGAGGCTAGCTTCATCGGTGCATTCAAATTTTTCATTACCCGATAATGTGTAAACATACTTACCGGTCATGGGTCCTCTTTGGTACTGATATGGATGGCAGATTTCTCCATTAGTATTTTTTCCAATTACATCCGTGAGTAGTTCAATCATATGCGGTAATACATCTGGCCAAAATTTAAGTAAGTACTATGATGAAATAACAAAGTAGATTTACCTCAATGCGTAGGGTGTTCATCATTTGTGTCAATTTCTAAGACACGTATCAAGTAGTCTTCTTTTTTAGGTGTGTATCTGCATTGGCCCTTTACAACTTCACGCAACATTGTAGGATTTATCTCTTTAGTACTGATTGCCCAGGCAACTAAAACTTCATGTTCTTTTTTTTCAATCTCATAAATCTTAGTCATGCAATCATCAGTCAGTTCAGTTTCCCGGAATCTTTTTTTCAGATCCAGTAGTTCAATCATCACGGGTTTTGTTTGCTCTTCAAATTTACAACTATTCATTTTCGTTTTCATTCTTTTGCCTTAAACATTTTTGACAATGTTCAATTTAATCGATGATCGGATTGTGACTCATACAAAAAGCGTGTCTATTTGTTTTCAGCTAAACCATTGATCTA
>NZ_DFLS01000004.1:171909-605052 GCF_002375415.1 Methylophaga sp. UBA3613 | reverse complement strand
GCAAAGAAGCGAGAATTATACAGACCTCGCTCAGTCTGTCAACCCTCAGAACGTTTATTTATCAGCGTTGAGGGCCGCCTGTCGAAACAGAACGGCGCATTCTACAGGTTGAATTGAATACGTCAACAGGAAGTTTTTCTTGATTGTTTTAGGGTTACGCTAGTCTTATGAATTGATAAGAAAAATACTGATTAAATAATTACAATTTACTCATTTGCCACTCTCAATCCAGTCGTTTTTTGGGTCATAGCACTCCACGTGCGCCAAGAGAGAGATACTTTATACTTACTTTGATACGAGGCGAATCTAGGAATTGGTAAATAATTGACGATATGCCCTAGGCGAACAACCGTAATATTTTTTAAAAACTCGACTGAAATGCGACATATTGTTAAAACCGTATCGCATAGCAATCTGGGTGATAGAAAGACGGGAATAAAAAACGTTTGCCAGACAATGCCGACATAGCTCCAATCTCTCTTCAGTCAGGAAGCGCATCAGCGAAGTATTTTCTTCGTTGAATAGGTTATTAAGATAACGTTTCGATAAGCCTGTCGCATCAGCAATTTTTGTTGCTGTGAGTTCTGGGTCGCTCATTGCACTCTTTATATATTGTTTGATACGTATCAACATAATCTGACGGTGGCTGGTTGTTGTCAGCTTATTTTCAATAACCTGCCCTAATGACAAGGTCAACATATCGACCACTGGCTGCGATAATAATTGAAACTGTGACCTGGAAAATTGTTCCAGTTGTTTAACGGTAGATTGAATAAAACTACTGGTGACAGAACCAATGCCCTCAGCCGAAGGAATCCGGGTAGCTGTAATTCTTCCAATATTATTTAGCCGTTGATCCAGAATCTTGCGGGGGATAGAAATTAATATCTTGGAAAAAGCTTCTGGAATAGTAATTCTGTGCGGCTGAGTCGCATCATAAATCGTCATTTCACCTGGTTTGAGAAAAACTTCTCTGCCACCCTGCTCCAACTTGTACTTCCCGGAAGTAAGCAGGACCATGAAATAGCAATCCTGACTTGAATGGGAAGGCTCTTGAGGTAATCGCTCCAATGTAATTGCATTGGATTGAATGGGTGATAGCCGTACACCTTCTTGCCAGGGATAAATCAACATATCATTGAACAGCACCATTTCCTGAGGCGGCGTAATATCGACGTTGGCATATTCCCGGCCAATGACTTCCTTCAGCCACTCTACCCGCTGAGCGCTGGGTTGTTGCTCAGTGCAGAAACGCTGCCCATCAAGACGAACAAGCGAATCAGGACCATCAGCTATCTGGCCTGGAGGAGCAATCAGTGCGTTTGTCATAACTCATCACCCAAATGTACAAGGATTTCTGCCGTTAGAGTAAAGAATACTCATCTTAAGCTCGGCATACTGCTGCTGTATTTCAGAATAATAACAGGAGAGAGCATGAAACAGAATGATAACCACGCTGGTAATGTGGTGCTGATAAGAGGTGCCTGCTTGTGGATACTGATGGCTTTATTACTGGCTTGGTCACTGGTTGGTATCTATAACCAGATTGGTTTTCTGGAGACTTTATTTCCGGGTAAACCTATGCGTGTGTTGCAGGCACATATCGACTTTTTACTAATGAGTGCTTTGATTCTGGGATTTTATGCTGCAAGGATTGGATTGCCATGGCATGTTCGCTGGGCGATGGTAACGGGGGCGTTTACCAATTCCAGTCTTTTTTTATTGTATGCAATGTTTCCTGAATTGGATCCGCTATCAGAAACATATACTCCTGCAGGTGTCTGGTTCACAGCTTTTAATATCTATTTATATTCAAGTCTATTAATAACCAGTTATGGCTTTGGTAAAGCTGCAGTTATTATATTTCTGACCACTCTTGAAAACGATTCAAGCGCAAAAAATTGTAAGCGATGTGGTCGACATCTGATGTGACAGCAGATTCATACCAGGCTAATAAATAATATTTTACAAAGAATCAAGTGGTAGAGATACGGGCAAATTTACGCTTGCCTACTTGAAAAACACCTTCGACACCCATCTTAATTAATAAGGATTTATCCTCTACTTTTTCGCCGTCGATTTTGACAGCCCCCTGCTGAATCATTCGCATTGCATCTGAGGTGCTACTTGTCAGCCCGGCCTCTTTAAGAACATTGGCTATTGGCATACCTTCAGCTCCAACAGCCAAAGTTACCTCAGTGATATCATCTGGGATTTCACCCTTTTTGAATTGATTTTCAAAATCCTGACGAGCTTGTGGTCCAGCATCTTCGCCATGAAAGCGAGAAACAATTTCCTCAGCAAATAACTTTTTAATCTCAACCGGATTCCTTCCCTCTGCTGTTGATTGCTTCCAATCAGCAATTTCATCCAATGACTTAAAACTGAGCAGTTCAATATAACGCCACATCAGTTCATCAGAAATTGACATGAGTTTGCCGAAGATATCCTTCGGACTTTCATCAATACCAATATAGTTAACCAGCGATTTGGACATTTTCTGCACACCATCCAGCCCAACCAGAAGTGGCATCGTCAAAACGCATTGTGGTGATTTTCCATAAGCCTTTTGTAATTCTCGTCCCATCAACAAGTTAAATTTCTGATCTGTTCCACCAAGTTCTACGTCAGCATCAAGCACAACAGAGTCATATCCTTGAATTAAAGGATATAAAAACTCATGAATAGCAATAGACTGGCCTGTTGTGTAACGTTTATGAAAATCATCACGCTCCAGCATACGGGCAACGGTATGGTGAGAAGCTAACCGAATCATATCGGCAGAAGATAACTCGTTCATCCAATGCGAATTGAAAACGACTTGAGTGCGTGCTGGATCCAGAATTTTGAATACTTGTTGTTGGTAAGTTTCCGCATTGCATTTGACCTGCTCAGGCGTTAATGGCTGGCGCGTCACATTTTTACCGGTTGGATCGCCAATCATCCCAGTAAAATCGCCAATCAAAAATAGAATCTCGTGTCCCAATTCCTGAAACAGACGCAACTTGTTAAGGAGTACCGTATGTCCAAGATGCAAGTCCGGCGCAGTAGGGTCAAAACCAGCTTTAATACGCAGTGGCTTACCACTTTCCAGCTTTTCTATCAGTTCTTTTTCAACCAGAATTTCTTCTGCTCCACGACGGATTTCTGCCAAGGTTTCTTGTACAGTTGTCATCATCGTTCTCCGCACATTAAAAATTGGCGGGCAATATAACACAAGATCTTGACCTGAAGGGGTTTCAATTCTGTGTAAATGCTGAGAGAATTGCACGAATTTACTATAAACAGGGAATGCCCATGAAGAAACGTAACAGACTTCTGAGCTCATCACAGCAATCAAAGTTATTTAAATCTGAATCGCTGTCTCCCCATAAAAACCGACATATCACTATTTTGTCGTTACTGGCATTAACCGGTATATTCATCACTGGGATTGTACTTGCTACAAGCGAACCAAGCGCCACGACAAGTCAAACTCAGCCAGTACAGCTGCCGAACATGCCTGAAAATACTGAAGCCACGACCTCAGAATTAGAAACAGCTATTAATTTACCCTCTCAGCCCTCTTCGGAACCTACACCCTCAGCTGATATTGTTACCATTGAAGAAGATCAACCTGTAACCACGAATGCTGCTTTGAGTGAATCTGCTGAAATTGAACGGCTGCATCTGAATCAACCGAAAGCAGCCCCTGAAAATGCATCAGATATTACTATCTTAAATGATGCCTTATCAGATTCTCCAGCTGACAGTGAAACCGCTTCAGACGAACTGAGTTGGCAAGAAATTGAAGTAAAATCAGGCGATAACCTTTCCTTGATTTTTCCCCGTGCAGGTTTAACTGCACGTGATGTTTATGTTGTTGCCCAGACGGCTGGTGAAGATGCAAAAGCCCTTCTCAATCTCAGACCCGGTCAAGTGCTTCGTTTTGGAACAGTGACGGATAATGAGCAGAAGCTGGAACTGAAACAGCTGCAATTACAATTAACTCCAATGAAAACATTGACCTTAACGTCAACTGAAAAAGGCTTTGAAACAGATCTCATTGAACGAGAACTCGATAAGCACCGCCAACTGGTTGCGGGTGAAATTCAAAGCTCACTCTTTTTAGATGCCCAAAAAGCCGGCATGTCAGATAAATTGATTATGCAAATGGCGCACATTTTCGGTTGGGATATCGATTTTGCATTGGACTTACGTCAGGGTGACAGTTTTAAAGTTATTTATAATGAAAACTTCCTGGATGGAGAGAAGATTGCTGATGGTGAAATCCTGGCAGCAGAATTTACCAATCGCGGCAAAACCTTCCGAGCTATTCGATTCACTGACAGCAATGGTGAAAGTCGTTTTTACACCCCAGACGGCGACAGCATGCGTAAAGCATTTACACGTACCCCTGTTCCTATTTCACGTATAAGTTCAGGCTTTAATCCAAATCGTAAACACCCTGTATTAAAAACTAACCGTCCCCACCGTGGCGTTGACTACGCTGCTGCAACTGGAACGCCTATTCTGGCAACTGGCGATGGCAAAGTAGCATTCGTTGGTAATAAGGGCGGTTATGGTCGTACAGTTATCCTGTCACATGGTGGACGATACACCACGCTATTTGCCCATATGTCTAAATATAAGAGTGGTATTCGCGCTGGCCAACGGGTAAGACAAGGTGAAGTCATTGGATATATTGGTAGCAGTGGACTAGCAACCGGGCCACATTTGCATTACGAATTCCGAATCGACGGCGTGCATAAAAACCCATTAACCGTCACTTTACCTAAAGCTGAACCGATTCCTGGTCAATATCTGGCAGAGTTCAAAACGCTGTCACTACCATTGCTTGCCAGCTTGGATAATCTGCAAGTTCCAACATTGGCATTTCGTCAAGACTAGCCATATCAATAATGGGACTTTATGTCGGTGTAATGTCAGGCACTAGTCTTGATGCAATTGATGTTGCATTAATCGAGACATCACCGACCGACCAACCGAAATTAATTGGTTTTCATAGTGCGGATTTTTCGAAAGATCTGCAAACTGCTTTAAGAACATTAATCCGCTCTCAACAATGTCAGCTATCCCAGTTGGGCGAGCTCGACATCCAGCTTGGCCATGCCTATACAGACGCGATATTTAATCTGCTGGAATCTGCTGATGTGTCACCCCATCAAGTTGATGGTATTGGTTGTCATGGCCAGACAGTTTTTCACTCTCCTGACTCAATTTATCCCTTTAGCATGCAAATCGGCAATGGTAATGTTATTGCGGAAAAAACCGGTATAACCACAGTATGTGACTTCCGTCAGCGTGATATGGTAAATGGAGGTCAGGGAGCACCATTAGTTCCAGCCTTCCACGCTGCTATGTTTCGTTCTGATAGCGAAAACAGGGTCATCGTCAATATTGGTGGCATTAGTAATATCACCATCTTAACCAAAGCCCCACATAGTTCACTTCAAGGATTTGATACCGGGCCAGGTAACACTCTGATGGATTCCTGGATACAAAAGCATAAACATCAGGCTTTTGATAATGACGGGCTATGGGCTGAAGCTGGGGAGGTTAATCAATCCCTGTTATTAACTTTAAAGTCTGATCCCTATTTCAAACGGGAAATCCCTAAAAGCACAGGTTGTGAATTATTTAACCAAAACTGGTTAATGCAGAAGATAATTGCTGCTAATTGCGCAGATCTACCACCACAGGATATTCAAGCCACACTCTTGGCATTAACCGCGTCGACAATTGCAGATGCTATTCATCAATACGCCGCTCAAACAGACAAACTTTATATCTGTGGTGGTGGGGCAAAAAATACTGCTTTAGTTAAGCAACTAAGGAAGGATTTAGCGCCGATTATTGTCGGCACTACCGCTGAAATCGGTTTAGATCCACAATGGGTCGAGTCGGCCGCCTTTGCATGGTTTGCTGAACAGACTTTGCAACATAACGCACTTGATTTGCGCCATTTAACAGGTGCTAGGCAACCCAGTATATTAGGTGCCATCTATTGGTCCAGAAAAGCCTCGTAGTCAGCGGAAGACATTAATTCTGCAGCTATTTCTTCATACGGAACCTCAGAGCGAAACCGCACAATCCATCCATTGTTAAAAGGTTCCTGATTAATCAGTTCAGGCATTTCGACCAGTTGCTGATTTATTGCAATGACTTCACCACTAATCGGCATAATCACATCCGAGGCTGATTTTACCGATTCAATGACTGCACACTCTTCACCCGCTGCAAACTGTTGCCCTTCAGCAGGCAACTCCACAAATACAATATCTCCAAGGCTATTCTGAGCATGTTCAGTGATACCAAGTGTAAAAATTCCATCACCTTGCTCTTCCAGCCAAATATGAGACTCACTAAAAAAATAATCTTCTATATTATTCATCAATGATACGTCCATATATTTTGTTTAAGGCACTTAAATTACCTGAGCAATATTCAGAGAGCATATTCCACTCAAACTGCCACATCCAGTTATCTTCCATGGTACCGGGAACATTCATTCGATGTTCACCACCTAACTCAAGTAAATCCTGCATAGGAATAACGGCAAGTTGAGAGACTGATTTTAATGCTACCCGGATAAGTAACCAGGGCATTGCTTCATCGCTGGGTCCGATATATTGATGCATATGATGCCGGGTTGCATCATCAAGCTCATGATACCATCCAAGACTGGTGTTGTTATCGTGAGTGCCGGTATAAGTAATACTATCCCTGCAGTGTTGATGTGGAAGATAAGGATTGTCAGCATCACCCCCAAAGGCAAATTGCAGAATCTTCATGCCAGGCATGGCAAATTGTTCTCGTAACGCAGTTACTTCTTCAGTGATTATTCCCAGATCTTCGGCAACAAGAGGAAGCTCACCAAAGTTTGCTACCAATTTATTAAATAACGCTTCACCTGGGGCTTTACCCCACTCACCTTCCATTGCCGTTTCGCAACTGGCCGGAATCTCCCAACATGACTCAAACCCCCTGAAATGATCTATACGGATTAAATCAAACAGCTCGAGCTGAGTCGACAAACGTTTTACCCACCAATCAAAATCTTCGTCAATGTGCGCCTGCCATTCATAAAGCGGGTTACCCCAACGTTGTCCCGTTGCAGAAAAATAATCAGGCGGAACACCGGTTACCTTTGTGGCCTGCCCTGTCTCATCGAGGGTAAACAATTCCGGTGCTGCCCATACATCGGCACTGTCATGGGCAACGAAAATTGGCATATCACCAAACAATTTGACGTTCTTCTGATTGGCATAGGTTTTTAAATTGTTCCATTGCTGGAAAAACAGAAACTGTTCAAATCGGCGAATATTCAGGGATTCTGCACGTTGCTCAGCCAAGTCTTTCAGCGTGGCCGGGTCTCTGTCACGAAACTCAACTGGCCAGTCAAACCATGGTAGTGCATGATTCAGATTACGTATTTCACGATACAGAATATAATCTTCCAACCAAAATGCCTGTCGCTGACAAAAACTATCAAAGGCAGCCCAGTCAGCCTCATTAGCATTTTCGTAGAATTGCTTGTAAGCATTTGCCACGATTGTGTAGATTTTTTTACCCGCCAGATCTTCGGTGTGCACCCAGGGTTGAGCTTTAATATAAGCTTCACATAACAGTTTGTTATTGCCAGCATGAGCCGATAAACATTGATAAGGCGAACCATCATCATGGGTAGGTCCTAATGGCAGCATCTGCCAGACTGTTACCCCTGATTGGTGCAAAAAATCCACAAAACGGTAGGCATCTGCCCCTAAGTTTCTACTGGGTAAACTGGTGATATGCAGCAATACACCGGTCCGACGATTATCAAAGATATGAGCCTGTTTCATTAATTAGCCGCCACGACGCATTGTGCCACCCTGCTCGGCTTCTCCTCCTCCTAATGACACAACCTCTGACAATATTTGAGGCACTTCTTCTCCCAACATTTGATAAAGGTTTGATAAATGCAAACGGAACAGTCGTTCAAAATCACTGACACTGTCTGCTGCGTTGTAATCGCCAAACCACCAGAACCAATCCGATCCCTCACAAATAGCCAGCTGTTTATCAATTGCCTGTAGCAGATCTTCATCAATCTCTGCAGCAGCAATTTTTTCGTCATAAACCTGTTTAGCCTGACTCAGCAGATCCCATGCCCGATTTTTATCAACATCACCAATCCAGGTGGAGAAAGTACCGTAAACCCAGCTACCAGCTACCATTTCAGGTAATAATGCGGGTTTAACGCCATTCTCCAGACAATCTGAGAAAGTGGTCAATTCTATATCCGGATGTCTGGAAAGCTGTTTATACAGGCTTTGCAAAAAATAAAACCCATTATAGGAATAATGTTCCCAGGCATTTTCTCCATCCAGAATGACTGAAACAACTCTATCGGCATCACCCTCTGTCGTAGCTTTAATATTAGTCAGATGATGAATAAAGTCGTTAACAGCATCTTCAGCACTCCATTTGGTATAGGTAAAACCAATTAAATCGGATAAACCATCATCTCGGAAAAAGCATGCAGGACCTACCGCTTCTAGTTGATAAGGCTTATGAATGCTACTGTCAGGCAAAGCACTTTTCTGCAGACTGTTTCGTAAGACATTTTCACCACTGGCAGTCCAACTAAAGCCATGTTTGGCTATCGACTCAATAGTTGGCTTTGAAACTGCACCTTCAGATGGCCAGCAGCCTTTGGGACGGAAACCAAAAAATGACTCAAATACTTCCAGACCTTTTTCCATATGCCAATCGGTGCGGACATCTCCACCAGGATACTGCCGAATTTGTGGCAACAGGGCATCCGGCATCGCTTCCAGCGTGCTATTAATATCCAGTAATAATGGCACTATCGGATGAGCGTAAGGCGTTACCGATAACTCAACTTTTTTGGCCTCTGCGAGTCGTCGATAACGTGGAATAACATCACTCAGCAACTCACCAATAACGATCATCAATTGCCGGCGATCATGAAAATTAAATTGCTGGCCTTTTTTCATTAAGGCCTGAATACGAATATCGTTGCGCCTCACTGACTCGCCCATCCACACCAGATGGTACCAAACCAGCATATCCACCAGGAATTGATCATTTAGGTAGGCCAGACGCTGCTTCTCTTCCAAGACCCAGCATGCCATTTCAGCAAGTTTTGCAAATATTGGAAACGGCGCTATAAGCTTCTCATCATTGGCGCGCAGACAAGCATTTAGTATTGTTTGGCGCTCTTCAATATGAACTGGTTGCACCGGTGAATCCAGCGCAATTAACAAAGGATCTTTCAGACATCCTGTTCCTTTAAAGCGGCCTTTCAGTTGCTGATCATAATCATCAATCTGTTCCAGTAAGGTAGGTGCGAAATTAACCACCGCCCGAGCCTCAGGGATTTGTTCGAGATGCCAGGCCATATCGACATAATCTTTTATTGCATGCAAATAGGTCCAAGGGAGCTGATAGCTTCCGCCCATCGGTTCACTATATTGCGGCTGGTGCATGTGCCAGCATAAAACGACTTTTAATTTATCGGACATAACGGTAATTTTGCCCCAGCATTTCAGGTGTGACTAATACAACACCATTGGGTGAAACTTCAAAACGTTGAGCATCAAGTTCAGGATCTTCGCCAATAACCGTTCCTTCAGGGACGATACAGCCTTTATCAAGCACAACTTTCTTCAGGCGACAGTGCCTGCCCACAGAGACATCCGGTAATACCACACTATCTTCTATCAGACTGAAACTATGGACTTCTACATTGGAAAACAGAACCGAGTGCCTCACAACGGATCCGGAAATAATGCACCCCCCTGAGACCATTGAATCAACAGCCATACCCCGCCGATCGTCATCATCAAAAACAAACTTGGCAGGCGGCAATTGGGCCTGATGCGTCCAGATTGGCCACTCTTCGTCGTAAAGATTCAGTTCTGGTGTAACACCAATTAATTCAAGATTCGCCGACCAGAAAGCATCTATTGTTCCCACATCACGCCAGTATCCTGGATCATTGCCCTGCACATCTTTGTAAGGAAAAGCGACAACTTTATATTTCTCAATTAAGGACGGGATAATGTCATGACCAAAGTCATGACTGGATCTTGAATTGTCAGCATCCTTTATCAACTGCTCATACAAGAAACCAGCATTGAAAATATAAATCCCCATTGAAGCCAATGCAACATCATCATGCCCCGGAATCGGCGTTGGATTTGCAGGTTTTTCATTAAAAGCGATAATACGGTGATTCAAATCAACCGACATGACCCCAAAAGCTCTGGCCTGGTCCAATGGTACCTCGATACAACCAATAGTCATATCGGCATTTTGCGCAACATGTTCAGCCAACATATCACCATAATCCATTTTGTAAATATGATCGCCTGCCAGGATCAATACATACTCAGGGCCATGATTGCGTAGAATGTCGATATTCTGATATACCGCATCGGCGGTGCCGGTATACCAACCCTGCTCGGTACGCTGTGAGGCTGGCAACAACTCGACAAACTCTCCCAAAGCACCACGCATAAAGCCCCAGCCCTGTTGGATATGTCTTATCAATGAATGCGCTTTATACTGTGTTAACACCCCTACTCTGCGGATCCCCGAATTGACGCAGTTTGATAGAGGGAAATCTATAATCCTGAATTTTCCACCAAAGGGTACAGCGGGTTTTGCACGCCAACCAGTCAGTTGTTTCAAACGTGAACCACGCCCGCCTGCTAGAATCAACGCCAGAGTATCTCTGGTCAGTCGACTGACAAAACGCGTGCTATTATTTTTGGGCATATTCAAATCTCCAGCCAGCTATGCAGTGAAATATGTTGTAATGGCTTTAAGCGTGCCACATCGTTAAGGTGGACAGCAATAGAAAAATTTACGGGACAGTATATCTATGGTTTTTGAACAAAATTTGACAGATGACCAACTTAAAATCATAGAAGCCAGACATCATGATCCTTTTGCAGTTTTGGGTCGTCATCCGACCAAAAGCGGCGTGTATGTCAGGGCTTTCTTACCTCATACCGAATCCGCCACGGTAGGAAACAATCTGCCTATGAAGCGGGTTGAGGGTACAGATATTTTTGAGTGGACAGGCCGTTCTGATGATTTAGAAACGCCATACCAGATTCATCGTACCACTTCACAAAATCAAATTCAGAGTCATTACGATCCGTACTGCTTCCCACCGCAAATTTCGGATTACGATCTGTATTTGTTTGCGGAGGGTAAACACTGGCATGCCTACCGAATTCTGGGATCTCACAAGCGCACAGTAAACGGTGTACAAGGTGTGATGTTTGCCACCTGGGCACCCAATGCCCAACGTGTCAGCGTTGTCGGCACATTCAACCGTTGGGATGGACGCTGTCATCCCATGCGTTCCAGAGGCAGTACTGGTGTATGGGAATTATTCATTCCAGGTCTGGAAATTGGTGAACTCTACAAATTTGAAATACGTAACTATCATGATGGCAGTCTGCATCTGAAAATGGATCCATATTGCCAGCAGGCAGAACTTCGTCCCGGTACTGCATCAGTGATTTTTGACAGCAACTATCAATGGCAGGACAAAGAATGGATGTCCAACAGAGAGCATACAAAATGGCTCCATGCGCCACATAGCGTTTATGAAGTCCATCTCGGTTCCTGGCAAAAGCGCAGTGATGGCAGCTTCTGCAGTTACCGCGAACTTGCCGACAAACTGGTGCCATACGTCCGTAAAATGGGCTTCACTCATATTGAGCTTTTACCGATCACCGAACACCCTCTGGATATTTCCTGGGGTTATCAAACCACAGGTTATTATGCTGCAACCAGCAGGTTCGGCTCACCGGATGATTTTCGATATTTTGTCGACCAATGCCATCAAAATAATATTGGTGTGTTACTGGATTGGGTGCCTGGACATTTTCCCAAAGACAGCTTCGGCCTTGCCAAGTTTGATGGTACCGCGCTCTATGAACATGAAGATCCCCGTCGTGGAGAACACCAGGACTGGGGTACATTAATCTTTAATTACGGCCGCAACGAGGTTCGTAACTTCCTGTTATCCAGTGCATTTTTCTGGCTGGAAGAATGCCACATAGATGGATTACGCGTCGATGCAGTCGCGTCGATGCTTTATCTCGATTATTCACGTCAGGAAGGTCAATGGTTACCTAATATTCATGGTGGCCGTGAGAATCTTGAGGTCATCAGCTTTCTCAAAGAAGTTAATACCATACTGCATCAGTCTCACCCTGGTTGTATTATCGCCGCGGAAGAATCCACCTCCTATCCAATGGTTTCTCGACCAGCAGATATGGGCGGACTGGGTTTCTCGATGAAGTGGAATATGGGCTGGATGCACGACATCCTTGAGTATATGAAACAGGATCCGATTCATCGTCGCTATCATCATGATCAGCTTACCTTTGGTTTGCTTTATGCATTTACCGAAAATTTTGTATTGCCTTTTTCACATGATGAAGTTGTACATGGTAAAGGTTCGATGCGATACAAAATGCCCGGAGATGAGTGGCAGCAATTTGCTAATCTGCGATTACTTTATACCTTTATGTACAGCTATCCCGGCAAAAAATTATTATTTATGGGATCAGAATTTGGTCAGGGCAGTGAGTGGAATAGTGAAAAAGCACTGGAATGGTATTTACTGGATTACCCAAAACATCAGGGCCTATTACAGCTGGTCACTGATTTAAATAAAGTCTACCGAGAGAGCCCGGCGCTTCATTATCATGACTTTGATGCACATGGGTTCGAATGGATTGATTGCAATGATCGGGAACAGTCCGTACTAAGCTACCTGCGACAGGGACAGGATTCCATCGCTGTGGCAGTGTTCAATTTCACACCTGTCGTGAGGGATAATTATCGCATTGGTGTGCCTGAAGCAGGCGAATATGAGGTTGTCATCAATTCTGACTCGGAGTACTACAGTGGCAGTAATTATTCTGTTAGTCAGGTAATTCAGAGCGATTCAATAAGCTGGTCTGACAGACCTTACTCAATTGTTTTGAACTTACCACCTTTGGCTGGATTGATTATTCGTAAAAAGCATTAACTCTTGATGATGAGAGCGGCTCGTCAGTTACGAGCCGCTTTGATTTATCTATTGGCGCAAGGTACGGATCAGTCTGATAAGCTCGGTAGTAGAACTATCATGTACTGAGATTTCGGCATTACTCTGCAAATCCGGCAAAATAGCTTTTGCAAGCTGTTTACCAAGCTCAACACCCCATTGGTCAAACGAATTGATGTTCCAGATAACCCCCTGAACAAATACTTTGTGCTCATAGAGAGCGACAAGCTGTCCCAACATTTCCGGCGTTAATTTAGGAAATAACAATACATTACTCGGACGATTACCCGGGAAGACTTTATGCGGCAATAATGCATCCAGGGCTTTGCCTTCATAGCCTTCCTTGACCAACTCTTCTCTGACTTCCTCAGCCGTTTTACCTTTCATCAATGCTTCTGATTGAGCCAAACCATTGGCCAATAAAATGGATTGATGATCACATTCAGGATAATGACTGTTGACCGGTAACACAAAATCCACCGGAATTAACTGTGTACCCTGATGAATCAGTTGAAAGTAAGCATGTTGGCCATTGGTACCAGGTGTGCCCCAGATAACCGGTCCCGTTTTATAACTTATGCGAGCGCCCTGACGGTTAATAAACTTACCGTTGCTTTCCATATCCAACTGTTGCATGTGACTCGGAAAACGCGCCAGTGAGTGATCATAGGGAACGATTGCATGGGTCTGGGCGTTAAAGAAATTGATATACCAGATCCCCAGCATTCCCATAATCAGCGGAATATTTTCTGCCAATGGCTTGGTACGGAAATGCTTATCCATTTCATGTCCACCATCCAGCAATCGTAGGAAATTATCCATGCCAACATACAATGCAATCGGTAGACCAATAGCACTCCATAAAGAGTATCGACCACCCACCCAGTCCCATATTTCGAACATATTGGCAGTATCAATACCGAACTTGGCAACTTCCTTAGCATTGGTTGATACGGCAACAAAATGTTTTGCCACATCAGCCTGAGTTGCTGCCTTCAGAAACCAGTTCCGTGCTGATTGAGCGTTAGTTATGGTTTCCTGAGTCGTGAAGGTTTTCGAGGCCACAACAAAAAGTGTAGTTTCAGGATTCAGTTTTTCCAGTGTTGTACTGAGATCAGTACCATCAACATTGGAAACAAAATGGGCCTGAATGCCATCAATACCATAAGGCTCAAGCGCATCGCAAATCATGGCTGGGCCGAGGTCAGATCCACCAATACCGATATTAACGATATCCGTAATTTTTTTACCGCTGAATCCTAACCATTTACCAGAATGCACCTGTTCGCAGAAAGCAGCCATTTTGTCCAATACTGCATTGACCTGCGGCATGACATCCTGACCATCCACCATAACCGGTGTATTAGATCGATTGCGCAATGCCGTATGTAAAACAGCACGACCTTCGGTGTGATTAATCTGATCACCCGAAAACATTCGTTCTATCCATTCCTGAATATTAACCGCATCTGCCAGCGCAATTAGCTTATCGATGGTTTCCTGAGTAATGCGGTTCTTTGAATAGTCGAGCAGTAAATCCCCAGAGCGAATTGAGAAACGTTCAAAACGTCCTGAATCCAGTGCGAATTGTTCACGCATCGACAGATATTTGATATCGGAATAGTGTCTATCAAGTGATTGCCATTCGGCGATATTTAGTGGCGTCATATTTCTACTTATTTTTGTTAACTGTTAGTTGAATGCCGAAGCAGAAAGAAAATTCGCTAGTTCAGACCAGGCTAACGTCTGTTGCTCGCCTGTGGCCATGGTTTTCACACCAATGGTTTGCTGCGCCATTTCCTCTTCCCCCAAAATTAAGGTCCAGCGCGCTCCGCTGCGATCAGCCCGCTTAAATTGGCTTTTAAAACTACCACCACCACAGTGGCTAATCAAGCGAAGTTGAGGAAGTTGGTCTCTCAGACTCTCTGCTAATAATAATGATTGTGCGGCGGCGACATCCCCTACTGCAACCAGATAGACGTCAGGCCCGGATATTTCAGGCAGTACTCCACCCGCTTCCAGTAGTGAAATCAAACGTTCAAGCCCGATGGCAAAACCTATCGCAGTGGAAGCCTTACCGCCAAGTTGATCTATCAGTCCGTCATAGCGCCCGCCCGCACATACTGTTCCCTGGGCACCCAGTTGATCGGTTACCCATTCGAAAACTGTTTTGCCGTAATAATCCAGTCCACGGACCAGTCGGGGGTTAACTTCAAAAGCAATTCCGGCTTCCGTTAAGGTAGCGCATAATTGCTCAAAGTGTTCAGCTGACTCTGCATCTAGATAATCTATCAACTTAGGTGCAGCCTGGTTAAGCATCTGCATTTCAGGATTTTTACTGTCCAGAATGCGTAAAGGATTGCTCAATAAACGCCGTTGACTGTCCTCATCAAGTTGCTCATGATTAGCTTGATAATATTCAACCAGCTTTTGACGATATTTAATACGAGCTTCTGTACTGCCCAGAGAGTTTATCTGCAGGGTAATATCTTTTAATCCGAGCTTTTTCCATAACCTGGCCGTTAGCAGGATCATCTCTGCATCGATATCGGGTCCACTGAAGCCATAGGCTTCGACACCTAACTGATGGAATTGGCGATAGCGACCTTTTTGAGGACGTTCATGGCGAAACATGGGCCCCATATACCAGAGTCGTTGTTGCTGATTGAACATACCATGTTCCATGGCCGCCCTGACGCATCCAGCGGTGCCCTCTGGACGCAGAGTGAGGCTGTCACCATTACGATCATCAAAGGTGTACATTTCTTTTTCAACGATGTCCGTGACTTCGCCTATAGACCGCTTGAATAATTCGGTTTTTTCCAGAATGGGTAACCGTATTTCCTGATAACCGTAGCTATCGAGAACCTGTTTCAGGCTGGTTTCCACTACTTGCCAGTACGGCGTCATTTCCGGAAGAATGTCATTCATTCCCCGGACAGAACGGATAATCTCTGCCACCTTTAGCTTATGTCCTTTATCGGAATTACTTTTTCGGGTTGTTCACTTCGCAGCGAAATCCGTTGACGAATTTCTTTTTCCAGCTGATCAACCAATGATTCATTATCTAATTTATGATGCGGTTTACCATCACGATATAACAGATTGGGTGAACCGCCAGTCAGACCAATTGCCGCTTCTTTAGCTTCACCTGGGCCATTTACCACACAACCGATAACAGCCACATCCATCGGTTCAATAATATCTTCCAGTCTGGCTTCCAGAGCGTTGACTGTTGAAATCACATCAAATTCCTGTCTGGAACAGGATGGGCAGGCAATAAGGTTAATTCCTTTGCTGCGAATGCGCAGGCTTTTTAAAATATCAAAACCGACGCGAATTTCTTCGACAGGATCAGCGGCCAATGAAACTCGAATGGTATCGCCAATGCCTTCCGCAAGTAGCATACCTAGACCTATCGCTGATTTGACTGCTCCACTGCGCAGACTTCCTGCTTCGGTGATACCCAGATGCAAAGGCTGCTCAATCTGGTCAGCCAGTTGACGATAGGCATGCACTGTCATGAACACATCAGATGCTTTCAAACTAACTTTAAAATCCGGGAAATTAAGGCGATCCAGAATATCAATATGGCGTAAGGCCGACTCGACTAAAGCTTCAGGCGTTGGTTCACCATATTTTTTTTGTAATTCTTTTTCCAATGAACCGGCATTGACACCAATGCGGATTGGAATACCAAAATCTCGTGCCTTGTCGACAACAGCCCGCACCCGATCTTCGCGACCAATATTGCCCGGATTAATACGCAGGCAATCAACACCCAGCTCAGCCACCCGCAGCGCAATTTTATAATCGAAATGAATATCGGCAATTAAAGGGATATCCACTAACTTACGAATCGCACCAAAAGCCTCTGCCGCATCCATTGAAGGGATAGAGACCCGAACCAGATCAGCACCCACTTTCTGTAATCTCTGGATCTGATCAACGGTGGCAGCAACATCTGTTGTTTCGGTATTGGTCATGCTTTGAACGGCAATCGGCGCATCACCGCCTACCGGGACATTACCAACCATAATTTGACGTGATTTTCGACGTTTTATCGGTGAAGCAGTTTGCATTAAGAATCTTCTCCCAAGGTAAATCGAGCCACATTACCGCGAGTGTATTCAGTAATATCGATGATATCGCCATCAAATCTGACAGAAGCGGCATTCGCCTGCCCCAATGAAACTTGTAAAGGTAGCGTACCGGTCAATTCGACCGTATTACCTGCTCTGACCACACGACTAATCAGAACTTGCTGACTGGCATCTCTGACTTCAACCCAGCAATCTGCATCCAAACCAATGATAAGGTTCTTTTCAGTTGTAGCTTCTGCTGTAGCAGGTTCTGCATCTTCAACTTCTGCAGGTGGGGTTATCTCAGCTTCAAATGGTTCATCGAGGGCGGTATCCGCGGTATCCAAAGTTGGCTCAGATGTATCGGTTTCATCTGGTGATAAAGGTTGTTCCTCCAGGCTGATATCATTAGACTCAGTCACTGGAACAGGATTAACATTATTCTCGGTTTCCGGCTCATCCAATGGTTCAAGCAGTGTTCTCTCTGCCGGCTCATTATTCTGTACAATTTGCGTCGCCTGCCATTGCTGGTAGGCAAACCAGGTCAAAACTGCCACGGTAATCAGCAATATCAAAGGCAGCCAGGGGAATGTTGATTTTGCAGGTTTAATCTGTTGAATTGGTGCTACCGATGGGCTTCTTTTATCAGTCTCGGTGAATTCGATATTAAAACCTGCCAGCATTTCATCCTGTGGAAGCCCCAAAAACTTTGTATAACTCAGGAAATAACCACGGGCATAGGTTCGACCGTGCAGCTTATCCCAGTCTTGTTCTTCGAGATGGACAATGGCGCTGCGAGTCACCCTCAACTGGGCTGCCGCATCAGAAACCGAGATTTTTTTTGCTTCGCGAGCTTCCCGCAGTCGTCTACCAACGTCCACTGATGATGAAACAACATTTGGTTCTTCTGAATGACTCTCAGTCATAAACGTTAAATACCTTCATTGACCATGCGCATTTCATCAGAATCCGGAAAACGGGCTCGCATAATTAACTCGTAACTTGATACGGCGTCTTCATTGCCCAATTTGGATTCAGTTTTAATCGCGGTTAGTAAAGCCTGTGGTGTCCACGGAGAAACACTACTGTAACGCTGAACATAAGCGCGTGCCTGCATGTAATTCTTTTGTTCATAGCTCAAATCAGCCATCCCAATTAATGATTTACTCAGATTTGGATTGATCTGTAACGCCCGTCTGAAATGGGATTCAGCTTTGACCAGATCCGGAATTTGTCTGGTACAGAGTGCAGCGTTTTCATAGGCCATGGCAGCACTTTGATAGAGCGGGTTTTCCACGGATTTTAAAAACCGCTTTTCAGCCTCTACATATTTGCCTTGCTGGCACAGAAACACACCATAGTTATTTTGTGCTTCGGAATATTCCGGAGCTCTGCTAACTGCTTCTTTAAAATGTTTTTCGGCTTTTTCATCTTCACCCAGTCGTTGATAAAGCAAGGCGATAGTATTGTGAGCACTGGGTAAATTTGGATTTTGTTTCAACGCTTTATTAAGCTTCTCCATGGCGATTTCATAATCACCACGTTGCAGATAACTCAATCCCAATTGCATATTCAATTCAGCCGCCTTGGGATCCGGCGCAATATGCTCACGTGGCCCGGTTGTACCACATGCGGTAAGCATTATGATTGATGTCGCCAGAAAACCTATTTTCAAAAATGATTTCATCGGACGAAAACAACCTCCCGTTCAGCTAATCTTTGAGTACGACGAGTTTTATCCTGAACTTCGCCTGCCAGTTGACCACAGGCTGCCACGATATCATCACCACGGGTTTTTCGTACAGTCGCAACCAGACCGGCCGCGATCAACTGCTCTTTAAAACGATTAATGACATTTTTTGAAGAGCACTGGTAATCGGTGCCCGGGAAGGGGTTAAATGGAATGAGATTGATTTTGTTCGGTATGCCTTTCAAAATCCGGATCAGATCCCGTGCATCCTTTTCCGAGTCATTAATTCCTGCGAGCATCACGTATTCAACTGTGATGTGACGACGCAATTGCTCACCCGTCACATATCGTTTACAAGCCGCTAATAATTCAGCAATCGGGTATTTATCGTTTAACGGAATAATCTCGCTGCGTAATTTATCGTTCGCAGCATGTAATGATATGGCCAGACTGACATGGCAATCTTCTTTCAGACGATCAATCATTGGCACGACACCTGAGGTGCTCAATGTTAACCGTCGCCAGGAAATACCATATGCCAAATCATCACGCATAAGATTCATCGCTGAAATCACATTATTGTAATTTGTCAGCGGTTCTCCCATGCCCATCATCACCACATTGGTGACCATTCGATTGCCTTTGGGGTCTTTACCTAAAGCCTCATTGGCAATCCACAACTGAGCAATAATCTCGGCAGCACTGAGGTTGCGATTAAAACCTTGTTGACCGGTTGAACAAAAAGTACAGGTTAAGGCACATCCCACTTGAGAGGACACACATAAAGTCCCACGACCATTTTCCGGAATAAATACCGTTTCAATGGAATTATCACCATCCATTTTGATGATCCATTTACGGGTTCCATCAGTGGATATGTGCTCGTGTAACAATTCGGGTACGCGTATCTCGGCAATCTGACTCAGTTTTTCGCGCAACGATTTGCTCAGATTACTCATCTGGGCAAAATCAGTGACACGATATTGGTGAATCCATTGTAAAAGTTGACGCGCACGGAAGGGTTTCTCACCGATTTCGATGAAAAACCCTTCCAGACCTTTCAGATCCAGACCAAGCAGATTGGTCAGTGCAGTTGCCATCAGTTATTGATTAGCGTGTGCGAGCGCACAATTGATCATCAGTAAAGAAATACGCAATTTCACGTGCTGCACTTTCAGCAGAATCAGAACCATGAACAGCATTTTCATCAATACTTTGCGCAAAATCAGCACGAATGGTGCCAGGTGCCGCATCAGCAGGATTGGTTGCACCCATCAGATCGCGATGAGTAATAACCGCATTGTCACCTTCCAGAACCTGAATCATGACAGGGCCAGAAGTCATAAAACTCACCAAATCGCCAAAAAATGGACGTTCTTTATGTTCCGCGTAAAAGCCTTCAGCTTGCTGCTGTGTAAGATGCACCATACGGGCTGCTACGATAGACAGACCAGCTTTCTCGAAACGTGAGTAAATCTCACCAATAACATTCTTTGCTACCGCGTCCGGTTTGATAATTGACAGAGTACGTTCAGTCGCCATGTGTATCCTCATTGATTGATTGGATTAAATCGACATATTCTAGCATCTATAAGACTCAGAGATAGTAACGTTCACCGAGTTTTTATTAAGCGGTCAATTTTGCTTTGGATTTGATGACAAAACCATTACCATCAGCTGACTATTTTTTGATAAAACTCAAATGCAAATTCGATGATGAATAACACATTTAAACGTATCGGCCTGTTCATCCGTAAGGATGATCCTGTCCTGGAAACTGCTGTAATTCAAATAAATGAATTCCTGATATCCAGAGAGTTACAGGTATTTTGCAACGAGCCGATAAGTTTTTTACCTGATTTGGAAGTTATTTCGATCGCAGAGTTTCCTTCAAAATGTGATTTAACTATAGCGATTGGCGGGGATGGCACCATGCTATCTGCCTCACGAGCCCTGGCAGGATTTGATTTACCGGTTGTTGGCGTAAATGTTGGCCGGCTGGGTTTTTTAGCTGATGTCACCCTGAATAATCTGCAATCTCAGTTAGGTCGAATTCTTGACGGCCAATATCGGCATGACAATCGGTTTTTGTTACAAGCCCACCTGAATAATGCTGAAGATCCAATTAGCATTGCCATGAACGATGTAGTGGTGCATTCACATCAAAGCCGACATATGATTGAATTTGAAACCCATATCAATGGACGGTTTTTAAACAGCCAACGTGCTGATGGATTAGTGGTTGCTACGCCCACCGGCTCAACCGCTTATGCCATGTCAGCGGGAGGTCCGATTCTTGATGTTGATTTGGATGCGGTGGTGTTAGCATCAGTTTGTCCACACACTTTGAGCAATCGTCCTCTAGTGATTGCGGGCAGCAGCATTATTGACATTACATTAAGTGAAAATAACATTACCACAGCAATGGTCACTTGTGACGGACGTCCTGGCCACGAGCTTAAACCTGGCGATACTGTCCGAATTCAGCGTCATCTAAACCGTATAGATTTACTGCATCTTGAAGATCATGATCATTATTCAATTTTGCGTGCCAAACTGGAATGGGGCCGAAAACTGACATGTTGATAGCGTTAACTGTTCGCCAGCTGGCGGTGGTAGAAGATTTATCCTTAACTTTTAAATCCGGCATGACTTCACTAACGGGTGAAACCGGGGCCGGTAAATCCATATTGGTGGATGCCCTTGGTCTGGTACTGGGGGATCGTGCTGATTCAAATATGGTACGCCATGGAAGTGAACGTGCTGAAATAGAAGCCAGTTTTGATATCAGCAGTAACTTGCCGCTTCAACAGTGGCTTAAAGAACAAGAACTTGATGATGAAGATCAATGTCATCTGCGCCGAACAATCAGCCGTGATGGTCGCTCCAAAGCGTATATCAATGCCCGACAGGTTGCATTAACCCAACTACGTAATATCAGTGAATTAAGTGTTGATATTCATGGACAGCATGAACACCAATCCTTGTTACGGACGGAGACTCAGCGCGAACTTCTGGATATTGTCGCTAACAATAAAGCCCTGCTTAAATCATTAAAACAAGCCCATGCCGAGTGGCAAAAAATTCAGCAGCAACTGGCTGCAATCCGTCAGCAAACTGAACAGCAACTGGCACGTCAGGAATTATTAAACTATCAGGTCAGTGAGCTTGAACCGTTAGCACTGACAGACGAGAGCATCAACTTACTGCTACAGGACCAGCAACAGCTTGCACATGCTGCTCAACTTCTCCATACCAGCGAATCAACACTGCATAATTTATTTGAGCAGGAGCATGGTGCGGCTTACGATCTGATTGGTTCAGCACTGACCGAGCTGGAAAAGTTACAACAATACGAACCCCGTTTTACCGAGATCATTGAGACGCTGAACAGTGCGGCAATCAACCTTGATGAAACGGCCACTTCGCTACGTCATTATCTGGACAGTGCGGATCTGGATCCGGCGAGGCTGGAAGCCGTTGAAGATCAGTTAGCTGTGTTACATGATCTGGCGCGTAAACATCATGTTGAAATTGAGGCCTTACCTGCCCATTATCAGGCTTTGTGTGATGAATTGGATAGCCTGTCAAAATCCCAGCAAAATCAGACAAAGTTGTCTCAGCAACTCAAAGCCCAGGAAAAATTATGTCTGGACTTATCTGCACAGATCCGTGCAAACAGAGAAAAACATGCTAAACCTCTGGCGGAGACCATTACCCAGTCCATACAACAACTGGCCATACCTGCTGGCCGTATAGAATTTGTTATCACACCCTTTGAAGATGGCAAATTCAGTGAACATGGTGCGGATCAAATTCAATTGTTGGTCAGCACCAATCCCGGCCAGCCGGCAGGAGAATTGGGCAAAATTGCATCGGGAGGTGAATTAGCACGGATAAGCCTGGCCATTCAGGTAGTTACTGCAGGAAAACGTAGCGTTCCTACGTTAATATTTGATGAAGTTGATGTGGGAATAGGCGGCGGCGTTGCTGAAATTGTTGGTCAACATCTCAAATTACTGGCATCAAGCCAGCAGGTGATCTGTATTACTCATTTGCCTCAAGTCGCGGCACAAGCTCATCAGCAACTGCAGGTTACAAAGATTCTGGGTGAAGATAAAACCCATACTGAAATCAGCGAACTTAATCGTGAACAACGCATTGAGGAAATTGCCCGGATGCTGGGCGGAATGAACCTGACCCAGAAAACTCGTTCACATGCTGAGGAGATGCTGGATCAGGGACAAAACTGATTTATCGTTCTTTTTTGCAGTCTTCGCGGTTGCAAATGCCATAGATGTAAAGGCTGTGATCGGTCATTTCAAACCCATTCGCCTTGGCAATCTCTCTTTGCCGCTCTTCAATCACCTCATCATAAAATTCGATAATGCGATTGCATTTCACACAGAACAAATGATCATGATGTTCGCCATCTTCCAGTTCAAAGACCGCATGTCCACCATCAATATTTAATCGTGAAACCAGCCCTGCACCCTCAAATTGCGTAAGCACTCGGTAAACAGTTGCCAGACCGATTTCCTCTCCCATTTCCAGCAAAGCCTTATAGACATCTTCAGCACTTAAATGGCGCTGTTTGGAGTGTTCAAGAATCTCCAGCACCTTTAAACGTGGCAGAGTAATTTTCAATCCCGCTTTTCTTAAATCTTGTCTTTCCATTATTATTGTTGCCTCGTAGAATAGTTACGAATAGCGTATCATCGCACTTTGGTCATCAACACAGAAACAAATACTAAATGAAAAGCCTGCTTATTTATAGCCTTTCCTTGGTTATTCTCACTCTCAGCGCCTGTAGCAAAGACAAAATCCCTGGTGTTTATCGAATTGATATTCAACAAGGCAATCAGGTTACACAGGAAATGCTCAGTAAGCTCGAACCTGGCATGACTAAAAGCCAGGTATCTTTTGTGATGGGAACACCGATGTTAATTGATGTATTCCATCCGAATCGCTGGGATTACATATACAGTTTCCACCCCGGAAACGGTACACGCGAGCAGCGTCGCATCACTTTGTATTTTGATGAAGCAGAAACGCTTGACTACATTGATGGCAATACCCAGATTGTTGAAAACATCCAATTAACGGAAGAACAGCGCACTGATACTAACGTGGTGGTTCCGTTAAACGAGAAGAAAACCGGTTTCTTCAATGGCATATTTAATGTGTTTGGCCTAGGCGAAGATGAAGCAGAGATTATCGAAGACGATAACGAAACTGATGCCGCTGAGAAAAAGCAGAAAGAAGCTCTGCCGGAAAACTTAGATGACTCAATGGGAACACAACCTGCAGGTCAGCTCCCAGATATTCAGTAAGTCCCTGAAACGCTATTCCTGAACCGGTTCAAACTGGCCGGTTTGGGAATTAAAACAAAGCAACTCTCCTGCTGCCAAGTCAAAATACCAGCCGTGTAAGGTCAAACGACCCTCTTCTACCCGTTGCTGAACACATTCAAAACTCATCAAATTATCCAGCGAAACTAGCACTGCACGTTGTTCGCAGGCCTTTAACTGACTGGCCTCATCGCCATCAGCGTGCGAATTAACCCAGTCCTTTGCCGGTTGTGCAATTGAAACCCACTGATGGATGAATTTTGAGTTTTGTTGTCCATCATCATCCCACAGCGCACGTATACCACCACAGTTGGCATGCCCCATGACAATAATGTTTTCGACTTCAAGATTATTAACGGCAAATTCAAGTGCTGAGCTGGTGCCATGATGTAAACCATCATTCTCACAGGGTGGCACCAGATTGGCGACGTTTCTGACGGTAAATAAATCCCCAGGATCACAATCTGTCAAAATCGCGGGATCAACTCGAGAATCACAACAGCCAACCATTAAGGTTTTCGCTGGCTGCCCCGTTTTCATACTGGCATAAAGTCGGCTGTCCTGACCAAAGTATTGTTTTTTAAAACGTTGAAAACCTTCAATTAATCTATCTGTATTCGCCATTTTTTATGCATGTCTCAAAAACGTTAAAAAAGGATTATGTTGTTTCTCATGGGAAATGGTTGTGACCGGTCCATGACCACTATGCACTCGCAAATGCCCGGGTAATTGCATTAACCGTTGTAAGCTTTGCTGCATTATAGCCGGATTCCCCATAGGTAGGTCAGTGCGTCCAACGCTGCCAGAGAATAAGGTGTCACCGACAAAGATATCCTGCTCGTCATAGTAACAACCCTGGCCTGGTGTATGCCCAGGGGTCGAGATAAACCTCAGTTTGGTATTCCCCAGCTGAATTTCATCACCATCGTCGACAAAATGGTCAATTCGTCCACATGGCCGATTAAATGCTGGCTCGCCAAACCAGTCCCCCTGTATCGGTAATGTCTCAAATAATGGAACCTCGTTTCGCGGCAGGTAGGTCGGCACATCAAATTGCGATTGTAAGTAGACCAGGCCTCCTGCATGGTCCAGGTGACCATGTGTTAGCAATATCATCTGTATGCGGGGACGAGGATTGATTGACAGCAACTTTTGCACTAATTCATCTGTTTCGCCGGTATCGATTACTGCTGCATCACCAGTCGTCTCATCCTCGATTAAATAGGTATTGACCTGAAATGCACCAACGGTAAAGCAGGTGATTTTCATCCTGTATAACTCTCCCAAAAAAAAACAGCTGGTCGGTTAAACCAGCTGTTTTTAATAATGACATGTAAGACGTTTTATTTATCTTTGTTTTTCTGCGCTTCGCGCGCTAAACGCATATTGTTTTCAAACCAATCACGTTTAATTTTTTGGGTACGGGCCAGATTGATATTAGCTTCATACCATTTCTTTTTGATATCTGCATGTGGATCGGGATGCAGGTTCGCTTCATACCATTTTTGATGGCTTTCACGAGCGGCCTGCAAGTTGGCTTCATACCATTTTTTATCACTGGCCGTCTGCTCATCACTGAATTCATACCAGTGTTTATCGGTTGGCGTCTGATCCAGATTGGCTTCATACCATTTACTGTGTTGTTCACGGAATTTGGCCAGATTAGCTTCTTGGAAGCGTTTTTTCCAATCGGTATCGCCCGCTTCTTTGAACTCATACCAATGGGTAGTCGTAGGCGTATTGTCCAAATTGGCTTCATACCAGTGACGATTCGCTCTAACCGTTTCTACTGCTGTGCGTAAATTGGCCTCATACCATTTTTTCTTGCTATCAAGATGATCCACCATATTGGCTTCGTACCAATGCGTATCGCGCTGTTGAGCTGGACGCTGATTCGCTTCATACCATTTGGAATTTTCACGAGCAACATGGGTATTGTAGGCAAACCAGTCACGCTTGATTTGTTGGGTACGTGCCAGACTGATATTAGCTTCATACCATTTCTTTTTGATATCCGCATGTGGATCGGGATGCAGGTTCGCTTCATACCATTTTTGATGGCTTTCCCGAGCCGCTTGCAGGTTGGCTTCATACCATTTTTTATCACTGGCAGTCTGCTCATCACTGAACTCATACCAGTGTTTCTCCGTTGGCGTCTGATCCAGGTTGGCTTCATACCATTTACTGTGCTGCTCACGGAATTTTGCCAGGTTGGCCTGTTGCCAACGCCTTTTCAAATCACTGTATTGTGAATCAGCAAATTCATACCAATGGGTTTGTGTAGGCGTTTTATCCAGGTTCGCTTCATACCAATGACGGTTCGCCCGCACTGCTTCAACAGCAGTACGCAAATTGGCTTCATACCATTTTTTCTTGGTATCAAGATGCTTCACCATGTTCGCTTCATACCACGGACGTTCAGAATGCTTTACAGGATTCTGTGCCGCTTTGTACCAAGGCAGTTTTTTCATTTTATCTCTCACTGCGTTTGCGGATTGCAACTTAGCTTTAATGCTATCAACTGTTGCGTGATTGCTCTCGTACCACTTTGTTTTAATATCTATTGTGCTACTCATTGCGTTTACCTCTTTGGGTAGTTTTACAAACTGATACTACCCCAGAAGTGAAGCCTACTACAAGTAAAACCATGCGATGAGACAGCGAAATAATCTAATTATTCAAAGCAATGCTTTTCAGCTTTTACCCGCTGCAACATAGCTATTTTCTGTTCCACTTGCTGTGTTCTTCTGGCCTCTTTTTCATCTACCAGAGAAGAATATCCCAGATAGGCCAGACCCAACCATCCCTCAACAATCGGGATCGTATCAAAAGCAATTAATGTCGCGGCCAGTTTATTACTGCCATCCTCGTAAAAGCCAGGCTTGTAACTATAACGATATGGATGAAGCTGGTTGATAGCACCATCAATTTCAACGCAGCTATGCTTGCGGATTTCATCGGTAATTTGCACTACCGGCGGTTCATAATAAATTGGCTCAGTCGGCACGGGAACAGGTGTTAACGCCTGTACTGGTAACACCATAAAACCAAGCATCAAACCTATAGACTTGATAAAAAATTGATTTTTCATAACTGACATACCTATACAATTTATGCGTGTTTGCCTGTAGAGGTTAACGGCTGACCTGACCGTAACTATAGCCTAAGGCTTGTTTATCTTTCATCTCCGCTATTGCTGGTGACTATTTCTTGTCCGACAAGGCGGTGATGAAGATAAAATCAGCCCTAATCACTTGCTTCATGGCTACTGTCTTTATCATGCTTGTGCAGCTCCGCCCAATTGGCCAGTCTTGCCGCGACAGCGCCATTAAAACTGTTTTCAGGATAGTTGCCCTGTTCGTCTGCTTCGCCAGCCTCATATTCACTCAGCACATTGATAGCATCGCTGATGTCATCGACAGCGTAAATATGAAACAGACCATTCTCAACGGATTGTCTGACTTCGGGTTTCAGCATCAGATGCTGCATATTACTGCGGGGAATAATCACGCCTTGTGTGCCTGTCATTCCCACCAGACAACAGACATCATAAAAGCCCTCAATCTTTTCATTAACGCCACCGATAGCCTGAACCTGCCCGAACTGGTTCATTGATCCGGTAATAGCGATAGATTGTTTGAGTGGAATTCTGGCAATAGAAGATAATAAAGCACACAGCTCAGCGACTGTTGCACTATCGCCATCGATCTCACCATAATTCTGTTCAAACACAATACTGGCAGCCATGGATAGCGGTTTATCTGCCGCATAAAAAGACCCCAGATAAGCAGCCAGAATCATCACACCTTTTGCATGCAGGTTGCCCCCCAGCTCCACTTCTCTTTCAATATCAATAATCGCATCATCACCATATCGGCAACTGGCAGTGATGCGGGTAGGTTCACCAAAATGAAAACTGCCGATGCTCAATACCGATAAGCCATTGACCTGACCGATATGCTTGCCATTCACATCCAGTTGAATAATCTGCCGCTGTATTTGCTGATAAACCACTGAACGAACGCGATCCACCCTTCTGAGACGCTGTTGCCAGGCATGATTCACCGCATCAGCAGTAATTTCAGCCTGTTGGTATTTGCGAGTCCAATAGGCGGCTTCACGCAACAGATCAGTCATATCAGCAATATGCAGCGACATTTGTTGCCCATCATTAATTGATCTCGCTGCATATTCAATCATTAATGCCACTGCACTCTGCTGCAAAGCGGGCAAATGCTCATTCATTGCTGTTGAGGCAATCAATTTTGCCATTTGCATATGTGTTTCAGCCGTACGCGGTAATTCATCTTCCAAATCAGCCAGCACTTTAAATAATCCAGCAAACTCGGGATCCAATTCATACAGTTGATAATAAAGATCCCGGTTCCCCAGTAAAATCACTTTGGCTGAAAGCGGGATTGGTTCAGGTTCTAGTGAAACCGTTGCCACCAGACTATAGGTTCGTTCAAGGTTTTCCAGGGGTATTTCGGAAGCTTTTAACGCTGCCTTCAACCCCTCCCAGGCAAAAGGCTGCTCCAGAAGCTTTTCGGCATCAACAATTAAAAAGCCGCCATTGGCACGATGTAATGCGCCCGCCTTAATCAAGGTAAAGTCAGTCACCAGTGCACCCATCATTGCCATGTTTTCAACACAGCCCAATAGATTCTGATGATTTGGTTGATTGAGATACACCACCGGAGCTCCATGCAGATCGGCATTATCCACAATCAGGTTAATCTGATAGCGCTTCAGACAATTATCGACATTAACATCTTCCTGCCTCTCTTCATTTTTGAGGAACATCTCGATATTCCTCTGAATATCAAATTGCATATCATCAAAATAATTCTGTAACGGCTCGGATTTTGGATAAGCATGGCGTAAAAAATCGATTTGCCGGGTTATCACTTCTAACGCAACCTGATCATTCAGCGCGGTAATCTTATTTACCGTGTCATGTTCCCATTCATGAATTTCAATCAGGGTATCCTGCATTGACACCTGTAATTTCGCGATAGCCTCTTCCGTTTCCATTTTCTTGGCATAGGGCAGATCTTCAAAATCTTCGCCAGATAAAGGCTCCCCTTCATGCTGAGCTGCAAAGGCGTAACTGCCATCTTCCATTCTAAGCAGTACAACGCCCTGTTTATCCGCTTCAGTCTGCAGTGCACCAAACAAGCGTACCCGGTGCTGGCGACTGGCTTCTTCAATTGCCCTTACTCTTCCCCGATAATATTCGTCATCAAAAGCGTGAGGTAATTGTTGCTGTAGCGCTTTGATAACCCGCTCGATATCCAGTTTTAACTGCGCACCATCACCGGCGGGTAATGACAATGATTTAGGCTGTTGAGGTAAATCAAAATTATGTAAATAAGCCCAATCTTCTGCATCAGGCCGGTTGGCAGTATGTTTGGTGAGATATTCACTGACCAGCGACTTTTTACCCATGCCGGCCTCCCCCATCACATACAGGTTATAACCATCTGCTTGAATATTCGCTGCAAATTCAATTGCTTCGCGGGCTCTGTCCTGGCCAATCAAGCCTGTTAAAGGCTCCACTGTAGCGGTAGTTTTGAAGGGCAGATCAGCCGGATTGCAGCCGTGATACAGTTGTGACGCGTTTAAGTGAGTTACAGACATGGATATCTCTGGACGAATGAACAGAACTTAGCTTAGGCTAGGGGCATCTGATAGGCAACTGCATCGATAAGGGATAAAAATTATGGCAGGTCAGGATTTTGAAGAAAAACGCAATTATTTCCGAATGCGCGTCAACGGTCCGGTACAGATAAAGCGTCCGGATACCACAGAAAGTTTTCAGGCAGAAGGACTCGATTTAAGCGCCAGCGGTTTAAGTTTGATAGCGGATGAAATGGTTAGCGAGGGGGAAATACTGGATATCAGCATTAAAAGTCATAATCCGGACCTGGCCGACTTTGTTGCACAGGCTGAAGTGGTCAGAGTTGAGCCTTCTGAAGAACAGGCGGGACGTTTCAATATTTCATTGAAGTTTACGACAATCTATTGACGTCAGCTTACAGCCAATAACTGCTGCGGGTCATCACTTTCGACATTGGCTGCATGATTTTCTGCACCAGCCATGGCAATTGAGCGCCGCCGGCAGCTAAAGCAGTTTGCTGATGATGACTTTCATCTTCACGCATTTGCGCAAGAATTGAACGACTGCGCAGATCCGCATCACTCATCTTGCCGAGATGCTCATCGAGATGTTCTATAACCTGTTTTTCAGTTTCGGCAACAAACCCCAGACTCCATTTATCACCAATTTTTCCTGCCACGGCACCAATCACGAAAGAACCGACGTACCACAACGGATTTAACAGGCTGGTACGCCCCTCCAGTTCATCAATACGTTTTTCGCACCATAACAAGTGATCGTTTTCTTCAGCGGCTGCCTGACGCATCGATTCGCGAACATTGGTCAGTTCTGCCGTTAATGCCTGTCCCTGATACAAAGCCTGGGCAGATACTTCACCCGCATGATTCACTCGCATCAATGCAACTGATTGCCGACGTTCATTATCGGTAAGGGGTGTTTCTTCTATATTTGTTGCCGGGTTATCTCTGCCACTTGATGGTGGGGTCCCAGCCAGAGTAGTTAATGCTTTATCCAGTTCGATAATAATTTTGTCAGCCAACAACAGATTACGTAAGCTCATATTTTTCCTGGGATTTTTTCAAAATAATTCAACGTCTGAACTCGCTATTTTTTTCGGCTCGCTAATTTTACCTTCTGCCACCAGGCTATGGTAATTTTGCACTTGATTTCGACCTTCGTTTTTGGCGCTGTACAGCGCCTCATCGGCCTGTCCAATAACATCCGTTGGCGATAATTGTGCGGAAACTTCCACAAAACCAATACTGACAGTGACCTGACCAAGCTGAGGAAAGCTATGCTCCGCCACTACCCTGCGTATTCTTTCAAAAGCCTGCATTGCATCCGTTTCATTTGCAGCTTTAAGTAACACCACAAACTCCTCGCCACCAAAGCGATAAATCAGATCATCATCACGGATAACGCCCGAAGTCATCAGCCTTGCGACCAGAATGATCACTTCATCACCGTATAAATGGCCGTAGGTATCATTGATGGTTTTAAATTTATCAATATCCACAACGCCTAACCAATGCTTAATAGCATAGCGACGGCGTCGTGAATCATTTGGTGAAGCCATCAGCTTGTTAAGTTCACTGCTCTGATTGACGAGAATCTTGGTTATTTCTTCATCCAGCGTTTCCCGGTTATATAAACCGGTTAATTTGTCACGTTGAGATTTATCAATTAACGCCAGATAATTGGCATACACCCTGAGAATTCCATGGACCAGTCGTTGGTCAATGCTGGATGGCAATTCCTGGCAATGGTGGACCAGGCTGGCGAATATTTCACCATGTGAATCATATGCGGGATAAATCACATTCCAGCCAGTTTCTTCAGCAGGACGATAAGAAACAATATCTTCTTTATCAATCGCTTCTGTCATTGCGGCAGTAAGCTCATCCGCCGTTTCCTGATTCAGTTTGGGATGCTGTTCGGAAGATGAAATAACATCATTTACACAAAAAGCCAGCAGACTGATATCGTGCATCAGATCATGGCGTTTGATTCTAAATAAACGTAGTGATTGTGCCGGAAACAATTCATTGAGAGTTTTGAGCAGACTTTTTTCCAGTACCTGCCGATCGTGATGTCGGGTAATTTCGGCAAGATTGTCGACAATTCGTATACTGCTATGACGATGTTGCATTATTTGTTGCCTTCAACAGTTCGGATAATCGAAAAGACTCATTTACGCTGTTGGAACAGCCTCCATATTAAAATGGTATAAAACACTAATGAGTACTTTCAATAAAACCACGAATGGTTGCTGCCAATTCACGTGGTTGAAATTTTGATACATAGGCATCTGATCCCACTCCCCGACCCATTGCCTGATTGGCAACCGCTGTCAGGGAAGAATGCATAATCACCGGTAAATGGGCCATACGCGGATCCGCTTTGATTTTCTGTGTCAGGACATAGCCGTCCATCTCAGGCATTTCCACATCGGTTAACACCACTTGAATTTCCGTCGTAATGTTCCGGTTTTCCTGTTCACATTGGGTCGCCAGTTTATCGAGCATTTTCCAGGCCAGTGCACCGTTCACTACGCCTACATGGCCAACGCCCAACTTGTCTAATGTCTGTGTAATCTGTTTACGAGCAACATTTGAATCATCGGCATATAACACTTTGTATTTTTTACCGTTTTCAATTTTTTCAATGCCTTCAAAAGCATTCTCATCATAAAAGTCGCCGGTATCGGCCAGTACTTTTTCCACATCCATGATCATGACCAGACGTTTATCCTGTAATTCAGCCACCGCGGTGACCAGCCCGCCCAGACGTTTGGAAATCAATGGAGGTGGTTCTTTAACCTGCTGCCAGCTTAAACGTTGGATAGTATCAACTGAAGTCACCAGAAAGCCCTGTACATGGGTGTTATACTCGGTGATCATCAGGATTTTTGGGGTTTCATGAGATTTTAATTTACAGAATTTTTGCAAATTAATGATCGGCACCATATCGCCACGCAGACTTACAAAACCTTCAATGCCATCAGGCATTTCAGGGGCGCCTGTGATTTCAGGGACATTAAGCACTTCACGAACTTTAAACACATTTATACCAAACAGTTCATTTCGTCCGGTATCATCATTAGTACCAAGACTGAATAGCAAAACTTCAAGGTGATTTGTGCCTGCTAGTTTGGTACGCTCATCAATCGAGTCAATAAAAGTTGCCATGTCCATTCTCACTGTGCAAAGGCTGATTTTCCGTTGGGCACACTAGGAATGTACCTTGATACGGTATGTTAACTTGCACAATATCGTAACCTTAAAACAGGTTCAATAGCATTAATAATCAGAATATGGAAATGTGGAACGAGAAAGATTCACCTGAAAGGACCAATAGCAGTTAAAATGGTCTGGTGACAATAAAGAAAAATTCGGAATGGTGCCCAGGGGGAGACTCGAACTCCCACGTACATACGTACACTAGCACCTGAAGCTAGCGCGTCTACCAATTCCGCCACCTGGGCAAGAAGACGCGCATCATATAGATCGAGATAAAAACTGTCAATGACTGAACAAAACATAACTGACCCTTTTGAGGGTCGTGAAGCCGAGAAATACGATAATCCCATCCCTAGCCGTGAATTTATTCTCGAGCTCCTAAAACAACACAAAGCCCCTGTTTCCCGGAAAAACCTTTCCAAACTTCTGGACATCAAAGGGGAAGAACAAACCGAGGCACTTCGTCGCCGTCTGCGCGCCATGGAGCGTGACGGACAAATTCTGCGTAATCGCAAAAATGCTTACGGCATTGTCTCTAAAATGAATCTGGTCAGTGGCCGTGTGATGGGGCATCCCGATGGCTTTGGCTTCTTAATTCCTGACGAAGGCGGTGAGGATTTATTTCTCAGCGAACGTGAAATGCGGGTGGTTTTGCATGGTGATCGTGCATTAGCTCGCATCAGCGGCACCGACCGTCGTGGCCGAAGAGAAGGCGCGATTGTTGAAATAGTCAAACGTGCCAACCAGACCGTGGTTGGTCGCTTGCAGGAAGATGCCGGCCTTTATTATTTAATTCCGCATAATCGTCGCATCAGCCAGGATATTATGATTCCTGTTCCCGACTTAATGGACGCCAAAGACGGACAAATAGTCGAAGCAGAAATTACTGAACATCCGAATAAACATCGCTCGCCTTTGGGCAAAATCGTTTCCGTATTAGGCGATCATATGGCGCCAGGTATGGAAATCGATATTGCACTTCGCAGTTTTGAATTGCCGCATGTCTGGTCTCCAAAAGCACTGGCTCAGGCTGAAAGTTTCGGTGAAACCATTCCTCAGGATGCTATTCAAGATCGCCTCGACTTGCGCGAATTACCGCTAGTCACCATAGACGGTGCTGATGCGCGTGACTTTGACGATGCAGTTTATGCTGAAAAACTGGACTCTGGTAACTGGCGTTTATGGGTGGCTATTGCTGACGTTTCCTATTACGTGAAACCTGACGATAATCTCGATAAAGATGCCCAGGAACGCGCCACTTCAGTGTACTTTCCAAGTCAGGTCATTCCAATGCTGCCTGAAGCACTATCCAATGGCTTGTGTTCATTGAATCCTGAGGTTGACCGTTTATGCATGGCCTGCGAAATGATCATCAATCAGGAAGGTGAGATTGAATCCTACAAATTTCATCAAGCAGTAATGAACTCCAAGGCACGGCTGATTTACGAGCAAGTTGCCAGCATTCTGCAAGAAAATGATAGCGAATTACGCAATCAATACGCCCATGTACTTCCGGGGCTGGAAACCATGTATGAACTGTTTCATGTCATGCTCAAAGCTCGCGAAAAACGTGGAGCAATTGATTTTGAAATGACCGAAACGCAATTTATGTTTGATGAGAATCGGAAAATTTCCTCAATCGAACCACGTCAACGCAATGACGCACATCGGTTAATTGAAGAATTCATGATTGCCGCCAACGTCGCCGCGGCAAAATATCTGCTCGCCAGCAAACTGCCGGTTTTATATCGTGTTCATGAAGTGCCTTCGGTTGAAAAGCTATCCGCCTTACGTGAGTTTTTAGGGGAATTGGGATTGTTTTTAGGGGGTGGAGATGAGCCCGAGCCCGGCCATTATGCCTCTCTATTGAAAACGGTCAGCAATCGTCCTGATGGACATTTGCTACAAACAGTTATGTTGCGCAGTATGAAACAAGCTGTTTATTCTCCTGATAATCTGGGTCACTTTGGTCTTGGTCTCGAGGCTTATGCACATTTCACGTCACCGATTCGACGCTACCCGGATTTGTTAGTACATCGTGCAATCAAGCATACGATTACTAAACAGAAAAAGGCCGCCTGGCATTATTCGGAAGAAGCTATGGTTCAGCTAGGCGAACATTGTTCAATGGCTAGCCGTAGAGCTGATGAGGCAACACGTGATGTGGCTGACTGGCTCAAGTGCGAATATATGCGTGATCGAGTTGGTGAAGTTCATGAAGGTGTGATCAGCGGTGTTACGGGTTTTGGTTTATTTGTGGAACTGAGTGATATCTACATTGAAGGTCTGGTTCATGTCACTGCACTGAAAAACGATTACTATCAGTTTGATGCCAGCGGCCATCGCTTGATGGGTGAAAGATCACGCAAATCCTATCGTTTGGGTGATTCCATTAAGGTTAAAGTGGTACGAGTCGATCTGGATGAAAAGAAAATCGACCTGGAACTGGCTTAGGGTCTGTTGATCTTTCATAGCCGCCTCTGTTGTGACTGAAAATGCGCCAATCAAGGTGCGAGGAATGCAGTTTGTGAGATACATCCATGTATCTCACCCCTAAGGGGCTTACGCTCAAAAACGTTCCGGACGTTTTTGTAGTCACTCTAAATAAAACTACGAGTAACGCAGAGTGGTGCATTTTCAGCCTTAACCCGTAGGGCTGGGACTATTTTTCCGCCCTCCTGTGTTGGAAATGATTTATGTAGAACAACTACATCGCATCATTTCTGCCTTGTTGGACGGAAAAACAGCTTCCAGCAGTGGTGGCTCTGAAAGATAAACAGGCCCTAAGGTCTCATTTCCCTTGACCAGAAAAATAAAGGCAGTACAATTGTCGACTTCCTGAAGGTCACCCAGCTTCTTTCGAGTGATTTTCTGAATAGATTTCTGTGGTGAGTGTAGCTCAGTTGGTAGAGTCCCGGATTGTGATTCCGGTTGTCGTGGGTTCGAGCCCCATCACTCACCCCATTTTTTTTGACATCGACTATTTACATCAAAATATCGAAAAGTAAATAACCGATTCAGCATTATTTTTTAACAGGTGATTCAGGCTTGCATGCCCCCCACACTGTTTGTATAATGCGCCTCTTGTTGCCGGTGTAGCTCAGTTGGTAGAGCAACTGATTTGTAATCAGTGGGTCGTAGGTTCAAGTCCTATCTCCGGCTCCATAATAATGAAAAAAGGTTATGTTTCTTAACATGGCCTTTTTTTTTGCCCCTAGTTAGTCAACTCTCCATCATATTTATAAATATATATATACATTCAACTCCTTCAGAGCTATTTATTATTTAGACTTAACTTTAAAGTTATTTCTCTGATTTCTTTATAAAAATATCCTATAAATTATATCTCAAAGTACTTATATAACTTAAAATAAACCAGTTACTTTTGAGAAGGAAATTGTAGTCATTAAATCAGTTCATAGACTGACAAAAACTACATAAAATAAATGAAAATTGCGATTCATTGGATAAATGGAGTAAAAAAACATATTTCCAAACTCCCACATTTTTTTATCCCCATTCTAATCATAATGATAGGTAGCTGGTTTTCCTTTTATCAATATCATCAGGTTAAACAACGAAATCAACAGGTAATTGCTGATCGCTTTGCTATCTCCTTTAACGAAACCACCCAAAGCGTTACTGAAAAAATTCGAAGCTACGAACAGATGCTACGGGCGACTCAGGGTCTTTTTGAGTCTTCGGACAGCATCACCCGTGAAGAATTTAAAAATTACGCCGAAAAACTCAAACTGGAAGCCTTTTATCCCGGAATTCAAGGTTTGGGATATGTGCCAGTTATTACGCCCGCTGAGAAATTTGTTCATATCGAATCGGTAAGACAATCAGGATTTCCGGACTATAACATTACTCCAGAGGGTAAACGGGAGCTCTATACCAGCATTTTGTATCTTGAGCCCTTTCAAGCTCGCAATCTGAGGGCTTTTGGTTTTGATATGTATTCGGAACCCACACGTCGAGCTGCGATGATCGAAGCCCTTGTTAGTCGTGAGGTGAGTCTTTCTGGTGGGGTCAAACTGGTACAGGATATTCCTGATGAATCCGTCACAGGCCTTCTGATGTATCTCCCTTTATTTGATTCAGTAGAGCCTGAAAATCCTCACCTTGGCTGGGTTTACGTCGTATTCCGGATCAGTGATGTAGTGAAAGCATCATTAACACAAAATGGCACACTTAGTCACTTGAAAATCTCAGATGTGACTACTGAACCAATGGATGTACTTTTCCAGTCAAGCAGTTTCGAGACCAGTTCCTTTGAATTAAGCGAAACCTTTACACTCGCTGGCCGCCAATGGAAGTTTGTGGCTTATCCTGATCAGAATTTTATAAAAGCCTTTGAAAAACAATCTGCCATATCGATGTTGTTAATACAATTGCTTATAACTTGTTTGCTTGCTTATGTTTATTGGCTATTGGCAAGTGGACGAAAACGTGCAGAGCGCCGGGCCAACGAAATAACAAATTTCCTGCGTGAAAAGCATCTGAAGCTCCAACTGGCAACAGACACCGCAGGCATGGGCACTTGGGAGTGGGATTTTCAAAAACAGCATGTTCTGGTTGATGAGCATCAATTAACCATTTTCGGACAAAGTAAACATTCCAATCCTTATTTAACACTTGATAACTGGTTTGCACATTTTGAGGAAACTGATCAGCAACGAGTTGAAAAGGCTTTTCACAAATGCAAGTCCGATCGTCTCGAGTTAAATATTCAAGTGTTGGTGCAGTCCAGAACCGATACTCGAATGGTGCAACTAAAGGCGGCCTTGAGTTTCGATGCCTCAGGTTCAGCAACAAGCATGATTGGGATTTGTTTTGATATTACAGAAAGCTGGCTTTATCAAACACAACTTGAACAAACTGAATCACGTTGGAAACATGCGCTGGAAGGTAGTGGCGAAGGCGTCTGGGACTGGTCAATTATCAATGACAAAGTGCTTTTTTCGGAAAAACTGATTTCCATGCTGGGATATACGCCAGATGAATTTTCTCCTCATATCAGCGAATGGTCAGATCGAATTCATCCAGATGATCGTCAACAGGTATTCAGCGATATTGATGCGTTACTGGATGGCAGCCAACCTGAGTACCGAAACGAACACCGTATGCTGTGTAAAGATGGTAGCTGGAAATGGATTCTTGACCGTGGCACAGTGATTGAACGTGATGAGCAGGGAAATCCGCTAAGGGCGATAGGTACACATACCGATATCAGTGGTCGCAAAGAAATCGAAATCACCCTTAGGATCAGTGAAGAACGTTTCAGAAATGCCTTTGATACGGCGGCGATCGGGATGGCTCTGGTCGGTCTGGATGGCAGCTGGCTGGAAGCAAATCCAGCCTGTTGCGAAATGCTTGGTTACAGCGAAGGCGAATTATTACAAATGACTTTTATGGATGTGACACATCCTGAAGATCTGGATCTCGATCAGCAGTTTGTCGCTCAACTGGTCGCCGGTGAAATTGATCACTATCATATGGAAAAGCGCTACGTTCGCAAAAATCATCAGATTATTGATGTATTACTCAGCGTCTCAGTTGTGCATGATATAAACGGAGAACTGTTGCATTTTGTCTCACAAATAGAGGACATAACGGCCAGAAAACATGAACACGAATTAATGCGCAAGTTGGCGCTCTATGATGCATTGACTGGTTTACCAAATCGTCGTTTGTTTGATGAGAGGATAAACCAGGCAATACTCGGCGCAAAGCGAAATAAACATCCACTTGCGCTGATGTTTATTGATGTCGATCATTTTAAACAGATCAACGATACCTACGGGCATGATGTTGGTGATCAGGTGATAAAACGCGTTGCTGAAAGCATGCAGTTAGCATTACGGGCAACAGATACGCTTGCCCGATTTGGAGGCGATGAATTTGTGGTATTGCTGAACGAGGTAAGCTCTGCAGATGCTGCGGTAAAAGTAGCCGAACATTTGCGAAACAGTCTGAAAAACCACCTTGAGTTTGACACTATCCGTTTATTGGTGACCTTAAGTATCGGCATTGCCGTCTATTTACCTGAAACAAATGAATCTGCTCTTCAGCTGATGAAAAAAGCCGATATGGCGCTTTACGATGTCAAAGCTCGTGGTCGTGATGGTGTCGGTTTATTTCAGGCCGGTGGATTTGAAAAATAATAACTCAATATTTATAAATAAAATCAACGTGTTTTTATTCCTCCAGAACTCCAAGTGGTGAACCTGTAACAATTTGCTGAGTCTGAAAAATAGTATTACTTCTGTTAGATTGTATCTATGCATTATCAGGTTAAACGAAGAGGTTTGAATGTCCTATATTGAGGCGACGATGAAGAAGCTGCAACGAAGCAGCCCAAGTCAACCAGAGTTTTATCAAGCTACCGAAGAAATTCTCCAATCTATACGCCCTTTACTGGAAAAAAATCCTCAGTATCTTCAACAAAATATCATTGAACGCATAGTTGAACCGGAACGCCAGATTATGTTCAGAGTTGTCTGGCAAGATGATGACGGTAACGTTCAGGTCAACAAAGGCTATCGAGTTCAGTTCAACTCCGCTCTGGGTCCCTACAAAGGTGGCATCCGCTTTCATCCCTCGGTTAATGCCAGTACCGTTAAATTTCTGGGCTTTGAGCAGATATTTAAAAATGCGTTAACTGGTTTATCACTCGGTGGTGGTAAAGGTGGATCAGACTTTGATCCCAAAAATCGATCAGATAACGAAATCATGCGGTTCTGTCAGGCCTTTATGAATGAGTTGCAACGGCATATTGGTGCAACCATTGATGTGCCTGCAGGTGACATTGGCGTGGGCAAGCGGGAGATTGGCTATCTGTTTGGGCAATACAAACGTTTGAATCGTCATTTTGAAGGTGTATTGACTGGCAAAGCAATCAACTGGGGAGGCTCACTTGTTCGCCCTGAAGCCACAGGCTACGGCTTAGTCTATTTCACAGAAAATATGCTGCAAGCCAATGATGATTGTCTCGACGGCAAAAAATGTCTGATATCCGGCGCAGGGAATGTGGCGATTCATACTATTGAAAAACTCTATCAATGTGGTGCATTGCCAATAAGCTGCTCTGACAGCACCGGTACGATTTATCACGAAAAAGGTATCGATTTAATTCTGCTGCGGGAATTAAAAGAGGATCAAAATTGCTCCTTGGCAAAATACCGGGAAACGCACCCCGACGCTGAATTCACACCTATCAAACAGTATCCTGAAGATGGTCATGCGGTATGGCGTATTAAAGCAGATGCCGCTTTTCCGTGTGCTACCCAGAATGAATTATCAGCAGCTGATGCCATTGCACTGTGCAAAAACGGTATTAGCTGTATTGTTGAAGGTGCCAATATGCCCTGCACTGCTGAAGCACAGGCACATATTATTGCTGCAGGGATTCATTATGCTCCAGCCAAAGCTGCCAATGCCGGCGGTGTAGCCACCAGTCAACTCGAAATGGCGCAGAATGCCAGTATGATGCAATGGTCATTTGCTGATGTGGATCAACGTTTGCAAATTATCATGAAGGATATCTATCAACGCTGTGCAGAGACTGCCATTGAATTTCATCACCCCTGCAATCTTATGCTAGGAGCAAATATTGCGGGATTTCGTAAAGTTGCGGATGCGATGATGGAACAGGGACTGGTGTAACCTGAGTTACACCTTACGATAAAGACTAACATTCGGAATACAATTTTGAAATTCACAAACCTATTAATTGTGAGTATAGGCCTCGCCGCATTAAGTCAGGCATTAACAGCCAGAGCAGAGTCCATTACTTTGAAAATAGTTGATCAACAACAACAGGCTGTTTCCAGTGCCGTAATTGAGGTATTGAGTTCGCCCGAAAGCTTTGGTCAAGTAGATTCAATCAATGTTATCGATCAGATAGATAAGATGTTTGTCCCTGAACAAATTGTTATTCAACAAGGTCAATCGGTAGATTTTCCTAATAGTGACAACATACGACATCATGTCTATTCATTCTCAGAAGCAAAAACGTTTGAACTCAGGCTCTATGCCGACAAACCGGAAAAGCCAATTCAATTTGAAAAGCCTGGTGTAGTTGTGGTGGGCTGCAATATTCACGACTCAATGATTGGCTATATTTATATCGCACAACACCAAACGGTTGTGTCGTCATCTGACCAAGGTCACGCAAAATTTAGCTCAACTGTGCAGAATCCCCGGATAAGTGTCTGGCATCCCTATACAACTGATGGTGCCGAAAGCCGTCAGTATTTTGAAATTGATCAGCTTGAAAAAAATGATAATGGTGAGCACATAGTTCAGTTGAATATTGCCCCCCCTTCTCCGCGTGAGTCTTTTAAGGATACCTTTGGTGCGCCTGGGCATCACTAAATTACGCACGCAAATTCTACTATTTGCGCTTTCACTTGTCCTGGCGACCACAATGGTCATTCAGTCTATTTCGTGGTGGTCTGCCAACCAGTTTAATCAGCAGCAAATTCGGCAAAATACCATCAAGGCTGAGAATATTCTGCGTCAATACATCCGTTCATCAGAAAACAATCTGGTAAATTCGGCACGAGTACTGACGGCCGACTTTGGTTTTAAACAAGCAGTAACCTCCGGCGACAAGGACACTATCGCCAGTGTATTAATGAATCATGGTGCACGAATTAATGCTGATTTAATGTTGTTAACGGATTTATCCGGTAGGCTCATCTCCAGTAGTCATTCGACCATTTATGATGAAGCACTACTGAGTTATGTCGTTAAAGATTTACTGGAAAAACCAGGAACAGCACATATTGTAATGCTGGATAACCGGGTTTATGAGTTAATCCTTTTGCCAATAATGGCTCCCAGAACCATAGCTTATACGTTAGTGGGATTTGAGCTGAATCAGACAACCCTTAATGAACTCAAACAACTTACCGGTCTGGATATAACCCTGCTTAAACATTCAGTTCCAGTTTATTCCACACTGGAAAATATTCCCAATGATGCAGAATTTATAAAGACGATAAATTCAGCACACACAAAATGGTTTTGGATGGAAAGACCCACATTTATCAATTCGGATTTTATGCCAGCGACCACAAGCATAAATCCTGTCAGCATTTTGTTATCAGCGGACTTAAGACCCATCTATCAGCAGTATGATGATATGTCAGCGCGCATAATACTGATCGTTTTACTGGTGATGTTGGGATCTATCATTGTCAGCACCATCATTGCACATACCTTAACCACCCCGCTCGCCAAACTTGTTGGTATCGCCAACCAGTTTGCCAAGGGGAATTACGATGCCTGGCAGGAACCCGGCCAGGCCAGCAGCGAAATCCGCGATTTGGCTGCAGCTCTCAGAACCATGGGTACAGAAGTCAAACAGCGTGAACAGGTCGTTACATGGCAGGCCAAACATGATGCATTGACCGGTTTATTCAATATCCACACCATACGTAGCACGCTTGCTGCAACAATGCAGAAATATGGTCAATGTGTTGTTGTGGCGACTTATATACAAAATTTCCGACAGATAAATGATCGACTTGGGCCTGAAGTCGCCGATGCCTGCCTCACTGTACTGGCCCAACGTCTTAACCAGTTTGCTACCGCTGGGGAAAAAACCAATGCGCGTCTGGAAGGAATCGAGTTTCTATCCGTTATTCAGTTACTGCCGGGGCAAAGTCCTAGGCAGGTTGTTGAAGAATTGCTCGATAACCTGGATAAGCCCTTTCAAATCGGTAATATCAGTTTGAGTGCTCACTTCTATGCGGGTGTATGTTGTTATCCAGCCGATGGTTATGACAGTAAAACAATGCTTCGTCGAGTCAGAATTGCTGCTGATCATGCCCGCCTGAATCGTACAACCATACATGTTTATACGCCGGGTGAAGACGAAAATCATCTTGAAGAATTAAGTCTTATTGAAGCGCTACAAGCATTGCTGAGACAACCGACAAATATTGAATTATTTTTAAACTTCCAGCCAAAGGTTGAGCTTAAAAACGGCAAAATGGATACCGTAGAAACGCTGATTCGCTGGCATCGTCCAGGCCTGGGGCGAGTTGCACCGGATAAATTTATCGGCTTGGCTGAGCAATCTGGACTCATTGTTGAATTAACCCACTGGGTTATCCAGGAAACACTCAAGCAATTACGTAGATGGCGCGATAATGGGTTGGCTTTGAACGCAGCAATTAATGTGTCAGCAGAGGATTTGGCTCATCCGGATTTTTGTCATTTTCTCGAAAAACAAATTGCGGTTTACGATATTCCCGCAAACTCAGTCACTATCGAGATCACCGAGCGGGATATTATGTATGACGAAGCACTGGGTATTGAGGTACTGAAAACCTTAAAAAATGCCGGGTATATGATTGCTGTAGATGATTACGGAATAGGTCAGTCATCTTTATCAAAATTAAAAATACTCCCCGTCGATGAACTCAAGCTGGATATGAGTTTTATTCGCAATCTGGATAGTTCTCTAACGGATCAGAAAATTGTCCGTTCAACCATCTTTCTGGCTCATTCACTCGGTTTAAAGGTGGTGGCAGAAGGAGTCGAAAATGCCGCGACCTATTCTCTTTTGCAAGAAATGGGTTGTGATAGCGTTCAAGGCTATTTAATAAGTAAACCACGAGATGCTGAAGATCTCGTTGCTTGGTTAGGTGAAAATAATGCGACTTATTCTTTTTCTGCTGACAGTATTACTCACTAGTCAGCTATACGCTGCTGATGGCAAGTTGATCGCCACACCGGGCATTTCCCAAATTGAAGGCACCGGTGGTGGCGGTTTTGTTCCCTGGGCTCAATTAGCCGGTTATGGTAGCCGTGATGAAATAGCAGCCAATGTATTTTGTAGCGGTGCAAACGTAGATGATTATGATTTACGTGTATGCGGTGCACAGGCTACTTTCTATGACCGAATTGAATTCTCAGTCGCCAAGCAAAAATTTCATGTCGATACCTTAGATCTAGATATCAAGCAAAGAGTACTGGGTGTCAAAGCAAGACTTTATGGAGATATTGTCTATAGTCGATTTCCACAAATAAGCCTGGGAATTCAGCATAAAAAACTTGACGATCCCACTGTTGCCTTTCTATTGGGAGCAGATGATGATTCTGGAACCGATATTTATCTGTCTGCCAGTAAACTACATCTTGGGGCTATTGCTGGATATAACTGGTTATGGAATGTAACGGCCCGCTCGACAGAAGCCAATCAAACTGGATTATTAGGTTTTGGTAACGCAGCAAATGGAAATCAGCGCGAAACTGTTCTTGAAGCATCAACAGCCATTCTATTTGGCCGCCATTTAGCCCTTGGCATTGAATATCGCCAAAAACCCGATAACCTTGATTTAAAAGAAGATGACTGGTCCAACATATTTGTGGCCTGGTTTCCAAATAAAGTTATCAGTGTGACGGCAGCCTGGCTGGATTTGGGTGACATTGCCGGAGCCAAAAGCCAGAAAGGGGCTTATTTTTCTGTTACAGGTTACTTTTGATGTTCACAAAATTTCGATATAGCTTTTTTATGGCTTGCTACTTGGCATTAACTGCTTGTGCCAGCACATCAGAACCCACTTTGTATAACAAACTTGGAGGTGAGCAAGGTGTGAATAATATTGTCGAAAACCTCATCCGGGAAATTGGACAGGATGAGCAAATTTTCCATTATTTTGCCGAAGCCCGTGTCAGTCGATTTCGGGAAAATCTTATTGAACACTTTTGTGCAATCTCAGACGGTCCATGCCAATATACCGGTGACAATATGGTGGACATCCATACTGGAATGAATATCAATGAAAGTGATTTTAATCACTTGGTGGATTTATTGATTAATGCTATGGAGGCTGAGGGAATCCCTCACCGCATTCAAAATCAGCTGCTTGCCCGATTGGCACCATTGCGTGAAAACATTATCTATCTATAATTCAATTTTATCGTCAATATCCGCTTCTACAACCGGGAAAGTGGGAACATGGGTAAAAATCACCTGATTACGTCCATGCTCTTTTGCTCTGTATAACGCCGTATCGGCTGCATGTAGAATCACATCCATCGGCGGCACAGGCTCTTCAGGCCATAGCAGACAAACACCGCAACTCATGGTTACCGGAATTAACTGGGAACCACTTGGAATGGGGGTATCCGCTATAACAGATCTTAATCTTTCAAAAGATGCTGTTGCCTCTTCCGGTTTTAATTGCAAAGCGACCAAGAATTCTTCACCACCAAATCTTCCCAACACATCATAGCTTCGCAAAGTGGATTTCAGGCGACTGGCAAAGCGGCGTAATACCTCGTCACCTGATGCATGACCATAAGTATCATTAATCTTTTTAAAATTATCTATGTCACATAATGCGACACAATAAATTTTGTCGCTACGTCTTGAGCGCGCGAGCTCTTCGGTGATCCGTTCGATAGCAGCATGACGATTTAGAATTGTCGTTAAATGATCATGGGTCGCTCGATAAATCAAATCCTTGTATAGATGGGACAGTGGATTTGCCAGCCGCTTGGCCAGTAAAGTACTGAGCACTACACTTATTATCACAATAAATAACGTTAAACCTAGCAGAGAATAATTCAGTCGATCAAAAACCCGATGAAAAATGGATAAATCTGCCAACAAAAATAATTGTATGGGCTGTTTATTAACGTTTTTTAACTTAACCTCTTCCAATAAAAATTGAGATCTTTGCCACCATAAGTCAGGCTCATTAGTTGTTTGAAGAAGATGGTCGAACTCAGCTTTATGAATTGGCAGTGTCGTTAAAAATAAATCTGTCTGGGTAGATTCAAACACAATATCCAACCCGGTTTTGAGCTTTAATTCTTCCAATAAAGGTGCATTTATTTCAAACGCGATAATACTGATGGCGACTTGATGTGGTGCATTTATGGGTACACTGAATAAACGATACAAACGATTATTTATTTCTACAAACTGACCCTGTTGACTGATGCCATGAACCGCCAGCCAGTTGATATCGGCCAGATCAGAGAGTGGAAAATCCAACTCATTCGCTGCAATCAGCTCACCGTTATCATTGAGCACCAACATTAAATCTGCCTGAATGCGTCCAGCATGGTTAGTGAGCATGCTGGTAATGGTTGGCACATTATTGGTGGCAACAGCTTCTCTGAATCCAAAGTCCTGAATAATGACTCTGGTGGCGTAATGTAAATTGGTTTCCCGGCTGTCGATGTACTGATGCAGAAAATAAGCAGCATTTGCCACCTGTTCACGGATTTGCTGCTGATTATGTTTATGAATAAACCAACCATGGCTCAGCTGCATCGCGAAAGCTGTCAGTAAAATCAGACTGACACAAAGTAGAATCATCCTGGTCTGGATGCTATTCATCTATAAGTCGTTTCCATAATATGCAGCGTATTCAGCCATCTGAACTCCGTTCATCAGGATTTATTAATCTGTAACTCTTCAGGGTAAACGCCATACCTTGATTTTTTGTCCAGTTTTGAAACCAAACAGACGATTGCCACCCACCGCAACAGCAATATGCTGTTTACCATTAACGCTGTATGTAATCGGTGGCGCATTGACGCCCGCTTCCGTTTTACCACTCCAGCGTTTTTCTCCCGAATCAGCATCAAAGGCCATCAGTTCACCGCTCCCTTCTCCGGTGAACACCAGACCACTGGCTGTACTTAAAACGCCGCCTATCAATGGATTTTCAGTTTTGACCTGCCAGACTATTTCTCCACTATCTAAATCAATTGCAGTTAATAAACCATGTTTTTCAGGAGTATTTAAAGGAGACATCGAAGAATAACGCACCGCTTCTTCTCCATCCTTGGCAGCCTGTTTGTGTAATTTATATTCCACCGGCCAGTGAATGGCGGCAATAAATACCAAACGTCTGCGAGCATCCACTGAAACGGGAGACCAGTTTGCACCGCCCATTACACCAGGATAAATAATCGTTCCTTCACTGCTGGGAAGTTCAAACATGTTTTTTTGCGGGACAAAGGCTTCGCTTTTATAGAGAAACTTACCATTACGTCTGTCATGTACATAAAACCAGCCCGTTTTACCAGCCTGACCAATTGCGGGAGTAGGTTGCCCCTTAATGGTAATATCAAACAAAACCGGCGGACTGGCTACATCATAACCCCAGCTGTCATGCGGGACTTGTTGGTAATGCCAGCGATAATCGCCACTGTTGGCATCAAGTGCCAGTAATGAACTGCTGTAAAGATTATCACCTGGTCTGGATGAGCCTTCCATTTGCGGTGATGGATTACCGGTACCAAAATGCAGAATGCCAGTATATGGGTCAATAACCGGCGTACTCCATGCCGAAGCACCACCATAACGCCAGGCGTCACCGTGCTGTTCCAGAGCGGCTTTTTCTTTTGCTATATCGCGAGGTAATTTCACCCCATCAGCTGTTTTGGTAACAAAATCACCTTCCCAATTTTCAGACTTGATGGTGTCAAACTGCCATTTTTGTTTACCAGTTTCGATGTCATATCCTGCCATGAAACCACGGCGCCCATATTTCCCGGCGATACCGACTACAGCGCCCAAAGGTGAATCAGAATCCGTAGCATCAAGATGTAATCCATATCCCACGCCGGTGATGCCAATAATGACTGTATCCTGATAAATCATCGGGGCCATATTGATGCCCGCTCCCGAGGTACCGGAGACGCTGCCCAGTTCAGTATCGTCCAGCGTACTAACATCTTCCTGAATACCACTGTTTTCATCAACAACACGATTATCCCAGCGTTTTTCTCCTGTTTTGGCATCCAATGCAATCAATCTGGCATCAATGGTGCCGGTAAAAACCATACCATTTGATACAGCCACACCGCGATTGGCAGGACCACAGCAAATGGGATAATCTTCATCTAAATCATGCTCATAACGCCATAATTGTTGACCACTCGCGGCATCCAGTGCGACCACATCGTTAAACGGCAAAGAAACATACATCACGCCATTCTGAACCACCGGTGTTGCCTGAAAGGTTTCATTTACACCGGTATCAAATTCCCATGCTTCAACCAGCTCCATAACATTGCTTTTGTTAATTTGGACCAGCTTACTGTGCCGTTGATGTAGATCATCGCCACCATAAACCGGCCATTCAATCTCTGTTGCTAAAACTGGCAGGGATAAAACAGTTAAAAGCCCTCCCAACCAGAAGATGTGTTTTAAAGGCATGGTTTTCTCTCTCTTAATTATTTTTAGTTATGATAACAATTACTATCGAACAAGAATTTTTTATCCCGTAAATTGGATCTTATGATCCAGATCAAATCAAAGCCCGATAACCCTACAGCAAATAATAAGTCTCCCTAAAATCAAATTATCAACATCTGTTGTTAATCAGATAAGTGAGGTAAGTAATGTATAAAACACTACTGGTAGGACTTATAACGTTTTTAAATATATCCCTTGTGTTGGCAGATAATTTTAGAAATGAGCCCATCAAACCGATACAGCCATTTATTATTACCGAACCCGCCAAAGTTGAACTCGGGAAAAAACTTTTTTTTGACCCCAGACTCTCCCGCTCAGGGTTCATATCTTGTAATTCCTGTCATAATCTCAGTATGGGAGGCAGTGATAACTTGCCGACTTCCATTGGTCATAATTGGCAGCAAGGACCAATCAACTCTCCCACCGTACTCAATTCCAGTATGAATCTGGCCCAGTTCTGGGATGGTCGGGCAGCCGATTTGCAGGAACAGGCTGCCGGACCAATTGCTAATCCGATGGAAATGGCTTTTAGCCACTCTCTGGCCATTGATGTTTTGCGTTCGATTCCACAATACGTTGCAGCATTCAATAAAATCTATGGCAGTAATGAGATTACTCTGGATCAGGTTACCAATGCCATAGCAGCTTTTGAAGAAACCCTGGTCACTCCCAATTCCCGTTTTGATCTTTGGCTTAAAGGCAGTGACAATGCCTTGACTGACACTGAAATTGCCGGTTATCAGAAATTTAAAGAAATCGGTTGTGTGGCTTGTCATAACGGGGCTGCTGTAGGTGGCAGTTCATTCCAGAAGATGGGGATTATGGAACCCTACCAGACCGAAAACCCGGCTGAAGGACGTATTGCAGTGACCGGTAAAGATGCCGATCGCTTTTCATTCAAAGTACCAACTTTACGCAATGTTGAATTGACTTACCCATACTTCCATGACGGTGCCTATTGGAAACTGGAAGATGCCGTCGATGTGATGGCCAGACTGCAACTGGGACAGAAGCTGGAAAAACAGGACATTCAAAACATAACGGCATTTTTGAAAACCCTGACGGGTGACCAGCCTCAATTTGCCGTACCACAATTGCCACCCTCTACTGGCGACACACCGATTCCTGTTCCATTTGAAAAGGAATAAGTAAAAAAGCCCGCCAGAGTTGATAACTGGCGGGCTTTTCTATTGAGCTGTTAATCAGACAGGTCTGAAACCCTATCAACTACTGCCGCATATAAATCTCGAGTTGAAGCAATCGCGCCATCCTGAACCTGTTCAGCCGAAATAACTTTGCCACCAGCAGCCTGAAGCGGGCGGGTTGCAGTCGTACTGGCCACAACTGTAGGTTTATACCCCAGATTAAATCCGCCATGCGCGGTGGAATTTACACACATATGTGTCATAAAGCCTGCCAACACTATATTTTCAATATTCAGTGATTTCAGTCTTTGATCCAATTCAGTTTGCACAAATGCATTGGGAAAGTTTTTAGTAATAACGTATTCCCCGTCTTGAGGTGCCACCTCATTGGAAATCTGACCAATATCCGTCGTGAGATCGTAAGGTGAGCCCACACCACCATCATGTTGAATATGAATGATAGGGATATTTAACGACCTTGCACGTTCCAGCAAAGCTTTGGCTTCCAAAATAGCTTTTTCCACGCCCGTGAGATGCATAACACCGGTTCGATAGGTATTCTGACAATCAATCATAATTAATGCTGAATTACCCAACTTTGCCGGCTGATGCCCTAAGCCGACAATATCTCTTAATGTTTGTGACGCTTGTGTCATAACAGTCCTCTTTGAATGTTCAAAAATTTACCCGCGGTATGGTTTGCTTCAGTCTTGCTGCCGATCAATCCATGCGATGCTGAAAACTCAACGCATAAGCACCCGGTCTGGCTAATAAAATAGGATCAGAAGATGGCTCAATCCCCTCTGGCAAAGCCAATGGATTAAACATCGTCGCTTTTTCATACTCGGCAGCATCTGCCATCGGTGCCTCGATCACAATAGTCCCTAACTCAACCACCTGGCGATCATCCGGCCAAATTACCGTTGCATCATTTACTTCATCGCCTGGTTCAGCAATTTGCACCGACAAACGAAACTCGGCAGCTTGTTCAGGTAAACGCTCACGAATTTCATTCATTAAATAGTTTTCGTTTTGTGCTTCAGCATCGGCTTTTTCCAATGTTTTCACACCATCTAATGGTGTCACAATGTAGCGACCATAAACCGACTCACCATCGCTGTTGGTAAACTTAAACGCATTGATGCCATGGTAGGACAGATTGGCAAAACTGGCTGGAAAGGGTTTGGGATATTCAACAAAATGCTTGGCTTTAGGATTGTCAGCTAAAAATTGTTGAATAGGTTTGGTCTCAGCTTCTGAAGTGGCAGAATCTCTGACTGCTGTGAGCATTTCCAAAAAAGCTTCTGGTGTTGCCACCGGAAAACGTGGCACTGAGCTCAACACCATATCGGTATATTCCTCGTCGCCCAAATCTATACGCATCGCCATACCTTTGGCTAATCCTTTAGGATCATTGTCCGCAATTTCGGGAAACCCGGTTGCATTAGAAAAACGTACGACTATCGGAGAAGACTGCTGTTGCAAATGTGCTGCAGAAGTAATTTGTCGAGCTGACTCAGCCGGATGGAACACGCCGGTTAACACCACCCCTTTAGTGTGATTGGAACGCAATCCTTCTCTGGGTCCTTTGAATAAATCGTGCTGTACATCAACAATCTTCTCGACTGTCGACTTTTCTGCTTGCTCTGCTGAAACAGGATTTATATTGAAACCTAACAACAATGCCAGTGGCAAATACTTCAATGTTTTACTGCCCATTAACGTTATCCTTTTGATGAATTTACTGCCCGCATTGAGCACGAAAATATAGCTTAAAGCTTTATGAGCCTTTTACATCAAACTTAGTTCATGTTGATTTAAACATTGCAGCAAAAATTCAACGCTGTTGATTTAGCATGATTTGCATTTACTAGACGATTGGTCTACTGTGAACACACATTCACTAGACGACCGGTCTAATATGACACGCATCGAAACAAGACAATCATTAATCAAAGTCGGTACCGACGTTATCGGCAGTCCTGGTTTTAACCCAACAGGCTTAAATACCGTGTTAAAAACCGCTGGCGTACCGAAAGGTTCGTTTTATTATTATTTTGCCAGTAAAGAAGATTTCGGCCTGGCTATCATTGATGAATTCGCAATTGCCTATAACGAAAAAATTGACTCGTTTCTCAGCGATACAAAAGTCAGTCCGCTGCAACGGATTCGTAACTATCTGCAAAATGGACTGGAAACAATCAGCGAAGGTCAGTGTAAGCGTGGCTGCCTGATTGGCACCTTAGGACAGGAATTATCCAGCCAAAATGAAACATTCCGAGTTCGGCTGGATCAAGTGTTCGAAGGCTGGAAACAACAATTTGGCCTGTGTATCCAAGCTGCTATCGATTGTGGTGAACTCTCTGAAGATACCGATATAGAACAACTTTCCGAGTTTTTACTATCAGGCTGGCAAGGTGCCATTTTACGCGCCAAGATGCATTCCAGCATCAGTCCCCTGCAGGCTTTTATCGATACGACTTTTGATCGTGTATTGATCACCCGCTAAATAATTTATTTCTACCAATTACCCGGAGATTTTTATGAGCAAAGTTGTTCGTTTCCATCGAACAGGTGGACCTGAAGTTTTACAACTGGACGACATGCAGGTGTCCGCTCCGCAAGCCGACGAAGTGCTGCTGAAAATTAATAGCATCGGTCTGAATCGTGCCGAGGTCATGTTTCGTAGTGGCCAATACCTGGAAATGCCCGAGCTTCCTGCACGACTAGGCTACGAGGCGTCAGGTATTATTGAACAGGTAGGCTCCAATGTCAGCCAGTTCAAAACTGGCGATAAGGTTAATGTGATTCCAGCTTTTTCAATGAATCAATACGGAACTTATGCTGAAAAAGCTGTTTTGCCGGTTCATGCCATTGTTAAACAACCCGCCAGTATTTCTGACGATGAGGCAGCGGCTGTGTGGATGCAATATCTTACCGCCTGGGGTGCACTGATTGATATCGGGCAGTTAACCCAAGGACAGACATTACTGATTCCAGCGGCATCGAGCAGTGTCGGTCTGGCCGCCATTCAGATAGCGAATCATGTTGGTGCCCTTCCAGTAGCAATCACCCGCACAGCCGCTAAAAAGGCCTTGTTGCTTGAACATGGCGCCAAACATGTTATTGTCAGTGACTCCCAGCAAATAACCGAACAGGTCCAGCTGATTACGGGTGGTAAAGGTGCGGATATGGTGTTTGATCCTGTCGCCGGGCCTGCATTAAATGAATTAGCCAACGCCTGTGGACGATTCGCACAAATTTTCGTCTACGGTGCGTTAAGCACTGACGCAACACCTTTTCCATTATTTACTGCTCTGGCAAAAGGCCTCACCTTCCGTGGTTATACCTTGTTTGAAATCAGCCAGGATGCCGAACGTTTACAACGCGGTGTGGAATTTATCGAAAAAGGCTTAGCGGCTGGCCACCTCAAACCGGTTATTGCCAAAACCTATTTATTGGATGACATTGTTGCTGCACATCAGTACATGGAATCCAACCAACAAATTGGCAAAATCATTGTCACCACATCAAAAACCTAATGCTTTTCACAATGGAGGAATCCTATGAAGTTTAACCTCAAGACTCTAAGTGCCTTAACCCTTGCTTCGCTTGGTTTAATTAGCACTGCTAGCTTCGCCGATGCAGCTGATGTCGAAAAAAACCTGCATAAACTCAATGTACCTGATGGCTTTAAAGTTGAAGTTTATGCAGAAGTGCCTGGCGCACGGCAAATGGCACTGGGCCAGTCCACCGGTACCGTGTTTGTCGGTACCCGTGGCCAAAAAGCTTATGCAGTAGTGGATCGTAATAAAGATCGTAAAGCCGATGAAGTGGTCACTATTCTTGACGACCTTAAAGTCGGTAACGGTATCGCCATGTATCAGGGCAACTTATATATTGCCGAACAAAACCGTATTGCCCGCTATGCAGCGCCCGGCTTTGATCTGAGCCTACCCTTTAAAGAAATGCGCGAAGTGATTTATGAAGATCTGCCTGATAAAGCGCATCATGGCTGGCGTTATATTGACTTTGGACCCGATGGCAAACTCTATGTCACCGTCGGCGCTCCATGTAATATTTGCGACGTAAAAGGTCAGGAAGCCACCATTATCCGGATGAATCCAGATGGCAGTGATGTTGAAATCTATGCTGAAGGTATTCGTAATTCTGTCGGTATGGATTTCCAACCGGACACCGGAACATTGTATTTCACCGATAACAACACCGATATGATGGGTGATGACATTCCACCGGGTGAATTAAACGCTGCACCTGAAAAAGGCATGCACTTTGGCTTCCCCTACTATGCCGGCGGTAAAGAACGTCATGAAGACTGGGCCGATAAAACACCGCCTAAAGACGTTACTTATCCCGTTGTCGAATTTCAAGCACACGCCGCCGCACTAGGCATGAAGTTTTATACCGGCAACATGTTCCCGGAAGATTTCAAAGGTGATGTCATCATTGCCCAGCATGGTTCATGGAACCGCACAGAACCGGTTGGCTATCAGTTAATGCGTGTCACGTTTGATGAAAACAATGAAGTCAGTGGTCATGAAACCTTTATTGATGGCTGGTTAAAGGATGGTGAAGCGTGGGGACGTCCAACTGACGTCTTGCAATTACCTGATGGTTCGGTGCTGGTCTCTGATGATTTTAATGGTGTGATTTACCGCGTCAGTTACGGTGAACAACAGAGTGATGCTCAAACCACCAGCACAAGTCATGGCAACAACACGATAGAAGATCTGATGATGCCGGAATCAGCTATCGCCCATCCGGATGGACGGGTATTTGTCACTGAAATCGGTGAGTTTGGTAAAAAAGGTGATGGTAAAGTCACTGTTGTGAACACCGATGGCAGCACTGAAACGTTAGTTGATGGCCTGAACGATCCAAAAGGCATCGATATGTTTAACAACACCTTATACGTTGCCGATGTCGATCAATTGGTGAAAATCAGTCTGGATGGCAAAAGCGAAGTGATGGTTAAATCAGCTGACTTTCCAGGTAAACCAGTGTTTCTCAATGATGTCGAAATCGATGGTCATGGCAATATCTATGTGTCCGACAGTGGTGATGATAACGGCAAAGATGCCGGTATTTATCAAGTTACAGCCAAAGGCAAGGTAACTGAAATCATCAACCAGAATTCCGGTATCAAACGTCCCAATGGTTTGTTAATGGATGGCTATAACAAGATGCTGGTAGCTGATTTTGGCACTGGTGATTTGTTCCAGCTGGATATTGACTCCGCTAAAGCCACCAAAGTAAACACTGGTTTTGGGGGTGCAGACGGTCTGGTTCGGGATACTGATGGATTTTTATATATCAGTGACTGGAATAACGGCAAGGTATGGCAGTTAAATGAAGCTAAAGCTACGCCACAACTGATCACCGACGAGTATGAAGCCGCAGCCGATATTGCTTTATCAGCCGATGGCAAACATATTCTGATGCCCGATATGAAAGCCGGAAAACTGTATTTCCTGCCGATTAAATAAGTCGATTTAAAATCTCTCAAAAAGCCGGGACTTGTCCCGGCTTTTTGGTTTTTACTAATATGGATTGTTAACGTATTAAACAGGAATAAATCCTTCAGCTTGAATTCAGATTTGTCTGCTAATTTTTCCCACACTGTTAGATTGGTTGTTGTGGGGTGATATATGTTCAACAAACGCAGTATTAAACAATTTCTCATCATCAGTTTTCATTGTTTATTAGCATTACTGCTTCTGATACAAATGAGTTTTCAATGGTTGTTTCCCATCACTAAAATCAAGCGAAGTCTGAAATCTCACCTAGTAGACCCCTCTTTACTTTGTGACCGATCAGAAATGAAGATCTGACACCATCAACCCAATAGTTGGTACAGCAATAGTAGATTAAATAACAAACTTAATACTGCTAACGTTTGCCAGAATCGCACAGGATGACGTTCAATCAATGGCACAAATTCAGTTTGTAAAAATGCCGGGTTGGGTTTTAGCAGGTCCGTCTGCAGTTCGGATAAGGCTTCATAGCGTCGTTGTGGATTAAGCTGTACGGACTTTTCTATCGCTTTATCAACCCACACAGGAATATCGTTTGTCACTAGCGTCAGAGATTTATAATTCAGGCGGCTCAATTGCTGACGATTTATGTGTTTTTCGAAACGCTTTCCGTAAGGTAACTGTCCGCTCAGCAATTGGTAAATAATCGAGCCCAAAGAAAACTGATCAGCCTGCACTCCCGCCTGTTCTCCCAGTAGATATTCAGGCGCGGTAAATTCTTTGGTTCCCAGCAGTTTTTTGCGTTCTATCGGCGATGCCACATCCGCGATACCAGCTATTCGGGTGGAACCAAAATCAATAATTTTCACCACACCTTCATCACTAAGCAGGACATTACCGGGCTTAAGATCTTGATGCAGCATATCCAGTCGGTGAAATGCCCGAAGTCCTGAGATCAGTTGTGGGAGTATCTGTCTGACTTCACTCAGACTAAGTGGCCCTTCATCATCCAGTTTCTGTTGCAGCGTTTTGCCCGCCACATATTCCATCACATAATAAAGAAAGCGTCGGGGACGCTGTTGCTCAACGATGCGAACGACATGGGCATTGTCAATTCGTCGTCCAATCCACTCTTCCAGCTGAAAACGTTCCAGATAGGCCGGATCATCTTCAAAGTTTACTGAGGGTGTTTTCAACACCACTTTCTGCTGGGTTTGGGTATCTATTGCCAGATACAGCTGACTGGTGGAACTGGCATGCAGCTCACGTAACACCCGGTAACCATCAAGAATGACACCTTCGTACAATTCTGGTGGAAACGGTAACGCCGTCAATCGGGCATAGACTTCATCCGGCTTGGGATCAGATAACTCGTCAATACAAAACACTTGGCAGCTTACATTATCTCCACTGCCGTTTTGCAACGCTAACTCACACAATTCTTTGGCACACTGCTCAGGATCAGCATTGTCGCTTAACTGCTGTTTAATGACATTGTCTGCAACAAACTCATAAACACCATCCGTCATCAATATAAAAACATCACCCTGTTCCACAGCCAGGTTTTTATAGTCGATATCCAAAGCATAATCGACTCCCAATGCCCGTCCCAGATATTCCTTTCCTTGATCCAGTTTTATACGGTGATCCTGGGTTAGTTGTTCCAGCGTATTATTACGATAATGATAGATACGGGCATCGCCAACATGAAATAGATGAGCGGTAACTGATTTGATAATCACCGCCGAGAAGGTCGTAGCAAAGCCTCGTGACATTTCCCGAAACTGATGACTCTGGCCACACAGCCAGACATTTATCGCCGTTAAAACCTTGCCACCGGATTGTTTGACCGACCAGGTATCTGGTGTACTGAAATAATCAGCAATAAATCCGGTGATGGCGGCATGACTGGCCTCGCGGGCCTGTTCGCTGCTACTGATACCATCGGCAATTGCACAGATGGTACCCTTGCTTTCCAGCAGCAAGCTGTTCTCCGGGGCATAAAAACCGATCGCATCCTGATTTTCGGCTTTCACTCCGGCCCGCGAGTATTGCCCGCAACGGACTTTCAGCATGATCTCGATCCCGTTTAATGCACGTCGATCATTTGCACGGTTCCATCCGGCAATACTTCTGCCATCTGGCCGCGCGGCTCATCCATAAATTGCACTACGATCAAGGTAACAACCGCGGTGGCAGCAATTACCCAGAAAAACAACTGCGCTGAGACCACGGACAATACCGTCAAAAACAATAACGCACCGACATTACCATATGCGCCTGCCATGCCAGCAATTTGTCCCGTCAGACGACGTTGCACTAAAGGTACCACAGCAAACACCGCTCCTTCACCCGCCTGAACAAAGAACGAACAGCACATGGTCGCCAACACAGCTAATACAATAAACCATTCAGGCGTAATCAGGCCCATAACAAAATAGCCCACAGCCAGGCCTGCCAGACAAATGGTCAGCGTCAATTTACGACCCAGCTTATCACTGAAGTAACCGCCGGTTGGGCGTGAGACCAGATTCATAAAGGCAAAACCGGATGCCAGTAGTCCGGCCTGAACAACAGTAATATCAAATGTTTCACTGAAAAATAGCGGTAACATCGACACCACCGCTAACTCAGAACCGAACGTTGCCAGATAGGCCAGATTCAGCACCGCGACCTGCTTGAATTTGTAACGATGAATTTCTGGAACCGGCGTATGAAATATAGATTTGTTGACCTGAAAAATATGATAAAGCTGGTACAAAAACAACAGTATTAGTCCAGCATAAATCAGCATGGATACTGATTCAGTCAGTAATGAGACCCCGTTTGGAGACAGTTTCCAGGCCAGTAGTGCCAAAGCGCCATACATCGGCAGAGTCATCAGAATTAATAAAACAAAGTCGCCTTTGCTGGTAACTTCCATTGCCCCGGACTTTTTCGGTTTGAAATAAGTTGACCCTTTTGGCGTATCAGAAACGCTGTTGTAATAGATAAACGCATAAATCAATGCAATTAAGCCGGTCAGCGCTACCGCATAACGCCAGCCTTCATCACCGCCAAACATCAACGCAATCGTCGGCAGACTCATCGCCGCTGCAGCTGAACCAAAATTACCCCAGCCCCCGTAAATGCCTTCCGCCAGACCGACCTGTTTAGCTGGAAACCACTCTGAAATCATTCGAATACCGATAACAAAACCGGCACCAACAAAGCCCAGCATAAAACGAGCTAAGGCCATTTGTTCAAAACTGTCGGCCATCGCAAAAAAGAAACACAACATACTGGAAATCCCCAGCAGCAATGAATACATGATTTTGGGGCCGTATTTATCTACTAACATCCCCACCACAATCCGGGCAGGAATGGTCAGCGCGACATTCAGAATCAATAGAGTTTTAACTTGCTGGTCGGTGAGGCCAAGTGTTTCTTTAATCGAAACCAGTAATGGTGCATGGTTAAACCAGACCACAAAACTGATAAAAAAAGCCATCCAGCTGAGATGTAAAATGCGGCTGTTACCGCTGAAGGATAAAAATTTTAAATTTGAGGCAGACATTGTGTTCTCACTTCAGAACGTTTGACCAACATTGGTCATCATCTAAAGCGGGAATTATGCCAACTTATAAGCTATTGATTTTGTTAAGTACTTATTATTTAAACAGGTATCTTATGCACTTATTTAAGCCGTAGTTATTCTTGCTGCACCATGGCTGTGCAGATTGTCAGGCGACAAAGGCCACTGCATTCTTGCCTGATTGTTTTACCCGGTACATCGCTTCATCGGCTGCTTTTAACAAGGCATCAATGTTTTCACCGTCCTCGGGATAACGGGCAATGCCAATACTGGCCCCCACCTGACAAGGGCAGTTATCAATCACCATTTTTTCGGAAAGTGTAGCAATGATTTTATCGCCTACCGTTTGTAAATGCGTATCTTTAGCTACATCACTAATCAGCACGACAAACTCATCTCCACCAATACGGAATACGGTATCCGATGCACGTAAACGCTGACCAATGCGCTGGGCCACCTCTTTTAATAAAGCATCACCCACATGATGACCACAGTCGTCATTAACGGATTTGAAGTTATCCAGATCAATAAACATCATCGCCAGCGAAGTACCCTTACGCTGTGCCTGTAATATGGCCTGCTCTGCCAGCAGGCTGAACTGTGCCCGGTTGGCCAGACCGGTCAAACTGTCTTTATGCGCCATTTCGGTGAGCGCCAGCTCCAATTGTTTGCGTTCGGTAATATCACGAATATCACCGCTGAGTTCAATGGTGCGACCATCTTCACTACGATTGAGTTGAAGTAACATTTCCGCATCAATTAGTGCATTGTCAGCCCTGACCAGTTGTACTTCACAGCGGCTATAAGGCAAAGGACGAAATTTTTTGGCCAGTAATAATAAATGTGAGATGCGTGTCGCTGATTCCTGATCAAACAGGCGGTGGTAGTGTTGGCCGAGATAATAACGTTCTTCGTGTTGCAGCAATAATTTCACTGACGCACTAATAAAGGTGATATTGCCACTGGCAGAATTGATGACGATAACGATATCTGAGCTTTTTTCCATCAGCTTGCTGAAATACTGCTCGCGACGGATCAATCGACTTATTGCCATCACAAATGACAACAGAATCAAAATCACAATAATGCTCTGTAGTCCTCTCAACAAATATGTTTGCCGTTTAGCAGAAGCTTCGAGTTGATTGGTTAATTTATTCATCAGGGCAAGTAACTGCGGATTATCCGCCACCATGGCATTCACCAGTTGCTCCAACGCCGATTCCCTAAGCTGCATTTGTTGAATAGACCGGTACAACGGTTCCCACAACTCAATTGACTGCTTCAGTGTTTTTTGAATTACGGTTTCCTTGAATTGTTCAACCTGAATAAGTTGACCATTGGCGCTTAACGTTTCACCACCATTCATCATGGCGTTAAGAGTTTGATCGAATAAGGACATGGCCTCCATCAATTCCTGATAAGCCTCGTCGGTACTAAGCCCCTGACTCTGCTGATAACGCATTAACAACAGTGCTTTGGTCATTTTCTGTGACAACATGCGTTGACGACCAGCAATATTGATATTGATTGAGGAAGCTTCCAGCTGAACCGAAATATGATAATTCATTGCCAGTAACGTGACATCAAAGATAATCACCAGACTGAGTGGCAGCAAAAAATGTCGGTACTTTTTGATTACCTCAAACATGCCCCCCCCTTGTTATCCGCTAAGGATTTTTAGCGTTAATCGTCCTGCCAGTCCAGATCGCAACAAAACACATAAAGCTTGTTATGTACCACTACCGTCTGGGAAACCGTGATGCACATTCTGGAATCGGCAACGGATAGATAAGGTCGACTAACCTGCATTTCACCGGGATGTTCAATGGCTCTGAAATGATAGTGTTTGTGTGACCAATTAGCATTATCACCTGACAAAAGCGGGGTAAAACGCGTATCCATTTTTTGCTGGTAATGTGGAGAATAGACATTTCTGGCCATCTGATAGCCAACTTCATCCAATAAATAACAGCGCACCGCACGCTTTTCCTTAAACAAAATAAGCGTGCTGGTATCAAAGGCATTGGTAATAGAAAATTCACTGACAGCCTGACGAAACAGTGTTTCGATCTTTTTGAAATCCTGATTCATTTGATGGCTGTTTTTAAAACGCTGGCGTTGCTGAATTTTCAAAAGATGATCAATATCTTCAGCAAATTTCGTGTTTTGAGAGATACGTTGTTGCGGGCGGGCAAAATAGAACCCCTGAACCATATCGGCGTTGGCGGCAATAGCCACCAGCGCTTCCCGTTCAGTTTCCACCCCTTCTATTACCACCAGACTACCGGCTTCGTGGATCAGTGAAACGACCCCAGTCAGAATGCGTTCAACTCGACTCGAGGTGCCCGCACCATGGATCATGCTGCGATCAATTTTTACAATATCCGGTTCCAATTCCCAGATACGATCAAAATTGGAATGCCCGGCACCAAAATCATCAATCGCTATCAGGCAGCCCAAATCCCGAAAGTGGCGAATCAAACTACGTAAGTATTGCCGGTCATCAATTTCACTTTCGAGAATTTCAATCACCACGCGATGGGGAGTAATACCGGTTTGTTCAAATAATGTGTTCATAAAGCCGGCATCCGGCCGCTCAGAAACCAGACATTGTGAATTCAGGTTCAAAAACAACCATGTTTCACCATTCGGCTGACGGGCAAAATTGTGCATATGCAACCGTCGACATAATCGATCCAAAGACAGGTTTTCCACACCGGTTTGGGGTATTGCCAGCAGCTCTAGTGGTGAATGAGGTTGTTGTTCTGTATCGACCGCGCGAATCAGTCCTTCGTAGCCAACAGGACGACGATGCGAGATGCTGAAAATGGGCTGAAAATGACTGCTCAACGTTAAATGATGATAATCAGCCGTCACATATAGACAGGTTTGTTCAGCATCATGCATCTGCTGCATTGGCATACCTTTAAATTCTGATTGGAAAGCAACTGTGTTCAACATAATATAGCGGTCAATTCACCGAGAAGTTTTGTTAATTATCAAACCTGCCCAAGTTGAGCAGGTTTGATTCACACTTGCATCCATGCCAACGCGTCTTATTTAGCTCATTTCAACGCATTAGGCAGCCTTCCTGGCATGCCTTTGATGTAAAAATTTAATCACTTCAGAACGGTAATGGTTGTAATCGGCATTATCTGCCAAGTCCAGTCTTTGTCTGGGTCTGGGAAGATCTACCTGCAGAATTTCACCAATACTGGCTGCCGGACCATTGGTCATCATCACGATTTTGTCAGACAGCAACACGGCTTCATCCACATCATGGGTAATCATAATAACGGTGTTGTTCAAATCTGCCTGAATTTCCATCAACGAATCTTGTAAATGGGCACGAGTCAACGCATCCAATGCACCGAATGGCTCATCCATTAACAAGACTTTTGGCTCCATTGCCAACGCTCTTGCAATACCGATACGTTGTTTCATACCACCTGAAATTTCCGCGGGTAGTTTATCTTTGGCATGAGTCATATGCACCAATTCCAGATTATGCAATGTCCAGTCACGAATTTGCTGACGATTACGGGTTTTACCAAACACCGATTTCACTGCCAATTCGACATTTTGATAACAAGTAAGCCAGGGAAACAAGGCATGATTCTGGAACACGATAGCCCGATCCGGACCCGGTTCATTTACCTCTTTGCCCTGGAGAATCACTCCACCTTCAGTGGCCTGATACAAACCACCAACAATATTCATAACGGTCGATTTACCACAGCCTGAGTGACCAATAATACTGACAAATTCGCCTTTATTGATTTGGATGTTCACATTGTCCAACGCCCTAAATGGGCCATTGGCGGTTGGAAAATCAATGCTGACATGATCGATATTTAAATAACTTTCCATTGTCTGCTCCTAGCGAATATTTGCGGTTTTGTCGTATGAGAAAAACTTCTGCAATGTGAGCATAATGCGATCCAAGGCAAAGCCAATCAGACCAATCGCCAATACCGCGACCATAATACGGCTGAGCGAATTGGAACTGCCATTTTGGAACTCATCCCAGACAAACTTACCCAGCCCCGGGTTTTGTGCGAGCATTTCTGCTGCAATTAATACCATCCAGCCGATCCCCAGCGAAATTCTCAATCCGGTAAAAATCATCGGAATGGAAGAAGGAACCACGATTTTCCACACCGTCGTGAAATATCCCAGTCGCAACACCTTTCCCACATTAAGCAAGTCACGATCAATGGAGGACACGCCAACCGCAGTATTAATCAAGGTCGGCCACAAAGAACACAACATAACGGTGATGGCCGAGGTAATAAATGACTTGGAGAACATCGGATCGGCCGAGACATACACTGCACTGACCACCATGGTCACAATGGGCAGCCAGGCCAGTGGTGACACTGGTTTGAAAATCTGGATCAGAGGATTTATTGCGTTATACAGATTTTGACTTAAACCACTGACGATACCGATCGGAATCGCAATCAAACTGGCCAGCAGAAAACCGACAAATACGGTAAACAGACTGGTCCATATCTGATCAATAAAAGTGGGTCTTCCATTGAAGTCCCGAACTTTAATTTCGGCATCGGGATTTTTCGCCAGTTTGTTCGCATTCCGCTGTTCCTGGCGCTGATAAAAATCTGTCTCACGCTGACGTTCAGCCTGATGTTCTTCATTCAGCACCTTAACCTGCTCCCATACCTGAACCGGTCCGGGTAATTGGCCAAGACTGGTATCAACTTTGGCAGCTCCAAAATGCCAGAAAAATAGAAAGGCAAGCATCGCTATCAATGGCAAACCAATCATTTTTACTAGCTGTTGAAATTGAAACCCGGCGGGTTCCCCACCAGCGATTTTCGCCAGTGGGACGAACCAGTTGAGCCCCGTTATTTCCAGAAAATATATAAGTTTATCGTTCATAAGAGTCCATCTTTGTCCGTTTTATGAAAAGCAGGGGAATTAATCCACCTGCTCCTCTCCTTTCAGGCCAATGGCAAATTTTTCCAGGTAAGCATTAGGTGCTGTCCCGTCAAATTCGATACCATCGATAAACTCATTTTGAGCCGGTTTGAAACCCGTTTCAGAGGTGAAATCTGGGAAATCTGTTACAGCTAACTTGCCCTCTTCAATCAATTCTTTTGCTGCAATTTGATAAATATCGGGACGATAAACTTTCTTTGCCATATCGGTATACCAGCTATCCGATTTGGCTTCCGGGATCTGGCCCCAACGACGCATTTGGGTCAGATACCAGATGGCGTCACTGTAATATGGATAGGTCGCGTTATAACGGAAAAACACGTTGAAATCGGGGATTTCACGTTTATCACCTTTTTCGTATTCAAAGGTGCCCGTCATACTGTTAGCAATGACATCATAATCAGCACCGACATAATAACTTTGTGAAAGTATTTCAACGGCCTCAGGACGATTGGCATTATTCTCAGCATCCAGCCAATGTGCAGCACGGATAAGGGCCTTAACTAATGCAATATGGGTGTTGGGGTTTTCATCAGCCCATTGCTGGCTAACACCGAACACCTTCTCTGGGTTATTTTTCCAGATTTCGTAGTCGGTAATCACCGGTACCCCGATCTCCATAAATACTGCCTGCTGATTCCATGGCTCGCCCACGCAATAACCTTCAATGGTTCCAGCTTCCATCGTCGATGGCATTTGAGGTGGAGGTGTGACCGATAACAAGGCTTCTGCCTTAAGCTGACCACTACTGTCACCTTTGTGCGGTGCGTAATAGCCTGGATGAATGCCACCAGCTGCCAGCCAGTAACGTAATTCATAGTTATGGGTGGAGACAGGAAAAACCATGCCCATATTGAACGACTTACCTTGCTGTTTGTAACTATCAATAACCGGTTTTAAAGCTTCAGCACTGATTGGATGCTGGGGCTTGCCATCCTCAGCCGTGGGGATATGCGGTTTCATCTGTTCCCATACATTATTGGAAACGGTGATCGCATTACCATTGAGATCCATACTGAAGGCGGTAATGATATCGGCCTGAGTTCCATAACCAATTGTCGCACCAAGCGGTTGTCCGGCAAGCATATGAGCACCATCAAGTGCACCATTAATTACTCCATCCAGCAGCACTTTCCAGTTTGCCTGGGCTTCCAGCGTGACGTACAAGCCTTCATCTTCAAAAAAACCTTTTTCATAGGCGATTGCTAATGGCGCCATATCGGTGAGCTTGATAAAACCGAGGCGAAGATCTTCTTTTTCCAGCTCTCCCGGAGCTGCCAGTGAGTTTGTCGAAAAACTGATAACACCAATGATGCCAACGGCAGATAACCAGCGGCGTATGGAATGTGAATTTACTTTAGGTAAAGACATAAATAGCTCCAACTTTTAGGGCCAGTTCATTCTGATGATTCCATTACTGGAGATCATAAAAACAAGGCCAGAGGACAGAAAACGGCGACGTTGCCCGATACCGGGGAAATCATTTCCAGACACGGTTTTCAATCCTGCGTTGGATTGTTCCAGGACCCTCTGATTTTCATAGCCAAGAACAAAAACGGCTATGAAAAAACAACAGATCCCACTGTCCTATTTGCAGTTAATATGCCAATCACATACCTATTTAAAAAATAATATATTTCAATCACTTATAAAATCGCTTTACTAATAATCAATTTCAACTTGCGTCGCTTTGGGGCTTAACAAAAGGTCTGGCACTCAGATGGTGCAGTAACAGACCATTTTATTTAACTCAGTTATGAGGATGAGTTTCCAGCAGGTTTGCTGTAGCCAAGACCTGTTTTGCCAACATCGCCAGACGCATGTTCTGGTTCATCGCTGTGGTGCGTAACAGACGATAAGCTTCGTCCTCACTGCACTGACGCTGCTGCATCAAAACGCCTTTTGCACGGTCAATAATCTTGCGTTCTGCCAGTTTGGTTTCCAGTGATTGCACCTGTTGACGCATCGTCTGTTGTTGCAGAAAACGGTTTCGTGCTGTGCTCAGTAACGGCAACACCCTATGCGGTTGTAAACCATCAACCACATACGCACTGACGCCAAGCTCAATAGCCTGTTTTTCGACCTGCGCGTCATAAACGTCGGTGAAAATAACCACTGGCATTGGCTGCTGTCTGAGTAACATATCGACAAGCGCCATCATGTCACTATCGCAATTACGAACGGCCAGAATGAACATGCCAGTAAATTCGAGTTGTTTCATGGCTAGTTTAGGAAGAGAAGCCGATTGGTTGGTCACCTCAAACATGGTGCCACTCAATTGTTCGACTAATTGCTGTGCTATATCAGAACGATCGCACACCAATGTGGAGTTAAAATTTTGTGTCATGATGTCAGTTGAGTTTCGCATGATTATCCGCAGCATAGTTAATGATAAGAGAAAACACATTGAGTACCGTATCAATGGCACGGGAGGCCGTTTTAAAGTAATCATCGGCTGATAAGGTAATCGAACCTTCAATCAGCACTTGTTGATCAATGGTCTGTAACAATAAATCTGTATCGCGTTCGATTTTACCGTTTTGACCAGCCAGAATTCCCACCAGGTCTTTATTACGAATTCCGGCAATTTCCCTGAGTAATTCACCGATCCTGCTGTTTGCTGTTAAACGTTGGAATGACAACATCATCGTTTCGGTGCCCCCTGCCTGACCTCGGGCACATAGGGTCGATCCAACGGCACGCATTTGGCCGAGAATTTCAGCAGCTCTGAGAGTGTCAAGACAGATTTCGGATAAGCGAGTGATGTTATCCAGCATAAAATGGTGAAGGTTGTACAAACGGCTAAGATCATCAAACAAAGACAATTGGCCTTCGATCATCGCATTGTGCTGCCGGATAACCTGATGAGGAGTCAGCTTGCGATCCAGTATCTGCTTTTTAAGTCGCGGCCAGTGATCTACAAACGATTGCCATTGCGGTAACGTTTGCATTTCGGTGTTTTGTGCACCGAGAATAAATTGATCGATTTGTTGCTGCAGAAAGGTCAGCTTGCCGACCAGGGAAGCATTTCCAGCACAGACAGCACTGCTGGTGCCCCGATGTTGCTGAGATAAATCAATTAACTGTTTTAAATTAACCAGTTGAGAAATGGCAAATTCTGTACGTCGTTTATCACGGAAATTCAGGGTGAATTGTCTGGTAGCAGCAAAACATGCTGCTACCGATAATGCACCTGCAATGGTGGGGTTGACTATCATAGCCTGACTCTCAATTAGTCGTTGTTCCGATTATTCCCAGCTGAAAAGATAACCAGCCATTAAGCCTAAGGGAGAAATCAACACTAACAAAAGCAGCTTGAATAACTCTTTCATCAAATAGAAAAAATCAACTAAGTATCCCATTGTTGTGGCCTCCTTCTTTGTATGGCAACGACAACGATATTGCATAAGCTGTGCCAGAGATAAAATTATTATTTATCAGTAACTTAAAAATTCATCTTGTCACGTCATGCATTAAAATGGGCTGTAGTAAACGGACCATCGCTTATTTTTGGTGCGCCGAAGCAGAATTACAGATAAAAAAAAGCCAGCCCTGAAGGGCTGGCTTGGTACAACAAAGGCAGCTATGAAAAATCAACAGCCTCTAATACCGAGGAGATATCAGAACTTAACTTGTCCATAGACCCAGAACTTTTCAGTATCCACTAACGATGGAAATTCATCATCCGCTTGATAATCAGCGTATTTCACACCCACGGTGTAATGCTGGTTAAAGGTTTTCTCCAACAGAACATCCAGCTCATTACCGGCATCCAGACTGTCCTGGTCCGTTTCAAAGTCATGGTAGGAAACAATCAGTTTGGCTCCGAAAATCACATTGCCAACGACTGTTAAATAAGCATCTTTCAGTCCTTGTGCCGGAGTGTTCAGGAATTGATCGGCCCAGCCCTGAAACGCATGATTAGTGCCCAGGGGTGTTTTAAAACTGTCCGTTCCATCGCCTTCCTGCACTTCATAAGAGAGTTTGGCCATCCAGCCTTTATGCTTGGCACCCAGCTCTGCCAGATAATAATCCTGAGCATCCATGGTGCCGCTTTTATAATCACTTTGACGGGCATATTCGGCTGTATAAACCAGATTCCAGGCATCATTGATCGCAGGAGCACCACTGAGTCGCACACCCAATGTTTTAGAAGAGGTCGCTTCGGCATCTTCATATTCCAATAAATACCCATAGCCTTCCAGTTTGCCAAATGGTAAACCGCTGTATTGGGCATTAAGCAAATGAGCTTCAACATCAATTACGCCATTTCTGATAATCCCAGCATCACGATCATCCCCAAAAATAGTGTTTATTTTATTGACAAAAGCGTAACTCAGCCTGGTATCAGGTAAAGAAGTATTCTGAATCGAAAAAGCATCAAAGGTTTGATGATTCTGCCGCCATAACACATTACCAATATAACGATGGAATGGTGCATCTCGGTAGGTAATTTGCTGACGACCAAATTTCGCAACGGTATCAAAGCCCTGATAACTCAGATAAGCCTGATTGACTTCAGTACCATCCGGATCTGCCACTACTGAATATTCAGTCTCACCATTAGTGGTGCTATTGTAATTATCACCGCCCAGATCAGTAACATTCTCAAACTCAAGAAATGCACCAAAACCATTTAAACGGCCGGTTTCATACCCCAGGGTAGAACGCACGGTAAATGCATCGGCATCTTTCAGGTCGTTATCCTGTTCAACAGATTCATAACGGGCACGGGCAGAAAAACTGACCTTTCCGCCAGTCAGGGCTTCGATAAAGCTGTCTTGTTCGGCTGCAGCCGCTGTCATTGAAAATGTGCCAATGAAGCTCGCCATCAACGTCGTTGCAGTATATGTAGGTAATTTTGACATGATCCTTCCTTAATTTACGGGCCGCGAAAATACCTTCGGCGACCGAAATATCAAAAAAATAGAGATTGATTTGCCACGTCGTTATGGCTGCATACGCGCTGGGCGGTTCAGAGGGCAATGCATCATCGTAAATACACAACACTCGTCAATTTGTTAAGGCAGAAACAAGCTCTGCCCTGACAGCTGTCAGGAATTAGCCAACAACTGTTTTAATTCGGGAATGCAGGATCCACAGTTGGTCCCTGCTTTTAAACATCGGCCAATATCATCAACCGATTTGGCTTCACCTTTACGGATAGCGTCTTTAATGGTGGTTTCGCCAACACCGAAACAGGCACAAACCATTTTGCCTTTATCCTGCTGTCCCGGCCCTGGACGGCCTGCAAGCAGACTCTGCCGGGCAGCTCCATCCAGTGTTTCTTCTGAAAATAATTGAGATAGCCAGCCACGTTCTGGCAGATAATGGTCGGCAGCCAGAAACATCACAGTCTGTAACTGATTATCAACAATATTGGCAGCACGATAGCGGCCAGCTCGCTGGTCACTGAATTCGATCCATTCACCTTGCTGTTCTGTAATATTCTGAATCCACTCAAGTGGTTGCTCTACCCAGTTTTCACCAGCCAGTTCATAGCGCCAGAACTGCTGACCTTTGACTTTGACCCAATAGGCTGTTTCAGTGAGGCTCAATGGCTTGCGGGATAAAATAAAACCATGCCAGCGCGGCAAAAATGGACGTACATTCACCGGGGTATGTTTGGACTCGGGTTGACCGGAAATGGGATCGGTTAGGGGTGCGACCAATGTGTCGACACGTGCCTGTGAGGCAAACTGTCCATTCCAGTGAATAGGCACAAAGATGCTGCCCGGGCGTTGATCCTGAGTTAAATTCACCCTTCCGGTGAGTCGTCCCCATTTGCTTTCAACCTGGGCCAGAGCCTTGTTCTGGATCTGCCAGTGGCCGGCATCGACCGGGTGCATATCAATCATCGGTTCACTGATATGCGCATTTAATCTGGGTGCCCGTCCGGTGCGGGTCATGGTATGCCATTGATCACGGATACGGCCGGTGTTTAACACTAAAGGATAGGTATCATCGACTTCGTTTTGCGGATAATGCGGGTCAACCGCAATCATTCTGGCTTTACCGGAAGCGGTATAAAAATGATTATCGGTAAACATTCTCGCTGTGCCCTGAGGCGCATTTTCGGTCACTGGCCACTGAATGGGTTGCAACGATTCATATTCCTGCTCGGTGATATTGGCCAGAGCGCTAATATCAAAATCACGCTGTCCCTGATTTTCAAAGGCAGACAATCTGGCATGTTCACGAAAGACATCTACGGCCGTTTCAAACTGAAACTGTTCAGCAAAGCCCATACGTTTGCCGACTTCCTTGAGCATCCACCAATCGGCTTTAGCTTCACCGGGTGCTGGTAAAAAAGCCCGTTGATGACTGATACGTCTTTCAGAGTTGGTGACAGTGCCGTCTTTTTCGCCCCAACCAAGCGCCGGCAGCAGTACATCGGCAAATTCGGTGCAGTCCGTTTGCTTTTCAATTTCAGAAACAATGACCAATTCACAGCTTTCCAACGCTCTCTTGACCTGATCAGCATCCGGGATGCTCACCACCGGGTTGGTGGCAATAATCCAGACAGCTTTGATGTCGCCACGCTCTATCGCATGAAACATCTCAATAGTTTTATGACCGGCAGTATTGGTTAAGCGATCGGTATTCCAGAAACGTGACAAACGATCATGATGTTCTGGTTTGTCTATTTCCATATGAGCCGCCAGCTGATTGCTCAAGCCACCGACTTCACGCCCGCCCATCGCATTGGGTTGACCAGTAATGGAAAACGGCCCCATACCGACTTTGCCAATCCGACCAGTGGCCAGGTGACAGTTGATAATGGCATTACATTTATCCGTGCCGCTGGTCGATTGATTAACGCCTTGAGAGAACAGACTGATCGTTTTTTCAGTCGAAGCAAACAATTGATAAAACTTTGCTATATCGGCTTCCGATATTTCCGTCTGACGTGCCACTTGTGGAATATTGGCCGCGGTTTTTCCCGCCGAATCCAGTGATGATGCAAAGCCTTCCACATATTGCTCAAGATAATGCCAGTCGATACAGTCATGCTGTTTGAGATAGCTCAGCAAACCATTAAATAAAAACGCATCCGCACCTGGCCGTAATGGCAGATGCAAATCGGCGATATCGCAGGTGGCCGTTTTTCGGGGGTCAATCACTACCACTTTCATATTCGGCCGGTTTTGCTTGGCCTGAGTAATACGCTGAAACAGTACCGGATGACACCATGCAGTATTGGAACCGACAATCACCAATAGATCAGTTTGTTCGAGATCCTCATAGCTGCACGGCACCGTATCACTGCCAAATGCACGTTTATGCGCGGCCACTGCAGAAGACATGCATAAGCGTGAATTCGTCTCGATATTGCCACTGCCAATAAAACCTTTCATCAGTTTATTGGCCATATAGTAATCTTCGGTCAGAATTTGACCTGACACATAAAACGCCACGGCCTCCGGACCATGTTCATCAATGATCTGTTTAAACCGGTCACTGACATGGTTCAATGCGTTATCCCAGTCAACCCGTTTGCCATTTACCTGTGGATACAACAAACGATTATCCAGACCGACGGTTTCCCCTAAAGCAGAACCTTTTGAACACAAGCGTCCTAAATTAGCGGGATGGGACGGATCACCTTTTATGGCGACCGTACCATCGGTTTGCGGAGCAGCTAAAACGCCGCAGCCGACGCCACAATAGGGACAAGTTGTTTGTGTTGCGTGTTGTGCCAACAGTCAATCCTCAGAGTGCAATGTAAATCAGGCCGTCTTCGACTTTGGTATCAAATGAACGGGTGCAACCTTCGTCTGGACCAGTGGCCTCACCGCTGCTTAAATCAATCACCCAGTTATGTAATGGGCAGGCTACACGTTTATCGTAAACAATCCCCTGGGATAACGGACCTTTTTTATGCGGGCATTGATCAAATAAGGCAAAGACCTCATCACCACTGGTCCGAAAAATCGCCACATCCCCATCCGGCGTTGTCATCACTCGTGAGCCTTTTTGCGGTACGCTTTCTACCGATCCTACTTCAGTCCAATTTTGCATCTGTTGTTAACCTACTTGCTTGATGGGAATATAGTTTTCGCGCTGTTTGGCAGCATGTTCCGCCCAGGGATCGTCCTGCGATTTTTCCTGTGACTCGTAAAACCGCTGTGCCAGGACTTTGCGGTTGTCATGATCATCAACCACTTTGGCCTGAACGCTTTTCAGTCCCACCCGTTCAATCCACGGTGCGGTACGTTCCAGATAATGGGCATCTTCACGATAAAGCTGCATAAAGGCTGCACAGTATTCCATCGCTTCTTCTTCAGTAGCGACTTTGCACAGGAAATCAGTCGCACGAACTTTGATACCACCGTTACCACCGACATGCAGTTCGTAGCCTGAATCAACACAGACAATACCGAAATCCTTGATGGTGGCTTCAGCACAGTTACGCGGACAACCTGATACAGCAATTTTGAATTTATGCGGTGTCCATGAACCCCAGGTCATTTTTTCAACCTTGATGCCCAAGCCGGTGGAGTCCTGAGTACCGAAACGACACCATTCTGAACCCACACAGGTTTTCACGGTACGTAATGATTTACCGTAAGCATGACCTGAAACAAAGCCCGCTTCACTGAGATCAGCCCACATTTTCGGCAGATCATCTTTTTTCACACCAAGCAAATCGATGCGCTGACCGCCAGTGATCTTTACGGTGGGTACTTTATATTTATCCGAGATATCGGCAATAGCACGTAACTCATTGGCGTTGGTAACCCCACCCCAAATCCGTGGCACCACTGAATAGGTACCATCCTTCTGGATATTGGCATGAACCCGCTCGTTGATAAAACGTGACTGAGGATCATCTTGATAGTCTGGCCAAGTGCTCAGCAGATAATAGTTTAATGCTGGACGGCATGAGTGGCAGCCATCAGCATTTTTCCATTCCAGGGCGACCATCAGATCAGAAATGGTTTTCAAACCTTGTTCTTTAATGGCGTTTTTCACTTCGCCATGACTCATGCTGGTGCAACCACACATGGGTTTTTTACTTGGCGTATCGTTAAAGTCACTGCCCAGCGTCGATGCCAGTAATTGCTCAACCAGACCGGTACAGGAACCGCACGATGCAGAAGCTTTGGTATGAGATTTGACTTCATCAAGAGTAAACAGGCTGTGTTTACTGATGGCTTTAACGATATCGCCTTTGCAAACACCGTTACAGCCACAAATTTCGGCATCATCAGGCAATCCATCGACAGAATTGCTCGCACCATGGCCAGAGTCACCAATATGGTGCTGACCAAACAGCATATTCTCACGAATACTGGACACATCAGTGCCATCACGCATCAACTGGAAGTACCATGCCCCATCCACGGTATCACCGTATAAAACTGCACCTATCAGCTTGTCATCCTGAATGACCAGCTTTTTATAGATATGACGGGCAGCATCTTTGAACACCAGATCTTCAGTACTTTCATCGCCAATAAAGTTACCTGCAGAAAATAAATCAATGCCGGTAACTTTCAGTTTGGTCGAGGTAATGGAGCTGACATAACGTGCAATACCCATTTGAGCCAGATGGTTGGCACAGACTTTAGCTTGTTCAAATAACGGGGCCACCAGACCAAAGGTTGAACCACGATGCTGTACACATTCCCCCACTGCATAAACTTTAGGATCAAAGGTCTGCATGGTGTCATCTACCACAATACCGCGTTCACAATGAATTCCGGCAGATTGTGCCAGTTCAATATTAGGACGAATACCGACCGCCATCACCACTAAGTCAGTATCGATTTCTGTGCCATTTTTAAAGACGACTTTTTCAACCCGTTTTTTGCCTTCAATCGCTGCTGTTTCATACGACATCAGGAAATTAAGCCCTTTGGCTTCCAACTCATGCAACATTAAATCCGAAGCAGGTTTATCCAATTGCTGATTCATTAACACATCAGCAATATGCACCACGGTGACTTCCATCCCCTGGATCATCAAACCATTGGCTGCTTCCAAACCAAGTAAGCCACCACCGATAACAACGGCTTTTTTATGGGATTTGGCAGTTTCCAGCATGGTATCGACATCAGCAATATCGCGGAAACTGATAACGCCAGGCAAATCACGACCGGGTAAGGGCAACATGAATGGGCGAGAACCGGTGGCCAGCAATAAACGATCATATTCAAAGACTTCGCCTTCTGCGGTTTCCAGTTGGCGTTTTACACGATTGATATGGGTAATTTTTTTACCGGCATGCAAGGTAATGCCATTGTCGATATACCATTGCCGATCGTTGATCATGATCTGATCGATGGTTTTATCGCCTGCCAGCACAGGTGAAAGCATAATACGGTTGTAGTTACCGTAAGGCTCATCACCAAAAACGGTAATGTCGTATTTTTCAGGTGCTAACTTGAGTAATTCTTCCAGTGTTCGCACACCGGCCATACCATTACCTATCAGCACTAATTTTTCTTTCATGGATCGCTCCTGCATTTCGATTAAATATGCTTGAGCAAGCACTGTGCCAACAGGTAACTTATTAATTTAATTACACATTAATTTTAAACAGGTAAGTAACATGCGACTTTGTGGTGCAAAACGGTGCACTACGCACAAAGATGGTGAATTAGGGCCAGTTTATCTTTCAGAAACACCTCTGTTGTCATAGAAAGCTCAACAAGCCCTAATAAACCGTAATACGATTACGGCCTTTATTTTTGGACTCATACAGGGCGTGATCACAACGTTCAATCAGATCATCCATGCTTTCTCCCAGTTGAAACTCTGTCACACCGGCACTGATGGTTACGCTGATACTGTCATCTTTAACCCGGATCTTATGCTCGCTGACAGCTTCGCGAATCGTTTCTGCCACCCGTGCTGCATGTTGTTGATCACAGTTTTCTAACAATAATAAAAACTCTTCACCACCCCAGCGACACAAAACGTCTACATCTCTCACTTTTTGTTTTATAAGCCGAGACACCGATTTGAGAACCTGATCACCAAACTGGTGACCGTATTTATCGTTGACCAATTTAAAATGATCAATATCCAGCACGATCATTGATAAAGACCAATCCTTACGTAACGCAGTTTTTTGCGCTTTATTAAAGACCCAGTCGAATACCTGTCTGCTGGTCGCCCCGGTGAGTTTATCTTTAGTCGCCATCAATTCAAGACGACGCTGGTAGCCCCGGATAGTGAAATGGGCAAGCATTAATACACAGATACTGATAGCCAGAGAAACCGCAATATTGATCCATAACGCCGTTTCAATCCGGTCAGCGGCGGGATCGTTGATTTGCTCGACGATCAAAAACCAGTCAAATTCGGGAACCAAACGACTGTTTAAGTAGATAGTGTTACCGTTTTTCGCCGCATAACTCACCGACGCACTCGGATTACTGAGGATCTGTATAAATAATTGATCTAAACCGGTTTTGTTTTGCAGGTAGATATCATCTTGAAACTGACTGCTTCGCAGCGTAATTTCACCCTGACGATCAACAAAATAGATTTCCCGTCCATAGCGTCGTTGATAGTTTTCAATCAGTTGAGCCACTGACTCCATCGACAGGCCAACACCGGTAACCCCGACTAACTCACCTTGTTGATTCAGAACGCGATAATTAACAAAAATGCTCATACGATTGGGTTCGGCGGTATCCCAATCTATATTGATATCGTAATCGGTAGTGATTTTTCGCGTGGTGAAATACCAGCTATCCGCCGGATCTGACTCATCAACCTGTTTGATAATGCCCTTGGGATGATAATAATTGCGCGTTTTTTCAGAGACAAAAAAAGCGGTAATCGTATTGTATTTTCGTTGTATCTGCGCCAGATATTCGGCTAAACGCTGGGGATCCTGTTCACCATTCTCAGCCCAGTTAATCATAAAAGTATCATTCGCCATCAATGATGAGATTAACAATGGCTGCAACAGGTCACGCTGAATTTCGGAATAGATGTTATCACTGGTCAGCGGCAGCATTTGTTTTTGCAGCTGGTCACTGGTGGAATCCCGCGCCACAAAGTAGCCAATCAGACTGGTGGCCATAAATCCCAGCAAAACCAGCGCGCTGATTGTCAGCGTGAAAATTCTCTTCCGATTTTGCATTCCGGCCAGCCTGTTATTAAACAAAGTTTTTAATCATAGTGAATTTGGAGTAAGGATCCTAGTGGCTATTGCTCTTTCATCCCCATTTCTATTGCAATCAGCCCAAGGCTTGTTGTTCTTTCAGAGGCTGACCAAAGCGACAATGGCCCTAATTTTTTGTTAAGGCCTGCAAATTGTCCGCATTCAACTCAGCGGGCTGCATTTGCATTAGTTTGGCATGAACAAATTGATGCATATCCTGATAACGTGTTCTGAGCGATTGGAAATTCTGCATGGCCGTTTGTTTTTTACCGGCTTGATAGAGTTTAATCGTCATGGTTAACAGATGATGAAAACTTCGATATTTTTCTTTTAGAATTTGCAGACATTCTTTATCAATAAGTTGGAGATTTTCTGTTCGCTCCAACCAGACACCACAATGCGATTGTTTAATTGAGAGAATTGGCCACAGTTCAAGTTCTTCGGGGTCCACATCAAAACGCTGTTCAAGGCTTTCCAGGCTTAATTCCAGATACAAATAAAACAGGTTTAACTGTGTCCATTTCAAATGCTGGCGATGATAGCGATAACTGAACCATTCTTCAGGCAATTCAAATTGTTGCTTCCAATGCGTTAATTCCGTCACTGGCATCGGTTTGGCAATCACATAGCCCTGAGCCAGTTCACAGCCCATTGAGAGCAAAATCTGACCGTGGCGCAGTGACTCTACGCCTTCTGCAATAACCTCCAAATCAAATGATCTGGCCAGTGCAATAACACCTTCTACAATTTTGCAGTCATCCACATCATTTAACATGTTCCGCACAAATGTCTGATCAATTTTTACCGCAGATACTGGCAAAGTCCTGATATGGCTCAGTGATGAATATCCTGTACCAAAATCATCCAGCACTGTTGCAATAGAGAATTCATCCCTGCAACGACGGACCACATCAACGATCAGACTGAGATCATCCAGAGCGTGACTTTCCAGAATCTCAAATTGGAAATACTGTAAATCCACTGCTGGAAACTCATTAACGATCTCGCCAAGTCTCTTTAAAAAACCATTACTTCCAAGATGATAGGCCGACAGGTTGATGCTGATATTCCATTGTTTAGAGTCGGCCTGCCATTGTTGTAAATAACTCAACGCCTGACGAATGACCCACTCACCTAACTGAATTTCCAACGATGTGCCGTTAATTAAAGGCAAAAACTGTTGCGGAAACACCAGTCCGTTTTCAGGATGCAACCAGCGAATCAGTGCTTCGTATCCGACCACTTCCCCACTGCACATATTGATTTTTGGCTGCATGTGTAACTGAAACTGGTTTTCACTCAAAGCCCGGCGAATAGCATAAAGCTGCTCGGTTTTTTCATCACGCCAGGCTTCGTTCCCTGTTTCATACATGCGAAAGGTTTTCTTACCGTCCAGTTTTGCTTTATACAGCGTTTGATCAGCGTGCTCGATCAGGGTTTGCATCGAACCCTGATCAAATGGATAAACGGTATAACCAATCGAGGCACTGATGCGGATGGTATTGTGCTCAATCAGATAGGGTCGGCTTAGCTCTTCAGTTAATCGGTGCAGCAACAGTTCGCAATCCTGACGGTTTTTGATTTCACCAAGCAACATGACAAACTCATCGCCACCATAACGGGAAACGGTATCATCCTGTCGCAACATGCTCTTGATACGCTGCGCGACTTCAATCAGTAATTCATCACCGGCGTTATGTCCCAACTCATCGTTAACGGGTTTAAAGTTATCCAGATCCAGAAAACATACCGCTAATAATGTTTGCGTACGATTACTATGGGCGATGGCCTGTTCAAAGCGATCCACCAGCAGATTTCGATTAGGTAAAGCGGTTAACGCATCATAATGCGCCAGTCGCTCCAGTTCGGCCTGATGCTGCTTTAACATGGTGATATCAGAAACCAGTCCCAAATGAAACATCTCACCCGTCTGCGGATCAGTGGTGCGATGAATCGTCAGCACTTCAGCATAAAATGACCCGTCTTTTTTACGGTTCCACACCTCACCCGACCAATAACCGTTATCTGACAGGCTTTGCCACATTGTGCTGTAAAAGGCTTTACTTTGTTTGCCGGAGCTTAGAATATTGGGTTGTTGGCCGATTAATTCGTCTCTGCTATAACCGGTGATGGAACATAATGTATCGTTTACATCAACAATGATATTATCGGCATTGGTAATAATGATGCCTTCATGTACTCGATCAAACAGCATTTCCAAAAGAGAGTGTCTTTGTTGCTTCAGTAAGGCGCTCACCGGAAATATCCTTATAAAAACCATAAAATCAATAGGGTTTTTAGCATAGCCTTTATGACCTAGGCAAGTTTTCCTTGCAATAACTCTCAAGCATAAAAAAAGCCGATCATTGAGATCGGCTTTTTTTGCTGCAAAGACTGTTGGATTTATTCAGCCATATTCCAGATATGTGAAACGACTTCCCATTCATCCTGGTCGTTCTGTTGCAGAACTGTCATCAATACACCATTAAATGTCATCGTTTCACCATTTTCACCTTCAACATCTGCTGACCAGTTAGCCAATTGACTGACTTGTCCTGCAGATGAATAAGTGGCGATAGTGGTTATATTATGATTGTGCAGCCCATTATCGAAAAAGCCCTGAAACAGTGCCGCAATCTCCTGCTGGCCATTCAACACATTGCCATCACCGGGCGACAAAGTGGCTTGTGATGCATAAAGTTCGGTTAACGCATCGAGATCCTTATCGTTGAAAGCAGCATTCCACTGCTCATTGGCAGAATTAATGACTTCCTGTGCATCATAGTCAGCACCGGGGTTACTGCATGCACTCACTGCCAGAATAAGCAGACTTAAGGGTAATAAACGATTTAAAAATTTCATAGAGATTCCTTTTTTTTTTTGAACATTATTTAAGATGAGATTCATCTTCAAAAACATGTCGTTGTTGATAGATTTTTTTCAATAACGACATAAGTTGGGTTGTTTCAGTTTCGCTCAGCGCCTGCATTAATTGATTTACACGTTGATAATAACCAGGCATTACCTCATCAAGTTTTGCCTGTCCCAGAACGGTCATTCGAATCAGTATCTGCCGTCTATCCCGCTTACCATGCACGCGACTGATTAATTTATCGCGTAACAACCCATCTAATAAACCGGTCATGGTGGCTCGCGAAACCCCCGCTTTTTCAGCCAGCGCTGAGGGTGTTGAACTCAGGTTATCCTCTCGCATCAGCAATAGCAAAACCCACCATCGTCCCTGTAACAAGTCATATTCCGCAAGATAGCTGTTTAATCCCAAAGACAAATCAGAACCGACGCGCAGCAGATTCAAAAATGTCATGACATTTTTAATGTCGGTTTGCGGGTAACGATCGGCAAACTTCTGTAATATTTCAGCGTTAGGAATATCTTTAACTTGTAACATGATAGCTAGCTTATAGTTAGCCACCTAATCATGTCAAATCCAATTCAGTTAGTAATTAATGATATATTTGAATCAGAATGTAACAGTCCTGTTTGCTGAGATAACACCATTGTTTTGTATTGACTCAACTTTTTTCTTATTTCGATCCAGCGAACGGAGTTCATTTTCCGTCGATCGCCACTGCCGTTTCTAATTAGGTTTGTCCGGTGTCTGCTAAACCTGTTTTACGATTACGTTACCCAATTCATAGCAAACTACTGCTTTATACCTTCGTGCTGATTGGGTTGACGTTGCTGGTCATTTATCAAAATTATCAATCGCAGTTATCAGCCTACTCCTCACAAATTAACCAACAGATCGAGCAACGTAACCAGTTGCTGGCATTGATGCAGACCCAGTTACTGGAATCTAAACTGGAAGCCATTGATCAAACGTTGAAACTGATCAGTTCATATCCCGATTTTATTAAAAATTCTGCACCTCATACTTATCTCCTTGAGAAATATTCTCAAAATAATCCTGAAATGCAGGCTCTATTGCATATCAATGCGGATGGGCTGTTACGCTATCCCATGCATCAGCGTAGTCAGTTGGATTTATCCGGGCGAGACTATTTTAAAGTGCATCAGAACTCAAAAACGGATGGCGTTTTCACTTCAAAACCCATGCTTCCTGGCCGGGGGCATTCAGATCCGGTTATGGTGATCAGTCGGGGTCTTTATGATTCGAACGATAATTTTCAAGGGGTCATCGCCGCCGTTATCGATATCGAAACCTTTTCATGGGCTCTCAGTGGTATCAGTGTCAATGCCCAGCTATTTTCATCGATTGTTCATCAAGAAGGTGAAGTTGTATTTCGAGTCCCCTATAGAAACTTCGAAGTTGGGCAAACTCTGGATTACGTAAAAGATCGTAGCGATAAAGACAAACTACCCTTAACCGGTGAAGGGATTTATCAGCATTTTAGTGGTGATTATCAATTTGCCTATCAGACATTGCCCAAATGGAAGTTACACGTTTTTGTCGGTGAAAATCGAGCCGTAGTCGATGAATTAATTTCCAACTACCGTTTTGCCCATCTCCGTAACAGCTTTTTGACCGCACTATCCTTAATGTTACTGATTCTGGCCACCGCCTGGTTAATTGGCCGGCGTTTGGATATAAACAAACAACTGATTGAAAGCAAAGCGGCTCTGCAGCAAAGCTATCAGCGTAATCAGGCGATTATCAAAGCCATTCCGGATCTGCTGTTTACCATTGATAAAAATGGCAAAATCATTGATTTTGAACACGGCGATGGTGTGCCATTGCTGATGTCTGAACAGGACTTTATTAATAAACATATAACTGAAACATTACCTGACTTTCTGGCGCAGCGGACGTTACTGGCGTTACAAAAAACGCTGGGTAGTGGAGAAAGTGATTATTACGAATACGAACTGAATCTGTCAGGCAAACAGCATTTTTTCATGGCCCGCTCTTCGCCAATCAACGAGGACAGAATGCTGGTTGTTGTCATTGATATTACCGAGCGTAAAAAATCTGAAAACGCCCTACAGTGGCAGGCAACACATGACAGTCTGACGCAGTTACCCAATCGGGTTTTATTTTATGATCGACTGAATCAGGCCATTACCGAATCAGCCCGATATAAACAGCCCTTTTGCCTGCTTTATATCGACCTCAATGATTTCAAACTAGTCAACGATAACTATGGGCATCTAAATGGCGATATGTTGTTGATCCTGGTGGCACAACGTATTCGTGAATCAATTCGTCAGTCAGACACGGCTGCCAGACTGGCGGGAGATGAATTCGCCATTATTGTTAACCACAGTAATCTGGAAGAAGCCATGCAAGTCTCGGAAAAGCTACGGGAACAGTTATCGGTTGGTTATGAATTAAATGATGGCGTGATGCTGAATATCAGTGCCAGCATTGGTATTGCTTGTTATCCTCATGATGGTAAGGATGCCGATGAGCTGATTCTGCATGCTGATAACAGTATGTATCATGACAAACGTTCAACTGCTTCTTAATTCAGACAGACAGCAAGCGTCTGATGTAAGCTGATGCCTATGAATTCAAAGATTGAAAAACTAGGTCTGCGCCTCAATAAAACACTTGATGGAATTGATCAACAAGCCAGCAAATGGGTGGCGCGCAGTCTCGATAAACATCTGAGTATTGGCATTACCGGTTTTAGCGGTAGTGGCAAGTCGACTTTTATTACCAGCCTTATTCATCAACTCAAATATTCCAGTAATGCAAATCTGGGAGGCTTCCTGCCAGCCAGAGATGAACGCCTGTTAAATGTCGAATTACAGCCACTGGATGATTTACCACTATTCGATTATCAACAGGGAATTCAGGCCCTGGCAGGTGATCCACCTGCCTGGCCACCATCAACTACTCATATCAGCGGTTGCCGGTTAATCATTGAATTCAAAAAGAAATCCATGTTGCCGACCTTTACAGGAGAAACCCGTCGATTCACGCTGGAATTACGTGATTATCCAGGTGAATGGTTGCTCGACATTGCCATGTTGCAGCAAGATTATCGGCAATGGAGTATGGATACTGCTGCACTTTGTTCCAAAGGCATCCGTCATCAACTCGCGGAAGAGATGCAAAAAGAGTTTAATGATTTGGATCCGCTCGCCCCAATTGATGAACAACAAATTGAAGCATTATTTGTTCGTTATCGAAGTTTTCTGATGACATGTAAAACAGCAGGTTTGACATTTATTCAACCTGGGAGGGCTTTATTGCCTGACAGCAGTGACTTTCCAGTGTTTATTCCATTGTTCAATCTGCAATCGCTCAGCCCGCAAGAATTAGACAATGCCGATGATGACTCCTTATACAAAGTCATGCAGCAACGCTATAAAACCTATCTGAAAAACTTTGTTCAGCCATTTTATAAAACTTTTTTCCGTGGCATTGATCGTCAGGTGGTATTGATCGATGTGCTGAAAGCTTTGAGCGGAGGCAAGGAAAAATTTGACGATATGGTGATTGCTTTCAGCCGGATTATTGATTGCTATCGCGTGGGGCATAATGCGTTTCTGAACCGTTTATTTAGCCCTCAGGTCGAAAAAATTCTGTTTCTGGCATCCAAACCGGATCGAATTTTAATGAATCAGCACGAATCTTTGCGTCGTCTGTGCGACGATATAATCAGCCATATCTGCCCACAATCGGTTAGAAATCGTATTGAAATCGAAACGGAGATAGCGGCCGCTGTACGAACGACACATGATCATAATGATCATCTGACTGCCAGACTACTGGATGGACAATATGGCGAACTACGCCACCCTGCTATTCCCGACAAACTGCCTGATCCCGATCAGTGGCATCAATTATCACGCTGGAATCCGCCCGTACTTCGAGCTCCGCTCAACCCTGACTTGATAATGGGCGGACGTCTGGCTCATATTCGGATGGATAAAGTATTACGGGATCTGATAGGAGATAAATTCTGATGGCTTCCACAGAAGATTTTTTTAAACCTAAACCACAACAGGAAGCTAAGCAAAAAGCGGATATATCCCCCGAGGAAACTGAAAACTTTTTCAAAGTTCTCTCCGAAAACAACGAGGTCAACCTGCCTGATTCGGTGGAAACTGATCCATTGCTCGATTTTGACGACACATTACTGATACCGCCGCGCCGTAATCGTGGTTTGAAATGGTTGATCGTCACATTGTTCATTCTGTTAATCGGTATGTTGGCCTGGGATGTAGTTGATTTTGCACAAATGCTCTGGCAACAAAGCAAAGCGATGGGGTTAGCCTTCAGTGCCTTCGCAGCTTTCTTAGCAGGTCTGGTAGTACAGCAATTACTGGTGTATCGCCGCAACCAGAAACAGCTTAAACGGGCCGATCAGATCCGCGAACAGGCTGCTCAACTGGTCCATGAACAACATATCGGCAATGCAAAAAAATGGCTGAATTCGCTAGAGACTTTCTACGATGGTCAGCCACAGGCTGATTTATTAAAACCTTGTGTTGATAAGCTACCTGACTATCTAAATGACAGTGAAGTTGTCTATCGTATCAGTGAAGATTTCTACCGGCAGCTGGACCGCCAGGCAATCCATATTATTGAACGTACCAGTATCAGCAGTGCTGCAATGATTGCGGTCAGCCAGCTGGCAGTTGTTGATTCTTTGTTAGTGGTCTGGAAAACACTGAAAATGATTAACCAGATCAATATTATTTATGGCGTCAGATTAAATCGCTTAGCTCAATGGCGATTAAATCTACGGGTATGCAAAATTGCACTTGGCAGTTACGCCAGCCAGGCGGGCATTAGTTTCTTTTCTGAACAGGTCGGTATTGGTTTGGGGGGCAAAATTCTGGGCAGCGTGGCCCAGGGATTTGGTGTGGGTTTGTATCAGGCCAGAATCGGTATCCATGCAATGCAACATATTCGGCCAGTCGCCTTCACCAATGACGAAAGACCCAAACTGAATATGTTTGCCAACCTGTTACGCCGTAAATTAACCAAGCTGACGGCAGAACAGGACTCAGATTAACCTGACTATTCTGGCTGTCAGAGTTGAGCGATCAGGTGATTTGAACCGAATATATGCACCCCATTACGTCCAGCAGATTTCACCTCGTATAAGGCCAGGTCCGCCTTTTTGGTAAGCTCGCTGACCGTTTCGTTTTCAGCATCGCCTGGGAAGATTGCTACCCCGATACTCAGGGTAATACGAAAGTCATGCGTATTTACATTTAAAGGCTTCGATACCGTTTCCAGAATATGCTCTGCCACTAATTTGGCATCATCTGGCTTTTTGAGTTCGGTGAGTAAAATAACAAATTCATCACCACCGACACGGCTTAAGGTGTCTGTCTGTCGTAAGCAGTGTGACATTCTGTCAGCAACAGATTTAAGAATCTCATCCCCAACATCATGACCATGGGTATCGTTAATTTGTTTAAAGTGGTCGACATCGACAAACATCAACGCAATGGGATAGCCCACCCGTTTCGCATGTGCCAGAGTATGACCAATTCGTTCATCAAACAAACGCCGATTTGGTAGCCCCGTTAAGGTATCGTGATATGCCATCTGACGAATACGATCCGATTCGGATTTGCGAGCGGTTACATCTTCAATTTGTGAAATAAAATGGATGACCTCGCCCTTTTCATTACGAACTAACGACACACTCAGCAATACAAAAATGACATCACCGGTTTTATGAAAATAGCGCTTTTCCATCTGATAGTGTTCGAGATCCCCATTGAGTAATTTCCGTACATACTCAAGATCCAAATCCAGATCGTCTGGATGTGTCACATCAACAAAGGTTTTATCCATCAACTCTTCTTCGCTGTATCCCAACATTCGACAGAGTGCACCATTTACTTCCAACCAACGACCATCCAGACCAACAATCGCCATGCCAATTGCGGCGGTATCAAACGCATTGCGGAAACGTTCTTCACTTTGTTGCAATGCCAACTCAGCCTGTTTACGCCATGAAATATCGGTTTTGGTGCCAATAACGCGAATCGGATTCCCATCGGCATCACGTTCGGCTACCGTGGCGCTGCCCAGCATCCATTTCCAGCTGCCATCCTTGCTGAGAATACGATGCTCATTTCGATATTCCGGTTTTTCCCCACTAAACATCCGGTTGATATCGGCCGTTACCCTTTCGATATCCTGAGGATGTATTAATTTCAGCCAATGTTCCATCTGACCGATAATTTCACCCGGAGCATAGCCGAGCATGGCCAGTAATTTATCAGAGAACACCACAACATTATTGGCCACATCCCAGTCCCAGACCCCGGCTCCACTGCCCTCGAGAGCGTGTTTCCAACGTTGCTCAGTCTCCAGAATCCTTTTCTGGTGCTGCCAGTCTTCGGTGATGTCGTAGCTGACACCGACCAGAGAAAGCAGCTGTCCAGCATCGTTGAAATAGAGTTCTGCTGAAGTATGAATCATTCGAATCTCAGCACCATGATGTATTCTGGAGCGAACGTCAAAAGATTTATGCTGTTGAATGGACTGTTCTACAGCCACTCGGAAAGGCAACAGATCCGCTTCGTGAATCAATTTTTCAAATTCCGCGTAATCCATTTGCTCAGTTGAGTTGGGTAGACCAAATACCTTGCTCGCCATACTGTCGAACATAATAATATTGGTTTCCACATCCCATTCCCAAATAGCAATTTCAGCCGCCTCTGTTGCCAGCGCCAGTCTCCGTGCATTCTGTCGATAGGATTTGGTCATTTGTGAAGCAATACGGATGGCGTTTGCCCGGCTTTTCGCAATGGCCGCAATCACCAGGGCAAATAACAGGGAAATCACGATTCCGATTATCCAGGTTATCACTGTATTGTTACGCAGGATCGAATCAGCAAATTCCCGATCAGGTTGGCCTACAAATGACCAGGTACGGCCACCCACCTCGTAGCTTTTTTGCAAACTAAATGACTCTTCGGATGCTACTCCAGGCTGAGAAAATAACAGGCTTTCGGATTTTTCGGCTTCATCATCATATATGTTTAGCAAGCCGACATTCTTATGTGTCATCAACACATCCTGCAAAACATCATCAATACGAAACACTGCATAGACCCAGCCTGAATGAATAGTTCGCTTACCAATGGCAACGTCTGATTCGCTCGCGTCGATGTACACAGGCAGATACATCAACAAACCATTGATGGTCGAGTCTGAACCATCCTGTTTTAAAAAAACCTTTTCGGTAATGCTTGCCTTGCCGGTTTTGACCGCTCTATCCATGGCGTCTCTTCGAGTGATATCGGCATACATATCAAAGCCCAAAGCCCGCATATTTTTCTTGGTCACAGGTTCGATATAAAGGTTTGAGGTATATTTATCACGCACTCCCTGAGGATAAATATCATAGCTCAACATCCCGGATTGTCTGACTGCATTAATATGCATCTGTTTTTGTTCTGGAGAGAGAGCAACTACATAGCCCAGTCCCTGAATGCCTGGATAATTTTCTTCCAGTTTCAGGCTTTGATAAAAATTGGCAAAATCCTCACGAGACAAATCAGGAGAGACATAAAACAAGCCCTGGGTAGCTCGTAGCATTTCCTCATAGGCATTTATTTTTCCGACCACGGCATCGACGGCCTGATTAAAAGTGACGTTATAAGCAGCCTCTAAACGAACAGACTCCATCTCAGCCATTTTCCCTGCAACGAAATAGGTTAAAACCAAACCAAACAAAAACGCCACAAAAGACGTTACAAAGGTAAAAGGTTTAAGCAATAAGCTTTGATTAGTGCGAATAACCAGCTCCATTAATAGCGCATACGTTGAATGAACGAATTCATTTTTCAGGGAATCAATATCAAATTGAGCCAATCATCAGCAAAAAATTGACGTTGAACTTATTTGCTTAAGTTTGCCATCAAGCAAAATATAAAGAAACTCTACCTAATAAATAATCAAAATCGAAGGTAATTCATCACACTAGGGCTTTTTTTGATGCTTGAAGTTAATAGAATTGGTTTTATATAGTTCTTGTCACCGTAGTCATGGTAAGCTGAAATTCAGGCCAGTTCTTGGCCTTTTAAATCAACGGAGGGATGTATGAAACAAAAAGTATTTGCGTGGATTGCTTTGCTTGGCTTTTTCGGAAGCATCACCTTACCGGTGCAGGCAGCAATGATCAGCACGCCTGATGTTATTCAATCACAACAATCTGCATATGACCGCGAGCAATTGTCTTCAATGCTGGAACGTGACGATGTTCAGCAACAACTATTGTCAATGGGAGTTGCCCCCGAAACCGTTCAGGATCGTGTCAACAGCATGACTGATTTTGAAATTGCCCAGTTAAATGAGCAAATTAATGACATGCCAGCTGGCGGGATACTCGGTGCAATAGTACTTATCTTTGTTGTGTTTGTTATTACTGACGCTATCGGTGCAACCGACATTTTCCCTTTTGTCAGACCGGTCCGTTAATCTGATTTAAGCTTATGCAAACAGATAATCGCTCTCTCTACACCCAGCTTCGGCTGGGTGTTTTAATATTACTGAGCTTATTGTTGACCGCTTGCAGTCATACACCTCAGACAAATCTTCTGAATCAACAGCCATTCGAGCCAGTTCAGGCCGAGCTCGATGATGTGCCCTTTTTTCCCCAGACCCAATATCAGTGTGGTCCGGCTGCCTTAGCAACCGTGATGCAATATCGTGGCGTCGATATCACGCCCGATCAGTTAACTGATCAGGTCTATATTCCACAGAAACAAGGCAGCCTGCAGATAGAAATGGTTGCGGCAACTCGAAAACAAGGCTTGATGCCCTACCCTTTGGCGCCAAAGATGAACGATTTATTGACTGAAGTGGCGAATGGCAATCCCGTTTTAGTGATGCAAAACCTTGGCTATAACTGGAAACCCTTCTGGCATTATGCCGTGGTGATTGGTTTTGATATCAACTCACAGGAACTCATTCTGCGTTCTGGTGAAACCAAACGATGGCAAACAACATTAAAAACCTTTGAACGTACCTGGGCCCGCACCGATCATTGGGCACTGGTCATTGTCAGGCCTGAACAAATCCCTGCCACCGCGAACATGCCGGCCTGGTTACAAACTGCCTATGATGCTGAAAAGACCGGACAGCATAAAACAGCAGAACAAGCCTATATCGCTGCGATGGAGCATTGGAGCGAACATCAGCAGGCAGGAATCGCACTTGCCAATTTGTATTATCAGCAGGAGCGTTTTGATAAGTCTGATACTGTCTATGGTCAATTAACCGAACAATTCCCATACGACGCTTCTCTGTGGAATAACCGGGCCTATAGCCTGAAAGACATTGGTTGCCATCAAACTGCGTTAGCTTCTGCATCTTGTGCGACACGATTGGCACCTGATGACAAAAATATTCAGTCCACATTTCAGGAGATGTTACTGCTGGAACCTCTGACCCATAACAGTTGCCCCAAGATTAACTGTCCAGATTGATTAACCTGACAAAATACAGCAGCTCAAGGACGGTTATCAAGAAAGGTGATACAGGTCTGTTAGATGCATGTTTAAGCTTGTCGTCATGCATTCTCTGACATAGACTAATCTGAAACAAGACGAGGCTAGTTGTACCAGCTTGTTCGTATTGGATAACAGGATGCGGTATTTTGACGAAAAGCTTATTGAGAATTTTGTATACCAGTAAAACTCATAATCGCTTATCCGATGTCGATTTAACCAGATTGTTACATCAGAGTCGTGAAAATAATCAGCGCATCCAGATTCATGGCATCCTATGTTATAACCATTCCGATTTTATTCAGGTGCTCGAAGGTCCAGAAACAGCTGTTATCTCTCTCTATAAAAGAATCCTTGATGATGAACGTCATCATGACTGTAAACTCATTAATATATGCCTTAGCAATAAATACATTTTTAATAATTGGGCAATGGGATACATTGATATCAGTCAGGGCGATATGCGCCGGCTGAGGCAAGAGCTACCAGAAAAGTTATCGAATGATAATGCTGACAACTTTGCCTATCAGCTGAAACATTATTTAAATAACCCGATAAAGAAAACTGATCAGACGATTTTTATCTAATGACAGATGACTATCCAACGATAACCAACACAAAGAAAGAGTATCAAATGACAAATCAACTACCCGATTTCAAACCTTTAGGTTGTAATAAATGTTTAGAAGGTGGTGGATTAGACTTCAGTTTTTCAATGGCTTTTCAGCCGATTGTTAATGTTCAGGAAAAACAGATTTTTGGTTACGAGGCACTGGTACGTGGCATAAATAATGAGCCGGCTTATACCATTCTGGATAAATTGAATGACACCAATCGTTATTCCTTTGATCAGACAATTCGGGTGAAAGCCATTCAGCTGGCTAAACAACTTGATTTACAAGGCATGCTCAGCATTAATTTCTTTCCTAATGCCGTTTATCGTCCGGAAACCTGCATTCGAGCGACATTGGAAGCAGCTGATTTAATGGATTTTCCCACCAAAAATTTAATGTTTGAAGTCACCGAGGTGGAAAAGGTTACTGATAATAATCATCTGAAAAATATTTTTGATGAATACAAACGGCATAATTTCACTACAGCAATTGATGATTTTGGCTCCGGTTATGCCGGCTTAAATTTGCTCGCCGACTGGCAGCCAGACATTATCAAACTCGATATGGCACTGATTCGGGGTATTAATAAAGATAAAGTCAGACAATCGATTGTCCGCTCAATCATTATGACCTGTAATGATTTGGAAATAAGAGTTATTGCTGAAGGTGTCGAAACGATAGAAGAGTTTCAATTTATCCGCGATCAAGGCGTGGCTTTATTTCAGGGTTATTATTTTGCCAGGCCTCAATTCGAAGCTTTGCCAGAAGTCGACCCGGCTTTGTATGAATGATATAAATAAAAAATCCTCCCTCCGGCAGTGGTGGCTCTGAAAGAACAACAGACACTGGCTGGAGGGAGGATTTCAGGTGAACTTATTTGATATTGAAACGACCGTTCATCATTCCACTATGCCCTGGGAATGAACAGAAGAAAGTCAGTTTTTCATCAGCAAGTCCTTCAGTAGAAAACTCAACTTCAGCCGATTCGCCACCACCAATTACTTCCGTCGCGGCAATAATACGATCATCACCTTCTGGCAGATAATTATTATCCAGCCCCGCAGCAGCGCCTTCTTTCACGATTGCCTGCATATCATCTGCCTTGGTCAAAACCCAGTTATGGCCCATCATATCTTTAGCCAATGAACCTATATGTTTAAGGGTGACTTTGACTGTTTCACAACTGGCAGGAACTGACATTTTCTTAGTGTTGTAGGTCATTTGATCTGTCGCTTCAATCACTAAATCACATTCATCGGCAAATGCTGTGAATGGTAATAAAGCAAACAATCCCACAGCAATTAACAAACGATTTTTTTTCATTTCGATCTCCCAATAATTCCGGCAACATTGCCTTCTCAACGAGCATCAACTTTATCAGCTGAAAAATTAAGTTGGTTTAATATGCGTTAAACATGATTCATTATTAATGCTCATCCTTTCAACGTTACCGGGATAAAGTTACAAGCAAACCATAACAAACAAGTAGTCCTTAAGCTTCATGGATAGCTAACTGCTAATGTTGCAGGGACAAAACTTGATACTGAGCTTTAATAACAACCATTCTCATTATAAAGAGCCTGTTTTGATGATAACAATAGGTCAGGAAAGATTGAGGAATAATTCCTGTAGCTATCCGTGAAACACCAGCTAAAACAAGCTATTGGGAAGCTTTCAGCCAAATGGATATAATCAGCATGACCTATTCGGCTGCTACCTGAATATCAAAATAATTTTCAAGTGCGTTTGGCGACATCAACGTCGCCATAAAGACCAGAAATATTCCAGCACCTTCGGGACTTTTAGAATTTATATCCAGCTCGACTTGTGGTGTATCGCTATCAATAAACTGACTGCTGGCTTCAATCAATTGGGTTCTTAATCCGGGTGAAAGCGCCTGTAAAGCTGAAAACTGTTGCTGAATCTGTAGTTTCAAGCCGGCTTTATACTCTTCTGTAGTCATCCCTGCACTTTCAGCACCTTGCTCTATTAAAGGCTGCCACGCACCAGCATCTTCAAACTCTATGGCAGCTGTTATCAAACCAGTCTGCATCCATTCTGCTGTAACAGCCGACATATCCTCATTATTTCTTAACCGTCTCATCTGACTTTCCAGATCCGGGATCTGACTAAAGTTGGTATGTAGATTCATCGAAAACAGCTGTGCCGCATCTTTTTCTGTTAACTCGGGATTATAAAACTGATTCTGCAAATTCAGCGTCAGTTGGCGCTCAACCGGATGATAGCGGTAAGCCAGATGCTGGTTGTGACCAATTTTGTCTTCTTTAATACCCAGGTTTCGCAATGCTTCAACTAAAGATTGTTCCTGTTGTTCCGTGCCATCACCACCGGTAACGGTAAACAACGCATCCTCAGTTGAAATATCCATCGCATAGATAAAATCCTGCGCCTGATTCAACTCAATATCACTTATCGTCAGTAAACCAATCTGGTGTTTACGATCAGCATCATCAGTGATGAGAACATCATTCACCGTAATATCTTTGGTGTAGGGGTTGGCAACAACCTCCCCGACTTCGACCTGAACGCCATTCTGGTTAATTTTAGCGACTAACTCATCAACTAACGCCTGAGCTGCCTGATTTGCCTCATTATTAGCAACTGCATGGGCTCCACCCAATGCAATAGCGATTATCAGCAGAGGCACATAAATGATTTTTTTTCTGAACACTGTTGTCTCCAACAAAATAATAAAAAAACAGAACCGCAGTATGCCTGTATGACTAATAACGAACCAGTTTAGTTTAAGAACATAGGCTAATCTTAAGGCGTGCTATTTCAACTTTCCTTTCCGCCCAGCACATGATTGCCTTTATGCATAGAGACGAAAGTTGGCAAAAGGAACTAAATTCTCACGTTTATCAACCATGAAAACACTACTTCAACCGGGTGAGCTTTGTGAGATTTATCCGAAATGAGCGACTTTTGCTGTATGGGTAAATAAAAACTTATTAAGTGCTAATTATCAGCATTGATTAATACGCTTATTTCATTTGTTTGATGACCTGTTGCCAGCAGCATCGATGATCTGCCTCGGGGATAATAATGATCTGACTATCCGCTGTTGGTGGTAATAAACGTTGAAAACTTTCTACAATTTCTGCAGGGGTAACACGGTCATGTTCTCCCACAAAATGAATCTGTTGTATACCTTGAAGCCCTGATACCTCGTCTGCGGGGTTGAGCGACCCTGATAACGGTGAAATATGGTGCAGTTCTGTCCACGCTGTTGTGTTCAGATTGCCTGCAAACGTGACTAGACGCGTCACATCGTCGCGTCGACTGGCAACTAACGCTGCAATAGCCCCGCCACCAGAATAGCCTACCAGCTGTAATTCAGAAGCTCCTATCATTATTTTAAGTGCTGTAATCGCCTCACCTGTGGCGATAATGACTTCTTTTGAAAAGCGGTGGGAGGTCCAATATTTTTGTGTGCAACGCTTTTGATCGTGGGATGTGAATTGACAGGGTCGCCCAAGATAAGCCACGGCATCATCAGACTCATAAGCTAAGGCCAGCTTCAGTGAAACAGGATTTAACGGCGTAGGGTCAGAGGAAGGCTGTGAACGTGAAATCCAGGCTAAGCCATCGCCTTCAATAAATACTGTCAAACGTGTATTTTTCAAACGCTGTGCAGGTATAAAAGCCTGAAGATCGAAATAGGAGGTGGATATGGTTTCAGAGGTCCAGCCAGCGTCTTCGGCAAGCTTTGTAGCGCTCTCTAGGCGTTCCTGAGTAGATGGCAGATGAGTGCAACCAGTGATCAGCAGGAAAAAAATAATATAAAAAGGAAACGATTTAACAAACTGCTTCACCTGCCATCCTTAAATACTTTGAACGTCATACTTAACATGGGCATTAAGCCACAAAAAAAGCCCCAGTGGTTATCCACTGAGGCTTTTCTTTATACTAAACATAGCATTTTGTTAAAAACGCCAGCGCATATTCACTGATGCTGTTTGATTCAAAAAGTCTTCACGCCCTTCCAAATCATAGGTGGCTGTCAGCTCGGTCATATCATTCAGTGAAATGGTTGCTCCGACGCCTGCACGCGCTAACCAGGGTGATGGATCTATTCCCTCTGTGGTAAAGGCAGCGCCACCACCCGTATATGAGGCGGTCAAACTGGTGTCGTCATTAATCACATCATAACCAACACCAAGCGTGGTCGATAAAGAAGTTGACTCACTCCACTGATGGTTAGCTTCCACCTGGGCCATCAGAATCAATTCCTCGGCATTGACACTATCCACATCTAGATTTAACGCACCAGCACCTTTTTCGGTATAGCTTTCATCTTTAATATAAGCATAGTCAGCACGCAGGCTCGGCATAATCAGACTTTGCTCAGTCAGCTGAAAGCGCTTACCAATGCCTGCCCCAACGTGTGCTGTATAACTATCATAGTCAGCAGTGGCTTTACGGTTCATAAAGCTGATACGGCGTTTGCCATCGTTTTTATTGAGACCCACATCGGCTTGCCAGCTCACTTCGACATCTTCAAATTGCGTCAAGTCATGGCTGCCGTAGGCGATAAGCTGATAGGCATCAATATCGGCACGATTGCCAGATGCTAAGCCATTGCCATCAACACTGGTATTCATATAAGACACGGCAAAACCTAAACGACTAGTGGGCGTTATTTCACCATCAATACCACCAACAAACCCATAACTGTCAGCATCGTAACCACTGACGCCATTACGCTCTTGTTGCCGACTCCAGCTTCCCACGGGTTTTAACCACACCGCTTTATCCACCAGGAACTCATCACCAGAGGATAAGCCACGGTTACTGGCCTGCCGACTTTGGATCACCCGGTTGGTGCCGCGCATGGTGTTCGAAGCCAGTCCAGTGGTGCCTGCAACTAATAATGGTAAGGTTTCAGCTACAGCCTCACTGACTTGTTGTTGTGTAGATAATTTACCAAGAGCGGTTGTGACATTTTCAATATCAGTACCGGTGATACCACTATTTACAAAGGTATCCAGCACCCTGGCAGCACCGCGGCCTGGTGTAAAGCCCTGGCTATTAACACTTCTGAGCACGCCATTGCCAGAGTCATCGCCCGAATCCCCTCCCGTTCCTTCAGCAATGACTTTCAGGTCAACTACATTGCCATTAATCTCATAGGCAAAATCATATAAAGCTGAGTTATCAGTCATGGTAAAACTAGAAGCGTTGAGTGTGCCTGCACTGATCACACTCGATAGAGTGCCGCCCTGAGTCAGTGATGGTGACCCCATCACATTGACATCCAGACCAGTATCTTTGGCAAATGTGGCAGTCCCCATCACATTCAACTTGGCATAGTTATCCATTGTAGCCACCCCAAGTCTCAATTTGGCATTGGTTTCCTGATGATAATTGGCTGCCTGACTAGCATATATACTTCCAACGTTTAGAGTATTACCTGAATCGACTGCCAGCGTGCCTCCATTTACTCGCATATCACCAGCAAAAAACCGCTGATTATAATAAGTGAATCGGGTCGTGCCACTATAGAGCTCAATATCTCCCTTACCAATTATTGAAGAGCGAAATTGAAGATCCTCATCAGTGTGATTAAACACCAGACTGCCAACCCCATCTCCAAAGCTTAACTGGTTAACATCAAACTTCCCCCCAGCAACTGCCGGCTCATCCTTCGCAGCACCAATATTAATTATGCCGTTAGAGCCAACAGATGAAGCTAGCGTAATACTATTTGCCGTGATAACAGCACTGTTATTCAATGTAATTTCAGCACTGCCACTAAAGCCAAAATATGACCTACTACTCGTGCTAGTCATATTTAACCGGGCATTTTTACCTGTAACCAAAACCTTCCCTTGTGAATCGTCATATGTCCCGATATACAATATGCCAAGCGTTAGTTGTCCATTATCGTTGATAACCAGTGAACCAGTTTGACTGGTATCATTGCCAACATAAAGAATACTGTTGTTGGCCTCGAGATCAATCGTACTGTGAACAATTGCCTCGCCACCATTACTGATACGAATGTAGTTTCTTTCAGGATTAGCTTCGTCTGGTGCTGCACCTTCGGCCCAGTTTGCCCCCTCACTCCAATAACCACTCGGTATGTTCCAGTCGTAGCTTGTTGCCAATGCAGTACCGGTATAGGCAAGGCTGGTTGAAACCAACAAGCTGCTACTGATCAGCTTCAGCAACCCTTTTTTACGGCTGATCTGACTTTTGGTTTTGCCGCGAGTGAGCTCAGCAGCGACCATCCAGGCCTGACGGCTGGCGTTCCATACAATGCGATATACCCGGTTCATGAGAGTTCCTGTAACGTTTGTTTCATCGATAAACAGGTAACCCTGCAGCATTTTATTTCACTGCAGGCCCCTGTTTGCACCGATAAACCATACTGAACAGGCGGGTATTTTCTAAGCTTATTTTTGTTTCAATATGTAACATCGAACTGTGTAGGTCTTGCTAAACAATCACTATGGCTTCGGTCAATTCATAGCCGACATTACGTACCGTTTTTATCGGGAACCTGAACTGGTCTGAACTCAGCCGGTGGCGCAGGCGTGACATATGTATATCGAGGCTTCGGCTTTCCGGGGAATAATTAGGATTGCCAATCGCTGTGTACAATGCTTCGCGGGTTGATGGTTTACCCTGACGGGATTGTTGGGTCAGTTCGGATAACAAGGCAAACTCACTGCTGTTCAAAGCATGTTGCTGACCATCGGGTGATGTCAGAAGCCAGCTCGTTGTATCCAGCGTCCAACGTCCGGTCTGCCTGAAAGGTTTCACAGCCTGCGTCGTAAAACGATTGCGCATAACGGCCAATAATTCACGAATATCAACGGGTTTGGGCAAGTAATAATCCGCACCTGAATTAAGACCACTTACCCGGTGTTCTACTTCCCCCATTGAAGACAGCATGACCACATCCACGTAAGTATTTTGTTTTAAATGGCGTGCAATGTTGAAACCACTGTCATCTGGCAAATTCACATCCAGCAATACCATATCAGGGTGAAATGTCTCCATTATCTGCCTTAGCTGTGATGCAGATTCTGCCTCTTGCACCACAATGCCCTCATTGATAAGCACAGCTTTGATTGGCGCTCGAAAGTCCGGATCGTCATCGACTATTACAACTCTGGGCTTAGCCATTGCTTTCCTCTGTCTTTGTTAACCGTACGGTAAATGTCGTCAGCCCATCACAGTTCACTGTGACCTCACCTTCATGCATTTCGGTAATTTTTTTGACAAAAAACAATCCTAACCCTGAGCCCCCTGTCGAGTGACCATTGTCAGCACGGTAGTATTTATCAAAAATATAATGGCGCTGTTGTTCATCAATACCTTCACCATCATCCATTACCTGAACCAGATAATCATTGCCCTGCTCCAGTAAACTCACCTGCACAGATTCAATATTTCTCGCATGCCGCAAGGCATTGGCAATCAAATTGGCAAATAATACCGGCAGAAAAATGGATTCACCTTTGACCACAGCATCGGTAGAAACTGTGGAGTGAAATGTCACATTAAATTCGTCAGATAAACTCCTGAGAATTTGCGTCAGCGAAACAGGTTCTAAACTGACCTGGTTGTTTTCGATTGAGTGGGCCATCCATTCATCATCCAGGCATCGCTCCACCAGTGAATTGAGTCGTTCTGAAACATTTTTAATTCGTGACAAACTCTCTTCCACAAAGCCGGTCTGTGGCGTTGCTAACAATAAGGCAGCATCTGCATTGGCTTTGATTGCACCAATCGGTGCTTTGAACTCGTGCGACAACATCGCCATGAAGTGCTGCTGCTCCTGAAGCGAACGATGGGCAATGTCACGGGCATAACTGACCTGCTCGACCTTAGCTCTTAATTGCTGCTGCAACTTTTCCGACGCCAATATGATAAGACCGATGGTCGTTACGATACTGTTGATGATCCCCCACAGAAAAATCATATAACCCGCATTGAAATCTAAAAATCTTACCTCCCCAATTGGGGTAATCAACATATTCGGAATACGCCACAAACTTATCGCGCTGAATAAAAAAAACATCAATGCCAGGCCTTTTCTGCCTGGCAAGTCAATGGCATTTTTCCCCAACACCCAACCACACATCATGCCTAATATGCCGAGACCCAGCGACGAGATAATGATACGTTCACCAAGATTTTCATTGCCAGGGAACAACATAAACAGCGGGGACAAAACAACGATTAGCGTTGATGGAATCACCCAACTCGTTTTTAAATCGGTCAGTAATCTGACAGCCTGATAATAAAAAAGAAATGACAGAAAAAAACAGCTATTGCTCACCATGATCGATACCATCGGCTCGATGCTATCCCTGAGCAATAAGAACACGGAACCTAATGCCTGACAACCACCTCCAATGGCGGCATATTGCATTCCATTTATCTCTTTTATCAGTCGATAAAACAGAAATAAGGCGATTGCCGCGATACAGGTGGTGATAACTAAAACAAGGACAATTGTTCGAAGATCAGGAAACACTATTTTCTCGCAGAGACAGGTTTGAGATAGAGCGAAAGAGTCCGGCTAAATCACTTTAGTGAGGAATTTAAGACTTAAGACTTTTAATAAACAACATGAACCAGCGGGAAATGAGCAATCTACGAACCCGTCCTGATTTCTGTTGCTGCTGATGGCACACGAAGTCCACCAATCAGTCTTTCGCCCAATGATAAAGTGGTTAAATGCCACCTTCAAGTTTCTGGCAAAGATCGTTCATTTCTTTGCGGCTTCCAGCATGACTGGCTATATAAACGATTATGGAAGATAAATAAAACTGCTTTTTTTCAACCCTCCTCATATTACAAAAATCTTGGAATTTCATCCCCTATTCTCGCTTTTAAAGTTACAGATAAGTTTGCCATTCATTAAGGCATACAACTTTTACGCAGCCCCGTTCAAACGGATGATTTAGGTGAAGTAAAAGCTATATAGAGGGTCCATCATGGAAAACATCAAATTGCAGGCATAAAAAAAGCGCCGAAAGCGCCTTAACTATTTGATTGTATTGAACTTTAAAATGGAGGCTGGGGTCGGAATCGAACCGGCGTTAACGGAGTTGCAGTCCGCTGCATGACCACTCTGCCACCCAGCCATGGTATGTCTTTTTTCTTACGTTTCAAGACTAAAAAGCCGCAGTAGTAACTTGGACTGACCGCGGCTTTTTTTATTCTTGGAGCGGGAAACGAGATTCGAACTCGCGACCCCAACCTTGGCAAGGTTGTGCTCTACCACTGAGCTATTCCCGCTTAGGAAGACGTGCATTATAGGCACTTAATATTTTCTGTCAACCCTTATCTACCAACACTGGCAAGGCTGCTTTCAAGTAGCTGATCATTGAGGTCAAAGTGAGTAATGCGGCTATGTATAACAAGCCTACACCGATTTCAAAAACAGGTAATCCAAACAGCGGTTTATAGAATATCAGGCAACCGATAGCGACCATTTGAAATGTGGTTTTCCATTTGCCGATAGAAGAAACCTGAACTACATGGCGGGCACCAATTTCAGCCATCCATTCGCGTAATGCGGAAATTGTGATTTCACGAAATACGATGACAATCACCGGAAGCAGAATAAACCATACTGGTGATTTGAAAAGAATCAGCAATAACGCCACCACCACAATTAATTTATCTGCGACAGGATCAATAAACGCTCCAAAGGGCGAGGTGAGGTTCATCCTTCGAGCCAAATAGCCATCCAGCCAATCCGTGATACCTGCCAGCACAAAGACAATGGTGGCCCACAAAGGAGCATAGGTACTGGGAAGAAAATACAGTACCACCAGAACAGGTATTAAAAGCACCCTGAGCAGACTGAGTAAGTTAGGTATATTCAGCATAAATCGTTTCGTTATAAGCTATAGATAACGCTTATGTTAGCACTATGACGTGTTTAATTGTCCGGATGGAACATATCGTAAATTTTTTGTGCCAAAGCAGCACTGATTCCATCCACCCTCTGCAGATCTTCAACCCCTGCCCGTTTTACTTCCTGAAGGCCGCCAAATTGCTGCAATAATTTTTGTCTACGCTTGGGGCCTAATCCGGCAATATCTTCCAAGGTTGAGCTTTTACGGGCTTTGGCACGGCGTTGACGATGACCGGTAATGGCAAAACGGTGCGCTTCATCCCGAACTTGCTGAAGTAAATGTAATGCGGGTGAATCTGCAGATAAGATCACTTCGCCAGCCCGACCGACCAGAAATAACGTTTCTTCACCAGGTTTACGTGCAGGACCTTTAGCGATACCTAAGATAGGAAGATCACTTAAATTCAGCTCAGCCAGCACTTCCTGCGCTTCTTTAATCTGTCCCTTACCACCATCAATCAACAGTAAATCCGGTCGTTTTCCTTCACCGTTATTCAATCGGGTAAATCGACGACTCAATGCCTGATGCATGGCGGCATAATCATCGCCACCGGTAATGCCTTCGATATTGAATTTACGGTAATCGCTTTTAATTGCGCCTTCCAGACCAAATACCACGCAGGAAGCTACCGTGCGCTCGCCACTGGTGTGACTGATATCGAAACACTCAATACGTTTGGGCATTTCATCCAGCTCTAATACATCCTGCAGAATTTCAAAACGCTGCAATAAATTGGAGCGACTGCTGATACGCTGGGTAAGACTGATATCGGCATTGGTCATCGCCATCTGCAACCAACGTGTCGCATGGCCACGTTGCGGCTTACGCAGGCTGACTTTATGTCCCGATTCGGTTTGCAATACTTCCTGCAACAGCTGTGATTCTTCAACTTCATGACTCAGCAGGATTTCCGCCGGCACGTCTTTACCAAGATAATACTGCGGTATAAAGGCCGCCAGTAATTCTGACTCGGTCAAATCCGACGACCCTTTAGGGAAATAGGATTTGCTACCTAAATTACGTCCACCTCGTACAAAACTGACTTCAACTACTGCTATACCATCTCTGACTATCGCCGCCAGCACATCGGAATCACCTTGCATTGAGCTGACATACTGGCGTTCCTGCACCCGGCGTAAACTGATGATTTTGTCACGGATAAAAGCCGCCTGTTCGAACTGCAGATTCTGTGACGCCGTGTCCATCTGCTGGCTCAACTCATCCATTACCTGCTGGTTTTTACCTTCCAGAAACATAATGGTGTGCTGCACATCTTTTTGATAATCGCTTTCAGAGACTAAATCAACGCAGGGCGCAGTACAGCGTTTAATTTGATATTGCAGACAGGGCCGGCTGCGATTTTGATAATAACTGTCTTCGCACTGACGCACCGGAAACAGTTTTTGTAATAGATTCAGACTTTCCCGAACCGCCCCGGCACTGGGATAAGGACCAAAGTATTTGCCTTTTTTACGCTTGGCACCGCGATGAACGCTTAAGCGAGGAAATTTATCACCGGATATCAATAAGTATGGGTAGCTTTTATCATCCCGCAATAACACGTTATAGCGAGGCATCAACTCCTTGATCAGATTATTTTCCAGGATCAAGGCTTCGTTTTCAGTATGCGTGACAGTGGTTTCAATCGCCGCGATCTGCGCCACCATCACCTGGGTTTTACTGGTTAAACCGCTGCTGCGAAAGTAACTGCCAACACGTTTTTTGAGATTTTTTGCCTTGCCGACATAAATGACCGTGCCTTCAGCATCGAGCATACGGTAGACACCAGGACGACTGGTTAGTGATTTTACAAAACTGACCGGATCGAAATGGGATTCTATAGTGGGGTTTTCAGCCTGACTCATTAAATTTCGTAATTAAGAATTATCGTCTTTTCGTGGAGAATATTGGCGCTGATAACATTTATGGGCCTGATAAAAACTGTTAGCAGACAAGCCTAGTAAAATTAATCCACCGATTACTGCAGGTACATTTTCGTGATAAAAATAAAACATGGCCAAGGCAGCTAATAACTCAGCAGTGCCAATAACTTTTAATAACACAACATTTTCCGTACGTTTCCCCATGTTCCATCTCCGCTTCGTTGCAAAAATTTTGACTATAGCATTAACACTTATTGTTTGTAAGGACATTATCTTCCTCCGAAATCACGAGTGCTGTGATCGGGCAATTGTGGGAAAATAACGCGCTTTATCATTTCACTATCAGGGTATCACTCTTGCCAGCTAATTTGCTTCAGCCTGTCTTACCAGCATCAGCCAAAGATCAACTTCGTGCCGGACAATTATACGGTAGTGCACAGGGTTTGCTGTTAGCTAAAGCGGCTCAGCAACATAATGGTCCATTATTAGTGGTCACTGATGATGTTGCCAGCGCCCATCGGCTTGAACTGGAAATTCGTTTTTATCTGGGCGATACCGAGCTGCCAATATTGCATTTCCCGGATTGGGAAACCTTGCCTTACGACAGCTTTTCGCCGCATCAGGATATTGTTTCAGAACGACTGCAGACATTACATCAACTACCCGACTTTAAACGCGGCATTTTACTGGTGCCGATTGCCACCCTGATGCAGCGCATTGCACCGCGAGCATTTCTCGATGGCAACCACCTGGAACTGAAGATTGGCGATCAGTTTGATATTGAACAATGGCGATTGAAACTGGAAAAATCCGGTTACCGGAATGTTGCCCAGGTGATTGAGCACGGTGAGTTTGCGGTTCGCGGTGCGATTATCGATTTGTTTCCAATGGGCAGTCGGCATCCTTACCGTATTGATTTATTTGATGATGAAATTGATACGCTTCGAACCTTTGATCCGGAAACCCAGCGATCCATCGACTCCATTGATCAGATTCAGTTGTTACCGGCGCGAGAGTTTCCAGTTAATGACGACAGTATTGCGTTATTCCGTAAACAATTCCGTCAGTATTTCGATGGGGATCCGCAACGCAGTTTGATTTACCGGGAAGTCAGTGCCGGCAATATGCCGGGCGGTATAGAGTTTTATCTGCCGCTATTTTTTGAGCAAACTGCCCGACTCACCGATTATCTGCCGGATAACACGCTGTTAGTACAGCTCAATGACACCTTTAATGCTGCTGAACTGTTCTGGCAGGAAATCCAGATCCGTTACCGTCAGCATAGTGTTGATCCAGAAAGACCATTGTTACCCCCGATCAATGTGTTTGTGCCGGTAGAAGAATTATTCAGTCAGTTCAAACAATGGCAAAGACTGCAATGCCAGAACTTTGAATTGGATGGCTCGGCAGGTAACAGCAACTATGCCACGGTAATGCCACCATCTTTACCGCTGAACTCAAAGCAGGATCGTCCCTGCGAAGCGTTACATCAGTTTATCGATAAATTTTCCGGCCGAATCTTAATCGCTGCCGAATCGGCAGGACGTCGTGAAACCCTGCTGGACCTATTGCGTAAAAACCAGCTGCAACCCAAAGTTGTCGACAACTGGGATGCGTTTATTAACGAAAATGCTCCGCTATGCATTACCGTGGCTCCACTCGAACAGGGTTTGCTACTGCAAGTTGAAAACATTGCGGTGGTGGCTGAAACCCAGCTGTTCGGCCAGCAGGTTATGCAACGCCGTCGTCGTAGCCGTAAAAAACGTGACTCCGATGCCATCATCCGAAACCTTGCTGAACTGACCATTGGTGATGCCGTGGTGCATGAAGATCATGGTGTTGGCCGCTATCTGGGTCTGCAAACACTGGATGTTGGTGATGTGGCCACTGAATATGTCACATTGGAATATGCCAAGGGCGACAAGCTCTATGTGCCCGTGGCCTCATTGGATTTAATCAGCCGCTATTCCGGCTCTGCACCTGAACTTGCTCCGTTACATCAACTTGGTACTACGCAATGGGAAAAAGCGCGCCGCCGTGCAGCTGAAAAAGTACGTGATGTGGCAGCAGAATTACTCGATATTTATGCCAAACGCGCTGCCAACAAAAAACCGCCGATGCAATCACCCGATGAACAATATGAAGCCTTCTCCGCGGCATTCCCGTTTGAAACTACGCCCGATCAACAGGATGCGATTGATGCTGTGATTGCTGATATGCAATCAGAAACACCGATGGACAGGCTGGTATGTGGTGATGTGGGCTTTGGTAAAACCGAAGTCGCTATGCGCGCCGCTTTTTTAGCAGTTCAATCAGGCAAACAGGTCTTGGTCCTGGTGCCCACCACCCTGCTCGCTCAGCAGCATTATGAAAACTTCAAAGATCGTTTTGCTGATTGGCCCATGCGCGTTGAAGTTTTGTCCCGTTTCCGCAGTAAAAAACAGCTTGATGATGTTAAAGCAGCGATCAGCGAAGGGACTGCCGATATTGTCATTGGTACCCATAAATTATTACAGCAGGATATTGATCCCAAACGACTGGGCTTGTTTATTCTTGATGAAGAACATCGTTTCGGTGTCACACAGAAAGAACAGCTGAAGAAATATCGTGCCCAGATCGATGTCCTCACTTTAACCGCGACACCGATTCCCCGTACCTTGAATATGTCTATCTCCGGCATTCGTGATTTATCGATTATTGCCACAGCACCGGCACGCCGGTTAGCAATCAAAACCTTCGTATTGCAATGGAATGCCGACAAAATACGTGAAGGCATGCTGCGTGAAATCAAACGTGGCGGACAAGTGTACTTCTTGCATAACAAGGTCGAAGACATTGATCGGGTGGCACGCGAACTGGAAACCTTAATGCCTGAAGCGCGCATTGCCGTTGCCCATGGTCAGATGCGTGAACGTGAGCTGGAACAGGTAATGCTCGACTTTTACCATCAGCGTTTTAATGTGCTGGTCTGCACCACCATTATTGAAACTGGTATCGACGTACCGACTGCCAATACTATCTTTATCGACAGAGCCGATAAATTAGGCTTGGCCCAGCTTTATCAAATCCGTGGTCGTGTCGGTCGTTCACATCACCGTGCTTATGCTTATCTGATTACCCCACCGCAACAGGCCATGACAGCGGATGCAATTAAACGTCTTGAAGCGATTGAATCAATTGAAGATTTGGGGGCAGGCTTTACCCTCGCGACCCACGATATGGAAATTCGTGGTGCCGGTGAATTATTGGGCGATGAACAAAGCGGCCAGATGCAGGAAATTGGCTTTACCTTATATAACGAACTGCTGGAACGTGCAGTCAATGCATTGAAATCCGGTAAAACCCCGGATCTGGATAATATGGCGCGCCACACAGTTGAAATCGATCTGCATGTGCCCGCATTGATTCCATCCGACTATCTGCCTGATGTGCATACCCGACTGGTGTTATATAAACGCATTGCAGCGGCGGCAGATAAAGAAGCTTTACGCGAACTGCAGGTGGAAATGATTGATCGGTTTGGTTTGTTACCGGAACCAGTACAAACCTTATTTGCTGTACATGAGTTGCGCCTTAAAGCCAAAACCATCGGTATTCGCAAGATTGATGTTTATGATCAAGGGGGTCGTTTGCTGTTTGATAAAGAACCTCAGGTTGAACCGATGACCATCATCCAGTTGATTCAAAAACAACCCTCTCGCTTCAAACTGGATGGTCAGGATAAATTACGCTTTACCGATAACATGCCGGATGCGGAAAGTCGGATCATGGTTATAGATACACTGCTGGATAACCTGCTTAAACCGGCCGCCTGATGCAACAGGATCGAAATTTCGACGATTTGGCTGAGCGATTTAATGCGCGAATTTATGACACAGCTAAAGGCCAGTTACGATTAGAGATCCTTAAACAGGATCTACAGCAGTTTACCGAGGCTAAACCATTAAGCATCTGGGATGCTGGCTGTGGTGCCGGGCAGATGAGTTTATGGTTAGCCGGTTTTGGTCATCAGCTGACGTTGTGTGATATCTCTGAAAAACTGTTAAGTCAGGCGCGACAGGAATTTGCTCAGTCAAGACTGGAAGCCAGTTTTCACCATGCCTCTATTCAACAATTGGCGCCGCAACTGGCAGCGTTTGATTTGGTAATTTGTCACGCCGTTGTGGAATGGCTGGCAACTCCCCTGGAAACGCTGAAACAGGTCATGGATCGCGTCAAACCCGGTGGTTATCTGTCCTTGATGTTCTATAATCGTAACGCTATGGTTTACAAAAATATCATTCGTGGTGGCTGGAGACTGGAACCAATTCTTAATGATCGCTATATTGGTGTTGGTAACAAGCTCAGCCCACCCAATCCGCAATACCCATTTGAATTGATTCAGTTTTTACAAAATAAGGGTTTTGACATTAAACAACAAAGTGGAATCCGCGTGTTTAGTGATTATTTGAACTCTGAGACTCGTCGCCAGACAAATGAACAGGAATTGCTGGCTTTAGAGCAGCAATATTGCCGAATGCCAACCTATCGTGATATGGGACGTTACGTGCATTTACTGGCCGAGAAAAAGTCGCCGGGTTAACCGGGAATACTTCATAATATGCAGCCCAATCAAGCCGAACTTGATAAACGCGTTTTGACTTTATAATCCGTTTTAAGATTTAGGAAAGACATGCTCAAACTAAAACTTCCATTCATCATCCTGGTATCAAGTCTGTTGACCACTGCTTGTATTCAAAACCAGTCACGCCCGACTGTTTCCAATGAACAATTAAAATCCGCACTTAGCGACACTGAATCACGAATGGAAACTCAGGTTCGCCAACAGTGCCAGAAAATCATTGATAACCAGAACAAACACCAGTCTGGGCTACAGTCATTTTCCAAAGAACAACAAATTACCCGTAAACAGCTTGATCAGCTTAATGATCAAGTTGCAGAACTGAATGAAACACTGGCTAAACGTGCCGTTGTTCAGTCAGTACAAGCTATTCAGCCAATGGAAACCAGCAGTTGTCCACCAGCGGCACCCATGACGTTAAATGACAAACTGGTATTGGGCCAAACAGAATGGTTGTGGATTGAAGCCGTAAATCGGGTGTTTCCTGCGCGAGTCGATACAGGCGCTACAACATCATCTTTGACAGCTCAGGATATTATTACTCTGGAGCGTGATGGACAAAAATGGGCGCGTTTCACCATTGTTCCGGAAGAAGGCAGCGACAATAGTTACGAAGTGGAAGCCCCCATTGCCCGGATAGCGAATATTCGCCAGTCCTCGACCAACGAACTTGATAAACGCCCCGTGGTAAGACTAACCATTCGTATTGGTAACATGACGGACACCGCAGAGTTCACTCTGACCGATCGCTCGCATATGAGTTATCCGATTCTGTTAGGTCGTGAATTTTTAAAAGATATCGCGGTGGTGGATGTGGCTAAGAAAAATGTTCAGCCAAAACCCGAAATCCTCAAAGATCGTGCATCGGCGATACCGAAAAAAGCCAAGCAGGCTAACCCTAAAGCATCAGACGAAGAATAAGGATTCATCATGGCATCACGTACGCCTTTTTATATTCTGGTAAGTCTGCTGTTTCTTGCCGGTACTGCGTTAACTCTGCACCGGCATATTGCTTTTGATATTCCCTGGTTTCCCGGTGAGCAAAGACAGACCTGGTCAATTGAAGCCAAGGTAGATTTTGAAGCTGATGGAAATCCGGTAACGGCGCGTTTAGCCATTCCAAATACCCAACCCGGTTTTACACAGCTGAACCAACAGACGGCCAGCCCGGGTTATGGGCTTTCTTTTGTTGAACGTGAAAGTGGTACCTATGCTGAATGGTCAATTCGTGAAGCAACTGGTAACCAGTCTCTGTATTACAAAGTAGATATGCTGGTTGATCCTTTTGCCATTCCAGACGAACAGGTTGTCATTCCAAGCGCTAAACCGAATGTCGAAAAAGAGCCCTATGCTACTGCAGCACAAATGATTCTCGATCGTGCAATAGAACGTTCATCATCCAATTACACGCTGGCTCGGGAGTTAATACATGAGTTTAATAATCAACAACAAACCGCTGAACTGCTGGCACAGGTCAAACCCAGAACAGCCTGGATTTCACAATTGCTACAGGAGGCAGGTGTACCAGCGAGGCGTATCCATGCATTAGAACTTGAGGATGGCCGTCGCCGACAGTCGTTAATTGAATATATTCAGGTGTTTGAGGGGGAAGAATATGACATCTTCAATCCTGAAACAGGTGAGCAGGGTCAAGCGGAAAATATGTTGTTGTGGCAATATCACTCCGGACCGGTACTGGAAGTCATTGGGGCGACAAATGCTCAGGTTTCCTTTTCAATGATCTCTCAGGAACAACCTTTTAATATCGCGTTAAATCAAAAGTTTGCCGATAATGAATGGCTGAATTTCTCGTTATATACACTCCCGCTGGAAGAGCAGGCCATTTTCAAAGGCATTTTATTGATCCCGGTTGGTGTTTTAATCGTTGTATTAATGCGCATTCTGGTCGGTATCAAAACCTCCGGTACCTTTATGCCGGTATTGATTGCCATGGCGTTTATTCAAACCAGTCTGCTGACCGGTCTGATTGGCTTTTTATTGATTGTCGGTGTGGGACTGATGATTCGCTCCTATTTGTCCTACCTGAATCTATTACTGGTAGCCCGAATATCCGCGGTAATCATCATGGTTATTGGCATGATCGCCATTTTCTCCATCATCGCCTATAAATTTGGCCTGACTGAAGGTATGAAAATCACCTTCTTCCCGATGATCATTCTGGCGTGGACAATTGAGCGTATGTCGATTCTTTGGGAAGAAGAAGGTGCCAAACAAGTCATGATTCAGGGTGGCGGTTCTCTGTTGGTGGCCATTTTGGCTTATATGGCAATGAATCTGGACTGGGTGCGTCACTTGACCTTCAACTTCATGGGAATTCAATTCATCCTGATGGGATTGACCCTGGTGGCAGGAAGTTACACCGGCTATCGTTTACTGGAGTTAAAACGCTTTAAACCGTTAACCAAACTGGACAAATCATGAGCGAGCCAGCAGTAAAAATGAACTGGTTCCAAACCATGCGTGAACGTTACGCGCATCCCGGTGCACTGAGTAAAATCGGTGTATTGGGGATGAACCGTCGTAATGTTTCCTATATTAGCCGTTACAATCCCCGGCATCTTTTTCCATTAGTAGACGATAAGCTACAGACCAAGGAACTGGCTTTAGAGGCCGGGGTAAAAGTCCCTGATTTAATTGGCGTTATCAGTGAACAGCATGCGGTTAAAGAATTAAGTCAGATTCTGCAGCGCTGTAGTAGCGGATTCTGCATCAAACCAGCCCACGGATCAGGCGGTAAGGGCATCATGGTAATTACCCGTCAGAGTGAAGAAGGTTACCGAAAGTCTAACGGTCAATTTGCCACTATTAGTGATCTGGAACGCCATGTCAGCAATATTCTGGCGGGTCTATTCTCACTGGGCGGCCGAGCCGATGTGGCCATTATTGAAGATTTGATTCACTTTGATGATTGCTTCAGCGGCTTCAGCTATGAAGGCGTACCGGATACCCGTGTTATTGTTTTCCGGGGCTTTCCAGTCATGGCGATGATGCGCTTATCCACCGCAGATTCCAATGGTAAAGCCAATCTGCATCAAGGTGCGGTCGGCGTTGGACTGGATATAGGTGATGGTCATGCTCTGCGGGCCGTACAATTTGACAAGCCGATTCTATTACATCCGGATACCGGATTGAATATGATGACGTTGAAGGTCCCGCATTGGGAAGAAGTATTAACACTGGCAGTATCTTGCTATGAAATGTCAGGGCTGGGATACTTAGGCACTGATATTGTTTTGGATCGTTTTAAAGGGCCAATGCTACTTGAATTAAATGCCCGGCCTGGACTGACCATCCAGATTGCCAATGGCAAAGGCTTGCTGCCACGACTACGCCAGATAGAAAGTCTTAGTCATAAGAGAAGAATGAGTGTCGCTGACCGCGTCGCCTATGCAAGAGAACACTTTACCGATCATCGCTGATTCTATGGGAGTTCAGGATATGGCCAATCAAACCAAATCGACCGCATTGATTTTAGGTGGCGCATTATTTCTGGGCTTGACACTGCTGGGATTTCAACTTGGCAAGGCGTTGATTGATTTTAAACAATTCGAACGCAGCGTCACGGTAAAAGGTTTATCTGAACGTGACTACCCTGCTGATGTGGTGATTTGGCCTATTCAGTTTATTGAAGCCAACAATGATTTGCCTGAGCTTTATCGGACTGTCGAAGATAACAGCAGTAAAGTTCGTGATTTTCTGCTCCAACGTGGCATTGATGAAGCTGAAATCACTTTTAATGCTCCTTCCATTACCGATAAATCAGCCCAGCAATATGGTGGTGGCCCAAGGGCAGAATTTCGTTACACCGCAAACCAGACAATAACCGTTTATTCAGAAAATATTGAAGCGGTTCGCATGGCAATGACAGATTTGGCCGATCTGGGCAAAAAAGGTCTGGTATTAGCGGGTAATAACTATATGGCACAGACCGAATATCTGTTTACACGACTGAACGAAATCAAACCGGAAATGATTGAAGAAGCGACCGAAAATGCCCGTGAAGTTGCCGAAAAATTTGCCGAGGATTCTGACAGCAATCTAGGCAAAATCCGCAAAGCATCTCAAGGTCAATTCAGTATCAGCGCCCGCGATAATAATAATCCGCATATCAAAAAGGTTCGGGTGGTTTCTACAGTGGAATATTATTTGTCTGATTGATGCCTCCTACACAACCTTCTATCAAAGGACGAGGAACTGCAGACAAAATTGATGGACGTTTCAACACACATCAGCGTGAAACGGTCGAAGATGGCTGGTTTCAGGAACCGGAAAACCCGCCCAAAACCACGGTAGAAATTGAACACCCCAAAACCATCATCACCCGTAATCAATCCCCGGATCTGCCTTTTAGCCAATCTATTAATCCCTACCGGGGCTGTGAACATGGCTGTATTTATTGTTATGCAAGGCCATCACATGCCTATTTAGGGTTATCGCCTGGCCTTGATTTCGAAACCAGACTTACGGCCAAACCCAATTCTGCCATTTTGCTCAAAAAAGAGTTAGCTGCAAAAAGCTACTCATGTTCGCCAATATCATTGGGAGCCAACACCGATCCCTATCAGCCCATTGAACGCGAATATCAAATCACTCGTCAGATCCTGCAAGTGTTGAATGAAACCTGCCATCCCTGTCATATCGTCACCAAATCATCTATGGTTGAACGGGATATCGATATTCTGCAGCAAATGGCCCGACAAAATCTGGTTCGGGTACATCTTTCAGTAACCACATTGGATCCAGCGCTATCGCGCTTACTGGAGCCCAGAGCCAGCGCGCCGAAACGACGACTACAAACCATTGAAACCTTACGTGCTGCAGGCATCGAGGTGACGGTATTGATTGCCCCGGTTATACCCGTATTAACCGATGCCGAACTGGAAAATATTGTGAAAGCTGTTACCGATGCAGGCGCATTGGATGTTAATTACATTCTGCTCAGATTACCCCTTGAGGTAAGCCCATTATTTGAAAACTGGCTGCAAACTCACCGACCAGATCAGGCCCAGCACATTCTGAACCGAATCCATGACTTACGTGGAGGTAAAAACAACGATCCGCGCTTTGGTCACCGCCTGCGCGGTGAAGGGATATTTGCTGATCTGTTAGCCCAACGCTTTCGAAATATCACTAAAAAACTTCAGATCGACTCTAAATTAGCGCCTTTAAGGCAGGATTTATTCCAGGCTCCCGGTCAGCAGCTATCCCTTTTTTAATGCATCATTCTTTTCGGCAGTGTGCACCTGATTACGGCCAGCATGTTTTGCTGAGTAAAGAGCGGCATCAGCAGCAGCAATCAATATATGCTCGTCTTTCAACGGTTCTGGCCAAGTGGCTACACCAATTGATGCTGTCACCCCATCCAAAGCTTTACCCTGATGAAACAATACAAGCTCACTGATTTTTAGTCTTAATTGTTCTGCAACCTTGAAAGCCGCATTGCCATCACACTCAGGAAGAATGACCAAAAACTCTTCCCCACCTAAACGACATGGAAAATCAGTTTTACGGAAACTTTCTTTCAACAGGGTGCCGACGGCTCGAAGAACCACGTCACCAGCATCATGACCGAAACTGTCATTAAAACGTTTGAAATGATCAACATCGATCATAAGTACTGACAAAGATTTATCATTTCGACGACAGCGCGCAACTTCATGCTCAAATATTTCTTCAACAAAACGACGATTATACAATCCGGTCAACACGTCTTTTATAGACAGGTTACGTAACGTCTGTCTTAGTTTGATATTGGATAAGGCAAGCGCCAATCGTGCAGCAGCCGATTGAGCAAGCTCAACAAAAACCTGCTTTCCGTCGTTAGTGGGGAGTTGAAGATGTAATACTCCAAGTGTTTTGCCATCAGCCAGCATAGGAATGCAAATATAAGCACCTTGCTCTGTCTCAGCAATATGATTACAACGGGTATGCAGTCCTTCGGGTTCAAATTGCCAGCTACGGCCCAATCTTAAAGACCAGCAATCATCAGGGGCAAAGCCATCATGTTTTTCGATCGCTTTTTTTCCCCAGCTGACACCATGCATTAAAGCATTACCGCTATCCCGATAGGTATAAATCGTGCCCTCTAAATCATCAAACAATTGGGTAAGAGACCGCCCAATTATTGGCCAACTTTCATCCAATGTATGACAGGACTGCAGCATGTCAGTCAGCTCATTCATAACAGTAATTTCAAGTCGTTGTTTTTCCAGCAGCTTAGCTCTATCAATAGCTTCACGACTGGCCGACTCCAGTGCCAGAGTGCGTTCCTGCACTTTCAGTTCAAGACTTTCTTTGGCTTGTGTCAAAGCTTGCTGATTGGCAGCCTGTTTGTTTTCGTAACTTTCCAGATAACTAACCATTAAGTCAAAGTTGTGGGCTAGTGTTTTTAATTCACTGGCCCCGACCATTTGTCCAATACGAATACCACGCTGACCGCTTGACACTTGTTCAACCAGGCTTGCCAGCTTGCTCACCGGCCGACGCACTGCGAGCTCAGCGATAAACCATGCAGCGAGAATAACTAAAAGGCTAACCACCGCCAGTACACTTAATGTTCGCCAAAAAATAGCATCGACTTCCGCAAATAACTCCTCCGTTGGCAGACCTACGCTCAATAAAATATTGGATTCACCAAGACCAATTTGGTCAAATGCATACCAGCGCGGTGTATTATCCAGACCGCGTACTTCCATTGTCTGTCGATTAGTCGTGTTACCAATGAGCGTTTGAAACAATTCACTTTCACGAGCTTGCAGCCCAGTCATAGAGAACGGGTCCGGCGCTCTGACCAGTACTGTTCCATCTGGTTGCCATAAAGTCGCCGTGACATTATTTAGACTTTTGCTGTTGAGAGAATGCGACCGAAGATTATGATTGAGAAACAGGGAAAGATTGATGCTAACGCCAACGACACCCATAATTTCACCCGTTGATGAATATAAAGGCAGCGCTATTGGCATGACCATTTGCTTGGAGATTTTTCCTTCTACGGGTTGACCAACAATAATTGCTCCACCAGACAAGGAATTCTGAATGTAATCCCTATCCAGCAGATTTATCGTTGTCTCATTATTTGTTGCAGTACAAATGACTTCCCCATTGAGATCCACCGAATAAATATTGCTGTAACTGGCAAATTGTTTACTCAGATTGGCCAACTGCTGATTACATTGTGGAGAAGCTTTAAGCCATTTCTCAGGTGTTAATGACAATGAGGTTAATAACTGAGAAGAGGCATAAATAGCATCTTCGAAATCGTTGTGAATCAATTCAACAATCGTGGACAATTTATTAATTGCCTGTTCACCTGTGAGTCGTCGATTTTCCAAAGCTGAATAGATTAATACCAATGCAACTGGAACCAAACTTAACAAAACCAACAAAACTAAACGACTACGGATACTGGCTAACTGAGGGAAAAATTTTGAGAATAGGGACATGTAGACCTTACAATTTCGAATTCATCTATGGCTTTATTGCGCCTTAAGAAGTTTGTTAATTGTTTCTGTTTAAATAGCGTAACGGTGCTGATTTTAGGTAAGGATGGGTGGATTACTTACTTCAACTACATCAATTTGTTCTGACTATCATAACGTTTTAACTCTACGGTACCAAACCATAAGTCTTTGTGAAATAAATGTTTTGTTTTATTAGATGTATTACTGGCGTGCTGTAAATGACGACAGCATTCAAAAAAATCCATGCTAACGACATTCTATGAACTTCTTAAATAAAACTAAAATGCATAAGATGCATTCCAACTCCGAAAAAAGTGCGAAGTTGTTTCGATAGTGTCTTTCTAAGCAGTTATTGCGTTCTCCTTTAATCCACAATTGCCAAGACCAAAAAGAAATTTCCTGAAGCAATAATTTAAAACGGCATCGATAATACCGCTTTGACATAAATCTCACATGTGTTGAACGATAATCGCCGGCTTCATCAGCTAACTACGCAATGTCGTGTACGTTTACGCATATCAGGAATATTCAGTGACTATTAAAAACAGGCTTCAACTCGGCTTTGGCATCGTTTTAAGTTTAATGGTGTTAATCGCCATTATCGGGATTAATGAAGTCAGTAAAATTGACCGTACTATGAGTAAAATCAATGAGGTTGATACCGTAAAACAACGGGCTGCTATTAATTTTCGAGGCAGTGTTCACGACCGGGCCATTTCGATTCGGGATGTGGTGTTAAGTGACAGCAGTGCCGAGCGCCAGCAGCATCTTCAGGATATCGAACGTTTAGAACAGTTCTATGCAGAATCAGCGATAAGCCTGGAAGCAATGGCCAATAATCCTCAGCAATTTACCGCTCAGGAAAAAACGCTGCTGGATAATATTAAAACCATTGAACAACAAACGCTTTCCCACACCGCAGAAACCATACAGCTGATTAATCAGGGTCGGGATATTGAAGCACGGGATTATCTGTTACTGAATACCTCCCCTGCTTACACACAATGGTTGAAAGCAGTAAATCAATTTATTGATTTTCAGGAAGCCACCATCAGCGATCAGGTTGACTATATACGTCAGCAAACCGGGGGATTTATGGCATTAATGATTACGGTGACGCTGATCGCCTTCGTCATTGCCATCTTTGTCAGTTATCGATTGATTGGCCGATTGTATTCAACCATTGGTGGTGAGCCTGATTCAGCAGCTCAATTAATCAGAGTATTTGCTTCAGGTGACTTAACTCAACAAGCTCAAACAAAGTTTCCTAAAAGTATTGTCGGTGCACTAAGCACTATGTCGAGCGAACTCTCGCATATTATGAAAGCCATTAGCTCATCCGCAGGACAAGTATCAGATGCGGCAAAAGTAATGAATCAAACTTCGGCAGATAATCAGAGTTTAGTCATTGACCAGAAACAGCAAACGCTAGATGGGGCGAATGCCATCAGTGAAATTTCCACTTCAGTACAAGAGATTGCACGTCTGACCAGTGAGGCTGCGATGCAAGCTCAAACAGCGGATAAAGAGACAATTAATGGTAATCAGGAAGTAGCCAAAACACTTACCAGCATTGCAGAGTTGGCGGCAAAAGTAGAAGAAGCTGCCAGAGTTATTGATGAACTTTCCGAAGACAGCAAACAAATTGGCACCGTTGTTGAAGTTATTGCAGACATTACCGAACAAACCAACCTATTGGCATTGAATGCTGCTATTGAAGCGGCCCGTGCTGGTGAACATGGCAGAGGCTTTGCCGTGGTTGCTGATGAAGTTCGTGGTCTCGCCAGCCGTACCAAAGAGTCGACGCTCAATATTCAGAAATTAATTGAAAAGACTCAAAGTAGAACGGTAATCGCAGTGAAAGTCATGGAAGAAGGCAAAAACAAAGCCCATCAATGTGTCACCCAGGCAGAACATGCCGGTGAATCTTTGGAGGTCATCAGCCGTTCAGTTACCGCCATCAATGATATGAATGCTCAGATAGCCAGTGTCGCCGAACAACAGTCAGCCGTCGCTGAAGAAATTAACAATAACTTTCGCAGGATTACCGATGTATCTGATAAGGCGGAAGCGGGATCACAGTCTATTTCTTCACTCAGTACTGAACTGAATCAACTGGCTGATGCACTGCAACAATCCATCAGTAAATTTAAAACTGCAAGTTAAATCATTCACTTCAAGACCATAGAAAATGCCACTTTTCATTAAGTGGCATTTTTGTTTAACAACGCCGTTTAATCGCTTTACACCTCACTTCTGGACATATAGCTCACCCCAAATAGTTACTTAATAGAATATAAAACTCATTAAAAAGTTACTGCGGACGATAACTATCAAGGGCCATAGTTATTCTATAAAAATCAGTACACTAGGATGAGAGAATATGAAGCTATACCAGAAACTCATTGTCTCCAATGTGGTGAGCAGCCTGTTGCTAACCTTAATTATTGTCAGCGCCACTACCTATATCCTGAGTCAGGGTTTATACATGCAAGCTCAGGAAAACCAGGAGAGCAATATGCGGGTGGCCTGGTCAGTGTTAGAGCAACAAGGCCAGCAATTCAGTCTGGAAAACAACCAATTACTGATAGATGGCCAACCCATTGATCAGGATTATGCTGTCGTCGATAAAATCAAACAGTTAGTGGGCGGTACGGCCACTATCTTTCAATATGACACGCGCATATCGACCAATGTGATTAAAGACGATGGCACACGCGCCATTGGTACAAAGCTCGCACCAGGAGAAGTTTACGACACGGTTTTAAAACAGGCGCAGCCATTTCATGGTGAAGCAGATATTCTGGGAGTACGATACTTTACTGCCTATGAGCCTATTCTGAATAATGAGGGTGAAGTCATCGGCATTTTGTATGTCGGTGTCGAAAAAGCACGGTTTTTCGATATTATTGGCGAGCTGGTGACTAAAAGCATGATATTTGCCATTATCCTGGTAATTATTTCTGCCATTGCCATTCGTCTGTTAACCCGCCGTTTACTGCTGCCGCTTAACGGACTGGAAACGTCGATGAGCAATCTAGCTATGGGTGAGGCCGATTTAACCAAACGGTTACCAATAGTGAATGCCGATGATGAAATAGGCGTGGTGGCCAGTGCCTTTAATAAGTTTATGAATAACTTACAGAATATTATTCGTGATTTACTGGAACATACCCAAAAAACTTCAGAATCTGCCAATCAGCTAACGGATATATCCGATCGCGTCGCCACCGGTTCAGTCAAACAGAAACAAGTGGTAGATGATATCGTTCAGAAAATTAGCCATATCAATTCCACTATCCAGTCAGTTGCCAATAATGCTTCTGAAGCTCAGGAAATTTCCAAAACCGCACAACATTCTGCAGAAAACGGTCGGGCGGTTGTGGCTGAAGCTGCTAACAGTATTAATCAAATTGCTGAAGCCGTTCGACATATGGCGTCTACGGTTACCAATCTCGGCGAACGTTCTGACGAAATAAGTGGCATTCTTCAAGTGATTCAGGATATTGCAGCTCAAACCAATTTATTGGCATTAAATGCCGCGATTGAAGCCGCACGGGCGGGTGAACAGGGACGAGGTTTTGCCGTTGTAGCTGACGAAGTACGCAAATTAGCCGAGCGTACCTCCCAGGCCACATTAGAGATTGGAGAAGTTATCGCCGCAGTCCAATCGGAAACGCAGAATGCTGTTAAACATGCAGATCAAGGTGAAGTACTGGTAAAACACGGCGTGGAACTGGTCGAAAAAGCAGGTCAATCCCTGCTGCAAATTAACGCCGGCGCTCAGCAGACAAATAATGTCATTGAAAATATTGCCTCGGCAGCAGCCCAGGGAAGTGAGGACAGTCAGCAAATTAACAGCCAGATAGACAAAATCTCACAAATGGCAAAAGACCGAGCCGAAATCAGTGAGCAAATATCACAAACTGCTGAGCAACTTGCCTTGCTCTCCGGACGGCTCAAAACTACTGTCGATAAATTCCAGGTTTGATTAAATAGAAAGGCTGCATCAATGTGCAGCCTTTTTTGTTAATCCAGTTTTATCATTTTGCCCTCTTTAACCGACTGCAATGTAGCCACAATCGCTTTGCAGTTAGCCCGGGCATCCTCCAGGCTGAGTAATGGAGCACTATTATTCAACACGCAATTGGAAAAATGTTCGATTTCGTTAACAAACTGATCGGCAGCGGGCACTTCAACCGTTTCATGTTGGCCCGCCTCGGTCCACCACGAAATCTTGGCGGGTTCGTCAGCCGGTTGCCAGGTGGCATGACAGGTGACTCCGCCTAAAGTGCCAATAATTTCGTAGACACTGCGGCGGGCATGTTGAAAACTCATCTCAAACTGGGCGAATTTTCCTTCACCATAATCAAAAATACCGGTCAGACTTAAGTCAGCACCGTGCTCATTTAGATTAGCCACCGCAGTAACGGCTTTGGGCTCCTCTTCAAACCATAATCTGGCAGTATGAATGGCATAGGGGCCAATATCCCACATTGCTCCACCACCATTGGCAATGGGTCGATTAACCCGGTATAAACGTGCCGGTTTCATTGGAAAGGCAAAACGGCTACTGACGGTTCTGACTTCGCCAATAACACCAGATTCGATAATCTCCCGAACTGCATCATGCTGAGGATGAAAACGATACATAAACCCTTCCATCACCGTCACGCCCTTTTCTTTAGCAGCCTGGGTAATGGCATCAATATCTTTAACCGTGAGAGCCATCGGTTTTTCAATCAACACATGCTTGCCATGAGCAATCGCTTTTAATGCCCATTCAGCATGTTCTTCATTGGCCATTGGTAAATGGATCACATCAATATCAGGATGCGTTAATAAAGCTTCAGGGGCATCCCAGGCCTGAATATCGTTATCTGCCGGGGCCAGTTTTTCAATTACTTCCGCTGCAGCCCCTTTACGACGGCTAGCCACAGCGATTAACCGCGCATTGCTGGCTTGCGTAATGGCTGGTATGAGTTTTTCAGTGACACGCGCTGCACCGAGAATGCCCCAGTTCAGAATGTTTTTATCTGCCGTCATTTTTTTCTCCATCAATCATTTGTGCTATCCATCATAACGATTTAAGTTGATTGCACCAAACTTGAAAGTCCCTGCAATAATCAGTGTTTATATCTCCTGACAGATGGCTTATGCTAACCAGTCAGCTTATTTATCCATAAGGAGAGATTATGACAATCGAAGTTGGACAACAAATACCCGATGGCAAACTCACAGAGTGTGTGGAGTTTGATCCTCAGAATGGCTGCCCGATGAATCCATCTCCGATGGATGTACGTGAAATGGCAAAAGGCAAAACCATTGTTTTATTCACGGTTCCCGGCGCTTTTACCCCTTTATGCTCTTCTCAACATCTGCCCGGTTTTATTGAACATGCTGAAGAATTAAAAGCCGCTGGCGCTGATGAAATCTGGTGTTTAGCGGTGAACGATGCATTTGTGATGGCGGCATGGGGTCGTGAACAAAAGGCCAATGGCAAAGTTCGCATGATGGCAGACGGTAGTGCGGAATATATTAAAGCATTAGGTCTGGATCGTGATTTAACCGGTGGTGGAATGGGTGTACGTTCATTCCGTGCAGCGATGATCATTACCGATGGCGAAGTGAAATACATTGGTGTTGAAGGTTCGGGTGAGTTTGGTAAATCCAAAGCCGAAACCATTCTTGAAGAATTAAAAAAATAAACCAATTACGTTATCTGTTTGCTGAAAGGGCAGTGTTGATCACTGCCCTTTTTTTATTCAGGCCTGCAATAACTTGACGCCGTCAGATGAGCCAACAAATACGGCTTTGGCAACATCAGCAAAAATCCCATGCTCAACTACTCCCGGCATCACTGTCAGTAAAGCATTGATCTGTGCGGTTTCAAACGTCGTAAACTGCATATCCAGAATCAAATTCCCTGCCGCACTGTAAGCAACATTGTCACCCGCGGCATTTAATCTCAAACTGCCTTTGGCCTGTAATTTGGACAAGCGATTCAATACCAGCTGTGCTGCCTGCGGGATTACCTCAATTGGAATGGCATTTTTCTCACCTATTTTGTTCACCATTTTGCTTTCATCGACCATCACATAAAAGGCTGTGGCATGAGTGGCAAGCAACTTTTCACAAACCAGATCCTGCCCTCTGCCCTTCAGTAAAGTCATATCGCTGGTGACTTCATCTGCTCCATCGACATACATATCCAGATGCGACAGATGCTCTATGGCCATAACTCTAAGCCCGGCCTGTTCGGCCTTAACCCGACTGATCACAGAGCTGGCGACCACTTGAATATCCAGTTGATTTTCTCGTTGACGGCGAGCCAATTCATCAATAAAAAGATTCGCTGTTGATCCTGTCCCCAGCCCCACAATCATGCCATTGTCGACAATTTCAGCGGCTTTGATTGCCACTTGCTGTTTGGGGCTTTGTGGCGTGGCCTCGGTATCAGTAGACATTGACAAACTCCTTGAATGTTTTGGCAAAATTACCGTTTCAGCTTAGCATGGTTAAACCGCCTGCTCATCTTTGATGGAGAAATTTATGGCTCAACTCAATGAAATTATTCAGCAAATTGAAAGCGTCACCGGACTAAGTTGCCATCCGCATCAACTGTCTTCCATCGGAGGAGGTTGCATTAATACAGCGTATCAATTGAAAACGCCCGACAAGCAATTCTTTATCAAGGTAAATAGCCCAAACCTGGCGGATATGTTTGTCGCAGAAGCGCAGGGCCTGCAGGAGATGGCCGCATTGAATGCTGTGCGAGTCCCGGAAGTAATCTGTTTCGGCACCGCTGATGGACATAGTTATCTGGTGCTGGAATATATTGCTTTAGGCGGCATGCGCGGTGGCGCGAATGCCAAACTCGGTGAACAACTGGCCCTGCTCCACCAACAGCCCCAACCCTATTTTGGTTGGCACATGGATAATACCATTGGCAGCACGCCACAATTAAATGATCGCTCAAATAATTGGGTGGAGTTCTGGCAACAGCAGCGTTTGGGCAAACAACTGGAATTTGCTGCAAGCAATGGTTTCAGAGGCAGTCTGCAAAAAAATGGCGAACGGCTTATTGATGAGTTGCCCGCCTTTTTTACCGATTATCAGCCACAAGCCTCCCTGTTGCACGGTGATCTGTGGGGGGGAAATGCTGCCGGTGATGAACAGGGTAATCCGGTGATATTTGATCCGGCCTGTTACTACGGTGATGCCGAAACCGATTTGGCGATGACCGAATTATTTGGCGGGTTTGGCAGCGATTTTCATGCGGCTTATCGCAATGTTCGTGCTGTCGACTCAGGCTATCGCACACGCAAAACGCTTTACAACCTCTATCATATTATTAATCATCTCAACCTGTTTGGTGGCGGCTACCTCGGTCAGGCCGACGCCATGATTTCACAATTACTGGCCGAGCTACGGAGTTAGTTACGAATGAGTCAAATCAAAGTGTTATTTGTCTGCATGGGCAATATCTGTCGTTCTCCCACCGCCGAAGGCGTTTTTGTCAGTTTGCTGAAAGCTAAAGGTACCAGTGACAAATTTCTAATCGACTCGGCCGGTACCCATGCCTACCATGTGGGCGAACCACCTGATGCCCGGGCCCAACAAACGGCCAAACAGCGTGGTATTGATTTGTCTTTTATCAGAGCCCGCAAGTTTCGCTATGAGGACTTTGAGCATTTTGATTATATTCTGGCAATGGATAAGGACAATCTGGAGATTCTTCAGCAAGCCTGTCCGAGCGAACACCAGCATAAGGTCAAGCTGTTCCTCGATTTCGCTGAAGGACGTGATGAGACCGATGTTCCCGACCCGTATTATGGTGGTCAGAATGGGTTCAACCATGTATTTGATTTGGTCACAGATGCGGCAGAAGGTTTCTATCGCACAGTTCTAAAATAACAGTTGTCATTCCAGTGATGAGGGGTATCATTTAGCGCTTTTGCTCCCCCATTTTCAGGAAGTCATTATGCCCGTCTCAGGCCTTTTCAAGTCTTTTACCGGTTGGTCATTATTTTTATTGGCCATGCTTTTCTCCCCCTCAACATGGGCAGTAGAAAATGTCGCATTACTTGATTTAACCGGACACTGGGTCGGATTTGCCGCCTTAGCGATATTTTTCATTGCTTATGCGTTGGTAATCGCTGAAGAGCATATCCATATGCGTAAATCCAAACCGGTCATTGTGGCGGCCGGTCTGATTTGGGGATTGATTGCCCTGATTTATTCACAGCAGACTGATCCGGTTTTTCATGAAACAGCTGGCATTATGATTCGGCATAATCTGCTTGAATATGCTGAGTTATTTTTATTCCTGCTGGCAGCAATGACCTATATCAACACCATGGGCGAACGTGGTGTATTTGATGCTATTCGTGCCTGGCTGGTGAATAAGGGATTTTCATTAAGAACTATTTTCTGGTTAACGGGTTTAATGGCGTTTTTCATCTCGCCAGTCGCTGATAACTTAACCACGGCTCTATTGATGGCTACGGTGGTGATGGCGGTTGCTGGGAATAATCACAAATTTATTGCGGTCGCTTGTATCAATATCGTTGTGGCAGCCAATGCCGGTGGTGCCTTCAGTCCTTTTGGTGACATTACCACCCTGATGGTGTGGCAGAAAGGTGTTTTGGCTTTCCATGAATTCTTTGCTTTATTTGTCCCATCATTAGTCAATTGGTTAATCCCGGCAGCCTTATTGTCTCTGGCGATTAAAAATGTTGCCGCTATCGCTGTACATGAATATGCACCGCTTAAATCTGGTGCGATGATCGTGGTTGGATTATTTATTCTCACCATTGCCATGGCCGCCAGCAGTCATCACTTTCTTCACCTGCCCCCCGTACTGGGCATGATGACAGGACTCGGGTTTCTCAAGTTGCATGGTTATGTCCTTAAAATGAATGATAAACGTCTTTTAAATAAGAAAGAGATTGACGGGCAAGCTGCATTTAATATTCAGGATGAAACACAGCGAAAAGCACCTTTTAATATTTTCGAACAATTGCAACGCGCCGAATGGGACACGCTGATGTTTTTCTATGGCATTATTTTATGCGTCGGAGGTTTGGGAACAATCGGCTACCTGAGTGTGGGCTCTGAGTTTTTATACGGTCAGCTAGGCGCCACCACCGCCAACATTCTGGTGGGTCTGATTTCCGCAGTTGTCGACAATATTCCAGTGATGTTTGCCGTGTTATCGATGATGCCGGAGATGAGTCAAGGTCAGTGGTTATTGGCAACGTTAACCGCTGGTGTCGGTGGTTCATTGCTATCCATTGGTTCTGCAGCCGGGGTTGCTGTGATGGGTCAAGCCCGCGGTATTTATACTTTTATGTCTCACCTGAAATGGATTTGGGCAATCGCACTGGGCTACATCGCCAGCATCTGGGTTCATCTTTGGTTGAATGCAGATTTATTTACGGTGGTATTGCCATAAGGTCCGCTATTGAGAAAAATCAAGCGACCGTAACAACTTGAAATAGCGAAAAAGGCCCCGAAGTATTACAATTGCCGATTATTTTTTTGAACACAAATCAGGTTGAAAATGCGTTACAACACAGATGACTTACGCATCGTTGGAATACAGGAAGTATTACCGCCAGCGCAATTGCATGAACAATTACCGATCTCGGATGCGGCATCTGAAACTGTGTTTAACGCACGCACAGCCTGTCAGAACATTCTGCATCACCGTGATGATCGTCTGATTGTTATTATTGGTCCCTGCTCTATTCACGATCCCAATGCGGCACGTGACTATGCCAGCCGTTTACAGCCGTTGATTCATGAACTGGCTGATGATCTGCATATCATCATGCGCGTTTATTTTGAAAAGCCACGTTCCGTTGTCGGTTGGAAGGGTCTGATTAACGATCCCTACCTTGATGGCAGTTTCCAAATCAATGATGGTCTGCACATCGCGCGAAAACTATTACTGGATTTGGCAGAAATGGGAGTGCCGGCGGCAACCGAATATCTGGATCTGATCAGTCCACAATACATTGCAGATTTGGTTTCATGGGGTGCTATCGGCGCACGCACTACTGAAAGTCAGGCTCATCGAGAACTTGCATCGGGTTTATCCTGCCCGGTCGGATTTAAAAATGCTACTGACGGTGGATTGCAAATCGCAGTAGATGCCTGTCTGTCAGCATCAAAACCCCATCACTTTATGTCTCTGACCAAAGACGGACATTCCGCTATATTCTCTACCACGGGAAACCCCGACTGCCATGTCATTCTCCGCGGCGGGAAAAAACCTAATTATGATCAAACCAGTATTGATGAGGCAGCCGAAGTCATTGGCCGTAGCGGTCAGCCGGTTCGCATGATGGTTGATTGCAGTCATGCCAATAGTGGTAAGGATCACCTGCAGCAGGAAGTTGTTGGTCGGTTGCTGGCCGAACAAATTGCCTCTGGAGATAATCGTATTATTGGTTTGATGCTGGAAAGCAATCTGGTGGCAGGTAGACAGAATGTCGAAGCGGATAAAGAACTGGTTTACGGCCAAAGTATTACGGATGCCTGTATGGCTTGGGAGAACAGTGAGCCACTGTTACGTGAATTAGCAGCTGCAGTCAGACAGCGTCGCAAGAATTCCGCTGCTGCCTAGGGCTTGTTGATCTTTCATATCCACCACTGCTGGCGGCTATTTTTGTGACCGACAAGGCGGAGATGAAAGATCAAACAATGGAATCTTTGCTGCGTTTCATAGTCAGATTGCAAACTCGTTGCAACGGTCCTAAGTCCTTCAACATCAAGCCTTAACCTCTATCGCAACGCTACATAAAAAGCGTTATTAAGCTATACTATTCGGTTCGTAATTTATATTTGAATCAGGATTAAGCGTGAATCCAAGTGAATTCCTGAGAAAATCAGTAGGTTATTAAATGGCTGACTATGCCCTAATTTTGTTAAGCACCATTCTGGTGAACAACATTGTGCTGGTGAAATTCCTTGGCCTGTGTCCGTTCATGGGTGTTTCCCGTAAGCTGGAAACAGCAATGGGCATGGCACTGGCAACCACCTTTGTGTTGACCTTATCTTCTATCAGCAGCTATTTGATAAATGAATATCTATTGTCTCCGCTGGGCCTTGAATTCCTGCGCACCATCAGCTTTATTTTTGTCATTGCAGTCGTCGTACAGTTCACTGAAATGGTGGTGCATAAAACCAGCCCTCTGCTGTATCAGGTGCTGGGTATTTTTCTCCCGTTGATTACCACAAACTGTGCTGTATTAGGTGTTGCACTGCTTAATGTTCAGGAAAAACATGGCTTCCTTGAGTCTGCTTTGTATGGCTTCGGGGCTGCTGTAGGCTTTTCAATGGTCTTAATCATTTTCGCAGCAATGCGTGAACGTTTGGCCGCCGCTGATGTGCCTGTTCCTTTTCAGGGTGCCGCAATCGGGCTGATCACAGCCGGACTGATGTCGATGGCCTTTATGGGCTTTGCCGGATTGGTGAAGGTCTAACGTATGCTGACAGCCATCATTGCCATCACGCTGCTCGCGTTGGTCCTTGGACTTGTACTCGGATTTGCTTCAATCCGCTTCAAAGTCGAGGGTGATCCAATTGTTGATCAAATCGATAAAATTCTGCCACAGACACAATGCGGACAATGCAGTTTTGCCGGGTGTCGCCCGTATGCTGAAGCGATTGCTGCCGGTGAAGTTGATATCAATCGTTGTCCCCCGGGCGGTGAAACCACTATTCAGGCGCTGGCCGATCTGCTGGATGTAGAACCCAAACCACTGGATGAAGAATGTGGTGTGGAAAAACCCAAGACACTGGCCGTAATAGATGAAGATCGTTGCATTGGTTGTACGCTGTGTATCCAGGCCTGCCCGGTAGATGCCATTCTGGGTGCAGCCAAACATATGCATACCGTTATCGCTGATGAATGCACCGGCTGTGAATTATGTGTTGAACCTTGTCCGGTAGATTGTATTGATATGGTCGAAACCCAACCAAATCCACATACCTGGCGCTGGCCGGATCCTTCCCATGTTGATTTGCAACGGAGGACCGGCTCATGAGTGCACCGTTAAGCAATTTCCCCGGTGGACTGAAACTGCGAGGACATAAAAAACGTTCTACGCAGCAACCGATTCGCAAAACACCATTGAGCAAACAATTGGTATTGCCCCTGCAACAGCATATCGGTGCAGCGGCCGTGCCCATTGTCGAAGTTGGCGATAACGTATTAAAAGGCCAGCGTATCGCCAGAGCGGAAGGACATGTTTCAGTATGTCTGCATGCTCCTACCTCTGGTGTGGTCAGCGCCATTGGAGAACATGCTATTCCGCATCCTTCCGGGCTTTCAGCACCTTGTATTACCATCGAAACCGATGGTGAAGATCGGTGGATTGAACGCGAGCAAATAGCCGATTTCCGTCAACACTCCGCACATGAGTTACGGCAAATTATTCGTGATGCAGGCATTGTCGGTTTAGGTGGAGCAGGTTTCCCCAGCTTTATAAAACTCAATCCGGGTGTACACCATACTGTCGAAACCTTATTGATAAATGGTGCTGAGTGCGAACCCTACATCACCTGTGATGACATGCTGATGCGTGAACGTGCCGATGGCATTCTTGATGGTGTCGAGATCATGTTATTTGCGCTGCGAGCTTCCCGCTGCATTCTGGCGATTGAAGATAATAAACCTGAGGCGATTGCGGCAATACGCTATGCCCTGACCGGCAGACCACATTTATCGCAAACCGAAATTGTCATTGTGCCGACCCGTTATCCAACCGGTGGCGAAAAGCAGTTGATTCAGGTGGTCACCGGCAAACAGGTTCCTACCAATAAATTACCGATTGATATTGGGATCGTCTGTCATAACCCGGGTACTGCCTATGCTGTGGGTCGTGCGATTCTGCATGGTGAACCGCTGATTTCAAGAGTCGTGACGGTTACCGGTACTGATGTCCCTCACGCCGGTAATTTTGAAACATTGTTTGGTACTCCGATCAAAGATTTACTGGATTTTTGTGAAACCAAACGTCAACCCGATGAGCCCTTTATTCAGGGTGGGCCGATGATGGGTTACAGCTTGGCTGGTGATGATTTACCTATTACCAAAACCGCCAACTGTATTCTGGTCGGGGTGGATGATGTTGCCCCACCTGCTCAGCCGTTACCGTGTATTCGTTGTGGTGATTGTGCAGACGTCTGCCCTGCCAGTTTGTTACCACAACAGCTTTACTGGTATTCACGCGCCAAAGATTTTGAACAAACCCGTAATTACAATTTATTTGATTGTATTGAATGCGGTTGCTGTGATTATGTATGTCCCAGCAAAATTCCGCTGGTCTCCTACTTCCGATTCTCCAAAACCGAAATCATGAATCAGCAACGTGAACAGCAAAAAGCTGATCTGGCTCGTGAGCGTCATGAAAGCCGTTTGGCCAGACTGGAACGCGAAAAGCAGGAAAAAGAAGAGCGGCAGCGGCAGCGTAAAGCTGCGTTGGCGGCTTCCAAAGCAGCCAAAGCCAAAGAAGAATCCACCACAAACGCAGAATCAGCAGATTCGGTAAATGAGGAAAAAGCCTGATGCCCATTTTTCGGCTGAGCCCACCGTTTTTAGCTGGAGCTAACCGCGTCACCTTACAAATGCTGCAAGTGCTTGTTGCACTGGTTCCAGCAGTAATCGCCATGACATATTATTTCGGTCCCGGTGTGCTGATTAATGTCACACTTGCTGTGGTGGTTGCCCTGATCGCCGAAGCGGTGATGCTTAAACTTCGTCATCGGCCATTAAAGCCTTTCCTGAGTGACGGCAGCGCTGCGGTAACAGCTATTTTACTGGCATTAGCTATCCCGCCACTTTCGCCATGGTGGATGACGGTAATTGGTGTGACCTTTGCCATTATCTTCGCCAAGCACCTTTATGGTGGTCTGGGTTATAACCCGTTTAATCCGGCGATGGTTGGTTATGTTTTGCTTTTGATTTCTTTTCCGCTGGAAATGACCACCTGGTTACCCGTGCAGTCGATTGCTGAGCAACCAATGGGATGGTTAAGTGCCCTGCAATTAATTTTTACCGGTCAGTTTAATGGTTTGGGCATTGATGCTTATTCAGGTGCAACCCCACTTGATGCAATGAAAACGCAGATTGTATTGGATCGGCATCCTGAATTTATCAGTAGTCAGGAATTGTTCGGCATGGTCGGTGGGCTGGGCTGGGAATGGATCAATATCTGGTTTGCTTTGGGTGGTATCTGGTTAATTTACCGCAAAGTCATTAGCTGGCATGTTCCTGTCGCCATGATTCTGGCTTTGCTGATCATCAGCAGTATTACCACGTTAATTGACCCCACTGTGTCAGGGTCACCATTATTTCATTTACTCAGTGGTGGCACCATGCTGGGGGCATTCTTTATTGCGACCGATCCGGTCTCGGGTTCTACCACCTTGAAAGGTCGTATTGTATTTGGTGCCGGCGTTGGCATTCTGACCTATGTGATTCGTATCTGGGGCGGCTATCCGGATGGCGTTGCCTTTGCCGTTATTTTGATGAATATGCTGGTACCGTTAATCGACTATTACACTCAACCACGTGTATATGGTGGAGCAACACGATGAAAGCATTATGGAATCAACCGGCATTTCGAGTTGGGCTGATGCTGGCTGTGTTTGCTATTGTGGCCACCACTCTGGTTGCTTTTACTGAAGAAAGTACTCGCGAACAGATCAGAGAAAATGAACGTCAGGCCCTACTCGAAGCGATAAATGTGCTGGTGCCTAAACAAGAATATGACAATAATATCCTGAGTGACACACTCGTGTTACCGCCGACGCCGCAATTAGGTACCGAGGAGCCAACCGTTGTTTACCGAGCCAGAAAAAACGGTCATCCCGTGGCAGCCGTATTAACCGCTGTGGCCCCTGATGGTTACAGTGGCAGTATCAAAATTCTGATTGCCATATACACGGATGGCACGCTGGCGGGAGTTCGGGTTATCAGCCATAAGGAAACCCCTGGTCTCGGCGATAAAATTGATGTGCAACGTGATGACTGGATCCTGCAATTTGCCGGACTATCACTGGAATCACCGGATGAATCACGTTGGAAAGTTAAAAAAGATGGCGGTGAGTTTGATCAATTTACCGGTGCGACGATTACCGCACGTGCCGTGGTCAATGCCATCAAGCGTACACTGGAATTTTTTGAAGCAAATAAGGGTAAGTTGTTTATCCCGGCAGAGGAAAACACATGACAATCTACAATCAGATTATTAAAGAAGGTCTGTGGAAAAATAATCCGGCTTTAGTGCAATTACTGGGTTTATGTCCATTGCTTGCCGTGACCAACACCGTCATCAATGGCCTGGGGCTGGGACTTGCCACCATCCTGACATTGGTGGCTTCAAACGGCATTATTTCCATGCTGCGCCACCAGATTCCCGATGAAGCACGTTTACCCGTGTTTGTTTTAATTATTGCGTCGATTGTAACGGCCATTGAATTATCAATGAACGCCTGGTTCCATGAGCTTTACCTGATCCTGGGTATTTTCATTCCGTTAATTGTCACCAATTGTTCGATTATTGCCCGGGCAGAAGCCTTTGCTGCACGTAATCCTGTTACCCCGTCATTACTTGACGGTTTGATGATGGGTATCGGTTTTACCGCCGTACTGGTACTGCTGGGTGGAATGCGAGAACTGCTTGGCCAGGGCACCTTATTCAGTCAGGCACATTTAATGTTTGGTGAGGCAGCGCGTGGTTTAACCATTACAGTCATCGATGATTATCGTGGTTTTCTTATTGCGATTTTGCCACCCGGCGCCTTTATTGGTCTGGGACTTATCGTGGCATTGAAAAATGCAATTGATGCCCGTGTGGCGAATCGGACCGAGAAAGTGAAAGCTGAAGTACTGACTCCGCAAACCACAACAGGTTAACGATGAATCAAACGCAGCGGCAACAATTTTTCAGCAGACTGCGCGATCACAACCCATCGCCCACTACCGAGCTGAACTACAAGACGCCGTTTGAATTATTGATCGCCGTGATCCTGTCCGCTCAGGCAACCGATGTCGGCGTCAATAAAGCTACCGATAAACTCTACCCGGTGGCTAACACACCCCAGGCCATTCTGGATTTGGGTCTGGATGGTTTGAAAAGCTATATCAAAACCATCGGACTGTTTAACAGCAAAGCGGAAAATGTCATCAAAACCTGCCAGCAGTTAATCGACAAACATGGTGGTGAAGTACCCGATGATCGCGAAGCGCTGGAAGCCCTACCCGGCGTCGGCCGTAAAACCGCCAATGTTATTCTCAACACCGTTTTTAAACATCCGGTCATGGCCGTGGATACCCATATCTTTCGACTGTCGAACCGAACCGGTCTGGCGAAAGGCAAAAATGTCCGTGAAGTTGAAGATCGATTGATGAAGGTGATCCCGGACGAATTCAAACTTGATGCCCATCACTGGCTGATCTTGCATGGCCGCTATGTATGTACCGCCAGAAAACCGCATTGTGATCAATGCATCGTTACCGATTTATGTGATGAATACCGGCGTACTCAACGCCAGCGGAAAACCGCCTGATGGCCATTTTCAGTCAGGATCGTGATGCGTTACGCCAGCAATACCATGATGTCTGGAAAAAAATGCAATCCGGACAAATACTTACCGCGCTCGAACAAATGATTGCCGATGTGATTGTGTTACATCCGGAATATCACAACCTGCTCTCCTCCCCGATTCAACCCGGTCAGGAGTATTTTGTGGAAAACGGGCAGACCAATCCCTATCTGCATATGGGCCTGCATATTGCGGTGCTTGAACAGCTCTCCACCGATCGTCCAGCCGGAATTGTAAAGGCATATCAGCGTCTAATCGCCCAGACGGCTGATGAGCATAAAGCACAGCATATGATGATTGACTGTCTGGCAGAACAGTTGTGGTTGGCCCAGCAAAACCAACAACCGCCATCCGAAACCGCTTATCTCAATGCACTTCAACGCTTAACGGAGAAATAGTTATGCAGGCATTACAATTTCAACATGCAACCGGCCCCGCCCAACGTGTTCAAAAAGAAATGCCCAAAGCCACGGGTTACGATGTTGTGGTCTCAGTAGAAGCTGTCGCGGTAAATCCAGTGGATCTGAAAGTGAAATCAACTATTCAGGATGCCTCCAATGGCAAAACCATCGGTTGGGATGCTGCTGGAATCATCACTGACGTTGGCGAACAATGTCAGAACTTTCAGGTGGGGGATAAAGTCTTCTATGCCGGTGATATTGGCCGTGATGGCTGTTACGCAACTCATCAACTGGTGGATTCGCGGATTATTGCCAAAGCGCCAAAATCATTGCAGCCCCATCAGGCAGCTGCGTTACCACTCACGGCTTTGACAGCTTGGGAATCGCTGTTTGATCGACTGAAAATTGATGCAGAAAAAGATCGCGATAAAACCTTATTAATTATTGGCGCTGCCGGTGGTGTCGGCTCGATGGCGATTCAGCTGGCAAAACAACTCACCAGCCTCAAGGTGGTTGCCACGGCATCACGGCCAGAAACACAAAAATGGTGTAAAAAATTAGGTGCGGATGTGGTGATTAGTCACAAGGGTGAGTTGAAAGATAATTATCAGGCAGCAAATTTGCCAGCTGCAGATTATATTCTGTGTCTGAATGACAGTGATTATTACTACCCGCAAATGGTTGAACTGATTGCACCTCAAGGGTTAATCGCCCTCGTGGTCAGCTTCCAGCAACCAGTTGATTTGAACCTGTTAAAAAACAAAAGCGCCGGTCTGGTATGGGAGTTTATGTTTACCCGTCCTAATATGAAAACAGCCGATATTCAGCAACAGGGCTATATTCTGCAACGTATTGCAGAGATGGCTGATTTAAACCAGTTACAACCTGTTTCGCAGCAGCATTTTGATCAGTTAACGCCACAAACACTTGATCAGGCTCATCATTTATTAAGCCTGGGTCAAACAATCGGAAAAATCACGCTTGGAGCGCTATCTGATACATAGCGCGGCTGAACATATGCCCGTATAATTAATGCCACTATTATGGAGTCAGAGGTAAACCATGCAATCTTCTAATACACCAAAGTACCTGATCGGCAGTTTAATTGTTGTCGGGGTATTGTTTTTAATCGCTAATTTAATTTTGTCGAATATGCTGTCTATTGCCGACAATGTAGTCGAACCTGAGCCCATGGATGCTGAAGCAATTGCAGAGCGATTAAAACCAGTAGCCAAAGTAAACATTGGTGAAGAACAGGTTGCAGAGGCTCCCACAGCTGAGGAAACTGAGGCTGCAGATGATGCTGCCGATGCTAGCGTCGGTAAACAAGTTGTGACTCAGGTTTGTGCGGTCTGCCATTCAACCGGTATGATGAATTCGCCCAAAATTGGTAATGCAAATGATTGGGCTCCCCGTATCGAAAAAGGCATGGATACTCTCTATACTCATGCTATCAACGGTTTTAATATGATGCCGGCACGTGGTGGCAATCCAAAACTGAGTGATGATGAAGTTAAGGCTGCCGTCGACTACATGACCTCTTCGGCTGAATAACCGATAAAAATATTAGTCCGTGAGCACCGAACATATTCGGTTCTCACGGATAACTGAAAACTCAGCGAGTAAAATTTAATCATTCTAAGCCACATGCTGAAACGATTATCGTCTAGCATCGACAGGGATCACATTAGCCGCCATGAGCTTACTCAGTTTTAATCTTCCCTTAGCCGCACTCCTCCCATTTGCAGCCGCTCCACTTGCTGCATGGTCTACCCGATACAATCGATTGGCTTCTGCCTGGGTAGCTGGACTGACAACATTGTTAACGTTGGCGATTCTATTCCCGTCCATGCAAGCTGTATTTGCTGGCGAAACCCTCATTCAACAATGGTCATGGCTACCAGCTATTGGTTTTAACATTGCCTTCAGGCTTGATGGCTTAGCGCTGTTATTTGCCTTGCTGATTCTGCTGATCGGTCTGCTTGTTATTTTTTATGCTCGCTACTATCTTTCAGCCAAAGATTCTATGGGACGGTTTTACGCCTATATGCTGATGTTTATGGGCTCTATGCTGGGCATCGTATTATCTGAAAACCTGTTGCAACTGGTCGTATTCTGGGAACTCACCTCAATAACGTCATTCCTGCTGATCAGTTATTGGCAGCATCGTCAGGATGCCCGTCAAGGTGCGAGAATGGCCTTAGCGATCACCGGCGCAGGTGGTTTGGCCTTATTGGGTGGCGTGTTATTACTGGGCCATATTGTTGGCAGTTATGAACTGACTCAAGTGCTGGCGTCGGGCGATTTAATCAGAGGTCATGATTTATATCTGCCGACATTGCTACTGATTTTGCTGGGGGTATTCACCAAATCAGCGCAGTTTCCATTCCATTTCTGGCTGCCGCATGCGATGGCTGCCCCTACCCCGGTCTCAGCTTATCTGCATTCTGCCACTATGGTGAAAGCCGGTATCTTTTTACTGGCGCGTTTTTTCCCGGCTTTATCGGGTACCCCGGAATGGAGCTGGCTGGTCGGTACGGCCGGTATGCTGACCTTGTTGATCGGTGCCTATGTCGCTTTATTCAAGCATGACCTGAAAGGGCTTTTGGCCTATTCAACCTTAAGTCATCTGGGGCTTATTACCCTGTTATTCGGCTTTGGCAGCCAAATGGCACTGGTGGCAGCGATTTTTCATATCATTAATCATGCAACCTTTAAAGGTTCACTGTTTATGGTCGCCGGTATTATTGACCACGAATCCGGTAGCCGTGATATGCGTAAACTGAACGGCTTATTCAAAATGATGCCGCATACGGCAATGCTGGCCATGATCGCCGCCGCCGCAATGGCCGGTGTCCCATTACTGAATGGTTTTTTGAGTAAAGAGATGTTTTTTGAACAGGCGATCAGCGCGTCAGATACCACACTGGCAGCCTGGACCATCCCGGCATTAGTCACCCTGGCCGCTATCTTCTCGGTCGCTTATTCACTGCGCTTTATCCACGATGTGTTCTTTAATGGTGAACCAATTGATTTGCCTAAAACACCTCATGAACCACCGCGTTTTATGAAAATACCCGTCGATATTCTGGTGGTGTTATGTCTCATTGTTGGGGTAGCCCCAATGTTACTGATTGGGCCGATTCTGTCTGTAGCGGTTGCCGCTAGTCTGCAGGCCCCGGCTCCGGAATTCAGTCTGGCCATCTGGCATGGCTTTAACTTGCCATTGATGATGAGCTTTATTGCCCTGGTTTTAGGGGTGGCGGTTTATACCGTACGACATCGTCTGTTTGCCTGGCATGACAGATGTTTACACGGGATTGAAGGTAAAGCCGTGTTTGACTGGCTGCAGTGGAAAACCATCCGGTTCGCCAAAAAAGTAACCGATTATTTTGATCAAACTACCTTACAACCTTCCGTGAGCTGGGTGATTGGCGGTGCATTGGTGCTCAGCATCCTGACGTTCTTCCAGTTTAACTCACCATTATTTGGTGACAGAGCTTTAATGGAAGCCGATGTCATCACCATTCTGATGGCATTGACGTTGATTGTGGCCAGCCTGTTAACAGTCGTTTTGCATCATCAGCGCCTGACTTCTCTGATTAGTATCGGCGTGGTCGGTCTGGTGGTAGCGTTAGGATTTGTGAAATTCTCAGCCCCGGATTTGGCTCTGACCCAACTTTCTGTTGAGGTGGTGACCATCGTGTTGCTGCTGTTAGCGTTATTCTTTTTGCCACAGCACACCCCTCAGGAACGTAGCTATATCCGTTTAAGCCGTGATGGGATTATTTCCATTTCTGCCGCTGTTGCGGTATTCCTGTTGACCATGGCTGTATTGAGTCGTGAATATACCTCCATTGCCAATTTCTTTATAGAGAATGCCAAACCGGGTGGTGGTGGTACCAATGTGGTCAATGTGATTCTGGTTGATTTCCGTGGTTTTGATACCTTAGGTGAAATAGTCGTGCTGGCATTGGCCGGTCTCGGGGTCTTTGCCATGCTGGAAGGACTCAAGCTTGCTGCACCAGCAAAAGATGTTGAAGGACTGGAATGGAGTCATGACCCACACCCACCGATTATGCAGACTCTGACCCGGCTGCTGTTCCCATTAATGCTGATGGTTGCAGTGTATATATTCCTTCGTGGTCACAACCTGCCTGGCGGAGGATTTATCGCCGGCCTGATTGCTTCGGTTGCATTGATTTCACAATATCTTGCTAACGGTATCGACTGGACCAATGAGCGGTTGCGGACCGATATGCATCGGGTAATGTGGCTGGGTCTATTGATCGCTACCGGTACAGGTGTCGTTTCCATGTTACTGAGCTATCCATTCCTGACATCTGCGTTTACCTATCTGAACTGGCCCGTAGTGGGTAAATTTGAAGTGGCCAGTGCCATAGCCTTTGACTTAGGGGTATTTCTGGTGGTGGTTGGCGCCACCGTTATGATTCTGGTTGAGCTTGGCAAACTGAGTCATGCTGCACATTTCATCAATGTTGAGGATATCAAGTAATGGAGTGGCTAATTGCCAGTGTCATTTCCGTGATGACAGGTTGCGGAGTGTATCTCACACTTAGAGCAAGAACCTTTCCGGTAGTACTGGGATTGACTCTGCTTGCCTATGCAGTAAACGTCTTTCTATTTAGCATGGGGCGTTTGCAAATCGGCATCCCGGCCGTTATTGATCCTGCCGCTGCAGCTTACACCGATCCCCTGCCTCAAGCTTTGGTATTAACAGCTATCGTAATTGCATTTGGGATGACGGCTTTCCTCATCGTACTGGCCCTAAAAGCCCGTAGCGAGCTGGGTAATGATCATGTTGATGGCTTGCATCGCTCAGATGATGAACTGAAAGCCACTAAACATAACAGTACAAAGACAGAAACTGAACGGAGCCAATCATGAGTCCGTTTACTATTTTGCCGGTTTTATTGCCGTTAATTGGCGGCATCCTGATGCTGATGGCTCGTCCCATAGGCATTGATACACAACGTATTTTAAGTCTGATTTTAACTACTCTGTTGGTGGGTGTGAGCCTTGTCAGCTTCCAACTGGCCAACAGCGAGATTTATCAAGTCGTGCTGCTTGGCAACTGGCAAGCGCCTTTTGGCATTGTCATTGTGCTGGATCGCCTATCGGCACTGATGTTGTTGCTGACCTCCCTTCTGGCGTTGGGCGCGTTATGGTATGCGATTCGTACCGATACCGATAAACAGGGTCAGCATTTTCATGTGTTATTCCAGTTGCAACTGTTCGGCCTGAACGGTGCATTTATGACGGGCGACGTATTTAACCTGTTTGTATTTTTTGAAGTGCTACTGATCGCCTCTTATGGCTTATTACTCCATGGCGGGGGGCGTTTAAGAACCCGTGCAGGTCTGCATTACGTGGTGATCAATCTGGTAGGTTCAACCTTATTCCTGTTCGCTGTCGGCACGCTTTACGGCATTCTGGGGACTTTGAATATTGCTGATATGGCCATCGCCGTGCGAAACGTATCAGAGGCGGATCAAGGCATCGTTGCCACCGCGGCCGTCTTGTTACTGGTGGTCTTTGGTATTAAGGCTGCCATGTTCCCGCTTTATCTGTGGTTACCCGGCGCTTATGCCTATACCTCTGCTCCAGTCGCAGCATTATTTGCCATTATGACCAAGGTTGGTCTTTACTCCATTATCCGGGTCCATGGCACGATCTTCGGCGAAGAAGCCGGTGATTTGGCGTTTGTGCATATTGAATGGGTATTGCTACTCGGTTTAATAACATTGGCTCTGGCCGCTTTGGGTGTGCTGGCCGCCCGTGCATTACGTCGTCAGGTCGCCTATTTGATACTAGCGTCAGTCGCTACCTTAATGGTTGCCATCGGTATCAATAATGAAGCCGCCCTTGCTGCCGCTTTGTATTACTTAATCCATTCCACCATGCTTGGTGCAGCAATGTTCCTGATAGCCGATGTGATTATGAAAGGCCGTGGCATTTATTCCGATTCGTTTACCAAAGCCATTCCGATTGATCGGCCAATAATCGTCGGTTCAGTGTTTATGCTGTTAGGTATCGCCTTAACCGGTATGCCACCGTTATCCGGTTTTTTCGGTAAGGTGATGATTTTACATTCTGCTCTTAACCATCCTTGGTTTGCAGCCATTTTGAGCGTGATATTAACTGCCGGTTTAGTGATGATCATAGCGGTAGTCCGTTCGGGTTCATTATTGTTTTACAGTGTGCAAAAGGAAGAAGGTCAAAAAACCAGTCCTTTAAATAAGTCGGCTTTCGTGGCTGTTTTCCTGCTGATGCTGGTCAGTCCATTAATGGTAATGTTTGCTAAACCTTTAACCGATATGAACACTCAGATTGCTGGACAGTTATTCAACGGTCAGGCATATATTGATGCTGTATTAAGTACAGTTCCATATGGAGGAAATAACAGCAAATGATTCTTCAGCGACTATTTCCCCATCCATTCCTCACGCTGATTTTGTGGGGTATCTGGTTATTATTGAATAACACCATCAGCCCTGGTCATATCGTGCTGGGCGCAGTGTTGGCAATTTTAATTCCGTGGCTGACCTCCAGTTACTGGCCTGAAAAAATCAGTATTCGGCACCCATGGATGTTATTGCTCTATGTGCTTAGAGTATTGTATGAAATTCTGGTAGCCAACGCCGTCGTAGCCAAATTGATCCTGGGGCCTCAAAAGAATTTAAAACCGGGCTTCCTGCATTATGAACTGAAATTAACCAGTTCTGTCGGCATCGGGCTGTTAGCCAATACCATTTCTTTAACACCAGGAACTGTCAGTTGTGATCTCTCAAAAGATCGCCGCTATTTACTGATTCATGCGCTACATATTGATGATGTTGAAGCGATCAAAGCTGATATACATCGCAAATTCGAGAAGCCATTGCTGGAGATATTTGTCACATGCTGAATCTGGCCTTATCACTCGCGTTCATCATGGTCGGTTTAGCGATTTTGCTAAGCTTTATCCGGCTGATTATTGGTCCGAATACACCAGACCGAATCCTGGCTTTGGATACCTTATACATCAACTCCATTGCATTGCTGATTCTGCTGGGTATAAACCTGCAAAGTGCTCTTTATTTTGAAGCGGCTTTATTAATCGCGGTAATGGGTTTTATGGGTACGCTCGCGCTAAGCAAATATCTGCTGCGCGGCGATATCATGGAATAGAGGCAATTATGCTTGAATGGGTCTTAGCTATCTTGATTTTAATAGGTGCGTTTTTCACGCTGGTGGGTTCAATCGGCCTGTACAAACTATCCGATTTTTATATGCGCTTGCATGGCCCGACCAAGGCCAGCACACTTGGCGTGGGAGCTATTCTGATTGCCTCGGCAATTCATTTCAGTTTTAAAACAGATGGTGTCAGCTTGCATGAAATCCTGGTGACGCTTTTCCTCTTTATTACTGCACCGGTAAGCGCACATCTGATGGCAAAAGCTGCCATTCATATCAAAGTTAAACAGGTGGAACGTACCCGCCAGTTGGAAAAATAAATTGACCGAAATTGAACCACGTAAGCCCCAAATCTGGGTTGATGCCGATGCCTGCCCGGTGGTAATAAAAGAAATCCTCTATCGTGCTGCTACCAGAACAGAAACCCAAACCACTTTTATTGCCAATCATAGCTTAAGATTACCGCCCTCACCTTTTCTCAAATTCCAGCAAGTGCAATCCGGTTTTGATGTCGCGGACAATGAAATTGTCGAACGTCTGATGAAAGGTGACTTAGTCATCACCGCCGATATCCCGCTTGCCGCCGAAGCGATTGAAAAAGGCGCATTGGCTTTAAACCCAAGAGGTGAACTGTATACTACAGACACTATCAGCGCCCGACTGACCATGCGTAATTTTATGGAAACCATGCGTAGCAGCGGCGAACAGATGGGCGGCCCACCGGCTTTTAATCAACGTGATCGACAAGCGTTTGGTAATCAACTGGATAAGTGGTTACAAAAGGCAAAGCGTTAAGTCGGAATTCTCCCTGCTATCAAATAGTCTTACTTTTGATGTCACTAGAGGTAAACAACATGAGCAATAAATCTAAATCTACTCAGGCGGAAAGTCCTAACGGCCCGGAAAATGCTATGGACGACAGCACCATTTCGCCAAAAAGCTCAGTTGAAGTCAGTGACAAAGCAAAAACTAAAAAAGATAAACCGAGAAACGAACGTGATTTGATACTCAATCATGAAGATGCGCAGGCCGCCAGCCCTGATGATATGGCTGCCTGTGGCGAAGAAGATGTAGGTGCCGGTCTGGAATTTTTAGTGACACGCAACGATCATGATAAGTAAGCACTGATCGAACATTTTTTCTCCACTCCACACTTTTTCACTGGCCTTACATCAATCATTTACTCAGCATCCTGAGTAGCAATACCATTCATTTTACTTCCTGACTTACAGCTCACTTGCTATGTTTTATTTTAATCAATAGAATGATATTGATTCTCATTACCAAATAGCATTCAGGAGCTTTTCGTGAGCAGTGCCCAATCTGTCATCAACCATCATGTACAGGTGCTGTATAGCGAACATCATAACTGGCTAAAAGGCTGGTTATCCCAACGATTAGGTAATAGTACTGAAGCCGCTGATCTGACTCAGGATACGTTTCTCCGCCTCCTTGGTTTTCCCTCATCGCGCCACTTTTCCAGTAGCGATCAGGCGCGCAGTTATTTACGAGCTACCGCCAAAAACCTCTGTATCGACCTCTGGCGTCGAAAGGAAATTGAAAAAGCCTGGCACGATACACTTTCCAGCTATCCGGAAGAAACCGCGCCCTCAGCCGAGCGACAGGTGGCAGTGCTGGAAGCCCTGGAAGAAATTAATCTGATGTTGAGTGAGCTTCCAGCCAAAGCCGCCAAAGCATTTCTTTTAGCTGTCGTATGCCAGATGACAGATGCCGAAACAGCCGTTCAATTGGGTGTCTCGGATCGCATGGTGCGTAAATATGTGGCTAAGGCCATGTTGGCCTGCCTGAAACTGCAAGCCTCGCAAACAACTCGCGAACTCATTTCTGAACCACAATCATAAAATGGCTGAGCCTTCTCATAAGACGTTGGAAGAAGCCGCCGAATGGTTTGCCATTCTTCGTGATGGTCAAGCCAGCAATGACCACAAGTCAGGCTGGCGTAAATGGCTTGATGCCAAACCTGAGAATAAAACCGCCTGGCTTTACGTGGAAAAAATCAGCCAGGGTTTCCAGCCCTTACAGCAAACACCCGACCCGCATAGCACAGCTGACAATCTATACAATGCCAATCAACGATTACGTCAACGCCGCCGACTTCTCAGTGGCATGGCCAGTATTGCTGTGATTGGTTTAGCAAGTCATTTCAGCTGGAATAGAAAATGGCTGCCTGACAGTGTGATGGCATTGGCTGCTGACTACCGCACCAGTGTCGGACAACAAACTGATATCAACCTGCCAGATGGCTCGCAGGTATGGTTAAACACAGCGAGTGCCATCAATGTTGATTACACAACCCAACAAAGACGCATTGAGTTACTCCAGGGTGAGATCTTTATCGAGACAGCAAAAGATGTCAGAAGATCATTCGTTGTAGATACGGTGCATGGAAGATTAACTGCGCTCGGAACACAATTTAACGTGATGAACCTGCAACAGGATATCGAGCTCACCGTCTATGACGGTTCAGTGTCTGTTCATACCAATAACGACCACTATGTTGAACTTCAAGCAGGTGAAACAAGCCGTTTTAATGAAAGCCAGATAATGCCAAAACAGAATGCTGTAACTGCCAGACAGGCCTGGAGACAGGGATTGTTAGTGGCAGAAGATATGACACTGCAGGAGCTGATTGCCGAGCTTAACCGTTATCAATATGGCTATATCAATATCTCTGATGAGGTTGCTCAGCTGAAAGTGTATGGCAGTTTCCCGCTAGCGGATACTGACCGTGTTTTGGCAATGCTCACCAGCGTTTTGCCCATACAGGCACGTCAGGTGTTTCCAGGGTGGATCATTCTGGAACCAATCCAGAGTTAAATTTCAATTTAATCAAATACCTACAGATTGTTTTCGTTTTATTTCAAATTATGGTTCCGGGTTTACACGCCTCATCCGTTTATATCTGTATCAACACTAAACTCGATGAGGTAAAACAATGGTGAAACCACAACGCCACACACAACCGGGTATAAACCGATTTAAGCCACTGGCACTTTCGATCCATCTTATTGCTGCTGCCAGCATAGGGACGTTGCTGACACTACCTGCTGCACAGGCAGAAACAACGCAATCTGCGGCTCAAGCCACGCAACAATTTAATATCCCCGGCGGTTCGCTTAGTCAGGTACTGGCCCGCTTATCTGCCCAGGCTGGAATCTATCTTGTGGGTGCTTCGGAATTAGCCAGCGGCAAGAGCAGTGATGGATTACAAGGCAACTATACCGTTGAAAATGCATTAAGCCATATTCTCAACGGCAGTGGTCTGGTCGCAGTTGCTCAAGGTGACAAAAGTTACGCTTTGCATCAAGCCAATCAGGATGATCAAAGCGTCACTTTATCGACGATGCAGGTACAAGGTCTGGGTATGAATGGCTCGGCCGCCAATGCCTATCGGGTGGGTGATGTTTTCGCTGGTGCACTGGGAAACCTCTCAAAGCAAAATACGCCGTTTACCATTGAAACTTACTCTGAAGATTACATTGCTAATCTGCAGGCACGTTCGCTGGGTGAGTTAACCAAATTTGATGCCGCTATCAGCCTCTCATCGAATAATTTGATCACGGAAAATAACGCATTTTCGATTCGCGGCATCAATCCGGATTTCGATACCGGACAGAAACTCGATGGAATGAATTTCCGCAGCCGTGCCAAAGACCTCCCTCTGGAACACCTTGAACGCGTAGAAATTCTGAAAGGTGCGGGCGGTTTTCTGTATGGTTTTGCTGCTCCCGGCGGCATCATCAATTATGTGCTTAAACGGCCAACAGAAGAATTCAAAGCCAGTGTTTCCACACAAGTGATGGATAGCGGATTGCTAATGGCACACGGCGATGTCGGCGGTCGTGTCGGTCCAGATGATATATTTGGTTACCGCGTTAATGTGGTCAGTGAGGCTGGTGACACTTATGTCGATGACAGTGAGGCCTACCGTAAATCAGCTTCTGTTGCCGTCGATTTACGTATTACGCCGGATCTGACCTGGCAGGCAGATGCACTGATATCTGAGCGTAAAAGCTATGGTGGTTATTTTTCGATTTCCCCCAACTCCGACGGTTCTTTCACTGATCGCACAGTCAGCAATATTGTCAGTCCAATTGACGGTGATAAACGCCTGGCTCCAGAGTGGACCCGCTACGAATCGGAGCACATTACCACGGGCAGTGATTTAATTTGGCAGATTAATAATAACTGGAACAATAAACTTTCCTATCGTTATTCCACCAGCTACCGCAACCCGTTGATGCCCATTTTGTACGTGGATGGCGATGGTAACTATTCGGCTACACTTTACAATTACAACAATCTGTTCAAAAGCTATCAGACACAGAATGTGCTCAGTGGCATCATTGAAACCGGCCTTGTTACGCATAATGTGGTGGCTGGTTTATCACATACCCGCACTATTTCATCAAATAGCAGCGGTATTGGTACACTGGCTATTCCACTGGGATCGGGTAATGTATCTTCCCCTGTTGATTTCGAGCGTCCAGTTGGCCATCTTGATAAAAGTGATGCCAGCTTTAATGAGTATTCCAGAGTCACCCGTAAAGAAGTATTTCTTTCCGATACGCTGAATGTCGGCGACAGCTGGGATTTCATTATTGGGGCACGCTACGGTAGTCTTGAGGATGACTATGGCGATTATAAAGAGAGTGAAATCACCCCTTCCTTCGCAGCCATTTATCGTCCACTCGAATGGATGTCCATTTATGCCAGTTATGTAGAGGCCTTTGAACAAGGTGCCACAGCACCGAACACCGCTGCCAATGCTGGCGAGGTTTTTGAACCGTTAATCAGCAAACAGTACGAGACCGGCATCAAAGTTGAGCATGATAACTGGTCGGCCAATATGGCAGTTTTCCAGTTGCAAAAAGGCCTCACCTACGAGGATGAGAATGATGTCTTCAGCCAGGATGGTGAAGCACGTTATGAAGGTCTTGAGCTCTCCACCCGGGCCAAAATCAATGAACAATGGTTAGTGGGAGCCAGTGCAATGTGGCTGGATGCCACCAACCGAAAAACTACTGATGAAAGCCTCGAAGGAGAACCAATACAAGGTGTCGCCGACAAACAGTTCCGTTTATACAGTGAATATCAGGTGCCGAATACCCAGCTGACCTTGACCGGCGGCGCGCAATATACCAGCCAACGACCACTGGATACGGCAAACCAATGGCATGTCGGGTCAGTGACGTTGTTTGATTTGGGCGCTCGCTATGAAATTGATCTCAACAAACAACTACTGACACTGCGGCTGAACGTTGAGAACCTGACAGATAAAGCCTATTGGTTAACCTCTGCAGGCAGCTCTAGCATTGCCCAGGGCGCACCACGCACCATCAAACTGGGAGCCCAACTGGACTTTTGATATTTAAAAACCCCGGTAGTTCTCGCTGCCGGGATTTCTGCATACTATATAAGCAGGGACACACGCTAACTTGGATTATTGAGAGTCAAATCACAGAGATGTATTGGCAAATGCCTGCATCTCAACACAATATGGTGGATTTGTTACCGCTTGTGGCGTGACCGCAGGTCCAGCAAGCGTTGCGCCAGTGATATTAAGAGGTGTAACAGCAGCCATTAAGAGCATAATGGCCCAGAGAACAAAAAGCAAAAGATTGGCTTAGGTTATCTGAATTTCGAAAAAACCGAAGCGATGGTTGAGGATATTTCGTTAGATTAGGTCAAAGGGAAAGCAATCGGCTTCTTGTATGGAAAAGTACGAGGTCGAACAATTATTTCGACAAAAATCTAGTGGAGCATGGTTACATGAAAAATGAACCGACTAATGCCAACAGCATATTTACTGAAGGAAAATTAAGTTTAGGCCTTATGTTTCCCCTTGAATCCTATCAGGGGGATGTTCCAACTATGGCCAATCAGGAGTCATTGGCTTGCTTGGCAGAAGAGGCAGGATTTTCTGCGCTTTGGTTTAGAGATGTTCCTTTGCGAGATCCCCTGTTTGGCGATGTAGGACAAATTTATGATCCCTTAGTCTATATGAGTTGGATTGCAGCACATACTAAGAGAATAAAGCTGGCGACAGGATCGCTCATACTGCCACTAAGACACCCTGTTCATCTGGCTAAATCATTAGCATCACTCAATATACTTAGCAATGGTCGTATCGTAGCAGGTGTTGCATCAGGTGACCGACCAATTGAATTTCCAGCATTTGGGGTTGACCTAGAATCAAGGGGGCAATTGTTTAGAGAGCATTTCGAGACACTGAAAACATTGCTGTACGACACGTTACCACGGTACAACAATTCTTATGGCGTCTTGGACGGTCGAGCGGACAGTCTGCCTAAGGCAAAAGAAGTGATTCCATTATTTGTCACTGGACATAGCCAACAAAGCTTAGACTGGGTTGCAAAAAATGCAGATGGATGGATTACCTACCCCAGACCACTCGCAATTCATGATCGAATTGTCAAAGAGTGGTATCGAATATTGGACGAGAATAATCAACCTTTCAAACCGTTCGCACAGTCTCTCTACATAGATTTAGTTGCAGATCCTAAAACGCTGCCAACTCCCATCCATTTAGGCATTCGCACTGGGATTAAAGCGCTGTTGAATTATTTATTACATCTTAAGGGTGCAGGTGTTAATCACGTAACGATCAACCTCAAGTATGGAAAACGTCCCGCGAAAGAGGTAATTCAGGAATTGGGAGAATATATCGTACCTTCAATTTAGAAGATATTTATATCCACTCCAATGAACACACAAGGATCAGTTATAAACATAGTCCACATAAATCAAGTTTGCTGTATCCTGCCTTGAATTTGTGTAGAAAATAATCAAAATAGTGGCTTGCTGTGTTTACACGCAGCAAGCTGTTTTCGTTCAGGAACCCCCATGTTTTTCAAAAGAGCCTTATTACCGATTTCATCGTTGTTCTTCTCTATTGCACTGTTAGCAACGGGTTACGGTTTATTGATGACCTTCATCGGCATCTTCCTGAAACAGGAAGGCCTCAATGAGGGCGCCATCGGCTTAATCAATTCCGCTTTTTTCCTGGGCGCGATGTTAGCCGCAATTTTCAGTCAAAAACTCATCGTCACCGTAGGTCATGCACGCAGTTTTTCGGCTTTTTCTGCAATTATGGTCATGGCATTTTTAGGGCACGCCTTATGGTTTGATCCCTGGTTTTGGGCCACATTACGTTTGGTATCCGGTTTTGCCTTTTACGCCATGCTGATCGTATTAGAAAGCTGGCTCAATGAAAAAAGCTCCTCTGAAGACCGCGGTAAAATCCTTGCGATATACACCATCGTATTCTTCTTGGCATTGGCATTAGGTCAATTGCTATTAATACTGGAGATGCCAGCCAATACGATTTTCATTCTGGGTTCCATTCTGGTGCTCTGGTCGCTGGTATTGGTCGCGGTGACGCGTGTCACGCAACCTGTATTAAAGCCCTTTGAACGTTACAGCATGCCAAAATTATTATCGATAGCCCCTTTGGCATTGGTGGGGAGCTTTATTGGTGGAGTGTTTGTTGGCGCGTTTTACACCATGCTACCGCTGTACGTCTTAAATCTGTTTGATCAGCCTAAGGTGGTCTCATTGTTTATGACGATTACCATTCTGGGTGGGCTGATGGCGCAATTGCCTGTGGGCATGTTATCGGATCGTTTAGGCCGTCGGAAAATGCTGGCCTGGTCTGGATTTTTCAGTGTTGGTGTTTTGCTGCTGATGCTGATTTTGCCTTTGATTTGGCGTGATAGTGTGGCGTTGCTTTATACAGTAGGATTTTTATTGGGTGTCAGTTTGTTCAGCATTTATCCCTTGAGTGTTGCCCGGGCCAATGATGTATTTGATGAAAACACCGACCTGGTTGAGATTAGCCGAACCTTATTGTTTTCGTATGGCTTCGGGTCATTTATTGCACCGTTAGTTTTGGGTTTTGTACTGGGATTTTCAGCAATCGCCTTTTTTATCGTGCTGGCGTTGTTTGCCTTGGTATTAGGCTATTACTCATTACAAAGCGAGCGAGTTTCAGAAGACCATATGAATGTCTATGTTGCCGTTCCGGCAGCATCCGGCAGCGTTCTTGCTGAAATGGATCCACGCATGGACGATCAATGGGTAGAAGATCATCGTCCTCATCCGGAGCACGCGCATAATTAATCAAGTATCTAGTCTGTTGATAGCTGGTTTTAGTACCGGAGAATCTTCTCCATCGACTTGCCTTTAGCCAGCTCATCAACAAGCTTGTCCAGATAACGAATTTTCTGCATTAATGGGTCGTCGACTTCTTCAACCCGAACGCCACAAACCACACCTTTGATCAGTGAGCTATTTGGATGAATGGCTGGAGATTGAGCAAAAAAAGTTTCAAAATCATTTTCCAGTTCGATTTGTAGTTTTAAGCCAGCTTGGTCATAACCGGTCAGCCAACAGATGATTTGATCCACTTCCTTTTTTGACCGATTTTTTCGTTCGACCTTTTGAATATAAAGCGGATAGACCTTTGAAAATGGCATGTTGAAGATAGGATGTTTAGCCATTTTCATCCCCAAATAACGTTGGTCTCATATCAAGTTTGCTGACCCCTTGATATTCCTGTCATTTCACATCCAAAAATGGTTCTGACTTAATTATGGTTTAGGCCAGCGAGAAGTATAACTTTCAGGCAATGATATGCCATTCTCTGAAGCAAATTCATGCGTATACACATCCAGATCTTTTAATAAACTAGGGTCTGATTTTTCTGCTGCACTAGCGATTCTTTTGAATGTCTTTTCAAGATACGTTTGATTATTCAAATACAGTCCAGGAGCAATGCCTAATTCGAATAACTCAAGACATTCGCGGCCATTCTGGTTCCTTGTTATGATACATTTAGCTGCTATCAATTGCAGTTGTTTGGTGTTTATTTGTTTTTGGGATACCTTTGTGTAGGACCATCTTTGAGTAAATTTTTCTGGCAGAGTGTGGCTGTTCTCAGCTAAGTGCTGATAAGTTAAATCAATCTGGTTCTCCATTTCTTCTGGATCATGGCTTTCAGCTATTTCAGAACTCTCCAATTGGTAAGACTTATTACTCTTAGATAGCTCCGGTGATACTCCAAGCTCTAAAAGGTCATTACAAGCCTCGCCGGCCCCGTAAGTCTGACAATCAATGACAGATGGTGACAATTTGCCAACTTGTTTGTTATCACTTAGCCATGAAATGACAAGTGCCAGGACAATGAAACCGAGAGTAGTTGATGTTACGGCAATTACTTTTTTATTCATTTTTTTTCCTTAGTTTGTCTTCAGGTAAATAACGATGGATATTAAGTAACGAGGGAATGAATCAAAAGTGTCAGAGTCAATTGAAAATTAATAACTGGTTCAAAGATCTGATGGTTCGAAAATTTGGTATTTCAGAGCACCGCTGCTCACATCAAGAACCTCCACAACATAACCTTCCATCACAATTGAGGTATCGCCTGGTTTTAATATTATTGGTGTGGCGCCCTGTGGAATAATGGCGTGAAAATCGCTTGTTGGCGACAAAGTAGTTGACGAGTAATTGGTGGAGGCTCTCCCGCTGACAGTTCCGTAATTTTCATTCCCATAGTAACTTCCGGAAGCTGTCGTGTTTGCAGAACCGTAAGTTGTCGAAGCCCCACTGCGACTCATGGTCGTCTCATTGGTTATTATTTGAACATCATTTCGGTAAAAAACTACCGCTCCTGATTTTTCAATCCCAACGAACCGAAGTTCACTGAAACCTTCGTTTGTTTTACGCCCGAAAATATCAGCATTACCAAATGCGTTTTCTAGATCACGTTTCTTGTTAACTCTCAGCACGATGTCACCTTTGCCAGCTAAAAGTGGCTGATTGGTGGGCTGTTCCGCCAACCTGCTTTTTTCAATTGATGCGCAAGCAGATAGGGCCACACATACTAACGTTATTACGACTGCACGAATGGCTAAAACTTTCATCTGCTAACCCTATGTTGGATATATATTTAACATGTTAAGGACTGTGGCCCAATAATAATTCTTAACGCATCATTTAGATTGAGTGTTTAAGACCAAATATCGTTATGAATCAGGATATGGATATTTCAAATGCACGATATTTGTTTTTACGCGCCGCACCGCTTCTTTTGGAGGATCGAAGAAATACCATATATTAAATTTCCTTTCTCGAACGTGAGTATCCGAGTCAAACGTATTCCAGCCGAGATGTTCCGCTACAATCTGTCGTACAGCTAACTTGGCAGGATTAGATGCTTTTTGTTGCCAAGTCTCCATAACTGCACCTAGCAGCAAATCACACAATTGTATTGATGGAGTTAACTTCGAGTCGCGAGTGATCACCGATTTAACAGGCGATCTACCTCGGAATTCTTGGTTGAGCACATTATTGGAGATTACTTCAACGGCTTCGTCAGCCTTATCGTATCGGGAAGCAATTGGGTCAACATAAACACGAAACTCATGCTCTCTATCTGGAAAGCGCTTAAGCGCTTTTCCCATTTTGTTCGTTAATAGCATCGTAAAATGCTTCCGACGAGCTAAGTCCCAATCATTGTTATGAAACTCACCCTTTCTGACAGTGTCTTTTCTGACGACCAAACAATGGAACACAATCCAGTGCCGTTGAAAGAAATAAGAAATCAACTCCTGGTAAAATGGTAAATTTCGCTCCGAATTGACCTTGTTCCATTTACACTCATCTCTAAAGCCATGACGCTCCTTGATAGCTCGGAAATCTTCAAGAAAATCTCCGCGACGCTGCCACTTAAGCCAAAGACTCCCAAAGCCATAATGGGCTGAGCCATGAACGCCAGATTCATCACACGCTATCAACCAACTCCGAACGCCGATATTTTCCATGTTCGTACCTTTCCAAAAGCTAATGCAAAACTAAGCCAATACTGGCTGAATATTCATATCGGCCTCAAAATGAGAGATAGCTCACAATTTATACGGTTTTTGATATTAAAACAAACCTTTGATTTATTTGAAATATAACGATGAATCGAAGATTTGAATTTGATTCAGACGAATTCAGTAGCTGCCATAAAACTGCACCGGCAATTCAAAATTTTTCTTCGTGTCCTCTGTGTCTCTGTGGTTATTTTTTGAAAGCTGATGAGTTATCAAATATCCACTTCTTCAAACAGTTCTGGCACTTCGGCATCCCAGCCAAATTTTTCGGTGATGTGTTTACGCATGGTGTCGCTGGCGACGACTTCGCCGTGGGTGACGTAAACTTTATCGGGCTTGAGGTTGCCCTGCTCTAACCATGTCAGGATTTCATTGTAATCACCATGAGCGGACATGGAATCCATATTATGAATTTCGGCTTTTACCGGCCAGTAAGCACCGTGGATTTTGACAGATTGAGCCCCATTCACCAACGCATCACCACGGGTGCCTGGAGCCTGAAAGCCGGCGAAGACAATACTGTTACGTGGATTGGGTAATAAGGTTTTAAGGTGATGCAATACCCGACCGCCGGAGGCCATACCGCTTGCGGAAACAATCACACACGGGTAGCGCATGGTATCTAGTTCAATGGCTTCCTCTACCGTGCGGATGTACTGAGTTTGATTATCTATCAGCGCGCACTGGCTTTGATCCAGCTTATGTTCTTTGTGGTGATTGATGAAAGTCTCCGTGGCCTTGATAGCCATCGGGCTGTTCAGGTAGACCGGCATTTCGGGGATTTTGCCTTCTCCCATAAGTTTATGCACCACATACAGCAGCATTTGTGCTCGGCCAACAGCAAAAGCAGGCATCAGCGTGATACCACCACGGGCTGCGGTTTTGGTAATGATTTCTGCAAGTACCGCTTCGGGATCTGATTCACCATGGAGGCGATCACCGTAGGTGGATTCGCATACCAGTACATCTGCGTGCTGGAGTGGTTCCGGTGGACGCATGATAATGTCGTTTTGTCGCCCTACATCACCCGAAAATACCACTGTTCGGTCTGAAGCTTTGTGATGAACATGCACACAGGATGAGCCCAGAATATGTCCTGCTGGTGTGAAGCTGACTTCAAAGCCTTTTACCGGCTCAAATGTCTCATGGTAATGCAGAGATTCGAAATGTTTTAACGCTTCTCTGGCATCTTTTTCAGTAAATAACGGTTCCGGGCTCTCGTGTTTTGAGAACTTCTTGCGAGCAGCATATTTGGCATCTTCCTCTTGGAGATAACCAGCATCTGGTAACAACACATTACACAGTTCGTGGGTGGCCTTGGTGCAGTAGATTTTACCTTTGAAGCCGTTCTTCACCAGTGCCGGCAGATAGCCGGAATGATCGATATGAGCATGAGTGAGTACCACAGCATTGATAGTTGAAGGATCTATCGGAAATGGCGCCCAGTTACGCCGTCGCAGTGTTTTCACTCCTTGATACAAACCACAATCCACCAGTAACCGGTGGTTATCATCAGAAAGTAGATAGCGGGAGCCGGTTACTGTGCTGGTACCACCGAGAAAGCGAAGTTTCATATGCGTGTGATCCTTGTCTGGCAAATGCTGTTTTAGCTAGAGAACAAGTTTACTGGGGTTAGACATTCAAACAGTTGATATGGGTCAAATCTTTGGTGACTTCTGCTTTACCAATCTTACCAGAGACGCAACTTATCAGAGGACTGCCTTTAAGTTGGAAGACCACCCTACATTGACCATCTAAATTAAAAGGTTCGGTAAAGACTGGAATATTTAGATCTCTTTAATGTAGTAGGGATGTATCGATAGTAAAGCTTATTTTCTCTGCGCCCTTTGGGTCTCTGTAGTTAATTTCTAAAAGTTAATGCGTTATTAAATACCGGACAAAAATGCCCTGTTTATTTAAAATCAAAAAGTCAGAATTAATTGAAATTAAGGTTGGCAATAGTCATGGGCAGATTTGAATGAACATAATTCAGGATCGTCTTAACTCATGTTCTTGTATTTTTGTTTATATACGTTACTGTAGAAAACACTAAAGCATTTCAATTCTGTAAATCTCTAAGCAGGTTATGCGTAAGGCGAATTCATTTTTCACCTTGAGATACTGTTAGCCACATTGAATGGTTACCCCCTGCAAATTATCGCGTTAGTCATTCCAGTCTTGCAATTGCTGCAAGATATCTTCTTTAACTACCTTAAGGAAATAACATAATGACACTACAACAAAACCATGGAGAAAGCTCAGTGAGTATCTCCACTATTATCGCCGCTTCTAAAAAGTCTGAATATGAGGACAAAGAAGATGAAAAATCACCTCAGGTTCCAAACCCTTCGAAAGGAACCTATCAGCCGGCTGATGATCCGGATGAGGATAAACAAAAAGAGGCTGAAGACGCGCCGCCTATGCCGCAGCCGCCTACTCCTCCATAATGCATAAAAAAAGGGCCCAATTTAAATTAAAAACTGGGCCCTTTTTATTCAGTCAGAGAGAATTAATGGTGATTATGGTCACCGGTGCCATCCACCACTTTGACAAACGGGGCGGGGTGTTGCAGTGTGGTTTGTCCATGTCCAGAATGGGCTGAATGATCCATTTTATCGGCTGTATCCGTCATATCCATCTGATGACCATGGTGATGTTGATCGGCTTTTACCTGATCATCGTCGCTTGAAATTTCTGATTTTTTCGCTTGATCATTTTGATGCTCTTTATCCAGCCCTTCCATTTCTTCCATCAGATCAATCACGGATTGGGGACCAGTTTCGGGCATGGTTTTTTTGACCGGTTCCACCTCAGCAATTTGATCCCAATACAGTTCACCTGCTTCACATTTCTGAATAACTGGGAAATACAACACGCTGGTAGCTCCAACGCCGACACGGCCCCGGAAAATAAACTCATCAAAATGAATATCGTGTAATGAATTACCCGACCAGGTGATCTGTCTTACTGCTTCGGTTATCTCAATCCCATCCTTAAAGAAGGGTCGTTCAACAGGTTTTTTAACAATTTCCAGCTGCCAGCCTGCTTTGGGCATGGGTTGTACAAATTGCAGACCTTCGGGAATATCGACGGTAATGGAGGTAGTGGACGAACCATCACAGCCTGCTGTTACGGTGAGTATACCTTTGTAATAGCTGCCACTTTCGGCCTGAGTCTGTTCCAGAAACACTTGAGCATTTGCCAGGCCAGGAATCATCATCGCCAGGTACAGAAGTTTTGTTTTCATATTTACCGCCTTAGTCGTATCCGCTAATAGGTTATACAACCTATGTGCTACTTAAGCATATCGCGAATATTGGATAAATGGGCTTTGCCACGCTCTTTTCGCTCTTCTGGATCGACCTGTGTTTTTTCGGTCATCCAAATCAAGTCTTCTGGTGGTAATTCGCGAAGAAAACGACTCTCTTCACAATCCACCTTTTCGCCATAACGTTTGCGGGTGTTTGCCAGCGTCATTACCAGGCTGCGTTGTGCCCGGGTGATGCCAACATACGCCAGACGCCGTTCTTCTTCGATGGAATCCTCTTCAATACTGGTTCGATGTGGCAGGATTTCTTCTTCCATACCGACAATGAATACATGTGGAAATTCCAGTCCTTTAGCAGCATGTAACGTCATCAGATGCACTGCATCGGACTGATTTTCATCCGCCTGACGGTCCATGATATCCATCAACGTTAAACGTGCAGCAATATCACCTATGGATTTTTCTTCGGTGTCCTGATCAATCATTCGTTCGATCCAACTAACCAGTTCATCGACATTTTCCATACGACGATTGGCTTTATTTGGATCGCCGCTGACTTCTTCCAGCCAGCCGCGGTAATTGATTTCCTCGATCATATCTTTGATCGCGTCCAGCAGATTGCCACGAGCAGCGCGATCAGCAATATCAATCAGCCAGCGGGTAAAGACTTCCAGATTCTGCACTGATTTAGCTGGCAGGCTTTCCGCCAATCCCATTTCAAAACAGGCTCCGAACATACTGGTGTTACGTTTGGCGGCGTATTCACCAAGCGCCTGCAAGGTGGATGAACCGATACCACGACGTGGGGTATTAATGACCCGTAAAAACGCATTATCGTCATCCTGATTGGCCAGCAGTCGCAGATAGGCCATGATGTCTTTGACTTCGACTCGCGAGAAAAACGAGGTGCCACCGGTCAAAAAATACGGCACATTATGTTCGCGTAACACTTTTTCCAGCGAACGGGACTGATGATTACTGCGATACAAAATCGCATAATCCTTGAAACTCGCCTGGTGTTTGAGCTTGTGATATAGCAGCTCGGAAATGACTTTTTCCGATTCATGCTCGTCATCACGACAACCAATGATCCGAATGGCATCGCCCTCACCCATAGCGCTCCATAAGCGCTTTTCAAACACATGGGGGTTATGACTGATAAGTTTATTGGCAACTCGCAGGATACGGCCCATGGAACGATAATTCTGTTCCAGTTTAATCAGATTTAATCGGGGAAAGTCCGTTTGCAGTTGCACCAGATTTTCCGGGCGTGCGCCACGCCAGGAATAAACTGATTGATCATCGTCCCCTACCACGGTGAGCTTTTCACGAATGCCAACCAATTGTTTGACCAGCTCGTACTGGCAGCCGTTGGTATCCTGATATTCATCCACCAGCAGATAATGAATTTTCGCCTGCCATTTTTGCAACACATCACGGTGTTCACGAAACAGAATCACTGGCTTTAAAATCAGGTCATCAAAATCCACAGCGTTATAGGCCTGCAATGCCTGCACGTAACGTGGGTAAACCCTGGCAGCAAATTCCTCTTGAGCCCCATCAGCAATCTGGGCGGCTTGTTCGGGCAGAATCAGCTGGTTTTTCCAGTTTGAAATCAGATTTTGTACTTCCTGGGCATGATCGCTGTCAGCCGCAAAATCGCGTCCCATCAGATCGCGGAAAACTGCCAGTGAATCCTGCGCATCAAAAATGGAAAAACCCGGACGATAGCCTAATGATTTGCCATCACGACGCAGGATATTCAATCCAAGCGTATGGAATGTGGAGACCATCAAACCACGTGCTGAGGCTTGTCGGGTAGACATCAGCTCCGCAACCCGCTCCTTCATCTCACGAGCGGCTTTGTTGGTAAAGGTAACGGCGGCGATATTGCTGGCTTTGATGCCGCACTGCTCGATCAGATAGGCAATCTTGCGGGTAATAACCCGCGTCTTGCCACTGCCGGCACCAGCTAACACTAACAACGGTCCATCGATGTAACGCACAGCTTCCCGCTGTTCCGGATTGAGATCTTTCACTAAATATTAATTCGCTGTGTCGAGGCGTCGATAGCCGATGGCTTCTGTTAAATGGACTGTTTGAATGTCGGGTGAACCGGCCAAATCAGCAATGGTGCGGGCCACTTTTAAAATACGATGATAGGCACGGGCCGACAGACCAAAACGGCTGATGGCTTTTTCTACTAATTGAAAATCCTGATCTGACAAGGTGCAAAAAACCTCTAGTTCTTTATGTTGCAGGGACGCATTGGCTTTATTGGCACGCTCCAGTTGAATCTGTCGTGCCTGAATCACTCGCTGACGAACCACTTCACTGGATTCCGGCGGGACATCATCAGGCTGAGGTCGCAACAGTTTTTTATCCACTGCCGGCACCTCCATCAACATATCAATGCGATCCAATAACGGGCCGGAGATCTTACCACGGTAGCGCCTGACTTGCTCTTCTGTGCAATGACATCTTGCCTGCCCCAGATAACCACAAGGACAGGGGTTCATTGCGGCAACCAATTGAAATTTAGAGGGAAATTCCGCTTGATTAGCGGCGCGGGAAATAGTTATTTTCCCAGATTCAATTGGCTCACGTAAAACTTCTAATACTTTACGATCAAACTCCGGTAACTCGTCAAGGAACAGCACACCTTGATGCGCCAGCGAAATCTCTCCCGGTTTAGGCTGGCTGCCTCCACCGACTAAGGCCACAGCAGAAGCGGTGTGATGTGGCGCCCGAAAAGGACGCTGCATCCAGTTTTCTACCTCAAATCCGGCAGACGATATGGAATGAATAGTCGCCGTTTCAATCGCTTCCTGCTCAGTCATCGGCGGCAGAATTCCTGGAAGCCGACTAGCCAGCATAGTTTTTCCGGTTCCGGGCGGACCAGCAAAAAGTAGACTATGTGATCCAGCAGCTGCGATTTCCAATGCCCGTCTGGCAGATGCCTGACCACGTACATCTGCTAAGTCTGCATAATTATTTTGAATATGTTTCTGTTGATTTATATTGGTCGATAAACGCAATTGATCATGCAAATGTGCACAGACTTCCAACAAGCTCTTAGCGGCAAAACTCTCACCCTGTTCAGTCAGGGCCGCCTCTTCAGCATTCTCAAACGGCACCATTAATTGTCGGTTAGTCTCAGATGTGGCTAATGCAGTTGGTAACACACCGCGAACACCACGCAGTTCACCGGTAAGACCGAGTTCACCGATAAACTCCATACCACTTAACGATTGCACCGGAATTTGATTAGAAGCCGCCAGAATGCCCAAAGCAATCGGCAAATCAAATCGCCCACCCTCTTTGGGCAAATCTGCAGGAGCCAGATTAATAGTGATACGTTGCTGAGGAAAAGTGAACTGAGAGTTAATCAACGCCGATCGAACGCGATCCTTGCTTTCCTTAACCGCTGTTTCCGCCATACCCACAATCGACAGACTGGGTAAACCATTAGAAAGATGCACTTCAACCGTCACTGCCTGAGCATAAATACCGGTCAAAGCACGACTGTAAACCGTGGCAATACTCATATTCCTTCCCTGGAAAATTAGTGTAAGTCGATTCTAGACGATTAGCGCTATGTAATGAAGACCAATCCCGGCTTAATCAAACCTGGTTATCAGTTTCCTATATCAACAATAAAAAAGAGGTCAGACATTGTTAAATGTCTGACCTCTTGATTAGCTAATGGATTTACCAGTTATAGTTAACTGTAGCCAGGACTTCGCGGCCCGGATTGTAATAATTGGCCGTACCGGATCCCACTACGTGTTGCTCATCAAACAAGTTACGTACATAAACCGTTAAATCGGTATTTTGGTAAAACTCGTAACTGAATGAAGAATCAACCAATGTAGCTGAATCGCTCTTTGCTGAATTCACTGCATCGAAGTAGTACGAGCCGGTATAACGAACGCCAAGGCCCAAACTCATATCCCGAGCAGGAAATGTGTAATGCCCCCAAACCGATGCCATTTGTTTTGGTGCAGATGTAAACTCATTGCCTTTAATAGAAGAGCCATCACGTAAGGTGCCGCTTACTACTTCTGTCTCCATGTAAGAATAAGCACCGGTTAAGCTGAAACTATCGCTTAATTCTACTTTGGCCTCTAAATCCAGCCCTTTTACTCTTGATTCACCAATAGTCTCCCGTTCAATCGATCCATTTTCTTGAACAACAGCGATAGTGACATCGTCTTTGGTCAGATCATAGATAGCCATTGAGTAAAGCGCGTTAGAACCAGCAGGAGCAAATTTCAGACCCACTTCATATTGCTTACCACGCTCTGGTTTTACACCAATTGATGGAGGAGCAACCGATTCAACCATACTGATATAAGTGGAAACCTCGTCTGTAACTTTATAGGTTAGCGCGCCACGCAATGATGTTTCAGTTAAATTATCCGACTTTTCGAATCCGGTAATATCCGTACTTGAAAGATCCATGTGATCAGTACGAACTCCAGCCGTAACAATAAAACGCTCAGCAAATGACAGGTTTTGTTGTAGGAAAATAGACTCCGTTGTGTAATCCTGATCATTTGCACTATATGGTGCTGGAAGACTCGATATACCGCTATAAACTGGATTGGCAATATTAATAGGTGCGACTACATTCGGGTCATAAATACTACTATCTTCGGTAGATGCATCACGATACTCAACACCAATGAGCGTACTTGTATCAAAGTGCTCAAAGCGAGCATCATATTGCACAATTGCGTTACCTATTAGCTCCTGAGCTTGGCTGTCTGTCCCAAAATAATCTCTGTTTGCACCTGCGGCGCTTGAAGTGCCTGTCAAATAAGCATAACCAAAATCATCAGTTAAATCGCTATAGCGTAAATTAGCGCGAACAATAAAACCGTTATCAAAGTCATGGCTGAACATGCCGGTTATGCTGGTGCGTTCTACTTCCTGAGAATTGAAATCGGGTTCACCATAAAACTCATCGCGGTCATACTCCCTGTCTTTAGGATAACCACCACTGTTAGGCGTACTATCGCGATTCAGGTAATCCAATAATAATGTCGCAGAGGTGAAATCAGTTGGCTCCCAGGTAATGCCGCCCATAAAGAACTCATTATCGTCTTTGGAATAATCGTATTCGCGTTCACTGTCCTGAAATTTACCGGTAAAGCGGTAAGCGAGCGTTTTGTCTTCGTTTAAGGTGTCACCGACATCAAGACCGACCTCTTTGCGGTCAAATGAACCATAACGGGCATAACCGCTGCCAAACTGCTCAAATTTTGGCGTTTTGCTGACAAAATTGACCGATCCACCCGGATCAGCAGCCCCAAACAAGGTTGAGTTTGCACCGCGTAAGACTTCAACGCGCTCAAAGGCATAGGCATCTTCGCGCACCCCACGCATTGAACCCAGTGTCATACCATCGCGATAAGTTGTGGCCTGAAAGCCGCGAATCTGGAAATAATCATTACGATCATCCGTACCGTAAAAATCCGTGATAATGCCAGGCGTGTACTGCAACACTTCTTCGGTGGTGCTGGCATGGCGTTGCTCAATTTCTTTTTCGGTAATCACTGAGACAGAAGCAGGTGTATCCAGAATACTGGTCGCTACTTTTCCACCCACCGAAATTTCCTGAGCGACGATTGAATTTGCATCATCGTCAGCCATGGCTTGAGTATTAACGATGATTGGGGCAAACCGATAGACTTCTTTATCGCTTTCTTCCTGTGCATTCACGCTAAGAGATACAGCGACTAATGGCGTACATAGAAGAAGAGCAGCAGTATGACGTTGGGACTTAGTGTTTAAAGCTTTTAACGGGATTTTTTTATTATCAATGCGAGACATTTATCTTCAACTTACTAACGAGGAGAGGAATCGCCGCATGTATAGCAACGATGAATTGATAAATTATCAGCTAGTCAAAAATTACTGTCAATAATAATCTAAATAATATTCATTATTATCTACAAGTAAATAAAGTTTGTGACCTCAAGGGTCTGTTGATCATTCAAATGTGACTATGAAGATCAACAAATCCCTGGTTAAATTTAAAGAAAAGGTTTACGCGATTGTTTTATGAAACGTTAAACTGCCTAACCATCGCCGTGAGTTTTTCACTTAACTTGGCAATTTCCTGGCTGGCTTTGGAGACTTGTTCTGAGCCTTCTGCAGTGCTTTCAGACACATGTTGAATGGTATGAATATTTCGGTTGATATCGTTTACCACATGGCTTTGTTCTTCTGCTGCTGTGGTAATCGATAGATTCATTTCGGTGATGGCACGGACTGACTGTGTGATTGCCAGCAACGAACCTGTTGCTTCTGTGCCCTTGGCGACTAGTTGGGTAATACTCGACTGGTTTTGCTCCATGGACTGAACCGCATTATCTGAACCAGCCTGTAATGTTGAAATAAGCGATTCAATTTCCTGTGTAGATTGTTGTGTGCGTTGAGCAAGTGTACGAACTTCATCTGCCACGACTGCAAAACCACGTCCCTGATCCCCTGCCCTGGCAGCTTCAATAGCAGCATTCAGTGCCAACAGGTTTGTTTGTTCGGCGATGTTTTTGATGACATCCAGAATAAGACCGATGTTTTCGCTATCCGTCTTCACTTTGGTAATCACGCCGGAGGAATCATTGATTTCAGAGGCTAATGCATTAATTGATGTCATGATTTGCTCAACGACATTTCTGCCTGCTTCAGAGTCAGCTTCACCTTTGCGGGCGGCATTTGATGCTTTCTCAGCATTTGCCGCCACTTCTTCTACCGTTGCCGTCATTTGATTGATAGCAGTAGCAACCTGATCTGTTTCATTTTTCTGTTTAGCAATATTGGTATTGGTTGTTTCGCTGACTGACGAAGTTTCTTCCGCGGCGGTCGATAACTGCTCGGATGCAGAAGTAATCCCCACCACCAGCTCCTGAAGCTTTTCAACGAATGTATTAAACACGCCGCCCATCGCCCCGACTTCATCTTTGCTGGTGAAGGTCATTCTTCTGGTGAGATCGTTATCCTGTGCCATGGCGCTGAGGGTACTCATAACCTCTTTGATGGGCCGGACAATATTATTAATAATAATTTTTGAAATGAAGACACCAAGTAATAATGATGCTGCAGCGATGGCTATCAGGCTAAGGATGCTTGTTTTTTGTTTCTGCTCAACGTTACTGACCGCACGTTGTGAAATGTTATCAATACTCGCCTTCATCGCAGCCAGAGTGACGAATAATTCCGCTTCAATCGTTTTTAGTTCTCGCTGTTCCTCTTCAGACAAATAACCACCGCCGGACATGCTGCCACCCCGTTTGATGACATTGATCGCTGCATCTACATAAGCCTGATAGTTCTGTTGCTGTTGAACGATTGTTTCAATATTTTCCGACATGCTTGTCACATCCACCAGCATTTCAGCTTGCAGGTTTGTGCTTTTGGCTTGTTCAAGAATACCGACGGTTTCAGCCAAGGTAAGCTGACTCTCTGTGGTTATATTTTCTATTTCTGCGAAATGGGTCTTGATGATACTTCTGGGCGCACCAGAGCGGGCATCCAGCAAAAGTGACTGCAAGGTAGCGGCTTTTTTGTACTGAAGTTCGCTGGTCTTGGCGACGCGTCTTTCAAGTGGAATAACCATCTCATTCATCACCGAAAATTCTTCTGAGATTTCTTGCATTTTTAAAATTGCAAAAGCCGCTATCAATAGTTGGGTCAACCCAAGAACAATGACCACGGTGAAAATTTTCTTGCCAATCGGCAGGTTATTTATGAACTTCATTGTTTATCCTGATAAGGGGATCGGTGATGGCTTAAAGCGTTATGCCATATAACAAAAGATTATAACGGCACAGCTTCAGCAAACCTAGGAAATTTTCCCAAGTGAAAATTCTCAAAAGTGACAATAGCCAAACGTCATTTGAAGAAAATGAATATTCTTTTTCACAGTATTTTCACGTTTTATTTTTTAGGGTCTGTGGGAGTCGTTTTTCCAGACCGCGAATAAATTGTTTTAAAAATAACGTTTCAGTCAATTTATAAAGCTTCGGTTTCGCATCCTTGGCAAAGCATTTTTGAACCAAAGGTAATCCATCAAATAATCGTCGTAGATTCACGGAAGACCTTAATCAAACACGGAGAAATCATGCTTCAACGTCGATTGAGCACCGCTATATCCACCGTTCTTCTTTTCACTTCCACCAGCCTCGCAGCGGATCAGATATTGCTCGATGATGGCAGTATTCTTAAAGGTTCTATTAAACAGATTTCTGAAGGCAAAGTGGTTATGGATACTGCTTTTGCCGATGAAGTTACCGTTGATTTCAATCGAGTGACACAAATCAGTACAGATCAGAAGCATCTTATTGAACTTGATAGTAGTGATCGGGTTCTGGGCCAGCTGACTGTTAATGATAAGGGGCAACACCAGTTAACTGGTACAGCATTTGGTACAGTGGATATCGATCCAAAACGGATTAATACGCTGTGGGAAAAAGATGCTGTGCAACCCCAGAATGCTCAACTGGAACAGCAATATCAGCAGGAAATTGAGCAAATCAAAACAGCTCAGGCAAAGGAAAAAGCCGCATTGGAAGAAACGTATACAGCCGAAGTGCAACAGCTCCGAGCGGAACGCGAAGCACTACTGGATCCATGGAGCGGTAATCTGGCATTTGGTATTCAGGGAGCCAGTGGTAATACTGATCGAATGTCCGTCACCGGTCGGGGTGAGCTTTTCCGAGAAACTGTGAATGAACGTTTAGGCATGTACCTGGAAGTCAATTATGCCAAGGAAGATGACGAACAAACCGAGAACGAGAAACTGGCGGGTATCAAATTAGAACGTGATATCAGTGAAAACTATTTTGCCCGTGGCAGCGCCGATTTTGAGATTGATGATTTTGAAGAACTGGATTTACGGGCAATAGCCACCGCCAGTCTGGGTCGATTTTTTATTCAGGAACCGGATTTAGTCTTTAAAGGCTTTGCCGGTGTCGGTTATCGATTTGAAAGTTACTCTGATGGCACCACTGAAAAAGATCCAACGGGCGTTTTAGGTTATGAAACCAATTACAACCTCAATAGCCGAATGAATCTGTTTCACGATTTAACTTACTACCCTTCGTTTAGCAGCCCCGGACAAAATTATCTGCTGGTCACTAATTTTGGCGCTGAATTGCCAATTACCAACGATGAAGCCTGGAAGCTACGCGCCAGCCTGAGAAGTCAGTACAACAGTCAACCAGCCGGCGATGCTGAAACGACTGATACCAATTATCGGCTGAATCTGGTTTACGATTGGGAGTAAACAGACCCTAGGGATTATCCTGTAGCAGATAATCGACAAACTCCGGCCGTTTCTGTTGAGCGGCCGGGTGTTGTCGCCAGACAAGTTGGATGGACTTTCTTAAAGCATTATCTTCAATCGGAATGGCGCATAAACTTCCATGCCTTACCTCATCGGCAACGGCAGAGGCAAATACCAGTGAGATACCCAGCCCCGCCCGAACTGCCTGTTTCACAGCCTCTGTGCTTCCTAGTTGCATTGTGACTTTGGGCATCTGCTGAAAATCCTGTAAATACGTTTTTAGCAATCGACCTGTTCCACTCCCCGATTCACCGCCTATCAAATCCAGTCCGGCTAAAATTGATTTACTTATTGATGGCAGCTTTGCCAGCGGATGATCCGTGGGTGTAATCAACACCAAAGGTTCTATTTTCCAGGTTTGCGATTCAAACCCGGCTTTAGATGACCACCATTCCATCAGGGCAATATCGATTTCAGCGTTTTCCAGTTTGTCAGCAACTGTAGGATTGTTATCAATCAGTAAGTCCAGCTTGTCTTCCTCCTGTGATTGATGGCGAAGGAAATCATGTAAATAAGGCTGCAATAGATAAATACCGATATTGGAACTGGCACCCACTTTAAGCTTGGGTGACTTAATTGCCAGTAACGCTCTGTCCTGTAGACGTAACATGCTCTCAGCATAAGGCAACAACCTTAACGCATGTTCTGTCGGCTGGCAGCCACTACGTCCTCGCTGAATCAGTGACACCTTCAGCATTTCTTCCAGCTTTTGAATATGCTGTGTGATGGTAGGTTGAGCTAAACCCAATTGACTGGCCGCCGCCTGAAAACTGTGCTGCTCGATCACGGTTATCAGGCTTTTCAGCCAGATCAGGTTGAGCATGACATTTCCTTTTTGTCAGATAACTGATTTGCTGGATCAAGTGGCCGTTCACCTCGTAATACGCTGAGAATGTTTTCAGCGGCACGTTGTTCAATGGCCAGTCGAACCTTGCTTACAGCTGAACCGATATGTGAGGTGAATAGCGTCTTGGGATGCGTCAACAGCTCCTGATCGATTTCACCTGGTCGATCCGCTCTTGCCCAATCCTCCATTTCAAATACGTCACTGGCATACCCAGCCAGATGGCCCTTACTCAGCATGCGTAAAACGGCTGCTTCATCGACAACTGACCCACGACAAGGATTGACCAAAAACGCACCGGACTGCATCTGCTTTAAACGCGGTTCATTCACTAAATGCTGCGTTTGCGCGTTTAAAGGCAAGGCCATAATCACAATGTCAGCCTGTGCAAGCGCTTCATCCAGTGACACAAACTCCAGGTTTAATGCCACCTGTTTTTCAGCAGATAAAGGCTGCTGATCGGTATAAATTAATTTTGCATCCCAGCCAGACAGTCTTTGAGCAATCGCCTGACCAATCGCTCCCATGCCGATAATGGCAATGGTAGAGCCTTCAACGCCAAGCCCATAAAATTGTGGTCGCCAGCCTTTAAAATAGCCGCTTCGCACATGTTCATCGGATGCCCGAATATGGCGGATCAGCCCGACCATCAGACCAATGGTCAATTCAGCCGTGGGAACGGTCAGTAAATCCGGCACAAAGGTCAGCCAGACATTGTTCGCCGTGCAGGCTTCCACATCAAAATTGTCATAGCCTTTTAATGCAGCACCGATTACTTTCAATTTAGGGCAGGCCTTTAGGAAATCTGCATCAACCCGATCCGGCATAAACACCATTAACGCATCAGCATCCGCTGCCAGCTGCATGGTGTCATGCCGTGAAAGACTGCAAGTCGTCTGATTGGTTATCACATCACAATGCGGTGCGAGCATTTCCAGCACTTCATCATGTACTTTATGGGTAATCACCAGTTTTGGTTTCATTGTCATCCTTTACTTGAATTTTTTGCGTAACACGCCGCTTAATGCGTCAACCAGCGTAACCATCAACAAAATCACCAGAAGAATCGCAAATACTTCCTGATACTGCATAATGCGTAGCGACCCCATCAGCTCAAAACCGATGCCGCCGGCTCCGACCATGCCCATGACCGTGGAAGCACGGAAGTTATATTCCCAGCGATAAATGGCCACATCGGCAAACTGAGGCATTACCTGGGGCAGAATGGCGTGATATAACACCTGCATTGGCGAAGCGCCGGCTGCTCGGGCTGCTTCAACGGGCGCTTCATCCACATGTTCTATCGCTTCAGCAAAGAACTTGCCCACCATACCAATCGAATGCAGTGCCAAAGCCAATACACCGGGTAATGCCCCAAAACCGACAGCAGCAACAAAAATAATCCCCATAATCAGTTCTGGCACTGATCGCAAAGCATTCAAAACGATGCGTGACAGTTGAAAAACCACACCATGGGGAGATGTGTTGCGAGCTGCTAAAAACGCCATTGGTACCGAAAACATCACAGCAATCGCGGTTCCGGCAATACTCATCGCCAGGGTATCCAATAAGGGTGAAAACCAGTCACGAAGATGGGTAAAGTCGGGTGGAAATGATTCACTGGCCAATGTGCCAATAGCAGGCAAACCATTCGCCAGTAATTCAAAATTAAGGACATCAACATACCAGGCTGCCAGCAGAATGATGGCCAATAAGGCCATCACTTGCAGAGTTTGTTTTTTCCAGCGCTGGCTGTAACGTTTCAGTGCCTCTGATTGTTCAAGGACATGGGTAGTCATAAATCAACCTTACATCTTGGAAAAATCAAGATTCAGTAATTTGCCCATATCACGAATCACGTCATAGTCTGCATCGGTAATCGGTGCAAAACCCTCGGCTTTAAAGTTCTTCAACACTTCTTCATCATCCAGACTGATAAAGGCGTCTTTGATTTGTACTTTCAGTTCATCATTCAGGTTTGAACGCATGGCCCAAGGGTATTGAGGAAACGGCTTACTGTAACCCAGCACTTTTACCTTCGCCGGATCAATCAGTTCGCGTTCTACGACATACTTGAAAATCACTTCAGACAAGCCACCGGCATCGGCATTTCCATTGGCCACATTCACTGCAACGGCATCATGGCTTCCCACAAAATGCTGTTCATAATCAGTTTCTGCTTCGATCCCACCTTCTTCCAACAGCACCGTTTTAGGGATGAGATGGCTGGAGGTAGAAGCCCGGTCACCGTAGGCCATTTTTTTACCTTTGATATCCGCATATGAATCCACACCGGAATCGACGTTGGCAATCAGAATAGAACGATAAGTCGGCACCCCATCTATCACCATGGCAGCAAACGGTTCAATCTCACTTTTCGATTTCGCCATCACATAAGAAAGTGGTCCAAAATAGGCTAAATCAATACGGCCAAATCGCATCGCCTCAATCATCGAGGAATAATCGGTGGTGACAATCAACTCTACTTTTTTATTCAGCGTGGATTCGAGATAGTCTTTTAACGGTTGATTCCGCTTGATGAGCTCTGACGCATTTTCATCGGGAAGTAAGGCAACTTTTAACGTATCCGGATCTGGGTCAGCATCAGCCGCCATGCTTGGGGCAACGGCAGTGACCAATAAGGATGTCGCTAACAGTAATTGTTTAAACAGTTTCATCAGGCAATCTCCAGTTGTGTTGCAGTTTTAGTAGGTAAACGTTCAGGGGAGGATTTGGGTTGGCTATCTTGGGTGGATTTATTTTTTTCAGCAGGTTGCTGGTAAATCAACGCCAGTTGTTTGTCATCAAGCTGTTCAGGGGCAGCATCAAACACCACTTGTGCATTGGCCAGACCAATAATGCGATCGGCAAAACGTTTGGCGTATTCAAGCTGATGCAAAGACACAATGCTGGTGATACCGTCTTCAGCACAGATTTTTTTCAGCTGAGACAGGACTTTTTCGGAAGTAGCAGGATCCAGACTGGCAACGGGTTCATCCGCCAGAATGATGGTGGGCTGCTGAGCCAAGGCTCTAGCAATACCGACTCGTTGCTGCTGCCCCCCAGATAACTGATCAACACGCGTCATGGCTTTATCCGCCAACCCGACCCTATCCAGACAATGTAATGCCAGCTCCAAATCGCTTTTAGGCATCGGCATAAGGCTACGCCAGAATGAGTGATAACCCAGCCGACCCATCAGCACATTTTGTAAAGCGGTGTGACGCAGGATCAATTGATGGTGCTGAAAAACCATAGCGGTTTTACGGCGATGTCGGCGCAGGGTACGTTGATTGTTCAATACCCCGAATTCGGCTGAAATCACTTTACCTGAAGTCGGTTTGACTAGATGATTCAGTGCCCTTAATAACGACGATTTTCCGGCTCCTGATAATCCAAGCAGTACATTGAATTTGCCAGCTTGAAAGTCGATTGAAGTTGTTCGTAATGCTTCAATACCACCTGGATAGGTAATACCAAGATTATCAATTGAGAGAATCGATTGAGATGTCTTGGTTGTAGTCATATCATCACCTTTCGCAATATTTAGCACCGCAGTATTGCGGTTCACAATCGAATGCTAAGGTTTGTATATGACCGATAAATGAAGGTTAAATGACGATTTAATGACAGAAGGTGTGGTAAAAGACATAAAAAAACCGCCGTACTGCAACATACGGCGGTTTAGCAAAATCATTTTCAATACAATTTAATCAAGATAACTGCAGCAATAATCGACTAATTCGGTGATTTCGATATCAAATGATGAATTAGCCGGTACATTGAATGACTGACCGTAGGTAATCGGTGTCCACTCGGTGTCGCCATCGAGACGGTAGCGCAGCTGGCCGGCGAGAATTTCCATTAACTCGGCTTTCTCGGTGCCAAATTTATATTCACCCGGCATCATAATGCCAAGCGTTTTATAGCTGCCATCCTCAAAGGTGACTTTGCGGCTGGTGACTTTGCCATCGAAATAGATATTGGCTTCACGGGTTACCGTGACATTTTCAAATGTAGACATAGGATTCTCTAATGATAAAAATGTGGAGAAATATACGCCGGAGTTATCAAGGTGTCATCCAGTCTTTCATCTCTTTAAAGCCTTTTGGCACTTCATAGACGTAAAGCGTATCGGTTTTGGTTTCTGACCAGGTAGCACCATTACGATCTACGTAATGAATGGTGTCACCCTCTTTTTTGATTGCATAATGTACATAGGGACTGCTTGATTTAGGGTCGGTAAACACAAAACCATGCTGCATTTTTAACGGTACGTCCCTATCAACTCCTTTCTGAAAGGTGCCCAATGCCTGGGTAACCCGCCACCAATAGTAATCGTAGCGTGTGGCATTATCTTTATATTCCATGGCTCGGATATGCTTTGGGCCTGCATATCAGCTTCTTCATGCCAATAGCCATTCAATTCCTGTGCACTTATCTGCGGTGGACGCACAAAGTTATAAAGTCCATTTTTGAAACTGAAGCTTTGTTTCTGCCAGTCCACTTCGGTGGTAATGGTTTTATTGGTTTTTTTGCTGCCCTCTGCAGGTATCATCGTCAACTGATCATCAGCTGATAATTCAACCTGATAGGTATTCTGTGGATCAGCTTCACCGGTTGGTGATAAAAATGCGATGCCATTATCAAAGGTTAAAACCCCACGTCCTGAGGTATCCACCCAATGTCCTTCAAGGCTTTGCTTATGGTTTTGACTGATCGTAGCGGCAGATTGTGAAGACGTATCTGCCTGAACGCCTGCCAGCATTGGCATGATCAACACCAGCAGCGCTGATGGGATCAAAGTCACTGATTTTTTCATTTCTCTACTAACGTCCTTTTTAGTGATGGTAAAACGTTTATTTTGTATTGAGCTGTTCCAGTTCTTCTACACGTTTTTCCAGTGCTTCCAGCTTTTCACGAGTACGTAGCAACACCTGCGACTGCACTTCAAACTCTTCTCTGGTCACTAAATCCAGCTTGTTAAACGTAGAGCTCATTGCAGCACGAATATTCTTTTCAGCGTCTTCACGCATCTGCAGTAAGCCTGGTGGCAAGGCACGGGTAATAGTGTCGGCGATTTCATCGAATTTTTTCGGATCTATCATGAGGCTTCCTTTAAGTTTGGTTACTCAAGCTTATTCTACTGTAAAGCAGAATAGACTGACATTTTGGTGACAGCTTTGACTAATAAAAATCTGCTCTTGAAAGCGTAAAGCGCTAAAAAAATCTGAGTTTATAACGGTAATCCTAAAAAAAAATAACACTATTTATTACAGAACTATTACAAATGACTTGAATATTCACTTGGTTATGCAATATCCTCAGATACTGGTTTATATTAGTGGCGCTAGGACGGTATCTAAATTGCTTCTTACAGACGACTCAGCTTCCCAAAAAAGCAGTCTTAACTTTGACTCACTGTGGCACCTTTATACCAACTGGTTTGAAGAACCCAACGTACGTCGAGGTGGCTGGAGTGGCGTTATAAAACAACCTATTCAGGTTGAGTCGGGAGCCGTCGAGGTTTTTATCAAACGCCAGGAAAATCACTCCAGTAAAACGCTATTACATCCTTTTAAAGGTCAAGCTACCTTCTACAAGGAATACCGCAATATCAGGCGTTTAACCAAAAAAAAAATCCCCACCCTGAATGCGCTGTTCTTTGGGCAGCGTGGCATGAAAGCCATCCTGGTGACCAAGGCACTTACTGATTATCAACCGCTGGATATCGCTTCACTGAAACTGGATCGCCAGCAAAAACGTGCATTACTCACTGAAGTTGCCAAAAACCTGAGATTAATGCATCAGCATCACTACCAGCACAATTGTCTGTATCCAAAACATATCTTTGTTAAATATGTGAATGGTGCATGGCGAGTCCGGTTTATTGATCTGGAAAAGCTCAAATGGCAACTTTTTAAAAGAAATGCCATTCATCGCGATTTGATTACGCTTTATCGCCACTCTGGTGGTAACTGGTCCGAAAAAGATCGTCTGTTTTTTTTCCGCGCTTATCAGCAGGAAGCAAAACTTTCAAACCGTTCCAAAAAATTATGGCGAAAGTTACAAATGAAAAATGCCACAAAAAGTAAAATGATTTTTACTGAATTGTCAGCGACATAACTAAAAAATCATTTTCCTCTCAACAGAGAACCTAATATTCCACGCACTAAGCGTCGACCAATCTGACTTCCAATCGAGCGCATCGCGCTTTTGGCAAAGGCTTCAAATATTGATTGACGATTACTCGCACGCGATGGTTTCACCGTTTCCTTCATTGCTTCATTCTTTTCTGCCAAAGCTGCCTGCTGCATTTTTTCAGCGCGTTCAGCTAGCACTTCATGGGCAGACTCACGATCCAAAATCTTGTCATACACTCCGGCTAGCAGAGAGCTTCGCAATAATTGCTGACGTTGTTGAGGCGTAATGGGTCCAATCTGACTTTGAGGAGGCTTGATCATGGTGCGTTGCACAATCTGCGGACGCCCCTTTTCATCCAGCATTGATACTAGGGCCTCGCCAACGCCCAAATCAGTTATCACATCCGTGGTGGAAAACGCCGGATTATCACGAAAGGTTTCTGCCGCGGCTTTAACTGCTTTTTGATCTTTTGCGGTATAGGCACGCAGGGCATGTTGAATACGATTCCCCAGCTGTCCTAATACACTATCGGGAATATCAGTCGGATTCTGCGTCACAAAATAGACGCCAACACCTTTGGATCGAATTAATCGCACCACCTGTTCAATCTTGTCCAGCAGTGCTTTGGGTGCATCATCAAATATCAGATGCGCTTCATCAAAAAATAACACCAATTTGGGTTTTTCCGGATCACCGATTTCCGGCAACTGATCAAACAATTCGGCCAGCAGCCATAATAAAAAGGTGCTGTATAACTGCGGTGACTGCATCAATTTATCGGCTGTCAGCAAATTAATAACGCCTTTGCCATGCACATCGGTTTGCAGCAAATCATCGAGATTTAATACCGGTTCCGCAAACAGCTTGTCCGCCCCCTGCTCTTCCAATACCAGTAACCGGCGTTGAATTGCCCCCACACTGGCCGCAGAAATATTGCCATATAACGTCCTGAATTCGCCTGCATTTTCAGCGACGAACTGCAGCATGGCACGTAAATCCTTCAGATCCAGCACCAGCCAGCCATTATCATCCGCTACCCGGAATATCAGTGTTAACACACCTTGCTGCGTATCGTTGAGATTCATCAACCGGGATAACAGTAATGGGCCCATATCGGAAATGGTGGTACGAACAGGATGCCCCTGTTCACCGAACACATCCCAAAAGGTGGTTGGAAATCCCGAAAACTGAAAGTCCTCCAGCTGCATTAAGGTGACACGTTCACTGATTTTAGGATGCGGTTTACCAGGCTGACTAATACCAGATAAATCGCCTTTAATATCCGCAGCAAACACGGGTACACCAATATTACTGAAAGCTTCAGCAAGTCCCTGAAGGGTCACGGTTTTCCCGGTGCCAGTAGCCCCAGCCACCAGACCGTGCCGATTGGCCATTTGGGGTAACAAAAAAACCGGCAGCTCAGCCTGTCCTACAAACATGGGTTGTGCCATATGCTCTCCTTATCTGTGCCAATTCGGTCTCGAAATCCTGATGGGATATTAAACACTTTAAATGTCTCGTATATCAGCTTATCGGTTTGCGGACTATTCTGATGCAAGCTATGCTGTAGTCAGTCACAGCAGACTATCTGCCACATCGTAACGTTAAATAATAAGCTTTTTAGTAAAGATTTCATTAGGGATTTGTCATGACATCAATCGAAATATGGGCCATCGGCATTGTTGCAGCAGTAATTACAGGTATTTTGGGGTTTCTGTTGGGTCGGCGGCAACCCGTTGGCAGCCCGGAACAGATGAAACAACTGACCCAGGCGCATGAACGTCAATTAGCGCAGACGCAAGCCGAACTGGATGCCTATCGAGAAGAAGTGCATGCCTATCACGAAAAAACAGCCAATCTGTTTGTATCAATTGCAGCACCTTACAAAGAAATGTTTGATCATCTGACTGAAGGTTATGACAAGCTTGGTAATTTCACCGAACGCAAAGTATTACCCGATCGTGCCGGTGCATTACTGGATGGTCCGGATGCCAATAAACATATCCCACCCGAGCTGACAGAAGATTTAAAACCTAACCCCGATTACAGCAAGGTAAACCCGACGGCTGTACAAAAGGATTATTAACAAATCGTCTAGCGGATATTGGCGAGTAACCGCGCCAATCCGCTTTCCCTTTGATGTCGACGTAATACTGCCTGCTGCAAAACAGGCTGTGTCGACAGGATATTCACGTTTTGCCTTGCTCTGGTAAGCGCGGTATAAACCAGCTCCCGACTTAACACGACCGAATCTTCCTGGGGTAATAACAGTGAGACGTGGTCAAACTCTGATCCCTGGCTTTTATGTACCGTCATCGCAAACACTGTTTCATGGGCCGGTAAACGGCTTAATGGCAACCAGCGTAACTCCTCACCGAATAGAAAACAGGCCTGCAGTTCCCCTTCGGCAGTCGGCAAAACCAAACCAATATCACCATTAAACAGATTCTGCCGATAATGATTCTGCGTAATCATCACTGGCCGCCCCGGATAATATGGCTGCGCTGTTCTCCAGCCACGTTTTGCCAGAAGCTGGCTCATCAGTTGATTCACCGAATACACCGATTGCGCTCCATTTTTCACCGCACAAAGCATCCGATACGCTTCAAATGCCTGAATACAACTCACCGCATCTGCCCGTTTTTCGATAGTCTCAATAAAATGCTGATATCCGTTGAGTAACTGGGCCTGGATATTCTCTGTTGAGGGCACAGTTAAGGCGGATAAGGATTGATTTACCAATAAATCCGTTACCTGTTCAGCATCTCCTCTATTGACTGCCTGAGCCAGTTGACCGACCTGCCCTCCCGCTGCAAAACGATAGCTGTGCTTTAATTTGACCAGCGAATCCTGCAAGGGATTGTCATCTCTCGAAACCGGTAGCTCTATTTCGCTGATCTGTTTCACCCAGGATCGGAAATCAGCCGAAAAATCCGGTGTGTCGGCACATAAGTTAGCGAGTACTGCGCCGGATTCCACTGAGGCTAATTGATCACTGTCGCCCAATAAAATCAACCTTGCGTGCAATGGTAAGGCTTTCAGTGTAATTGCCATCAGATTGATATCAATCATCGACGCTTCATCAACAATCAGCACATCAACCGGCAATGGACGCTCTGCTGAATAGCGCCCCTGATCAAAACGTGCACTGATGCCCAGTAAGCGATGCAGCGTTTTAGCAACATATTGCTCACCAGTATGCTGACTGATTGCTTGTTGCAGTCTAGCCGCAGCTTTTCCTGTCGGGGCCGCCAAAGCTACCCGTGGTTTATCGTCGTTTAATTGCAGACATTGCAGAATTTTTAACACCACCGTGGTTTTCCCGGTGCCTGGACCACCTGAAATCACACACAACTGTCGGCGTAACGCACTTAATACCGCAACTTTCTGCCAGTCGGTATCGGGCAGATTATTTTGCCACTCCACCATAAATGTCGACAGATTTTCTGCTGCTGGCAGGGTGTCCCCGTCCTTCAATCGCCTTTGTATGGCAATTGCTACCTGTTGTTCTGACTGCCAGTAGCGATATAGATATAACAAGCCATCGGATGTCAGTACTAAAGGTTTAAATTCGCCAGGAGCACCGATAACCTCACTGTTTTGCAGAAGCTCCAACCACAGTGACGCTTCAGGAATCGCGCTCTGAATAACCGGATTAAGTGATTGGAAGTCATTCAGATTCAGGCACACATGCCCTTCACTAATGGTTTCGCTTAGCAGTCCAGCCGTCAGGGTAACGATTGACTCTTCATTCTGTTGTTGACGACTAATATAGGCTGCAAACTGATAAGCCAGCTCGGAAACCCCCGCTTCTCGCAGCAGTTTCAAGGCATTCATTGAACACCTGCCATAAGCTGATCCACTGCTTCCAGTAATGTCCTGTCCAGCCGGTCAAAAAACACACCGGTTTGTGACCACTCCGGCTGCATGCCACGTAAAAACAGATAATAAACGCCACCAAAATGCTGTTCCGGATCATAATCCGGTAAACGTTGTTGCAGATGTCGATGTAACGCCAGACTGTAAATCAGATATTGCAACGGATACCCATGACTGAGCATCGCATTCTGCAAGGCTTCACCTTGATACTGTGACTGTTCTGACCCCAAGTGATTGGATTTATAGTCGGCCACATAAAAACGGCCCTCATATTCAAATACCAGATCGATAAAGCCTTTCATAAAGCCGGTGAGTTCGTGAAAGTGCAGATCGGCTGCTAGTTTCTGCCAGATAGAATCTTTGGCCGTCTGCTGCAACGCATTTTTTAAGCCGGCCACATTCAAACCGGCCACCGGAAAATAAAACGCCATTTCATTAATCCGCTGACTTGCCGGTAAATCAGATAATCGCACACCATTGTCGGCATTCAATGGTGTCTGCAACACCGCCTGCAACCAGTCAGTAACCACTTCAGTCCAGTTTAAATCCAGACCAAACTGTGGCAGTAAACGCGATACCGTTTGGCTGATTTGGCTGTTATCAGCTGAATCAAATTCAATATTTTCCAGACATTTGTGCAGGAAATTACCGGCCTGACGCCCCCGTTCAAAGCCAAATCGATCTTTGCTGCTCCGTTGTAAAACCATCTCGGTTTCTACCGTCACCGGTTCAGCGTCGTAATCGGGTTGTTCTGAGACATGGCCGCGACTTAACAACGAAAAACTACCAATCCGCCACGGTTTATGGATTTCGCCTTTAAAGCGGCGAGCCTGATAAATGGCAGTGCCTGACTGAGCAGACTGATATACCACGGGTGGCTGAGGCTGATACTGCGTCACGGCAATACTGCCTGCACTGCTAGCTGCCAGACGGTGTAAATCGTCACGCATGCCCTCTGAACTTTCACCATGCAAAAGTTGGTAGAGAGCGGATTTCTGCACATCTCTGACATTGCCCCAGACAATTACACAGCGTTCTCTGGCGCGGGTTAACGCTACATACAACAGACGTAATGATTCAGCCTGCTGTTCCTGTTCTGCCACTAACTGCGCTTCGGATAAAAGCGGTTCGGCCAATGCAACACTGGGCTGATGCTGATTTCGTGGATCATGAAATTCAACGATATCCGTCTTGGTTCTATTGGATTTTGCTGTCCAGTTAAATGGACAGAATACAATTGGATATTCCAGCCCTTTACTCGAATGAATGGTCATGATCTTGACCAGCGCCGCATCACTTTCCAGTCGCAACTGCGCTATTTCGTCTTCTGTCGCACTGGCTTCCTGCTGTCTGGCAAACCACTGATTCACTGCTTCAATATGATTATTCTGCCGGGCGGATTCAGCCTGGATTAATTCGGCAAGATGCAGAAAGTTGGTTAACTGCCGTTCCCCATCCGCCTGTTCCAGTAACCGTTGCAGACCATTATCCAGCTGCAGTAATGACCGGAACATCGCCATAAAACCCGATTGCTGCCAGCGTTGCTGTAACAGTTGCAGCTGATCCATTAATGCATTCCAACGTAATTCATCCTGCTGAATCGCATACAGCTCTTCCGCAGAGTACTGAAATAATGGACCTGCCAATACTGTGCTGAGTCGTTGATGATGATCGGGCTGTGCCAATGCCAGCATTAAGCAGGACAGATCGGCAGCCTGCCGGGAAGCAAACACATTTTCCCTACCCTGCTGCACGCTATTAATGCCTCGACGCCGTAATGCCTGCTGAATCAATTCGGCTTGTGCATGGTTGGGCACAAGAACGGCAATATCGCCACCTGTCAGCGGTCTTGTCTGTTGACTGTCTTCATCCAGCAATCGAGCTTTATTGTCGGCAGCGAGATTCAGTAAGCGGGCAATTTCGTTAGTAGTCACTTCGACTGCCGTGCTTTTCATAGGGTCAATGTTTAACGGTTTGTCGCTCTCCACATAACAGAATTGCAAGGCCGCCTGCTCGCCTTCATCGACTTGCAAAGCCGGCTTTTGATCACGCGAAGCATCCACTTCGACAAACGGGATTTGCTCATAAATAAACGGCGTAGCGGTTTGCATAAACAGGCGATTAACCGCACCGACTAACGAAATATGTGAGCGCCAGTTTTTACCTAATGTATAGGTTTCATCAGCATCCTGTTTCGCTTTGAGGTAGGTGAAAATATCGGCGCCACGGAAGCTGTAGATCGCCTGTTTGGGATCACCAACAAAAAACACCGGCAGATCACTGTCAGCAAAAACCCGCTGGAAGTTATCGTACTGAACCGGATCGGTATCCTGAAACTCATCAATCAAAGCTGCTTTGAACTGTTCACGCAATCGTGTAATTAACCACTCACCTTGTGGGCCTTGCAGTGCCTGAGAAAGGTTGATCAACAGATCATCATAGGACTGCACCTGCTGCTGGATTTTCTGTTGTGGCAGTTGTTCCCGGATATAACTCAGTAAATGCAGGCGTAAATGCTGTAATTGCAATGCCCGAACAGTGTCCAGATCCTGATAACGTTGTTTTAACGTATCCATAGCTGACCAGAATCTCAGCTCTGGTAACGCCGTGCCTTTTTTCAAACTGGCCTCGGCTTTTTCCAGCGTGGCCAACTCCAGCAGTTCATCCCAGGCTAACGGACAGGATTGTTCATTGAAAACAAGTTGTAGTAGAACCAGCAGTCTTTCAACTTTTTCAGGTTTGTAACTGGTTTTGCTCAGACCACCACTGTGCAGAAAGGCAGTAATCTGTTCAGACTCTTTTTGCCAACATTGGCTGACATGCCAAAAGGCATTATTCAATGCTTCGGTGATCGCCTCTGCATCAACTTCCGGTAACGACTGAATCTGCAGATAGGGTTTCGCCACCAGATTACGGATCGATTGCAGCAGGCTTTCCGGAGTTTGTTTTCTGGCTAGTAAATAGGCACTGAAATCGCTATCCGCCTGCACCACATTTTGTCGCCAGAAGTCATCGGTAACGGAGAGTAATAACTCACGGTCATCACCAATCAAATCCATTTCAAACGGACTGCCAGACTCAAAGGCAAAGTCCTTGAGCACCTGCTGACAGAAACTGTGAATGGTGTAAATCGCTGCTTCGTCAAAACTCTGAATCGCCAGATCCAGTCGTTTCAAATCTTCGTTGCGGTGTGGCTGTTCATTCAGAATCAGTTTGCGTTCGTCACTGAGTTTTTTACGCAGACGATCCCGCAACTCCTGTGTTGCAGCTCGGGTATAGGTGACCACCAGAATCTGATCGACATTGAGCTGATGTTCCAGAATCAAACGCAGATACAAGCCGGCCAGAGTAAAGGTTTTGCCGGTGCCGGCACTGGCCTCAATCAGATTGACATCGTGAAGCGGTGTTTGCAGCAGATCAAACTGTTTCATAGCTTGTCTCCCTGCAGCGCATCCCATAAAGGCTCATACACTCGCAGCGCCAGGTCACGGAATTGATCATTCAACGGTAAGTCGTTGAACAGTAATTGATGATAGGGATCAGACTCTTCCCCCTGGTGAAATCTTGAGGATTGCCAGGCTTTATACGCTTCTTTCTCCGGATCGGCTTTTCCGGTATTCAGCTCTGCTAACGCATAAGCCATGCTGGTTTGTGGCATTAGTGGGATGGGTTGATGCAAGCCTTGCCAGTATATCGTCAATAAATCGGCCAGCAATTGTTCCGGCTCGTTCACAGGGTTCAGTTGCAGATAGTTGTCTTCACATTGTAATTGGCTTTGTAAGGCCACACCTTCAGGGCTGACACAATTCAACACCAAATGCGAACACCACAAACCTAACAGATCCTTGGCTTTCATTTTCGCCAGCCGGTAATGCAACAGCCCGGATGTTGAAAGTCCCTCAAGCTGGCCGGTCAAGGTGAAGTCACCAAGATCAAATTCAAAGGCCAATGGTTGCATTGTCTGAGAGCTGGTTAACGGTTGTAACTTATCAGTAAAGGCATCGACCGTTTCCAGCTGCTGATCAAATAACAAATCGGCAAAATGTCCTTGTGGTAATACCCCTGTCGCCTGTATCACTGGTTGGATCTGCGCTTTATCCAGTGCGTTTAATCTGCCCTCCAGCATTTGTTGCCGGACAGACCAGGCTTCCAGTCCATTTAAAACAAATGGTTCACGAATTTCCAGCGTCGCATCATCATTTTCAAAGTTGATACCCAGTCGCTGCTGGGCCAGAAATCTTGCCGGATGACTGAAAAAGCTGATCAGTTGATGCAGACTGACAAAGCGCCAGCTTTCATCCGCTTCAGGCAGTGGTCCGGCAAACCAGTTTGTTGCTTCAGACAGTTTTTTTACTGGTGGACAGGCCTCAGTATTAAAACTGAATAATGTTTCATGCTGCCCCGAAAAATAGCGTGGACTAAACGCCTGTAAGGGATGTCGCGTAAGTAACTGCTCCCAGATCTCAGTGCCGTCAACGGTCTGAAAGCGCCTGTTAAGCACATCGGCAAAATCACTGACCAGCACCGACGGTGGGATCGGCGAGTTATCATGAATACTGGCCCCCACATAGCTGATATAAAGATGCCGATTCGCTGAGAGAATTGCTTCCAGAAATAGATAACGATCATCATCTCGACGTGAGCGGTCACCCCGCCGATAATCGCTGGAAAGCAAATCAAATCCGGGTTTGGGCTGGCGTCGCGGATAGCTGTTGTCATTCATGCCTATCAGGCAGACCACATCAAAGGGAATGCTACGCATCGGCACCATATCGCAGAAAGTCAGGCCGCGGCCCATAAACTGATGCTCGGCACTGGGCAGTTCAATATGCAGGTCCAGCCAGTCGCGCAACAGCTCAATCGATATTTTTTGTTCAAAACCAACTAGCACTGCCGCTTCGGTCAGCGAATCTATCGCTTTCAAAATCGCATCCAGTTGCAGTTGCTCGTTTTCTTCTCGCACCGAAAACAATTTACGCAGCCAGTCCATAAGCAATATTTGCCAGTCAGACGGCGTTCTCGGCCGCTTTAATTCATTACGTAATTGGCTGAGTTGATCAATAAACGCATTGAGCTGCGCCATTAATTGGGCACGATCACCGGATATACCACCGACTGGTAACTGCGCATTAAATAACTGCCATTGATCACGTTCGGCCGGGGGTAAGGCATATCCCAGTAATAATCTGTCCAATCCAGCTCGCCAGGTATTGGCATCCAACGCAGGTAAACCCAATGCCTGCTTGTCCTTGCCATCCAGTCCCCAGCGGATCTGGGTTTGGCGTAACCAGCCACGAATGGTATCCAAATCTGTATGGTCCAGTCTGAACTGACGCTGGATGGCCGTACATTCCAAAAGCCGCATAATGGTCTCAGCATCAAACCGGGATTGGGGCAGCCCGAGTAAATCGGTAAATGTCTCAATAATGGTCTGCTGTTGTGCATCACCCCTATTAGCGATACTGAAGGGAATGAACCGTTCAGCAGGCTGGCTACTGAAAACGGCTTCTATCGCCGGAGCATACACTTCGATATCCGGTGTCATCACCACCACATCGGTGGGCGATAAATTGGGGTGTTTTTCAAATAAGTTTAATAATTGATCATGTAATACTTCGGCTTCACGCATGGCGCTGTGGCAACTATGGATCTGGACGGAATCGTCATCACTGGCCACGGCCACCAGCTCATCTGCATTATCCAGCTGATAGATATCCTGCTTAAGCTGGCTCAGGATGTCAGTAGCCTGGGGTTGCAGGTACAGCATCTCCGCTTCATGAGGAATCGCCTGTAGCTGCTCAAAAAATGTCTGGCCAAGTTTGCCCAGACTGGCCAGTAAAGGATGGCCGTTATCAGTGAAGTCATCTTCATCATCAAACAAAAGTCGTTGTTTAGCCTGTGACTTCTGATTCAGCAGATCACCCCAATAACCTTCACTGGGAGACAGAAAGTAAATTGAAACCTCGGTGAGTTGAGCAATTTCTGCCAGCAAATCCAGATAGATGGGTGGCATCGCTGTCAGCCCGAAAATGGCAATCCGCGGGGGTAATATTGAAGTTGGAAACTGTTTGCTTTTAAGTGCCTGTTGCATCTTCTGCAGTAAACGCGCCCGGTGCATCGGCTCAGGATCATCCCTGGTTAACAACTGCCATAAAGCACCTTGCCAGTTAGTTGTTTTACCTGCTTCCCAATTGGCAATCCAGTCAGGACGATACATTAGATACTGGTCAAAACTGTCAGCAATGCGTTGTGACAAATCCAGCATTTTCCGAGCATCATCTGCTTCGCCAAGATAACGACTGATCGCCTCAAATTCCGGCTGGTTTTTGATCGTTGGCAGCAATTCGAAGATTTTCAGGCTCATCGCATCGGTTGAATACGGCGATTCGCGGGGAATATCCGGCCAGACCTGGCGAAATAACTTCCACAACCAGGCAGATGGAAACGGAAATTCAATATGTGCAGCAATCGATTGGTTTGAGGCCAGGAATAAATTAAGCCAGCGCGCCAGCTCGTTACTCTGCACCATCACGGTTTCAGCCTGCAGAGGTGGCAAAGGATTCTGTTGCTGGTTTTCCGCCAGATGTGCAGCCAGCTGCGACATCGAATTGCTGTAGACCACTTTCAGCATATTAGTTTTTTCCTGACCAACCCGGTATGTCCATCATCATTTTTAATGCTCGAATATTCATTACACTGCATCCTTTCGGGTCCAGTTTAATCAGGATGGTAATTTGCTCAATTGGCGATTATGCATACCTGAAAGGAATACCAGCGCCACGATGGCACCAACCAGAGCCATTGCCATATCTGACTGGGTATCCCATATATAGCCTTGCGTCCCTAAAAATGCTTCGGCTGCTTCATTGCTTAGTAAAGCAACCCACCACTCAATAAGTTCATAAAAAGCACTGAAAGCCAGACAAATCGATAAAATAAACACTACCAGCCAAACTTCGCCATTGACGACATGTTTTCGCTTTAATATTTCTCTTGCCAGTAATGCCGGCACAAAGCCCTGAAAGAAGTGGCCCACCTTGTCATAATTATTTCGCTCAAAGCCCAGCAAATTATCAAATAAGGGGACTTCGGCGTAGGTATAGTGGCCACCAACCATCAACACGATGCAATGTAGCAATATGAGCAGGTATAGCAACGGCGTTAATCGAAATTGCTGATACGTGAATAACAAAACGGCACCACCGATTAGCGCTGGCAATACCTCAAGAAACCACGTTAACTGGTCTTTTGGCTCAATACCTGACCAAACCAGTGTGCTCACAAACACTACTATCCAAAGTATTTTAATAGGTCAGTCCTCTCACCACATCGTTATCCGTTTAATATCAACTAACTCAACGGCATTATGCTTGCTCAGTCATTCACTAACCAGCCTTTTGCCTCTGCCCGTTCGATATTGTCGGTTATCCACTGATGAATCTCCGGAAACAACTCAGCAATGAAAGCATGTGCTCCTGCGACCTGCGACTTTCTCACACTGTGCTCTTTCCACGGTTTGCCATCATTATTAATATTCAATAAAAATGGCAGTAATCGATCAACAACCTTAAGTAACATCGCCTCCCTACTGTTACCCAACTCCTGCTCTTCCCATAAATCGCTAAGATCGTTAATACTGTTTCCCGGATGATCGCTTAACCGTTGCAGACAAGAGCGTTCAGCATGGTGGGCTGCACTACGATCCTTGGCATATAGAAACGTATCGCCCGCATCAATTTCACCCAAATCATGGACGAGCGCCAACTTTAATAATGTTTCCATATTGAGTTGAAGCTTGAAATGATTAGCGATGGACCAACAAGCCATCGCCAAATGCCAGGAATGTTCTGCCGAGTTCTCGCGACGTTCACCGCCGGTAATAAAACTACGCCGTTCCACATGTTTAAGCGCATCCAACTCAAGTAAAAAGTCTGTGATTTCGTTGAGCTTTGTGTCTGTTTTATTCTCAGGCAACATTATTTGTCCATTTATTTACTTTGGGGCAGAGCTTCGATGGATTGCAGCACTTTGCGAACGATCGCTTCGCGTTTGTGCAAGTCCTCCAGCCGATTGGGTGTATCAATGTTCAACGCAAAAAACACTGGTCCAGTCGGCCATTCAACCCAGCCTACCCACCAGCCAATTTGTCCTTCCCATCCGCTTTTGGCCCGGAGTATCCACTCTTTTCCAGCTTCAACGATCATAATATCTTTGACCAGACGCTGATCCGCTTCGTCAAACGGCAACTCATTTAAATAGAGTTTTTTCAGAAACTGAACCTGCTCCTGAGCGGTAATTCGCAAATTACCATCTATCCAGTAGGTACTGGTGTCTCCTGATGGATCGGCATTGCCATAGTGGATTTTGGTCAGATATTCCCGAGCTTTATCCTCACCGATCTGTTTACCAAATAACTCATATACCCACACTGCAGAATTGCGCATGGAAGAACGCAAGTCCTGATCCTGATTATGTATTGCGAAACTACGTTCAACCCCATCCCATGGAAACACCTGAAACTCATCCTTTACCACGCCAGCATCCAGAGCAAACAACGCATGCGGTATCTTGAAGGTTGATGCAGGTGGTAGACGTTGCTTGGATCTCGGTTCATTAAATACCATCAATTTGGCGTTGTCTTTACGCTCATCCAGCACCACAATTGTGCCTTGCGCAGCATAGTTATCAAAAATTGTCTGCCAGTCAGGTCGCTCTTCACTATTCAATTGAGCAAACGCATTGCTACACCCTAGAAGAATAAAACCAAGCAAGCTAACCACAGGGATCTTCATAAACATTCCGTTGACGTTTCAATATAAAAAAGGCGCCAAAGCGCCTTGTATGAAAGTGATGTAATTTGAAAATTAAGCGTTGCCATTTCGCCAGCGGGGGACGGATACCTGAGAGGCAAACATGGCCATATCCTAGACAAGATTCTGATTGATGTCATCAGCTTTAACCTGCTTCATGACGCTTTTTATCTGGATAAATTGTTCTTAGCTAGAGCCGTTCTTATATCGAGATATCTTAATCTAATGGCCTTAATTCATTAGCCTGGCTAGATCTGCTTTTGTACCTGAATCAAGGCATAAATACTGATTGAAACTGTTTCCTGGAATTCGCTTTCTGTTGAATTTTTTTGCACATCTGATGAATCATTTTTTTAGACGTTAACGAAATTTTCTGTTGACCGAAATATGCTTGAAAAAAAAACACGATATCTCTAGCCGTCCAAAGCCCATTTAGATGTCGGATAAAGGTTGTCAGATCATGAATGACTGCATTTTTTTTAAATAATCGATATTTTAACTTCTCAAGATCGATAAGTTTTACATCCCATTCATTGTATTGATACCTAACCATAATATGTTTTGGATAGAGACAATTATGCTGGTAATGAAATCGGTGTAGATGATGAATCAATTCGGCAATACGAATAATTAGCGCTTTCCTCTCCCGTCCATTAAGCGTCTGAAAGTCAATTTCATCAAGGCTTGCGTATCCTTCTAAAGCTTTTGTAACCAAAATAGCTTTGGACGACCTGACACCAAAATATAAAACATCCAGCGTTGGGATACTTTTGGCATGCAGTGATTGAATATTATGGTATTCGCGCAGAAAGGTTGGAATACCTTTAATTGGATGCTTCAGTGTTCTTGTCATGTGGTTTTCTTGGCGCTTGATAAAGACTTTTTCGGGTTTACCCAAGCGATCAACTACACATTTAACAACGCCACTCCAGCCTCCGCGACGAATATTGGGAGCTTCAAACCATGGTGCATTGTTACGCCAAAGCACATCGAAAGTATCGCTGCTGTTGTTTGCAGCAGAGCCTAATAAACTGCTTTGATTGATGCTTTTCAGCATGACATATTCTCATCTTTTTCGAGAATATAAGTCCGCCACATCGCATATTTCGGCAGGAAATCCAGATGGTTTTTTATACGAAAACCAGCTTCCTGAAATTCTTTTTCAATAATATGCTGGGGAATGACAAAGCGGTTTTGATATGATCGTTTAGTTCTGTTGGATTCGAGTTTTTTACGTTTCCATGCTTTCACATTGCCATCCACCCACAACGAGACAATCACTGTTGATTTGGTGACGCGGTGAAATTCTTTTAACAGCTTAAGACGGTCTTCAGATTGACCAATATGATGTAACAAACGGATGCAGAAAATATTATCTACATAACCGTCACTAACTGGTAACGAAAAAGCAGACGCTTTAAAGGTATGTATTTTCTTTGAGAGATGTTTTTCACGATATTGCAACCCAATATCAATCATCTTCTGACTATTGTCGCTGGCGTAGACTATTCTTTCAGGGTTTTCCGTCAGTACCTTCCAAAAGCGTCCTGTTCCACAAGGGACATCAAGCACACTCAGCGGATCACCCGCAATTTTTAAGGCTTTTCTGGCGATCTGTTGATCTCGCCAGTTTGACAATTTTCTTGCTAAACCATCTGCATGCTTATAAAAGTAGGCTTTTGCATGAAGTTCATTATATTTTTCTGAAAATTCAAGTTGAGTGGTATCCAGGTTTGACATATATGACATGCTCACTCTGATAAGGAAAGGAAGTGGCATTGTCTGTCTTCATGCTTAAGAGAAACTTAAGTTTTTTGGACGACTATCGGATCGAAATCATGAATACTGTGAAAGTGTTTTCCATGCATCTTATTACAAATAAGTTTATGTTTATAAAACAGTAAAAGTCTGCCGCATATATCTGCTTTCAAACATATGCATATAAACAATCAACATCGGAAGATCCTTAATGATAAAACATACTGAATCTCATAAAACGCAACATGTTGGTTGGCTTCGTGCCGCGGTAATGGGAGCAAATGATGGCATTGTTTCCACAGCAAGCCTTATTGTTGGTGTGGCGGCGGCAGGTGCATCAACGGAGATCATCTTTATGACAGGCGTAGCAGGCCTGGTTGCAGGTGCTATGTCCATGGCCGCAGGAGAGTATGTCTCCGTTAGTTCACAGGCTGATACTGAAAAAGCCGATATTGAGCGTGAACGCGTCGAGTTAGCAACTGATCCGCTTCATGAGTATGAAGAATTGACCGCGATTTACATTCATCGCGGTCTGGATAAATCTCTTGCTCAGCAAGTAGCAAAACAGCTGACGGATAAGGATGCTTTGGTTGCTCATACTCGAGATGAGCTGGGAATTTCTGAGGAATTTACCGCTCGTCCAGTACAGGCCGCGTTATCATCTGCTATTACCTTTACAGTTGGCGCGCTGCTACCCTTGATGGTGGTGCTGCTGGTCTCCAGTAATCAATTGATACTAAGTGTTTCCATCAGTGCTTTAATAGCATTAGCGATTTTGGGCGCATTATCAGCAATGATTGGGGGAGCGCCCGTTGCAAAAGCCGTCTCACGTGTGGTGTTTTGGGGGGCGTTAGCAATGGGACTGACGGCTTTGGTTGGTCGTTTATTCGGAGTGTAAGCCCCTCTTAGAGAGTGTTTCTGCAATAGCTTGCCGATAATCTCCTTAAAAAGGTTTAGGTTTTTGCTTAATTTTTTGCTGGAAAATCACTTTAACTATTGTTCCGTGACCGAGCGTGCTATCTAATGTCATCGTCCAGTGCAATCGATCACAAATTCTTCTAACGAGATTCAATCCCAGCCCTGTCCCACCAACCTTGGTACTGTAACTCCGTTCAAACACCTGATTTAGCTTGTCGGCTGGGATACCTTCACCCGTGTCGCTAATCGAAAATTCATTGTCGCTAATGTGAATCCGTATGATTCCTCCCTGAGTATGCTCGATAGCATTTCGCAGCAGATTGCTAACGGTTATCTGCACCAGATTAACGGGTAGAAATAATTGCGGCGTGCCAACGTAATCACGTTCAATCAGCAATGATTGGTCAGCTATCTGTCCGGCATAATCTTCCAGACATTGCTCTACCAGGGCCGCGAGGTCGATGGAGCTGTCCTGATGGATCTGGCTGCTTTCTTCGCGTGATAAAAGAAGCGTCGCTTCGATGAAGGCAAGCATTTCTGTACAGGCTCGGTTTATACGCTCCAATGCTCGCTGCGACGCAGGGCTATGCGTATCGGCCGAGAGTACATCCAGGGCCCCCATCATCACGGTCAGCGGCGTGCGTAACTCGTGACTTGCCGCTGCAGTAAAAGATCGCTCCCTTTCGACAAATTTCTCTAAACGTTCCTGATATTTGTCAAACGAGGAAGCAATCTGACCGATCTCCGTGCCGACATAATCAACAGCAATACGTAAGCCGGTTTGTCCCGGCTCAATATCTATGAGTCGTCGCGACAGATTCTGCACCGGTGCTAATATTGCCCTTGTAGCACTCAACCCCATAACAATCGCCACGATCAATACCAGAAAAAGACCATAGAGAAGCATACGTAATACAGCATGTTCCTGTGCTTCCCACTCGGTAATATCGTAGGTCAAATAAACAGGACTCCCATTCCATTCGCCCACTTCAACCTGATAAACCGAATCCCCCATTGAGACCGTGTGATGAGATCCTGGCTCCAACTCAGCGAACTCTGGAGCAATATTGGTGTTTTTATCACCAATAAGAAATTCCCAGCCGGTGAATAATGCATTTTCATGATAACTGCCATCATCCAGTTGCGCCGTTAGCACTCGCAACTGCTCAGCGACCATGTCACCGAAAACTCTTGCCTCCAGTTGTGACTTGATCAGCAACACCCCTCCTGCAAACAAAAAACTAGTGATGCTGACGATGAGTACAAGTGCAGTGAGTATTCGAAATTTAAGGGATGCGTTAGATTTCATGGAAGTGATGGCTCGGCAACCAGTCGGTAGCCCGCTCCATGAATAGTGTGAATCAGTTTGGTGTCGAACGGTTTATCAACCACATTGCGCAGGCTGTAGATGTGCATCCGCAACACATCATTATCGGGCAGCATATCTCCCCAAATGTGCTGCTCCAGTTCTTCACGGGTGACAACACGATGAGTATTTCTCATCAATAGCTCCAGCACTTTGCGTTGAACAGGATTGAGTTCCAAAAGCTGACCAGCTCTTGTCGCAGCAAGTGTCTGGGGATCGTAGTGTAAATCACCCACTATCAATGTCCGTGGTGTGTGTGAGCTGCCACGTTTTATCAGTGCCTGCAGCCGCACCTCGAGCTCCTTCACTGAAAAAGGTTTCACAAGATAATCATCGGCCCCCGCCTGAAATCCCTCTAATTTATCGTCAAGCTGATCACGGGCTGTCAGCATCAGCACCGGCACATCGTTGCTGCCTTCACTCCGCAGACGCCTGCATACCTCCATGCCATTAAGTCCTGGCAACATAATATCAAGGACAATCACGTCATAACGCTCGCTCAGCGCGAGCTTCAAACCATGTGGTCCAGTCGCAGCAAAATCGAGCACATGTCCCTTAGGTTCGAGATAGTCAGCAATGTTTGCTGCAATGTCGCGATTGTCTTCGATTACCAGCACTTTCACTGCCACCCCCTACACCAATCAATAACTTTGTCAGTGTCCATCGGCCCATGTCAAAAAAAAGTCAACTCAACGGGTTGACAATTTATTTACAACTTCTGACTTAGGCTGACGTAAAAGCTTTCACCCTATCCCAACTGACAAAGGGAAACATTACAAAGTGAAAAAAACACACATACAACGCCTTAGAGCATTAACCATTTTAGTTGCGCTCATGACCACGCCAAATCTGCACGCTCAGGAACTAGATCATGCGCCACTTATCAAGGCTCAAGATTTAAATTTTACTACCCTGCTGGAACAGACGTTAGCCCATGCCCCTGAAGCTTTGGAAACCGAAGTACGGACAGAGCAGGCGCAGGCCATGGTAGATGTTGGTGAAAGCTGGATTGCTGGCCGGCCAAGCGCGCAACTGGACTATATCGATGATCAAATGCTCAGTAACCTCGGTGAACGCGAGCTCACTTATGGCATAGCTCTACCGCTGTGGCGATCGGGAGAGAGAAATTCCATGCAGGCCCGGGGACAACAATACAATGCCCAGGTAGCAGCGTGGCAAAAAGCTTTTACTTTGACTATGGCAGGAAAACTACGCCAGGTACTGGCAGACATGCAGGATGCAGATACTCTGTTAACCACAGAAAAACAGGCTACAGCAGATGCTCGGCAACTATTGTCAATCGCTGAGTCCTTACATGCTGCAGGCGAAACCGCACGGCGTGATGTTTTACAGGCTCAAACATTGCTGCTGGCCCAGCAACGAAATGAACTGGCAGCAGAAGCTGCTCGTGTTGATGCTGAACGTAAATATCAGATGCTGACTGGTCTGAATAGGCGACCAGCAAAGCCGCATATCGAATCCCTCCTAACAGCTGAAGAAGTCAGCCCAGAACATCCTTTGTTGCGGCTGTTAAGAAGCGATATTGATCTGGCAGCAGCCGAAATCGACAAGACAGAATTGGATGCACTAGGCAGCCCCACTCTCAGCATCGGGTCACGGCGTCAAAGAGCCGGTAATCAGAACGATTATCAAGATGCCTTAGCACTCTCATTGACAATCCCCTTCGGCGGTCGCGCACATGTCAATGCTTCAACAAGTTCGGCACGTCGCAACAAGGTCGACGCTGATGTGCGCTACCTCAATACTTACCGTGAATTAAACCTGCAACTTCATGAGGTTGCCCACGAGCTTTTCACATTGAATGAATCTCTGCCACTCAGCAAGGAGCAGGCCCAGCTGGCTCGTCAGCAGTGGGAGATGGCAAAAACCGCTTTCGTTACCGGCGAGACCGATATAAGTCAGGTAGTCATCGCCTTGCAGCAGTCGCGCCGGAGTGCCCGTGAGCTTGAAGTGATTACTCTGCGACACGCCCGCCTGATTACTGAATTTAACCAAATCGTTGGAGTCCTGCCATGAGCTTTTTTTTCCGCAAGAAATTCATTGTGGTTGTTTTGGCAATTTTTTCTGCATCTCTGAGTGCTCAGGAGATCGTGCCTATTAACAGTGAAGATGTAACCAGGATGGGGATTGTCTTTGCTCCAGCCATACCAGTGGACACGAGCTCCGGCGCACGATATGCCGCGACAGTCGTCAACTCACCGGACAGTGCAGCAAGCCTGACAACTCCTTGGGCCGGTACACTGGTTTCATGGAACCTCATACCTGGGCAGAGTGCAACTGCTGGCACTATTCTCGCCACCTTCAGTAGCCCTTCCATCTTGCCCCTGCAAAATACCTGGATAGATGCCGTCTCCGCTCTGAAAGGAGCCGACTTCGAACTGCGCAAAGACGAGTCTCTATACAAAGATGGCATTATCTCCAAACAGCGTTTGACAAAAACCCGCCTGCTAAAGCAACAAGCCGCGTTCGCTGAACGTACTGCGCGATCACATCTGGCACAAGGCGGTTTCGATAGCGCAAAACTAGAGGCGCTGCGCAATCAGGGTTCGGGCCTGGGAGAATTCTATTTGGTGGCGCAGGAGGATGGCGTCCTTTCACAGCGCATGTATAACGTCGGCAGCTATGTAGAGGCTGGACAAATCATCGCTACGCTGAATGCAGGTACTCGCCGTTGGGTCAGCACTCATATTCCTGCCAAAGCAGCAGAAGCATTGGAGATTGGCCATCAGCTGAGTATTGCCAATAGTGGCGAGACGTTGACGTTGCGCCAGAAGGATCTGGTCATCGACAGCAGTAATCAGACGATTAAATTGCTGGCGGAGTTTAACACCAATACTTCTTTCACCACGGGGCAGGTCTTATCTATTGTGCTGCCACCGGTCGACAATGGTGTGCTCATTCCTGACCGTGCGGTCGTGCATACCGGCGGTGAAACGATAATTTATGTACGAACAGCTGCAGGGATTGAAGCACGTACTCTGGAACTACAATCCATCGGCGCTAACTATCTGGCATCCGAAGGCATTGCGGTTGGCGAGGAGATCGCCATTCAGGGCACCGCTGTTCTCAAGGGGATTCAACTCGGTTTGGGTGGAGCTGAATAATGCTGTCTTCACTTATTCAATGGTCCCTCAGTCAGCGTCTGCTGGTTTTATTGCTGTCAATATTGTTGATTGGTTTTGGTGGTCGTGCACTGCTCAATATACCTATTGATGCCTTCCCCGATATTTCGCCAACACAAGTCAAGATCATCATCAAGGCGCCGGGTATGACTCCGGAGGAAGTTGAGTCGCTTATCACACAACCTGTGGAAGTAGAATTGCTGGGTATTCCATACCAAACCATGCTGCGCTCTATATCCAAGTATGCACTCACCTCAATCACACTGGATTTTGAGGACGGTACGGATATTTACTGGGCGCGCCAGCAGGTTAGCGAACGGCTCAGCAATGTCTGGGACAATCTCCCCGGAGGCATCAGCGGTGGACTGGCACCGATGAGCACACCACTGGGCGACATGTTTATGTTTACCATCGACAATCCATCCATGACACTGGAGGAAAAGCGCTTCCTGCTCGACTGGACCATTCGTCCGGCGCTGCGTAACGTGCCCGGAGTTGCTGATGTGAACTCGCTCGGCGGCTTTGTGCGCACCTATGAAGTCAAACCTATTCGTGAAGCCATGAGAGCAATGGGTGTTAACTTGCAGGATATCGCCGACGCACTCAGCGCCAACAACAAAAATGATGGTGCCGGACGGATCGACCAGGGAGAGGAAGTCATTCTGGTTCGTGTAGAAGGGGCGATTAACGGCTTTGAAGACATCAGCAATACCTTCGTCGTCAACGCTGAGGGTGATCGCATTCCGCTAGCAGAAGTGGCACGTATCACCACTGGGAGTATGGAGCGCTATGGCGCAGTTACGGCGGATGGTGGAGCAGAAGCTGTGCAGGGCCTGGTGATCGGCCTGCGTGGCGCCAATTCCCGTGAAGTTGTACAAGGCGTTAAATCCAGGCTGCAGACGTTGCAAGATACCTTGCCAGAGGGCACACAGATCAGCGTTTTTTATGATCGTACGGTACTGATCGAAAGTGCGGTAGGCACCGTATCTTCTGCCCTTCTGGAAGCTGTAGTTTTGGTAATCATCCTGCTTGGCCTGTTCCTTGGCAATGTGCGTGCCGCCCTCACTGTGGCTATCATCCTGCCCTTATCCGCCTTATTCACTTTCCTCATGATGGGAAAGATGGGGATGTCAGCCAATTTGATGAGCCTGGGGGGGCTGGTTATCGCCATCGGCATGCTGGTCGACTCATCCATCGTGATCGTCGAAAACATTGTGTCATCCCTCGCGCATCAGCGCGGCACACGTAGACTGCCACACCTGCATATTATCTACCGTGCAGTGCGTGATGTAGCAGCACCTGTGGCTTCCGGTATTATCATCATTGTCATCGTGTTCCTGCCGCTACTGACACTGGAAGGGCTGGAAGGAAAGCTTTTCGGGCCGGTAACCTTAACCATCATCTTTGCGCTGCTGGGATCGCTGCTGCTATCCCTGACATTGATTCCCGTCATTGCATCATTCCTTGTCCGCTCTGATGCCCATTCTGAGCCTTGGCTGAGCCGGACTCTGGCAAAAACCTATAAGCCTTTGTTGCACAAAGCACTGCTGCACCCCGTCCTGGTTTTAAGTGCCGCAGGCGTTTTGCTGGCAGCCAGCTTTGTGGTGTTTCCACTGGTAGGCAAAACCTTTATGCCCACCATGGATGAAGGCGATATCCTCATCCAGCTGGAAACAATTCCTTCGATCAGCCTCGAAGCGAACACTCGCATCGTGCGTCAGGTTGAACGTGCGATTCTCGAAGAGGTACCGGAGGTTGCACGCATCGTCTCTCGTATCGGTTCTGATGAGATGGGCATGGATCCTATGGGACTGAACGAGACTGATATATTCCTGCAGTTGCGACCCGTTGAAGAATGGGGTGTCGCCACCAAGACAGAACTTGAACAGCAACTTCGGGAGGTAATGGAGCGTTTCGTCGGCCTCAATTATGGATTTACACAACCGATCGACATGCGCGTATCGGAGATGCTCACTGGCTCGCGGGGTGATGTCGCTATCAAATTGTTTGGCCCCGACCTGTCTACCCTTAACACCCTTGCGCAACAGATCGCCACGCAGGTAGAAACCATTCCGGGTGCTATTGATACTTTTGCCACACTCAATGAGGGATCTCAATATCTGCAGGTGAGCATCGATCGCATTATGGCAGGGCGGCTGGGATTAAATGCTGATGCACTGCAGCTCCGGCTGCGTGCTGAGATTGAAGGTGTCAACATTGGCAATGTCATTGAAGGAAGTGCACGCATTCCTCTCATGCTGCGTTATGGAGCCATTGAAGGTGATGGTCTGGCACATTTAAATGATAGTTTCATTGACTTGCCTGAAGGCGGCAAGATTCCGCTTTCAGAGATAGCACGTGTGGTACGTGTCGAAGGACCTATTCTGATTTCCCGTGAATCCGGTCAGCGTTTCAGCGTTATCCGCACCGACGTAGCAGAACGTGATCTGGTGGGCTTTGTAGAAGAGGCACAGAAGCTGATCGCAGATAATGTCGAGATGCCGGATGGATACCGTCTGGAATGGGGCGGTGAGTTCGAAAATCAGCAGCGAGCAGCCGCGCGACTAATGCTTGTGGTGCCGCTTGCACTTGCATTGATCGCATTGTTGCTGTTTCTGACTTTTCATTCCATCAAACAGACGCTGATCATTTTGTCCAATATTCCCTTTGCCCTGACAGGAGGACTGATCGGTTTGTGGGTGACAGGTGAGTTCCTTTCTGTACCAGCATCGGTGGGCTTCATCGCCCTGCTGGGTATTGCAGTATTGAACGGCGTGGTGATGATGACCTACTTCAATCAATTACGAGCCAAAGGTCTGGATATTGCCACGGTGGTAACGGAAGGCGCACTGCGACGGCTACGTCCGGTGATGATGACTGCTACGATCTGTGCTTTCGGCCTGGTACCACTGCTGCTTGCTACCGGTCCAGGATCAGAGATTCAACGCCCATTGGCGATCGTGGTCATCAGTGGACTAATCAGTTCCACCCTGCTCACCCTTTTCATGCTTCCAATTATTTATAAAGCATTTCATCGTCCTCTTAACAACCCTGGAGACCGCGTATGAACACGTCCCCCCCTGAACATATCAAAGAGGAAATCAGCTTACTGATGCTCAATGTTGCGCCGGAACTAGAGGAAGATCTGGTTGATTACCTGCTTTCCATTGAGCAGATAGTCGGTTTCACCTCTTATACAGTTTATGGTCATGGCCAGCATCAAGGACTCAGCGTGGCTGAGCAGGTTTCGGGAAGGCGCAAGCGTTCTCAATACGAATTGATTGTCAATGAGTCGTTCATACCTCTCATTCTCGCTGGATTGGCCGAGGCAGTGGGCCGTGACATCATCTATTGGCAGCAAGCTGTCAGTAATTTCGGCAGGATAGAAGGCTAATAAAATTTATTAAACAAAAAATGTTTCGTCACTATGGTTGAGAGTCAATATCAATTTATCCAACTTAAAAGAATAAAACCAAGCAGTTTAGCTAAACGGAAATTGATAAAAAACTCCAGATGATTAAACAGAAAAAGGCGCAAAAAAGCGCCTTTTTAAGAGTGCAATATTAAATGACCGAACTCATTCCTGCTTGATCAAATAAACATTTTTCAAGCCTTTAGGTGACAGCGAACCATCATCGTTAATCACCAGGACTTCCTCATCCTCTTCGCTCAACTCAATGAATACCTGGTCACCATCAACGTGATATTCATATTCCTGCATCTGTCCTTTTTCACGAATCATCACTTTGCCATTCGGTTCAAAGGTGTAGTTATAGATGCCAATATCATCAGCATAAGTGCCTTCCAGCCCTGAACCACAGGCTGTCATCCAAAGAGAAAGTAGGCTAATAATAAGTATTTTTTTCATCTGCTTGTTCCTTATAAAGTAGGTTTACTACTGCCAGCAAGTCTGGCTTCAGTGGCTTCGGTTTGCAGCTGCTCAACCCATTCCATGGATTTCAGGTTAGCTTTCACCCACGTTGGTGCATCAATCATGGTGGCAGTGACTCTATTGGCTGGTGCATCTGGCTGTAACATGCCCAATTCGTATACAAGATAGCCTGCACAATCATCAACACTGGTGAGTTTGGTATTTTGAAATCTATCCAGAAAATATCGGTTCCCACTCGACAAAAAAATACTTTTCATAATCTGATCAATATCTGGCGACATCACCAGATTGGTGGCGGAATAACAACTCTGCTTCCCCTCTGGAAACCACCAGACAAGACGACTCCCTATCGTCTGAGCTTCTCCATATTTATCGTTAAGGGCCGCCATGTATTGGCCTACTGTCGTGGGATTATTACGTGTTGTGACAATTCGAGTAATCGCCACAACCCGAGACTGTTCCGGTGGCGACGAAAAATTCACAATGAAGCTATCCTGATCCCGGCCTTTTTCCCCCATCACCTCTTTTCCAGCCGTCACGCTATGCAGAAAAGTCTCTGTTTTGTGGAGTTCAGCGCCGTCGTGGTATTGAAAATATTGATGTTGCTGCTGGATACTTTCCGGTTTCGCGCCATAATCAAGCAGCGTCTTTTCTACTTCTTCAAAGGTCATACCTAATTTCAGGCCGACGATATCGAAATCATTGGCCTGAACTGTCGTCATAAAACTAAAACAAAAAACGGTGAAAATAACCCTTTTAAGCTGTTTCATCCCCCCCTCCTTGAAATTCGCTGGAAATAATTCCAACTTTCCTTTTAAGTTATTTTTCCATAAAAGACAAGTACTTAAATAACTTCTTGCGATGATATTGCTTTACATTAAGGCTTAGGAAGGCAGAAGTCAGGACAATTAAAAATGTCAGGTGTTAAGCAATGTCTTAATAGCCCCCCGCCACCAGCCAGAGGTTGTGTATGAAACGAATTTTACATATTTCGGATTTACATTTTGGCCGGTTGATACCCGAAGTGATATCGGCACTCGAAAAGAAAATAACTGAATTGTCCCCAGAGCTGATTATCATCAGTGGGGATCTGACACAGCGAGCTAAAACCAGCGAGTTTATTCAGGCCGCTAATTTTCTTGAAAGGCTTTCTGCCCCTTATTTAATTATCCCCGGCAATCATGATTTAAGTACTTACCGACTGCATGAACGGTTTCTCTACCCCTGGAAAAAATGGCAACGCTTTATTGCTGCAGATTTGGAACCAACAACTGAAACAGAGACATATAAAGTCATCGGTATCAACACGGCCAGAAGAGTAGGCAATTCGCTGGATTGGTCCCAAGGACGTATCAATGCCCAGCAAATCAAACGGATCGCTGCGTTTTTTGAATCCGCCTCACCCCAGCAAATCAAGATTCTGGTGGCACATCATCCTTTCTGGTTACCTACCGGGCATCAACATCGTGGCTTGATTGGTCGATCTGAACAAGCTATCCAAGCTTTTCAGGCCAATGGCCCGGATATCATTCTTAGTGGCCATGTACATCTGGATTATTGCCATGTTCACGGTGGCATTATTGTCTCTCATGCCGGAACAACGACTTCCGACCGTTTATTACCGGGATTCCCCAACAGTTTTAATCTACTAGAGGGTGATCCGAGCAATATACTGATTTCTCGCTATCACTGGTCAAAGGGTGATTTTACCTATCTCACCAAGCAATCATTTATTAAACAGAGCGATGGTTGGTATGAACAGTAATCAGTGGCCCGACTCATTGACAGAGTTTGTTAATAAATAAGCTGGCTGTGCAGATAAGGTAATTACCGCGTGAGTGCCTGAAATAACAAGTTCTTTCCCAGATTGCGGCGGTCGGAAAAGATGGCAGACTGGCAATTGAATTACAGTATGCTAACCACTTTACTGCATGAGAACAGCAGCTGAACAGCAACCTTTATTGAAGTAGCAGAAGTTGATGGTGAACTGGTCAAGCTTAAACCCCCGTTAAAATATGCGTATTATCAACAAGACTAAAATAAGGATATCGAATCATGAAAACAAAAAGTCGCTTTGTCGAACGTTTAAGTTGGTTTCTCGATGAGAGCATTACCCTTCCGGGTGGCTATAAAATCGGGCTAGACGGCTTTATTGGTCTGATTCCTGGCATCGGCGATTTTATAGGCGGGCTGTTATCCAGCGTTATCATCTACAAAGCTCACCAAATAGGCGTACCACGAATGATTCTGGGCAGAATGGTCATTAATATGATGATTGACACCGTATTAGGTGCTATTCCGGTTGCTGGCGATGTGTTTGATTTTGTCTGGAAAGCCAATAAACGTAATGCAGCACTTTTGGATAAATATCAGCAACAACCCCAACAAGTTTATCGTAAATCGCTGATCGAGAATATTATCTTTATTGCCGTATTACTGAGCATTTTAGTCCTTATGATTGCTTTGATTGGCTGGATAATTGGTTTGATAGCCACAGCTATAAGCAGCTAGAGTCGTAATAAAACCATCACCATCATCGTTTGGGCTTGTTTATGGAGAAAATGTTTATGTCTCGCCTGCTTTGCATCGCTTTGATGATGTTCACCCTGCCGGTTCTGGCCACGGAACATAATTACGGTCCGAGGCTGGAAGGTTTTGAGTATCCGTTTGCCGTTGACTATTTCCAGTTTGATTCACAAGGTCAGTCACTTGAGATGGCCTTTCTGGATATTCAGCCTGAAACACCCAATGGTCAGACAATGGTGCTGCTGCATGGTAAAAACTTCTGCGCAGCCACTTGGGAAGGCACTATTCAATTTCTGACAGAGAATGGCTATCGTGTTATCGCACCGGATCAAGTCGGCTTCTGTAAATCGAGTAAACCTGAGCACTATCAATTCAGCTTTCATCAATTATCCGCCAACACCAGCGCTTTACTTGATTATTTAGCTGTTGAGCGTTACTCGGTTATGGGCCATTCAATGGGCGGTATGCTGGCCACTCGTCATGCTTTGCTAAATCCTGACAAGGTTCAGCAGTTAGTGATGGTAAATCCCATAGGCCTTGAGGACTGGCTGGCTAAAGGGGTGCCCTACCGTGAAATCGATGGCTGGTATCAAAATGCTCTGAAAACCAATGCAGAGAGCATTCGTAATTATCAAAAAAATACCTATTACGCAGGGACCTGGCAGCCTGAATACGATCAGTGGGTGGAAATGCAGGCCGGCATGTTTCGTGGCCCGGGAAAGGAAATTGTCGCCTGGAACTCAGCGTTGACCTACGACATGATTCTGACTCAGCCAGTAGTGTATGAATTTAAAAATCTGCAGGTGCCAACTTTATTGCTGATAGGCGAACAGGATAATACAGCGGTTGGTAAAAACCTGGCACCAAAAGACAAACAATCTGAGCTGGGTAACTACCCAAAAATCAGTCAGCAAGTGGCTGATCAAATACCGAATGCCACTTTGATCACTTTTAAAGAGTTGGGGCATTCGCCACAAATTCAGGCGCCTGATAAATTTCACCAGACATTGCTTGAAAACTTACGCCGACAATGAAAATCCCTGTCGGCGGTTACAAAAAAAAGGGCCGCAAAGCGGCCCTTCAATTTTTGCATTACAGCAATTCTTACCAACGCATCATGCGTCTGATAATGCCGTCATTTCGGTACGAATGGTAAATCGCCCCACTGACATGCACAGCAACTAATGCCAACAGAATCCATGCTGAGTAAGTGTGTAACTCACCCCAGAATTCATTCATATCTTCGTTGGCTTCAGCAATGCGTGGCAAGGTAAATGACCACCACACTACGGTATCCCACTTGGTATGCGCCGAAGAGAGATAACCACTGATACAGACAAAAAAGATCAGACCGTAAATGGCAATGTGCGCCAGAATCGCTGATTTATGCATCCACGGCGTCATATCCTGTGCCGACGGTGGAGCCGGTGGATATTTAAATCGCATGTAAAGCATCACAATCAGCAGTACCACCAGCGTCAAGCCGATGTTTTTGTGCAATTGAAACGGGAAAGCCCGGAATTGAAGCTCCTCAGACGGTAAAGGTAGCCCCATCATCCACCAGCTGGAAATGAAGAGAAAAAAGATGGATACGGCCAGCAACCAGTGAAGGACGACGACCGCTCTGTTAAAACCTTGTCTTTGCATAATGTCTTCCAATTAATTATTTGTGAGAATCAGGCAATTCGTGCCGCTTCGGTATGTCGACCAGCAAGAGCTCCGACCAGTAACATCAAATGCAGAATGAACCACAGCAGGATGCTCCAAAGATACATGCCTCGCAAAATAGGTCCCGCGTTCACCACAGTTGCAAACTGCAGCAGATCAACTATTGCCAGTCCTGCAAATACCACCACTGCTGCCATGGAAGACCATGAGGTATAGTTCACTAAAGCGCCACCGATAATCACTGATGCAAACGCAAGTAAGGTACCGATTAATGCCAGAGTCATCATCGTGCCCGGGAATCCCTCTGGGGTCGCCTGTGCAACACCTTGAACGTAATCAACAAGGAATTCACACTGCTCCAGCGTGATACCTTCTTCATCAAGTTCGCCTAAAGGACAATCAGCCGCAGGCATTTCGCCCGATGCCGGCATATTTGAAGTCAATACAGATTGTTTCATCAGCTCTGTGCCATGCATTGCTGTCAGAAAGACACCAAGCATGATCGCCACTACGCCAAGAATACTGGCCCAGTTAGGCGTCGAGCTATTATTTAGATCGTTAGATACCATAAGCACCTGCCCTCAATTATTATTAATTATTTCGAACAGAAAACAGTACCGTCTGGTGGACGTCTACTACTCTCTCCATTTATATAACCCTTTGCTATTTCGCTGCTTAGGGTCTGCAAACGTTTGGCTAACATACACACAGCACTCACTCACGCTGGTTTAGTCTTATTATTTGAGGCTGCTGCCAAACGAATAAAACCTGTGACATTTAAGGTTTTTATAAGTTCGTGTCACAGGAACCATTCCTCTAAATAAGCATACCTGCTATTGAATGTTACTGCTAACCAAGACAAATTACTGTCGTTAAAATAAGGGTGTATCCTTTACCTACCGTTTCATTTACTGAACCAACTGAACCATGAACCAACGCCAACTCCCAATCAAAAAACTGCTATTGAACTGTGATATGGGCGAGAGTCTCGGGCCGTGGTCTATGGGGATGGATGAACAGATTATGCCCTTGGTGGATATGGCCAATATCGCCTGTGGTTTTCATGCTTCTGATCCAGTCACCATGACCCGAACTGTCCTGTTGGCGAAACAAGCCAAAACACAAATTGGCGCCCATCCAAGTTATCCCGATTTGATTGGCTTTGGCCGTCGCAGCATGCAATGCACACCACTGGAAATTATTTCCATGGTGCAATATCAGATTGGCGCTTTGGATGGCATCTGCCGGGCACATGATTCTCGTGTTGAATATGTCAAACCACATGGCGCGCTCTACAACGATATGATGCGAGATCCCGATATTCTGCGTGCAGTACTTGAGGCCATTACCTCTTACGATAGCAACTTGCCCTTGATGGTGCTGGCCTCCACTGATAATCGTAAAACTGAATCGATTGCTGCAGAGTTTGGTATCAAATTACTATTCGAAGCCTATGCTGATCGTGCCTATGAGAATAACGGCCAACTGCGCCCCCGCACTCAGGAAGGCGCTGTTTATCATTCAGAACAGCAAATCCTTGAACAGGCGTTATTGCTGGCCACCGAAGGTAGCGTCATCAGCCGAAATGGTCAGCGATTAAAGCTTGATGCCGACACATTATGTGTACATGGTGATAACGCTGAATCGGTTAAGGCTGTTCGACATATCCGCAACTCCTTCAACAAACTATATCGCTGCTGATGAAACTCGAGTTTCATATTGAACATGCTGGACCGGATGCCGTGTTAATCCGGTTTGGTGATCAGATAAATACGGATCTGGTCCCCATCATTCGTGCCGCCACCAAACGCCTGCAAAAAGAATTTCAGGAAGAAATTCGTGGACTTGTACCAAGCTATACCACCCTGATGCTTTGTTATGATCCCCGCAAGAATGACTTCCCCAGTATTCAGGATAAAATTCAGCAGCATCTCGCCAACTTGAATATCAGCCCGACCGAAATGGGTAATCTGGTTGAGATTCCGGTGTGGTATCACCCCGAGGTGGGGCCTGATTTACAACATGTTGCCGAGTATCATCAAATCAGCATTGATGACGTTATTCAACGGCATAGTGAAACCATTTATCAAATCTTTGCCATTGGCTTTGCACCTGGCTTTGCTTATATGGGCAATGTATCCGACCAACTCGCCACACCAAGACTGACAACACCACGGCCTCATGTTGCAGCTGGTTCAGTTGCCATTGCCGATCAACAAACAGCGGTTTATCCGATCAGTACACCTGGTGGCTGGAATATTCTGGGACGTACGACGATGAAAATGTTTGATCGTCACAGCCCGAAATTATGCCCGGTGCGTCCCGGTGACAGAGTGAAATTTGTCTCGGTCAGCAAAGCCGAATTTCTGTTGGCAGGAGGCCAGCTCGAATGACGCAGCCAGGTTTAAAAGTGCTCAAACCCGGCATTTTAACGCTGGTACAGGATTTGGGACGCTTTGCCTATCAACATATCGGACTCTCCCCCGGCGGTGCTGCCGATGAACATGCTTTTTTATGGGCAAACCGCTTACTTAATAACCGGTCTAACAGTCCTGCGTTGGAGATATGTTTTGGTGGTTTACAACTTGAAGTATTAGCTAATACCACTATTGCCATAACCGGCGCCGAAATGAACGCCACTCTCAATAACCAACCCATTGATAACTGGCAGACGCATACCCTCATGGTGGGAGATAAACTGAGTTTTGCCCATGCCTCTTCAGGAATACGCAGCTACCTGGCAATACAGGATGGTTTTGAATTGCAGCCCAGCTTTGGCTCTGTCGCGACGGTCATGCGAGAAAAAATCGGCGGCATTGACGGTTACGGCAATCCGTTAAAAGCCGATGACTTTTTGCCATGCAGTCAACACAAACCAAAACTGACAACACATGTACCACCCTTATTTATCCCTGATTACCAGCGCTCTTTAATTCTCAGCGTCATTCCTAACGAACAAACTGATCAATTTGACGAAGCCGAACTGGAAAAGCTTTATCACTGGACCTATCGGATTTCGACGCAAAGCGATCGCATGGGGATAAGGCTGGAAGGCGAACCGATAATGCCTAATGTGCAGGGCATTATTTCCGAAGGCATCCCCTACGGCACCATTCAACTGCCCCCTGATGGTCAGCCAATCATCTTGCTGAAAGATCGTCAGACCATGGGCGGCTATCCCAAAGTTGGCACCTTGTTTGTACTTGATGCCTTTTTACTGGCCCAGCAACAAGCCCATACCGAAGTGAGATTTACCCAGATTTCGCTGGAAGAAGCTCAGGAAAAACTGCGTTATTTCTATCGGTTTTTTGGTGTGTAAGTATCCAGTCGATAAAAATTCATATCGTTTCATAATCAGAACATTCCCATCTGAAACGTTCTCTCAATCGACCGTTACAGCATCTTTAACCTCGCTTGCGTTTCTCCATTATCCTTTCGACGAACGGTGTCAGAATGATTTCCATCGCCAGGCCCATCTTGACGCCAGGCACCACGATATTGTTGGGACGTGACATGAACGAGTCTTTCAGCATCGACAGGTAATAGGGAAAATCCGCCACTTGCGGGTTCTTGAAACGGATCACACACAGGCTTTCATCCGCGGTCGGTATTTCACGCATCACAAAAGGGTTGGACGTATCAATGAGAGGCACCCGCTGGAAGTTGATATGGGTGCGGGAAAATTGTGGTGTTATATGGTGAATATAATCTGGCATCCGTTTGAGGATGACGTCTACTACGGCATCTTGTGAATAGCCACGGTTGGCACAGTCACGTTTGATTTTCTGAATCCATTCGATATTGATAACCGGCACCACACCAATCAACAGATCGGCATACTGGGCAATATTGACTTCATCAGTCACCACACCGCCATGCAACCCCTCATAGAACAGTAAATCACTGTCATTATCGATTTCTTTCCACTTGGTAAAAGTGCCGGGAGGTTGGTTATATCTGGTGGCTTCACACTGATCATGAATGTAGTGACGCTTTTCGCCACGACCAGTTTCAGAGTAGGTTTGGAATAGTTTTTCCAATTTATCCAGACAGTTTGCTTCCGGCCCGAAGTGGGTCAGCGAGCGGCCTTCTGCTTCAGCATTGATGACTTCAGCACGCATTTCTTCACGGGTATATTTGTGAAAGCTATCGCCTTCAATAACGACGGGTTTGATATTTGCCCGGCGAAAAATATCTTCAAAAGCATGTTTTACGGTTGAAGTACCGGCTCCTGACGAACCGGTAACGGCAATAATCGGATGGGAAATCGACATTTAAGCCTTCTCCTTGGTGGTGAACATTGGGAAACGAATTTGTATTTGTTACGAATACAATTTCCGGGCTAGGTAGCCGGTCCACGAGAAGGCATCGACCAGGATATCATTGGTAATGATATCGGGCTGATGTTGGGGTTTACCCTTTACATTGGTTGAGTTCGAGGCGTCCAACATGCCAGTAATGACGCCTCGACCAACCGTAAAAGCAATGTGTTTACATGCTGTTGCCAGATCTAGTAATGCCAAAATATTCATCCTTTCGATTTGCAATTCCATAGGCGGAAAAGCGTGTCACTGATGACCAGTCATTTCTGGTTTTTTTAATCTAGACCAGAGAGGCAATAAATAAAAGGCATAAATATTTATGTTCGGTATAAATAAAATTTATGACTTAAGTCTTAACGACCATTTCATAACGGCACAGGATGGAGTGATCAGCTAGGTAGACAGTTTGGGTTGGATGGCTTTTTTATTAGATTAACTAAAGTGAGATTTAATAATATTCAGTGAGATGGAGCTGAGGAAAAAAAGCGATATCTCTATTGGTTTTTTGGAATGAAGATTTCGTTTTATTTTGTTTTTGGCGTTATTGATAATCGTCATAATAGGATTCATGAGGGAGCTGGAATGTGTACCTCGTGACTTGATTCAAGCCCTAATATTCCCAGCTACGATAAAGCTCGTTTTTATCCTTCATATCTTCGTATAGCCAGACCATTCGGTCCAGGTACCAGCTCTTGCCAAGATAAGCCAATGCAACACCTAATACAGCGCCCCATACTGAGAAATAAACAGTCGCCCAGACCGATACCAGTACGCCTATCAACGAAATTCCATTAAGAATGCCGTGTAGCGGAGTGTTATGGCTATCCGGTATTGGAACAATATCCCGGTTCAAAAAAACACGCTCGCCCAGAACAGCCTTCGATGCCCAGTTTTTGGTAGATTTCGGTTTTTTGAAAAGAATTGGATTGAAAAATAACCAGAGAAGCGATGACAGCCCTGGCACCAAACACCACCAGCCTATCCACTCTCTACTCCAGAACGCGAGAACGATAACAGGAAGCACAGAGTATCGGGTCCAAACACTAATGGGGTTTGCGTGCCTCATCCAGTTGTCATCATCAAGCTTAAAAAGCCCAGCAATCTTCCGTTCTAAAGTCATTTCATAGTACCGATGGGGTAATCATCTGGTTCGAGTAAAATAGCCAGCATTTGAAGCCTCTTGATCTCAAGATCCTTTTTCTAAACCTAACAACCTCGAAACAGCCATGCGTGAATTAATTTGGTGTAGCGCGGCATTACCACATAAACCATTAGCAAAACCGCAATACCGGTAATGATCAATGTGTCGAGATAATGATTATCAGGCAGTCCCAACCTGTGAATGGGTGGCAACAAAAATGGCAACATCAGTACCAGCGGATAGATAGCTGACCAGGTGACCAAAGCCTGTTTCCAACGAATAGGAATTTTGGTATTTGCCTGCTCCGGGGTAAACCAGAAATCCAGCCCGCTGTTAATATAAAAATCATCGCCTTTCACCAGTAATGGTGAAACTTGGGCTATCAGCTCACTGCGTTTGGCCGATTCCATCCAGCCCCGTAAATGTGATTGGTTATCAAAGCGAATAATAATCGTATACGTTTCAGTCAATCCTGCGATAGGCCGAATCACGTTCAGATCCAGATGCCCCGGCGAGCTTTTACAATGTGGAGCAATTTCATTTAACCATGCTTCGTATTCGGGATGTTTATCCTTGGCAACCTGATGGGTAATAACTGCCGTCGCACCATTGGTTAACGGATCCACACGATTTTGTTGCATAAGATTTTTCCTAAAATACCAAGTTGTCGGATACATGTTTCATAAACAAAATATCAAGTCATACGTTTATTTTAAAACTTTATTGCAGTTGAAGCTTATAGAGACAAGGTACGAAAACCTTATATAGATAGTATTCAAAAGCCTCCGTGGGTAACTATTAGGCTTGTTTGTTTGATAACAAATACCAAGCCAGTAAGCTCATTTTTGTTTAGATGCCAATACGTTAATGAATAAGGTATAGTCATTTTCACTGATTATTTTATGGTTTTACTATCATGGTCATTCTCATATCTTTGCTGATGCATTAAAAATGACGTCAACACACCACACCGTCTATCGTGATCAGCCTTTGTTCGATGCTTATGAACAGCAGATGGCACAAGACTGGTTGCCCATTGAGATAATGCAATTATCCGCAGGGAATTTTCGTGGGCATTATCGTGAAGTGGGTAATGATGATGTCAGAGTTGTGTTTGAACAACAAAATCAGGTCATACACAAACGTGCCATTATTGAGCGGGACTTCTGTACGGTTTCTTTTGCACGCATTGCAAATCAGGTACGGGTCTCTGAGTACGATGCTTTCGATAATTCATTATTTTTTCTGCCTTCAAATGTCGAAGTCGATATTCAGGCAGCGAGCGGTGTTGAAACGGTCTATTTTAGATTCGAACAGTCTAAATTAATTGAAGCAGCAAGAGTCATTAACCCAAAATATTGGGAAATGCCGACAGACCGTATTTTGGTATTTGATGGTATTAACCGGGAACCCCTAGAGGATTTTACCGATTATTTATATCAGCTTTCGGCACTGAGTTCGGATGATAATCTGCATGAGCAGCAGAAAGATATTAATTTATCAGTAATGGAATATGTCTTGCTCTCTCTCGATTCATCTTTAGTGTTTGATGAACAATCATCTGATGTACTGTCTCGCCGTCGGGCGGCAAAATCAGTAAGGCAGGCAATAGACTATATGCACGCCAACCTGGAGAGACAGATTTGTCCATCCATTATCGATATTTGTAAAGATTTACATATCAGCCAGCGTAATCTGCAATATAACTTTAAAAAAACAATGGGAATCACCCCCAATGCGTACTTGTATCGATTACGTTTAAACCGGGTTCGTGCACAACTTCTAAAACCAGCTGATATCGGTGTGACAGTCACGCAGTTAGCCAGTGACTGGCATTTTTGGCATCTAGGTCGTTTTTCCAAGGATTATCTGCAATTATTTGGCGAGTTGCCTTCCACCACATTACATCGAGCCTTTAATTAAAATCATTACTTTTTAGCTGCGATTGATACGGCTTTATGTGGCCGATATCGAATATCAGACTTGTAATGTCATATAAGCAGGCAACGAAAAGTAAACATAATCTCCCCTTTAATCATTCAGGCTTAGGTTTATAAAAACCGACTGATTCTAATCCAAAAAAATTAATAAAGATTATCCGTGTTCTCGATAAATGATTAATTTATCTCTTTGCGAAAATCGGATAGTGCCATGTCATCCGTCTCTATATCATCATATTTCGGTTGGGTTGGACTATAGCCCATTTTATTATTGCCAAACTTGGTGTGAACTAAGGACGGAAAACTACAGACCTTGATGATGTTGTTAAGGTGGCTGAGTTGCATAGATTTAAGAGACTTTGAACATGCAAACTCAATCTTTAAAACGTTCTGTACTCAGCACATTTTTTATTTCATCAATCGTTTTAAGTACTGCGGCAAGTGCCGATAGTGTTTTAATTGGAGTCAATACATCACCTTTAACGATTAATGATGATGCCACCACAACCATTGTGACGGGCACACAATTTCAAAATGATAATGAGTTATCCGTTATTGGTCAGCCATTTGTTAAAGATCCTGTTTTAGCAAACGAAGGGACTTTTATAAATAATGGTACCTTTTACGGTAAATTCAGTGATTTAAAAAATGATGGGGTGCTGTTAAATACAGGCAGTCTGACTACTCATGTCAGTGGTTTAAATAATGCAGCAAGCGGTCACATCACTAACACCGGCTATATATACAACAACGGTGGTAGCTTGAAAAATGATGGCTTCATTGATAATCAGGCTGAGTTTAACAATTCAGGCACATTGACTAATTACGGGCAGTTAACCAATCAAGATACCCTCACGAATAGAGGTGTTTTATCAAGTTATAGAGGAGCAACCCTGACCAATACGGGAACCTTAACTAATACCAGTGCGGGTAGATTCAATAACTATATCGATTCCACTTTAATTAATGATGGCACGATGAACAATGAGGGTCGCTTCACTAATGCCGGTAAGTTAATTAATAATGGTTCATTTACGAATAAATACGTATTCTCCAATGCAATTAATGACACCGTGACCAATAATGGCGTCATGACCAATAATAGTACTCTTCAGAATATGAACGAGATTATTAATACGGGCGTGTTTATTAACAATGAAAAAGCAACCATAAGAGGTAATGGCAGTTCAGTGGGTAATTACACCCAAACCGCTGGGCAAACCATAAATAACGGCGTCATCACTCAAACCAGTGTCAATATCAACGGCGGTAGCTTATCTGGTACAGGCATCATTAACAGCAATGTCACGGTGAATGGCACCAGTTCTGACAACTATGCCAGCATAAATGCAGGTAACTCGATTGGTACGATGACCATTAATGGCAATTACACTCAAGGTGAATTCGGTTCAATGGTGGTGGAGTTTAATGAAACCAGTTCAGATATCTTTAATATTTCACATGAGGCTTCTCTGGCCGGTTTACTAACCTTTGAGTTTATTGGTGATAATGTGCAAGTAGGAACATTTCAGTTCTTAACGTTTGCCAGCATTGTCGGTAGTTTTGATAGCATCATTTATCCATCCCTTATGGGCTTTAATTTTGATGTGGTGTTTGGTGATACGTTTGCCAATTTAGAAATCAGTCAATCGGTGAGTGAAGTGCCTGTTCCAGCGTCATTATTCTTATTTGGCCCGGCATTATTAGGCTTTTTGGGTTTACGACGTAAGAAGGCAATGACAGCTTAAAAATATGCAGAGTGTTAATCTCAAAGACAGTGTAAAAATTGATTCTGGCTTGCCGTGAAAGAAATGAAATAACGGGTGGTGGCCATCCTACTCTTTTGATTTCGTTACGTTCCTTAGTTCGTAACGTTTACTCAGATACTCCTGATCTAGAATTCAACGTTCAGATCCGGTCGAAAATTAAAGTAGGATTGCTCCACCAGGGTTTGATAAACACCGGCAATATTCATTGGCAGCCATTCATCATACATCCGCAAATGCGCATATTCCGGTAAGCGAATTTCAGCCTGAAGCGTTTCAAGCGTTTTCCCCGCCAGCATGCCCTCACGCACAGCTGCATAAAGCGCTTCCAGATAACCAAGATAATGCTCCACATCCTCGCGCGTGCCGGTATCAGCATGTCCGCCGATAAATAAATCAAACGGTTCAGCCGCCAGCACTTCCCGGGTGGAATGAATCATGCCATGAATGTCATAGCCTAAAAGATTCTGATAAGGCATTCGGCCAAGCACAATCCAATCCACCACAAACAGCACATTGGCTGGCATAACTCGCATACTGACTGAGCCACGACCATTGTTTGGGCCGTGATATTGCAGGTGGATTTCACTGTCTCCCAGTTGCAAGGTCTTAGCATCCTGAAACGTGATATCTGGTAAAGCGGTTGGCGCTTTTGTCCATTGCAAATCTTCTGCAGCAAATTCATGTGCCACCACCCGAATATCCCTGTTGGCAAGAATATGGCCGCCCATGGTATGGTCAATGTGATTATGGCTGTATACCAGATAGCGAATCGGCACAGTAAACCGCTTAGCCAATTCCTTTTTTAAATAGCTCGCCGCGGCATCATTAATTGGGTCGGTGACGAGAATCCCCGCATCGGTTACCACAAATATCGAATGATAATGACCCGCCGAAAAACGATACACATTGTCTTTCATCTGCTCGATTTTGTACTCGGTGGCCTCATCCGCCCAGGAAGGCAATATCACTCCCGATAACCCCAGAGAGAAAACAATTGGGATGATCAATTTCATAAACATTTTTTGGAAAAACAACATAAAAGAAACCTGGTCTTATTCAGGCCATAGCCACAAATGGCATTTACTTATTGCGAACATTGCGTACTAAAAACGAATTACCTGGGCCACGTTTTAATTCAAATAAATCAATCGCTTTAAACAGGCTGCTGAGGTTTTTAAAGCCATAGTTTCGAGTATCAAATGACGTCTTGTTCGAGATGTTAGAACCAACCGGCCCCAGCGCCGCCCAGCCGTCTTCGTCTTCGGTTGCCTCGATGGCCTGCCGTAGCAAATGAATCAGTTTGGTATCGGATTTGATGTTCTTGGGTTTAACCGCTGTTTTGGTGACTTCTTTTTCTTGATCCAGAAAAAGAAACTTAGAGCAGGCGTTAACAAATGCCGATGGTGTCTTCCGCTCACCGAACCCCAGCACAACCTTCCCTTCCGCTAAAGCTCTAGTCACCATCGGCGTAAAATCACAATCCGATGACACAAAACACATCACATCAATTTGCTTGGTATACATCACATCCATCGCATCAATCACCAATGCGATATCAGACGCATTTTTACCCTTGGTTAAATCATATTGCTGGATGGGTTGAATGGCATATTCATGCAACAGATCTTCCCAAGCCTTGAGCGTAGGCGACTTCCAATTGCCATAGGCTTTACGAATGGTAACCACACCATAGTTTGCGACCTCGCTCAGAACATCTTCAAACTTACTCGCGGGCGCATTATCAGCATCAATAAATAATGCGATTTTCTGTTTTAATTCATCCATGTTTGCACCTCATTCGATATATATTTGTAGATGGTGAGCTATCTTATTGATACTAGTTTTTTATGACGACTTTATCACTGATAGCCGGATGGATTTCAATTGACTCTGACCCTTTTGGTCCCCGCCCCTTTTGGTCCTTTGGCGACAGCCGCTTATTATGTGCTTTTCTCCGATCAAGGATTTGCCTGGATATGCATTCGCATATCCTCAATAGATTGATTTAGCTGGGCGTCTGTGAATTTAGGATTACTGGTGTTTTCAGGATGGTGTATTTGATGGCGCACATACTCGGTTAAGATTATTTGTAGTGGTGTGGTGGTTCCATTACGGTTTAACCGATTATAAGCAACAGTTGGTTTTCCAGCTTTATATGCTTCAAGTGCTCCCTGTGACTCAATATAGCCATAAAGTTCATTGTGATACTCAAACGATGGTTCACCAAAAGCCACATAATTGACTTCGTTCAAACTGGGATAAGGAAGCTCATGCTCTTGCACTTGTCGTATTGAAGCTGAGTCTTGGCCGGTTATTAAGAGAATATTTTCAAACTTTAAACGCTTTACGATTTCGGGGCTGTGCGAGGTGAGGATAATTTGTGTACGTGGCACATCCGATAATGCAACTAAGGCGTCTATCAAGGCACGTTGGTGGTCTGGATGCTGAGATGTCTCAGGCTCTTCAATTGCATAAACAACGCTTGGTAAACCCGCCTCGCGTTGCCGTCTTTCCGCCTCAGCACGAAAAAAACTTATCAATATTAGCCGCTTAACACCACTTCCTCTTTTGTTAATAGGGATTTCGTTATCACCAGAAATGGCAACACTTTTGAAAACATCACCCCACTTCAGTGTTCCTGAATCTGGTATTTGGGGATTCAAGGAGGATGCAATATCTGGATTCATTTCGCTGAGCTTAACAAGCGTTTGTCTGGCTACTTCGTCAAGCCTTGACTTTACAGTGTCCGCAATCTTAGCCAAATCCGCTTGTATTCCTGGATCTCCTAAAATTTCCTTCACAGCCAGGCGCATTGGATCTTGCACCTCACTGTCTCCATCGCTATTCTTCCTGTCAGATTGGAATAGCGTATAAAGAGGCATGTAAGCTTTCAATTGATCCCAAATATTTTTTGAGTCAATTTTTGCCACCTCTATCTCGGTTTCTTCTAACTGCAAATCAGCTTGACCAAGCCATATAGCTTTTCGCAACTCAGAGTTTTTGGTTTTGTCTGCACACACTAAAGATTGATCGTTTAATATCTTTTTTAAATCAGCGTTTTTCTTAAGTAGTAGCTCTTTGCATCCATCCGCATTTGGATGGTTTGCTTTGATATAAACTTTTGCTGCTCCCGCATTTGGATAACGCTTTATCACCTTCAGCGTATTGGATGGTGTTAGCAAATACTCAGCTGATAGTGTGGTTTCGTTTGATGAATCAATAACAATCTTGGATGGTAAGTCTTCAAACTCTACAGAGATTTCGATAGTGTTATCGCCCGTCAACAGATTAGCTTTATTGATATCCTCTTTATCTAGCTTTACGCTTCCCTTACCATCGTTAAAAAATATATCCAGTGCTTCAAGAATAGTTGATTTACCGATGTCGTTTTTTCCGACCAATACTCGCAAATTGGGAAATTCAACATTGATTCGACTTGAATAACCTCGAAATCCTTGTAATCCAAATGACTTTATTTTCATTTTTCCAATCCATTGCAGATGTCTTGGATTGAATATTTCACAGATTTAAATGGCATGCAAATTCAGTAACTTATTTGGAGTTAATTAATCATAATTAGCTGAATATTCAGATGCTCAGAGAGCAGGTAATTCCGGCTCTGGCTTAAGAAACGGTGCTGGATCAACTGGGCCGCCTGAGTAAATCCCAAAGTGAAGATGTGGTGGCGTGGTGATAGCGTTGCCGGTGTTGCCAACGTATCCAAGTATGTCGCCTCTTTTAACCCTGTCGCCGGACTCAACCGCGAATGAATCCAGATGGGCGTAATAATAACGAGCACTGCCGAATCCAATCATGCTGCCTGATAGCCAGACATGTTCACCACCTCTAGCGCCTGTTCCGGTTCGGACATAACCATCAATAACCGCTGTAACTGGTGTTCCCCTTTCTGCAAAGATATCCACGCCGTGATGTTTTCGGGCACCGCCATCGCGCTCCACACCGAAGGCACTACCAATATCCCGTTGGCCTGCTCCCTCTACTGGGAATGGTAATGAACCGCCATTGGCCATTGCCAGTGAATATTCTGCATTGGCAAATAACTCTGGTTGCAGAACGATGCGGTAGGCACCCGCTTTGGATACCACCTGACTGTTGGTTGTGTCATCTGCATCCAGTTCCGTGATGGTTGACCATTGTTGGTCGTTTTTTTCACGACGCTCCAGGCTGGCGTAAAGCCTACTTTCAGCATTATCCAGACGTGAAAATTGCCATATCAGCTTTTCGCCTCGCTCAAGCGATACCTGATAAACATGTGCCTCAACTTCATCACTCGTAAAGGATTCTGTTGTGCGGAATTGACCGCCAGCTTGCACGGGTTGCTCGCCCGCTCGATTTACAGCCTCTATCCAACGTTGCCCCAATGGGCTATCCAACAACCCCGCCATTCGTAAACGCCAGATAAACAGATCTCTTGGAGACCAGCCTAATACATCAAAGGCAATGTAATGGAGTGCATTTTCGCTGCTTTCTGCTGCGTTTTGTCTTACGTCATCACGCACAACCAGAAGAATAACTAATAAAGCTAACAGACCAAAAAGTAACCACGATCGTATGATTCGTTTCTTTGGGTTTATTGGAGATTGATCAACGCTCTCGCCTTCTGTCTGGACAATGTCAGGATCTGACGTTTGCTCGCTATCAGTTGTTTTTATCGGGTCACTCATACCAACATTCAACCTATTGTTGTCGTGAATTACTTGTTAAGACAAACTCTAAGGCGTAATGGCCGTCGGCGATATGATTGAGGTTAAATCGATTATCCTATAAACGGCTCGTAAAAGAGCATGAACCCAATAAGATCGATTTACTTGGTTTTGATGGTTATGCAGCTGTTAGTTCAACCTTGTGAACTCTATCCAGCTTGATACTCTTGCCTGCCTGCCAAAGGTCATAGGCATCTTGCATGGCAAGCCAACTCTGGGGAGTTCGGCCAAGCGATTTTGACAGGCGCAGTGCCATTTCGGGGCTTACTCCGCTCTGCTGCTTTAAAACTCGATTTAAAGTAGAGGGAGAGACGTCCAGTTGCTCTGCTAGATAGCGACAACTTAGCCCATAAGGCTCCATATAGGTTGCCATGATGAACTCACCAGGATGTGGAGGGTTGTGCATAGTCATTAGTGGTAATCCTCATAATCAAGTAGGTACGCATTTCCATCCGAGAACTCAAAAGTCAGTCGCCAATTACCGCTGACGGTTATGGCCCATATCCCTTTTCTATCGCCCTTAAGTTGGTGTAACCCGTACCCAGGTATATCGAGATCATCAATCTCCATTGCAGTATCCAAAGCTGCCACCTGCATTCTGAGCCGCTTGGCATGATTCACCTGAATACCACGCATGCTCCCTGTCTCGTAGTAGCGCTTCAATCCCTTGTGCTTAAAAGACTTGATCATGCGCCATAGTGTAGCGCGTTGCGCAACGGAGTCAAACTGCATTAAGAAGTTAACCTCTGCTTTTTTCTCTCTAGAATTTTGGCATCAAAAAAACTTTTCGCTTATTCTGTGTCTAACCAAACGTTACTTATTGGTATTTAGTTAATGACAAAACCACAGTCTCTTTTTCATTATTTGCTTATCGGCTTGTTTATGCTGTCGATGCTGATGCCTGCTGCGCATGCAGAAAATAATGATATGGCTGTGCATCATGAAATGAGTCAGCAACAGCATGATTGTGATTCCGATGCTGAACCTCAAGTAAAACACGATGCCAATTCGCATTGCGCCAGTGATCATTGTCATTGTGCAACAGCCAATTGTCATGCATCCGGTGTTTTAGGTTTTCAATCTGTTTTTACTGCTTCACTCTATTCACAAAGTCGCTTGGCCATTGCTGCTGAGCAGCTTGTTCGTCAATCTCCTACCAAACTAGAACGCCCTCCCCGCAGCTAATCCTCCCGTTGTAGCGGGTATCGTCCGATACCCAATCGAAACACGTTGAGGATAGATCTCATGAAACAATTTACACGCTGGCTGATCGCTATTTCAGCCGTATTATTACCCTTCTCCGCCATAGCGGATGTGACCGAATATACCTTGGTCATTGATCGTGAACCGGTCAATATTACGGGCAAAACCGTCGAAAGAATCACTATTAACGGTGGTATTCCCGGCCCGATACTGGAATTCACCGAAGGTGATGAAGCGGTTATCCATGTGGTAAATAAACTGGATGAGCCAACATCTGTGCATTGGCATGGCTTATTGCTGCCGCCTGAAATGGACGGTGTACCGGGCCTGGGTGGTTATGAAGCCATCAAAGCCGGTGAAACGTTTACCTATCGTTTTACCCTGCGTCAAAACGGCACATACTGGTATCACGCTCATAGCGGTACACAAGAACAGGATGGGCATTACGGGGCGTTGGTGATTTACCCCAAAGATGAACCGGTGGTTCAAGCTGATCGGGATTATGTGGTGTTATTGTCGGATTTCAGCAATGAAATCGGTCAGCAGATTTTCAACAATCTGAAAAAAAGCCCGCACTACTACAATTATTCACAACGTACTGTCGGCGACTTTTTCAGTGAAGTTCGCGAGCAAGGTTTAGCTTCCGCCTGGCAAGATGTTCGCCCTTGGGGAGAGATGCGGATGTCACCCACCGATCTGGCCGATGTGCGTTACGATGCGTTTCTGGTCAATGGTCAAACCAACGAACAAAACTGGACGGGACTTTTCAAACCCGGTGAACGTGTGCGATTGCGCTTTATCAATGCTTCGGCCATGTCGATGTATGACGTAAGGATTCCGGGTTTGCAAATGACCGTGATTCAAGCTGATGGTCAGTACATCGAGCCGGTCACCGTAGATGAATTCCGTTTTGCCGTGGCCGAAACCTATGATGTGATTGTGACGCCGGAGGCGGATCAGGCTTACACCATTGCAGCGGAATCTATAGACCGTACCGGATTTGCTTTGGGTACGCTCGCCCCACGAACAGGCATGAAAGGAATGGTGCCAGCACACCGGCCCCGTTCATTATTAACCATGGCTGATATGGGCCACGATATGGATCACGGCGATCATCAGATGAGCCAGACTGATTCGATGGATCATAGTGGACACGATATGCACGGCGATGATCATCAGGCGATGCAGGAAGATGAACCCGCTGAAATGCAAAGTGGCTGGGCCGATGCCAGTACGCCAGAAGGTCACAAAGCGTTGCAATATAGTGATTTAAGATCACTGGGCACTCAAGATGATCTGCGTCCTGCCGAAAGGGAAATTGTGGTCAAATTAGGCGGCACCATGGAACGCTTTATCTGGACGTTAAATGGCCATAAATATGGCGATCCGGGCTTTGAACCGATCAAACTTAACTATGGTGAACGGGTCAGGCTGATCTTTAAAAACGAAACCATGATGGCGCATCCAATGCATTTACATGGCATGTTTGTGCAGCTGGAAAACGGTCAACCCGGTGAAAAACTACCCAACAAACACACGGTAAATGTCGCACCTGGCACAGAGTATTCGGTATTACTGACAGCGGATGAACCCGGTGAATGGGCATTTCACTGTCACCTGCTCTATCACATGTCTGCTGGCATGATGTCTTCCGTAGTGGTTGCTGAGTATGACGAAGATGATTTACCAGCTGCTCCACCAGCACTACAAGAGATGGGAGGTCATCATGATCATCACTAAAACCAATCTGTTTTTCATCCTCGTGCTGAGTCTGTTTATCTCCAGCAGCCATGCCGATGATAATTATGATGGGCATGGGCACGAGCATGAATCGCAAATCTTTCATGCCTTATGGTTTGAAGCCCAACATGGCGGTGGCAGTGAAGGTGATAAAACCCATGTTGAATGGGATGGCTGGATCGGCGGGGACTATCACAAGCTCTGGCTGAAAGGTGAACTGGAAGGTCACAAAGGCAAGCTGGAACAAAGCGAAGTCTGGGCGTTGTACAGCCGAAATGTGCACGACTTCTGGGATGCTCAACTGGGTCTGCGTGTGGATACCCAACCAGAATCGACCCGCTATCTAACGTTGGGCTTTAATGGTCTGGCACCTTACCTGTTTGAAACGCAGGCGCATTTCTTCATCAGTGATTACGGTGATGTCAGTGCCCGGCTGAAACAGAAAAACCATCTGCTGTTCACCCAGCGGTTTGGCTTTGAACCCTACTATCAACTGGACTTTACTGCCCAGAATGTTGAACGTCAGGAATTAGGCCGGGGCTTAAGCGAGGGTGAAATCGGCTTCAAACTGTTTTATGAAATCACCCGTAAAGTCGTGCCTTATCTGGATCTGAAATACGAACGCAAATTTGGCCGAACGGCGTCTATCGCCCGAAATGCTGATGAGAGCGAAGAAGACTGGATAGCTTCAGTCGGTATCAAACTGCTGTTCTAAAAGAGCTCTATTTTTCAAAAACCTCGTTCCCATGGTCCGCGTGGGAACGCAGCTTTTTACCTTAAAGATGGGACCAATATTCATAGAATTAATAAAAGTACGGTATATTCATTTAAAAATCTTTAAAAGAATCTATCGAGAAACCTAAAATAATGTTGTCAAAACAACATGCTTTCTATCGTGATGAACACTTAAGTGATGTCTCTGAACAACAGGCAGCACAAGACTGGTTACCATTGGAAATAGCTCAAATTTCTTCTGGTGATTATCAAGGGCGAATTAAAGAATTAGGCAACCAGGATGTCAGAGTTGTTTTTGAGCAGCAAAATTGTACCGTTCATAAACGTGGCATCATGGATGCCAAACTCTGCACCATTTCTTTTGTTCGCTCTTCAGACACTTCCCTGCGGTTTTCTGAATATAACGCGTTTAAAAATGCCTTATTTTTTCTTCCATGCAATGCCGAGCTGGATATTCAGGTCGGTGCCGATGTAGAAACCGTCTATTTTCGGTTTGAAGAATCGGCCCTGCTGGAATCGGCCAGAGCCATTAACCCACAACGTTGGGAAAATACGCCTGACAATCTACTGCTTTTTGATGCTATTGACCGTCGATATTTAGATCGTTTTACCGACCACCTTTATGAAAACTCTGTTTTACATTCAACCGAAGGTCTTACCCGGCGTGAAGAATACGTTGCCTCTTCGATTATGGAGCAGGTGTTATTAACCTTAGATTCGTCTCAGATACACGAAACAACCTCACCAGATGTGATTGCTCGGCGGCGAGCATGTGAATTGGTGAATCAGGCTATAAACTATGTAAATTCGGGGCTTGAGAGCCACACTTGTCACAGCATCGTCGATATCTGTACCGATTTGAAAATCAGTCAACGTAATCTGCAATACTGCTTTAAAAAAGTATTGGATATTAGTCCTAACGCCTATCTCTATCGGCTGAGACTCAATCGGGTACGCGCCCAATTGCTTAGACCCAAAGACAGTGATGTGACGGTTACCGAAGTCGCTTTTCACTGGCATTTCTGGCATCTGGGACGTTTCTCCAGTGATTATGTTCAGCTTTTTGGTGAGCTCCCCTCTGCGACACTTCGCCGTTCATTGACCTAAATCCTGTCCAATTTTCCGGTTTGCGGAAATCGGATAGTCGTAATGTGTTCATCTGCGTAAGTTAATTGGATTTGTTCGCTCAATAGGAATAATCCATGAACCGCTATTTCCGGTTTATACGTAAGACAACTTCATCCATCTTGATGTCATTATCTGAAGTCCTATCCCATCACTACTTACATAAAACCGCTATCACATTGGTCGCAACATTGGTTGGGACGACTGCCGTTTTAGGCACAGCCGAGGCCATTGATTTTAACTGGAACGCAGGCACTGGTGACTGGGAGAACGGCAGCAACTGGTCTAATGGCTTCGGTTCAATGGTTCCAGATGAGGATGCTTTTGCCTTTGTTGATAATGGCGGCACCGCACAGGTACAGACAACCGACTCAGTAGCAGGTTATGTCTATATTGGCAACGTAAATAGTGGAGCACTGGATATTTTTGGCGGCGGCCAATTGGAGAGCTTTTATGGTAATGAAATAGGCCGCAACGCTGGCAGCAGTGGAGCAGTTACTGTAGACGGAATTGGCTCAAGCTGGCAGCTCACTGGCCCAAGTGCCAGTTTAGACGTGGGCGCCTCTGGTGAAGGCAGTCTTACTATTACCAATGGCGGTGAAGTGCTCAATGCTGACTCTTTTTTGAGCACTTCGATAGGTGACAATGCTGGCAGCAGCGGTACGGTTACAGTGGATGGCACTGGATCAAAATTGACGAACATTAACGCCGGCATAAACGTAGGCAACTCGGGCAACGGCACGCTTAATATTCTTAATGGTGGTTCGGTCAGCAACACATTTGGCTCTGTCGGTCGTCTATCTGGCGCTACAGGAACAGTGACTGTGGACGGCGCTGGTTCTAGTTGGAACAACAGTAACGCTTTAGGTTTAGGCGACTGGGGAAACGGAACGCTGAATATCATTAATGATGGGCTGGTAACGGTCGCCAGTGGTGCAGCTACTGTTGAATTAGGACGGTTTGGCGGCAGCGGCACACTGAATATGGGTAATGGTGGTGCGGCAGGCATTCTCAATGCGGCGGCAGTCAATGGTGGCCCAGGCACGGCTACACTTAATTTCAACCATAATGAGAGTAATTATTTTTTTACCAACGACAGTACTTCGGGTGGCGATACCATCAGAATAACTGGAACCACCGATGTCAATTTTGTTGGCAGCGGCACAACGTATATAAGTGGTAATAACACTTACACCGGCAGCACTAATATTAGTAGCGGAAAGTTAGTAGTGTATAACGGCGGAACATTGGGAAACAACAGTGCGGTGACCGTTGGTACTGGTGCCATGCTTGAAGCATTATCTGATCTGACAATTGGCTCGTTAGCAGGTAATGGTACTGTTGATGTGGATACCGGGTCGGGTGGCTTTACACTGACCGTTGGTGGCGATAATACGTCCACTGTTTTTAGCGGCACAATTATTGACTTTAGTTATTTAACTAAAACAGGAACTGGAACGCTTACCATGACTGGCAACAACCCTTATTACGGTGCCACTATCATTAATGATGGACTGCTTATCGTTAATGGCTCCATTGCTAACTCCGGTACAACGGTCAATGCAGGTGGTGCGCTGGGTGGTAGTGGCACACTTGGCAGTATTACAATCAATGGCGGCTCCCTCGCTCCTGGCAACTCGATCGGCACAATGAACGTCTCCGGTAGTGTTGATTTCTCTGGTGGCGGTGTTTATGAGGTGGAAGTGGATGCCGCAGGCAATTCCGACTTGATTAATGCCACCGCCATGGCCACCCTCACTAACGGCACGGTGTTGGTTTTACCTGAGTCGGGCAACTATTCGCTTAGCACTGATTACACCATCCTCAGCGCAGCAGGCGGGTTAGGCGGTACTACATTTGATAGCATCAGCTCCAATCTCGCCTTTCTCACTCCGACACTGACTTACGATGCCAGTAATGTCCTCCTAAACTTGCGTCGTAATTCATTTGACTATGCTTCTGTTGCGAATACGCCTAACCAGACAGCTGTAAGCTCAACGCTCGATACCCTCGCGCTCGATAACATCTCTAGTCTGGATAACCTGTTTAATAATCTTAATATTCTGTCGGATCAAGGGGCCCAACAAGCCTATGACTCACTCAGTGGTGTGCAGCACACTCACAGCAATCTAATCGCTTTGCAATCCCTTAATCAGTTCCAGGGTTTGCTGCTTGGGCGCTTACATAGCAGTTCCTCCACTCTGGCCGATAACGGAAAGATCCAGCTTGTCTACAATGACACCGGCACGATGACGGATGCAGGAATGTCATTAATAGGTGAAAAGCCTGCTAACAATCGTGGCTGGTGGCTGCGTGGTACTGGCAGTTATGCCGATATTGATGGTACATCCAATGCCAGCGGTGCCTATTACAAATCAGCTGGTACAGCCGCCGGACGCGATATCTTTGTGGATGATTTACTCACAGTGGGGCTGGCTTTAGGCTATAACCGGACCGATGCCAGCGTGTCACAAGGTACTCTGGATGTAGACAGTTATCAGGTCGCTTTGTATGGCAAAAGGTTATTTACTGATAATTATTATGTGAGTGGTATCGCTGGTGTTGGCTATCATGATTTTGAGAGCAAACGTGGTATCACTGTTGGTCTATCAAATTCGACTGCCAGAGCGGATTACCATGCATGGACCAGCAACCTCGCCGTTGAAATTGGCCGACTGATTGAAGTTAGTGAGAATACAAACCTCACGCCTCTCGCTGGACTAGAATATGCTCACACTAATCGGACAGATTTCGTTGAAAAAGATGCAGATGAAGGCAATCTTAACGTCCGTCGTGACCGGCAGGATTCATTAAAATCGGTTCTCGGTACACGTATTACGCATCGGTGGAAAACCAAACGTGGCTACCGTATTCAACCTACAGCTGAAATGGCCTGGGTGCACGAATTGATGGATAACGAAGCGCAGATGCGTGCAGGTTTTGCTGCCACCTCGCTGGCTAACTTCCAGGTTGATGGCCCGGAGCTTAACCGTGATCGAGCCAGACTAGCTCTGGGTCTCGATATGCAGATGACTGAGCTGACTTCAATACAATTGGGCTATCAAGGCGAATGGGCCAGTTCTGACCAACGTCATGATCTCTCCGCTACCCTAAAAATGCTTTGGTAATATAACTAAATCTCGTTCACATGCTCTGCGTGGGGACGTTAAGCTAACAAAAGCTTTAACTCATTTTTTAAAACAATGGGCTCTCAATAATTGACCTAAATTGAAGCCTGATTAATAAATTTGCTCTAAATTTGGGCAAAATTATCGAATTCTCTCAAAACCGTTTTAATGACAAAAATTCTCGTTTTCCTCTTAAAGCTATTGGTTTTGCTTGGTTAAGTTTTTCAGAGAACTGGTAAAGCCACTCTCAAACTGACACGGTGCATTTTTTGCTTATACATCAGATTATTAGACTTAACAGGTGTCAGCATTATGTTCAGTCAATCTGCTGTATTTGATGATGTGAATCAACATGCCCATTCTTTGCAGAACTGGCCACAGGAATATGCTCAACTAAGCTCGGGCAAATTTGAAGGTTTCCTTGAAGATATCCAGCTGGATTCCGTGCGGGTTTTTCGTGAACGAATGAAACAAAGCGTAGTGCAGAACACCCATACACCCACTGGGAAAATCAGTTTAATGATTCCGCATAATATGGATGCCAGTGATACTTCTGATCAGGCCCGGCAGATCATGGCCGATGGGGTGACTCTGCTCCCTTACGAAAGTGATTTTGCTTTTGTGGGTCCCGCGGAATTGGATTACAGTGTCATAGCCGTTGATCAGCAACGCCTAAGTCAATTGCTCAGTCCTGAAACCTATTCACGTCTTATCGGGTTTAACAAAAGTCATGGTGTGAAAACGGACTCTGCAACGTTAACCCGGCTTCGTCATCATCTTGCCGCACTGCTGCAGCAGTTAACGTCTATTCCCGAAGACGCGGCATTATCAGAGAGCCAAATCCAGCAACAGCTAAAAGCCATTGAAGATAAGATTATATTAATGGTGTTGGTCATATATGACGCTAAAGAAACCGGCATCAGTCATCCAAAAAGATTGGGCAATCAACATAACTCTATTGTGCAACGCTGCCATGATTATGTGACGTCAAGCGAAGGCAGCTGTGCCAGCGTGGTGGATATTTGTGAGTCATTACATATCCCGCATCGCACATTGAATTACAGTTTTCATAAAGCCACCGGCACCTCGCCGATGCAATATTTGCGGGCTGTTAAACTGAATGCCGCACGGCGTGATTTATTGCAGACTGCTTTTTCGATAACGGATATCGCCGCCAATTACGGCTTCTTTCATATGGGGTATTTTTCGCAGGAATATCGCCGTTTATTTGGCGAAACGCCGAGCATGACGCGTAAGCTTTATGCCTGATGTTCCGGTTTGCCAATAGGCTAATCCAGCTATTATAAATATCAGCCCACCCAAATATTGATCGGCCACCGCAGAAAGCTGCAGCCAGTCCGGTAAGTTGTTCATCATCATATGGTGATGGTGGGGTCCTAAATGAGTATCGCTGTACATATTTGGGAACACCAGCATCAACAATCCCCAAAGCACTAACGGCATGATCACAGTTAACAGCGTTAAGTTTTGCCAATAACTTGTCTGCTGATGTTTTTGTATCATCATCAAACACAAGGCTATGCCGCTCAATGCCATAAGCCATTTCATTACGCTGTATAACAGTGCACTTTGCATAAATAACGGATGCAATTCCGGTAACATCCACACCCAGGTTAATACGGCAAAGCCGCTCATCAATAGCGTCAATGGCCAATGTGAAGCAGCAACCGCATTAGACGGTTTTCGTGCTGAGTGATGTTGCAACGCACTGATCCATAATAACGGTGCAAGATGATGCACCATCACACTCTGAGCGCTGTGCAACCAGATTGAATAGCGTGCCAAGGCATCAAACCACGGTAGCATACCGGTCAAAAACACCACATTCCCGATAATAAATAACAAAGGTCGGTTGATTAGTTGATTGGCAACACTCCATTGATGCAGCGTGATCACAAAGATCACACTGCATAACAGATCCGCCGTGGTGAGCAGCATCGTATTGACTTATTTGGAGCAGCAACTGCCAGAAGCAGATGCGGTATCAACACTATAGCCATCCACTTCTTTCGGCAGATCCATTGCCGGATTGCCGTCAAAGAAGTTATTGGGTTTTAACGAAAAGCCAACATATTCCACCGGCATGATTGGAAAATCTTCCGGTTTGCAGACATGCGTATGACCATAGGTATGCCAGACCACAATATCGGTGTTTTCAATCGGTCGATTTTTCTCCACATAGAATTGCAGACCATCGCCTTTATTCTGATTGGGATACATGCCTGAGCAATACATTTCATTGGGATCATACGGCGTCACCCATAAATGCTTGCTGGCAAAACCGGCGCGTTTGCCAATGTAACTATTGGGGCCCGCCAGCATCACCGGATTATGCTCTGCCACCAATTTATAACTTGGTGGATTACCGACCGAATTTTTCATATTAGGATTAATGATCTTCCAGAAACGTCCTGTCGCGCCATTGGCTTCACGGGTGGCTTCGAGTTCGGTTTTGAATAAGGTGGTTTCGGTTTTGAATACATTGCCCCACGGGTTGGTTTCCGCATCCTGATCGGCCGGTGAAAAGTTGGTTTCCACTACGGAGTTATTTTCGCCATCCAACATCATATGCAGCCTGGCATTAAAGAAATGCTGGTGTGTAGGGCCGTAAATTTCCGGCGTGACAATGCCTCCGAATTTAGGTTTATCGCCTGGCACCATACCGCTGGTCTGGATAATGCCGGTCAGTTTGGTTTCCTGCTGGATGGTACCGTCCTGATACAGATACCAGTAAAAACCATAATCATAGTTACCGACGGTGCAGAAAAAGCTGATGACCAGGCGGCGTGAGCGACGCATTTCATAGGTTTCACTACGAAATTCGTAATGCTTCCATAAGGTGCCGTAGTCTTCTTCATGCATACACACGGCATTTTTCATCAGAAACGGCAGCCCCTGATCATCCACGGCAGGTATATCAAAATAACGAATAGAACCCAGACAATCACAACCGAGTTCCAGTTGGTTGGCCATACGACCCAGCCCGTATTCTCCACCGTCAAAAGCACATTTCCAGTAATGATTGAGCGCGGTATCAGAATACGGCACCGCCATATCATTGATACTCGCCCGATAGATGATAGGACGAACCCGCTCGCCATCTTTATAGCTGATTTGATTCAGCACCAGTCCCTCACGTGGGGTATAGCCCACTCGGAATGACCAGTTCTGCCAATCCACCCTCCAGCCATCCACCGTAAAGCTGACTCCTTCCGGTTGCACGATATGTAACGGTTTCAGGCCTTCACGGGGTTTGCCTAATGACGGTGTATCGTAATTGCGTTTGGTTTTGGGGACCGGTGTATTCATACCGTCATCAATGATCTCAATAACCTTCTCTTCATTGAGATCAATAATCGCCATCAGGCCTTCAATCGGACGGGCATAGCCGTTATCGACAATCTCATCCCGTACAAACGCAACCCCACGCATCAACCGGCGACCACGATATTTTTCATCATCACCGTAATAACCAAATGACCAGGGATCGATTTGAATATTTTCAATATCTTTGTCGGTTAAACCACGACGCTTCACCGCTGCCCTGAAGCCTTCATCGGCTTGCACAATATCCACACAACTGAAGAACTCTTCAACCATTATAGGCGGCTGACCGTTGACTTCCGGGTCCAGTTGTTTCCACTCGGTAATCTGCTCAGCAATCAGATCGATTTTGGCTTCGTGAATCAATCCCGTCGATTTATCCAGCACCACCGCAAAGGCTTTACGAGAAATGGGTTTACCCGCCTCAAAGGCCAGTACTTCATCTTTGGCAGGTTCATCCAGTTGCAAATAGGGAAAACGGCATGACGGACTGAGCTGTTTCTGTTTTCTGAGCAGCAAAGTGGCTTCAGCCAATTCTTCAAGGGTCAATGGATCTAACGGATGGGTAGGTTTAATACCGGGTGTGGTTTCTGGTTTATAAGCGGTGTGGATTGGCGTATTCATGGTGACCTCGATGGAATAACATTTCTTACTCCATACTAGTCACTTCAACAATCCGCAATATCACAAACTGGCAAAAGTCGATTATGTTAATTATGAAAAAACTAACACGCATTATTCAATGACTTTCACCATGCACTATCAAGGAACTCAACTCAGTTCACAACGCTTTGAACCTGATCGACCCGTTTATAAAACAGCCATTTTCAAGTTACCACGCGATTGCGGCCTTCCTTTTTGGCACGATATAGATTGTCATCACTACGTTTCATCCAATCCCGCCAATCTTCTTTTGGCTGCAATGTGGCGACACCAACACTGGTTGTTACGCTTCGATCCGGTAATAACCGCATGGATTCAATCTTCTTGCGCAACTCCTCAGCAACCAGCAAACCCTGTGCTGAATCAGTCTCATAGAGCAGGATCAGAAACTCCTCCCCGCCCAGACGAAATACTTTGTCAGAGCGCCGAATACGCTTTTGCAGTAGTTTTCCAATACCACGCAGAACGTCATCACCGGCATCATGCCCCAAGGTGTCATTAATCTTTTTGAAATTATCCAGATCCAATGAAATCAGCGTCATTGGCACCGCATGACGCTCAAACATTTGCACAGCTTGTTCCAGCGAGTCGTGTAACTGCACACGGTTTGACAGCCCCGTTAACGAGTCAGTCATGGCCAGGTCATGTAATTCATGTTGCTGGAGACTGATCACCCGAACAAAAATCACGGCAAAGGCACTGACACACAGCAAGGTGGCGGTAGCCCTTGATGCCAGTTCGGCATCTAAAAACAGCCATGACATTGGCAATGACATCGCCAGTAAAACAATATTGGCTCCCCAGGCGTAGCGTTCCGGCAGCATGAAATAAAAGGAAATCACCGCCGGGTAGCACCATAACAAACCAATAAGGCCCTGCTGATAAATAGTGAAGCCGAGGAAGATAATGATGATTGGTGCCAAGCCAACCAATATCAAAAAAGGATAATAACGACCATGCCAACAGTTCCAGGCATTGATGGCCATAAGCAAGACCACGGACAATGATCCCGTTCCTAAAATATATCTTCCCTGAAAAAAGTTATAGAGTGAAAAAGGCATCAGAAAAACAAAGACCACCACCGCTACCCCGACAATGGTTTTCACTCGAACTGGTGACTCCCGTTGCACGATCTTTGAATATGCTGTCACTTAACGCAACTCGACATATTTAGGATGTCTTAAGACCAACAAAAGATTTGTTGTCCACATTACGTCTACTCCGAATCATCTAGCTTCTGATTCTACTGATAAAAGCGTGGGAATGTCCTTTTTCTAATACAAACTGAAACATTTGCGGTGCATAAAGTACCGGATCGAGTAATTGCTACATAATATGACATATTTGGAGAACTACAGATCCGCCATGCCAGACAACTGGCATAGACGGATCGGATTTGATTGATGAACTTAAAAGCTACTTTTTCCCAACCTCGGTTTTCTTTCCCTGATTCATATTCATGAGATATACAGATGCTGCCAAAGCCAGAACGGACAAGGCTAAATAAATTGCATCCAGCGGAGTGATAAATTGGATGTCCACTACTGCCCTGAAGAATTCAATTATCACTGCAAGTATAACCACTCTGACAATTTTATCTTTCAACTCATCAAAGGTCTGTATATTGAATGGATGAGCAATATCACTTTCCTCAGACTGATCGATTGGAGAAATAAACAGCCTGTAAACACCAGCACCAAACATAAGCAGCACGACTGCTACTAGGTAAATATCAACAGCAAGAATGATATCTTTGACAATAAACTCATGAATGTCCTGCTCACTTCGTCCCAGGTAATAGTTAATTGTTGAAATTCCTACTTTGAAGATATCCAGCGTACCAACTACAAACAGGACCAATGATCCTATTAAGCTTGAAACCACCGCGATTAAAACTAAAAAGCGGGATTTCCACAAAAATTGCTCGAAATAATATTCGATTTTTTTCATTTGATGCTTACTCTTGAAAATAATAAAGATGTTCGTTCATCTATAATAATGACGTTAACGGTTTGGTTTTGCATTTTTAATTCAATAGATCACTTCGGATGTTTTGCATCAAAATCGATCCTGATATTTGATGGCAGACAGCTAACCGAATCCAGTACAACTATCTCTCCCTGAAAAATGCTTAATAGCCAGAATAGCCTGGTTGAGCAAGGTGTTCCAAGATTCCTCAGCCGATACTTTAATGTCATTATCGTTGGATACTAGGGTTGCTGACGATAAAACTGGCACAACAAACCATAAACCTTGGGCATTTTTTCCTTCATGGTTTCCGGTGACTCAAAAAAAGCCTCACTGCAGACAGCAAAGAATTCTGCCGGGCTGTTTAACGCATACTCATCAAGTGGCAATGACCGATGGTGTTGCCTGTCATTTTCCAAACGATCCCATGCTGCTGTAAAAATATCGTGCCATTCACCAGGTTGCATATCAGGGTGCATCGGCGGTGCCCCATTGGCGCCATCACGCAACATATCGATCTTATGTGCCAATTCGTGAATAACCACATTACTGGCCTTGCCGTGACGAGTATTGCCGCCGCTTTCAGTAATTGCCTGCCATGATAAAATCACCGGTCCACGCTTCCAGGCTTCACCACTCAGGCCGGGGCTTCTGGGATGCACTACACCGTCGTCAGTTCGATAAGGCCGGTTTGGGACAAAGTCCCCTTCGTACAGAATGATGGTCTTCCAATGGTCATACCAATGAAGGCCAAGATGCAGAATGGGAACACAAGCCATAGTGGCGAGTTTCAGGCACATCGCATCTGTGAATTGAAACTCAGCTCCGGAAAGCACATTTTTCCGAGCCAGCAAACGAAAGGTCATCTCGCGTAGGTCGTCACGCTCAGTTCCTTGATAACGCTCCATGACCGGCCAGTCGGCAATCGCCGACTCCCATTGGTCGGCGGTAAACCCCATTTTTTTAATCCGACGACCTTCGAGCCAGTCATGCAATCGCTTAAACATGTTTCAGGTACCCCTCAACTACTTCAAAATCTTCGAACGGATCAGAGTTCAATCACCTGATATCCAGAGAGTCAGGGGAAACATTCAAACATAAAAAGCGGTTTACTTAATTAAAAATGGCAGTGAGACCATTTTGCGCCATTGCCAGGCAATCCAAACTGAAAACAGCATGATGATCAAGGCAACCATCAACATGGCCCATTCTGCATGTAAAACGTGTGTAACCACAGGCCCAATCATAAATAACCCCAAACCCGCTGCTGCTAGGGCTCGCACCTGTTTGAACAGCAATGCCACTGCACCTGACACTTCAATAAAACCCACCAGATATATAAACCAAAGTGGATATCCCCAACGTTCGAAAGCCTGAATCTCAAACTCCAGGCCAGCGAGCTTTGCTAGTCCCGTGAGGAAAAAAATCGCGGCCAGAAGCAAACTGGCATGTTTTGAAAAAGCATTCATGATCAAAATCCCTCAGACTGTTTATAGCTCAAAGACAAATGAAATCAAAGACTGTTACAGAGCGTGGATTAAAATCCTCGGAAAGTGATTAAACGGCCTATCAAAGGATGGCAACACCAGTCGGATGAGCGCGCCAGAAAATGATGCAAAATGCGGTTTGAATCGAATTAAAGGCTTAGGATCTCTTTGAACTTTAAAAATCCGTGATAAAACGTCATGGCAATCACAAAGAGGGCGGCTATTACCATGATATAAACGTATATCCGTTGCAATTTGTCTTTCAGCTTTTTTTCCATAACTTCTTTCAGTCTATAGATATATCAATGGCTATGTGGCCTGACCATGGTCCGTTTCTGAACCCCGTCAGTTAGTTATTTAACAGGATTTTTTTGGTATTGGCGAGATGCTGATCCAGAGAATAAAGTAATCTTTTGAACTCCGTCGATTGCTCACCTAATGCCGTCTTACTGATAAGATTTACCAGCGCTTCATCTTTTTTGAGACATTTATCCAAAATAGCATTTGTTGAATCAGCAGAAAGCAATTGGGTCAATTTGCCACCAAGCTGCTCGACCAATTCTTTATCGGAATCAGGTGTCGCCGGAAGTTCGTGCAGCGCTTTAACGACCTCTCGAAACGGCTCTATATAACTTTCCCGTTCGCTGGCAATCTCAAATAGCTGATGATCAACATTATCTTCGGTTAATAACTCACCCATTGCCCGGTAAAAGTCGGCTGTTTCAATGATTAATTTTAAAATTTCCAGAGCATCTGCCTGGTCATCGGTGCGTAGTATCGACATATCAAACGTTTCCTGTGGTTGATGTTGGAATATCACCAACAATGGCTTCGATTGCTTTAGGGATGACTTCAAATTCTACAGGCGTTGTCGTTTTAAATTCACCATCGGCTTCCAATTCTTTTGGTTTAGAGGTCTGGATGCTGAATTTTTCAGCTGCTTTACGGACGATGCGGTCAGTCGTATCCAAAGCGCCTTGTCGTAAACTCGGCCCGAGCAACAACAGTTGCCACCATCGTTGCGGCTTGATAAAAAACAAATTCAGCTGTCCATCCAGCAACGTTGATCGTTGATCAACGATATTGCCTCCACCATAAAACCGACCATTACCTACCGCCAGATGAATCACCCGTGTGGAGATGTACCAGTCATCTGTTTTAATGTGTACTTTAAAGCTTTTATTTCGCTTTATCGCTTTTAAAAAAGCGCCCAGATAGGCAAAAATACCAAAGAACTTTTTGCTATCTGAAGTGAGTTCACGTGTCACTTCAACACCTAACCCCATGTGAGCCACATTGATAAAAAAATGTTCATTATTGACCTTAGCTAAACTGATCTGTTCTCGTTTTCCATCCACGATGACCTGTGCAGCGTCTAACAAATTTTCTGGAACACCAAGTGATCGTGCAAGATCATTGGCCGTTCCCATCGGGAAAATGGCCAAGGTTCGTTTACAGCTATGTAACGGCTGCAAAGCTGAACTAATGGTTCCATCGCCGCCACCAATAATGACGATTCCGTCTTCACGTTCATAATCTTTAATAAGCGAAACCAAATGGGACTCATTTTCAGACTCACAAACGGATACCTCGATACCAGAGGCTTCAAGCAATCGCACGGCTCCCTCCAAGGCCTCGTCTTGCCCTTTTCGGCTATGCGGATTAATAATTAACAACGCGTGCTGCAAATGTTTATTCCCTTGTTAAGATAGCTTTCGTCAGGAAAATGAAAAACGCTTCAAGAAGACTATAAGTCCTTAATACGACCAGGTCGTTAACCCTAATCAAGATACCCGATGTACCAAACGTGATCACAAAATCTAGCTGCCGCCCCATGATTTTTAGGGTGTGTTTATTCATTTCCGCCTCTGTTATGACTTGATAAAGCGTCAATCAAGGCACGAGGGGGACGCTTCTTGTGAGATAAGGCATCTCTCCCCTACCTCAGACCCGCCCTGAATCGCTGGTCACCAATAATTACATCATTCCAGCGTGATGGGGCCACTTTAATTTCACCCGCTAATAACGCCTGATAAAACTGGTCAACGTTATCTTTATCTTTTCGAAAGCTTCCCAGATAAGACGATTTCCATTGCTCATCCTGCTGGAAAAATAATTTTATTACAGTGTGTTCAGGTTTTTTTTCAATCCAAAGATATTCCTGGTCTCCATCCTTATCCAGATCCAGTGCCTGTAAAAAATATTGCTGTGTCTGCTGCAGGTTCCAGTGATTTTTTGTCTCCTGTTTATAAATAGCCGTCAGCAACGCCTCGGGCGGATTTTCGGATAACTGGGTGATGGCAGCGATAAATTCGTCTCGGGTAGAGCTGGGGCGATCATTGTTACCGTTGGCATACAGAGCGTTGATTCTGACCAGCAGACCTGGATGTGCTTCGCCGTATTGTGCTTTGAGGGTTTGTAATCCCTCATAGCCTGGCCGTGCCAAGTGGTTACGAAAATAGCTGAGGTCGAAGTCTTCAATCGTGACTTTGTTGTCAGCCAGCCGTTGCAATTGATCAGCCACGGCCATTTTTCTGAAATCCAGCAGTGGAGAGTTAACCGATAGCATCACCACCAATACGACCAGACCAATGGCAACATTCGTCCGGCTGAGCTGATGTGCCCATCTATCCCGGTATTTGGCAATACCCCATAGGTAGCCGATAGCGAACAATGCCAGTAAAAACCAGATCAGGTAAGCCCAAAAACGACTGAGACTCCAACCGTACTGATCAATACGCAGGCTCAAACCATAGAAGCTGATCACACTGTAAACAGGCAGTATCGCGATACATATATAAATAAAGCGGTGCAGCCAAACCGAGTAAGGCCAGTTGTCCGGCTCATCCTGATACACGGCATTGACGAAAAACAAAATCAGCGCCTGCATCCATAGAATAAGGCTGCTCCCCCCACTCTCCCACAATGGTTCGAGACCGGTAAAGGGTAAAGCGCCAAGAAATAGCAGTGAGACCAACGACAGCAGCACAAGCAGAAATTTAATCAACGCCTGCTGAAGACGGGTAATGGTGTCGATAATATGAGTGAGTTTGCGAAAAATGATAATGCCGAAGCCATTGGCAAGCGCAATAGCAGGGTAATAAAACCAGCGTTGCTCAAACAGGTCACTGAAGAAATCGATATTGATAGCTTTAAACAGCGCGGCCCACAACATCAGCAACAGCCAGAAGCTGCCGGCAAAAAGCATTGCCAAAGACAAAGTCAGGAAATTACGCCATGACCAGAGAAACAACGCGCTATAAGTAACACGTTCCCCTCTGGCCCACTGCTGGCTGTACATTAACGCTTTAAAAGTTGCGATGACCATCGTCAGCACAAAGCTGAACAACAGTGCATTAAAACGAATATGTTCGATGGGCGTGACCTGATGGCCGACGTAATATCCCAGCAGACCGCTGACCAGCGCGAATGGCAAGGTAGCTTTGACCATTGCCCGCCCATTGTTCTGATCCAGCCCAAGCAACAGCATAATCGGCCAAATAAACATCACGCTATAGAAAGCGAATAACCACTCTGGCTGGCCGTGTGGCCAGTAATGAAGCTCAATGGCTTGATGCAGGTACAGTAAACCGAGCCCCTGCAATAGTGATATCAGAATCATCAGTTTTGATGGTAATTGCGTGGATTTATCCTGTTGATTCAATTCCATGGGGAAAGCCGTCCTTAGTTTCGTTTTGGTTTAGTGAATAGTTTTAACACGCCAGAATCCAAATTTTCTGGAATACGATAGTCAAATTGAGAAAAAATAGCTGAGTTGCTCTCACCCTAAAAGTTAAACAAGCCTAATGGTGGGTTAAGCATCTTTACTTGGGAGTAAACTGCCCCTAACACCTAAACCAGGTATATAACTGCAACATTAACCCTATTTATTCAGCTAAGCGGCATACCACAACACGGCAAAAAAATGGCATGTGGTACCCCCCAGAACAAATAAATGCCAGATAAAGTGACCATATTTCAGTTTTGAATCGGTGGCAAAAAACACAACCCCCAAGGTATAAGACAAACCACCTGCCACTAACCATAAAAAACCAGTAGTGGGTAAGTTTTCCAGCAAAGGCTTGATAGCAACCAACATCACCCATCCCATTAATAAATAAAGACTGGTAGAGAAGATCGGATGTTGTTGTTTTTCAACTATTTTAAGAACAATACCAATAGCTGCCAGCCCCCAGATAATGCCAAAGAGTGTCCAGCCCCATGCGCCATACAACACACCAAAGGTGAAAGGTGTATACGTCCCAGCGATCAACAGATAAATTGCAGAATGTTCAATACGCCGGAAAAGCTGCTTCGCCTTCCCCGCAGGCAATGCATGATACAACGAAGAACCCAGGTAAAGAATTATCATCGTCGCGCAAAATATACTGACCCCGACCACAAAAGCCGTATCAGCTTGACGAACAGCTTGTGTGATTAAAAAAGGCGTACCAATCAGTGCACCCACAAGCCCGAATCCATGGCTGATCGCATTGGCAATCTCTTCCCCACCAGATTGCTCCCGCTTGAATCTGCTATGTGATTTTTGCATACGACCCTCCTCTGGGAATGTTGATCAGCAACTTTCTGTAAATTATGAGCTGTGAACATGACCAAAATAATTACTCTAAGCTCATGCGCTTATGGCACACATTTCAACAAAGACTGAGTTAACTCCTGACTAAGAGCCATGTCCAAAATCATCGGTGTATAGCAAAGCTTTGTTTGCGGCAATCTTCGGGGACATATCTACATTTTACAACTCACTTCCCTTGGTTCGACAACGCACAGACACTGCTTTCAATGTAGCCAATACTGTCTTCACGCTATGGCAAGTCTGATATCAATCCGCCGGATTGGATCGAAGATTTAAAACGCTCATAGTACGAATAGGAGTACTTTTTATGAATTCTATTTTTCGTAAAACATTAATAGCCAGCGCCCTTACCGCGATTTTTAGCTCAGGGGCCATTGCAGCAGATGATTACTCGAAAACTATCGATGGATCTGATGCGAGTAAACAAGGTGAGATGCAACAGAATGACTCATCTTCAACGCATCCAGCAATGCCGAATCACGAAGATGAGTTTAATAAAACCATTGATGCTGATGTGCCCAGAGCAGGTAATAGCGCTGATAAAGAGATGCAACAATCTACTGACAGCCCAAATGCCAATGAAGAAGAGTTTAACGAAACCATCGATGCTGAAGGTCCCAGTGCGGGCAATAAAGCTGATCAGCAGAAGCAAAAATCATCTGATGGTCAAAATGCCGATGAGGCCGAATTTAACCATACTCTAGATGATGAAGGCCCTAGCGCAGGCAATAGAGCTGATCCAGCAAAAACTGATCGTCCATTATCCGAGCATCAAAGTAATGTAACCGAGGAAGAAGAAGAGGAAGAAGAAATCGGTAATACAGAAATCGAAACCGACACTGATGTTGAGATGAAAGGCCAAATGGATAGAAACAATGATGTTGAAATGAATGAACAACCTCATGGCCCAACCGGTGCAGGCACACCAGCTAACAGAGGTGGACTGTACGATATGTCAGCCAATGAATTGAATGGCATGGACGTCATTACCAGTGATGGCGAAGATATCGGCGGTATTGAAAAAATCGTTATGAGCCCTGATAACCAAAACGTTCATGCCGTTGTTACAGTTGGTGGTTTGCTCGGCGTAGGTGGCAAAACCATTTTGATACCGCTTGAAAAGTTCACTCGCACAAATGATGAATTGCACGTTAAAGCAACACAGTCTCAGCTTAAAGAGATGAATGATTACGGTTCAGAAGACTATATTGAACTGGAAGGTGATGCAGCCATCAGCACTGCATTACGTCAATAATTGATAATCTGATTGGCTTTTTTGTCCTCTTAGCCAACTGATGATCATAATTCGCCCGGTGGAACGCATGTTTCATCGGGCTTTTTTTTGGGCCATGACGATACCTGGAATCAAGCTGGCCGATCTGAACTATCAGGTTCGAGCATATTAATCAGGTATGCCTTTTAAGTTGCCATGTTCCATATTTGCACGGCGCTACCACTGCAAAGCAGAATTCCGGCTAACCATGCATAGTAGGGAACCTTGTATTTCACTCTTCGGACCCGATTAATAACATAGGTAAAAAGCAGTGCCAGCACTGGCCAAAAGGCATTAATAACTACTGTCTTTAACATTCCTACCGACTCCAGCGCCGCGAAAAATAACGCATAAGCTAAACAGAAACTAATGATGCCATGCACTGCAAAAGGCAACAGCCATCCCCCCCCCAGGGAGTGTCTTTCAATATACAACTTTTTACTAAAAACCAGCATAACCGGCACTATAGCTAAGGCACCAAACACTAAAGATACGAAATTATCAGTCAGAGGAGAACCGCCGGTCAGGCCCAGAATCATGAAGGTTTCACCTACAGACCAGGCCATCGCGGTAAGTGCTCCCAAAAACACCGCCTGCATGGTAATTTTTCCGCGTATTGCGGTGACAATAAAAATGCTTATACCCGCAGCTATCAGCACAATCGGAAACACCATCTCGGCGTTCAGCGCCTCACCTACAAAGACCGCTGCAAAGATAATCGAGATCAGTGGTTTGAGTTTTGCGAATTGGGCTGCTACCTCAGCTTGGCCTTTAAAAGCAACCGCCGTAATGTAGTACATGCCAGTGGCCACGGGAAAAGTGAACACCCCAGCTGCTGCCAGACGCCAATTTAAATTTATCACTGCGCCGCTCAGCCAAGCCCAAATGGCAAGGCACAACGCAGCGGAACTCAAGGCAACAAACAAGCCCAACAGAACGCCATGACTGCCTAGTCTTGGGGGAATTTTATCTAAACCTAGATTAACAATTGGTGCGGACAACGCCCACAAAACTGCGCTCATAACGGGCAAAGTATAACTAGGCCAATTTGAAAAAATATCTGTTAGTTCCATAGAACCAGGTACGCATAAATTAAGCAGGGTGTTAACACCCCAAAAAATGGAATTCTAATAATTAGCCTGAGTCTCTCTCTGGCAAAACCCGAATACAGAATTCTCATTCCCAGGCCGTGGTTATTTTCAGCGTAATCTTCTGAGGAAAGATCATCCAGAGTGGCATGGTAGGGGAACCAGTGATAATAGCCGATCGACATAGTAATCCACAGCATAATAGAAGCAATCAACCCATTATGTATTGCTGCAAAAGAGGTAATACCTAATATTAGAAATATGAGCCCCATATACTTAGGGTTCAGAGTGAACCTATAGAATTTTCTAACCATTTTCAGTTCGATTCTATCTGTCAGGTAACGGTTGAACATAGAGTCCAGTGCATCCACTGATAACAAAAAGGAAATGAAAGCGATAAATGATGACAAGGCCGACAAGGCCAAAAAGGTGCTTTCCCAAATGAAAGGTAAAGTCAGGAAGTCCGCTTTTGATACCAGGTACTGGTTAGTCTGTACAAGAAGAATCAGACTGCCAGCAATCATAATAGCGATTACCGTCATCGCAGCACGCGCCTTCTCGCGATAGGATTCTTCAAGCTGGTGCTTAACAGAAAAGGGATCATCCACAACGCCTGCATTCCCCTCTTCGCCTTTCCACTGCAGGCTGGAGGCCGTCAGTATTCTTCTGAGCGTGGCGACATTGAGGAATCTCAGTTTTTTGCTGGATGAGAAATAAGCTAACCAAAATCCAATGTACACACTCAAAGACAGTAAATAAACAATTCTTGAGGCAGACAGTTCGAAATGTAGGAAACTCTCCGGCAGCGTGGTAATTACAACGTACATCAGAAAGAAAACCAGTACGGCATACCCCAGAATGGGGACTATGGCACTATTGGATGACCAGTCTCTGACCGCAACATCCTCATTGTAAAGCAGATTCAATTTGGCAATTGTGTCCTGATAGAATTCACATTGCTCAAGGTCTCTGACTAACGAATCACTTTCTTTTACCTTATCCTTGGATAAATCAGTGATATCAGAGTGCTTAACCACCTTGGTTGACTCAAATATTTCTTTTCCAAAATATAATGATTTGAGTTTGTTAATACTTACGGGCCCATGCCAACGATTTTCGTTAAAGTAGTACCAGGCCAGGTAATCATCGTCCGACATTATCAAACCTCCTGTTCTGTGTTTGCGGAAAATACACAAACCTGATACTACCAAACTCTTTACTAGTAATATTAGGGTTTAGGGCTGAGCGACTCCCACCACCAGACAGGCAAAATCAAAGCCATAGAGAATCCATGAAAATATTCAAAGCATTTGGCGAGTTGAAAAATCTCCAAAGATAAATCTGTCCATATTTTGCGACAGATCTATAAAAAAGCATTAGCCCATTTTATTTGCTTGTCTAAATTCAAGAAAACCAGTTACATCCTAAATTTTAGACTTGTTGTTCTCTACCTTTCTTGACCAGAGTTACATCTGCTTTGGCATGGTTTCAAGGATCAGCCACTGACAGATCCCTACATAAAGATATAAAACTTCCTTCTGGCCAGACGGCTGACTTTACTCCTGTCTATGACTTTACGAAAAGTGTCTGGCTCGACTTAATCATCTCAATATGCGGTATGCCATCTTCATCATAAGGCTCCCCGGAAGAGTGAAATCCAAGCGACTCATAGAATTTTTGCAGATAAACCTGTGCTGAGATTTTGATGTCATTGCCTGGATATTTTCGCTCAGTGAAATTTATGGCTTCCTCCATCAGAGCACGGCCAATCTTTTGTCCCCTGAATTTTTTCAGGGTCATTACCCGGCCAATCGAAGGCTGGCTGTTATTAATCCCCGGATCAACCACTCTGGCATAGGCTGCCAGTTCACCATTTACCAAAGCAGATAGATGCCATGCATAAGGATCCAACTCATCTGTTTCCTGATAGGGACAGTGTTGTTCGACAACAAAAACGGATTCGCGAGCCATGATGATCTGGTAAAGCTCAAGCGCGGCAAAAAACTCCAATCGAGACCATTTAAACTCGAGCTTCATATTTTTTGTTCCTGTTTAAGCAGATCTGTACTCAACACTCTTCCAAACCAGGCCGATTAGTCCTATTGCCAATAAGGCAAACAGAACAATGGCCGCGGTTGCGTCTAGAACCAATAAAGTTAAGCCCGAGACAAGCAACCAGAGTACTGGAATAATAGCAATAAGCCACAAGGCCCAACCTCTGAACATAATCAATACCAACCCCAGCGTTGTTATGGCAGTTGGATCGGCATGGATACCAAATACTTCTGCCTGGAACCAGGACCCGCCAGTGTAAGGTGCGATAAACGGCAAACCAATTAATCCAACAAGGGCGATGACTACACCGATAAAAGTAGCTGGTCTTTTGCGTGGATTGCTGTCTAAAGCAACTCCAATCAGCGCTAGCAATAACAACAGGGTTGCTTGACCAAGAAAGCAGTAACCAATATAACCACCAGCCCAGTTGAGTTCAGCATAACGTTGAATAAAGAAGGCAAAGCCGACAAAGCCCCAAACAGTTGCGATAAGAGCACTGGCAAGGCGAGCGCGGTTGGTGAGTGCCAACCAAACTGCTGCAACGCCTAAAGCCAACGTCAGTAGATGCAACGGCCAGAAGGTTTCACTCATGCGTTCAAGAAGGCGGAAATAGATATCAGCAGTAAAGGGAATAAAATCCTGCAGCTTGTAGCTGGACCAGGTGTTCATAACGACTCGATATAATCTGCCATCTTTTGCCGGGTGCTGGCCGAAGGCATAGGACTCGTACCCGCATGCATATTTTCTCGCAGATGCTCGACTTTTGTGGTCGCGGGAATGGCACAGGTAATCGCCGGATGACTGACGATAAATTTCAACAGAAAATCTGCCCAGGTCGTGCAGCCGCATTCTGCCTCAGCCCATTCCGGCAGTGGTTCATCGCGACGTTTCATGCCTTTAATCAGACTACCGCCATCAAAGGGTCGATTGGCGATAACAGCAATACCCTTTTCTTCTGCTAGTGGTAGCAGACGGTTTTCCGCTTCTCGCTGAGCAATATTGTATGTCAGCTGGATGAAGTCGATATCCTCGTTAGCCATGATCTGCTCGAACTCCTGGTGGCGACGGCCGTGTGAGGTGGTAATACCAATATGGCCGATTTTGCCTTCGGCTTTCATTTCCCGCAGTGCTGCCAGATGCTCGCGCCAGTCTGTCAGGTTGTGTATCTGCACTAAATCAAATTGCTCGACAGTCCAACGTGCTTGCAGATCAGCAACCTGCTCACGCGCTGAACCGCCCGCAGGACTCCAGACTTTTTCTGCTGAAAAAAGGCTGTCTGGAATACCCAACTGTTGCAATGCATAGCCCATGACATCCGGGGCAGAACCATACATGGGTGAGGAATCAATCAAGCCACCACCAAGCTCGAAAAATGTTTTTACCACTTCGGTTCGGGCATCAAGCAACTTTGGATCGGTGCCGACATTGAACGTTCGCCAGGTTCCCATACCGATGACCGGTAGCTTTTTGTTACCAGAATAAGATTTCTGAAGCAGTTCATTGCTTGCCGCAAAGCTCGGCATCGATGGCAGCATAGTCATGGCAAGACCGGCACCGATCAACTTGAGACTTTGTCTGCGGGTGAAGCGATTGGTCATGGTCAGCGCTCCTTGTGATTTCATTTCAGCACTTTGCCAGCATGTAATGGTTGCTGCTCAATATTTAATCAAACCATACCAGTACAAATAGCTCACTGACAATTTAATGGGTTTGTCATTTTTAGACGCATTTTCTACTTTGAAATACGCCCCTATACGCTATACAATGTGAATGTTAATTATTATCATTTAGCATTAGCGTTTACGAGCATTGGTTTTGCTTACTCTTGGTTATGCTTTTTCGTTTTTCAAACAGGTCCGTTTTCATGCCAAATTTTTCATCTCCTGCCTGGCCAATTGCCAGTCGGATTTTTGCCAGTCTTGTAGGTGGCTACCTGTTCACCTGGGGTTTGATTGCCATCGTTATCGCGGCGTTAATTCCACTTGGTGTGGAGTTTCATGATGCTGAGATGGGCATGCTGATGCTGGGTTTGCTGGTTTATTTGAGTTTGTTTTTGTGGGGCATGGCCACCGATAAATTAATCTGGTTGTGGCTAATCCTGTTTGGCGGTGGTGTGGCTATGACCTTACTGGCCAGTGTTGTGCAACAGTCATTTTTACAAGGAATTTAATCCATGTTCAGTAGCTTTCGACAGGCAATGGCTTGGCTGCATACGTGGTTTGGCCTGACCTTAGGCTTTATTCTGATGGTGGTCTTCTTTTTTGGAAGCCTGTCGGTTTTTGATCGCGAGATTGATCGCTGGTCGATTCCGGAAACCCGATTTGAACCACAGGTAATGCCATCATTTGATGAGATGTTGTTGCCCATTCTGCGTTCGGTTGAACCCAATGAAGAAGACTACAATACCAACATGCCGCTGTTGCATGATACAAGTCAGGGGCCAATGACGCCTCGCACCGAATTACCTGCTGATGAGTTCTGGGCCTACACCACGCATCGTGATCCGGTATTAATTATGGGTGTTGGTTTTCGGGTGCCACAACCTTTGGATCCGGAAGGCCACAATCATATTCATGGCAATATCACCATTGATCCACGTACCGGTAAAGCCCTGCCTGATGATCAGTTAAAAATCGGTAGTAAATTTTTCTATCCAATGCATTTCAGCCTGAACTGGAACTGGAATCGAATTGGGATTTATATCGTCGGTATCGCCGCATTTATTATGATGGCGGCACTGGTTAGTGGCGTCATTATTCACCGTAAACGGTTTCGTGAGTTCTTCACTTTCCGCCCCACCAAACAAACCCAACGCAGCGTACTGGATTTACATAACCTTACCGGCATGGTGGCGTTGCCGTTTCATTTCTTCTTCACCTTTACCGGTTTGCTGATTTTTGCCAGTTTCTTCTTCTTTCCGGTAACACATACCCAGCTCGAACCGTTACATAAATATCACGAAATGGTTGAGGCCAATGAAACCGGTCTGCCGCATGATCGTGCCGGCGTTCCCACAGATATGGCTTCCATTGATGCGATGGTTGCCAAGGCTAAACAGCGTTGGGCTGAAAAGGATATGCCAGGTGAAGTAGGCTTTTTGCAGATTAATCATGTGGATGATGCCAACAGTTATGTGAGCATTTATCGAGCTGGCAGTGATCGGGTGGCACTGGTTGGTGAAGGCATGCATTTCAATGGCATTACGGGCGAATTAATCCGTGAAGAACCTCCCCGCTCCGCTATTGCAGAAACTGAAGAATTTCTAACCGGTTTGCATTTACAGCATTTTGAACATTGGTTTCTGCGTTGGCTGTATGTGTTTGGTGGTCTGGTTGGCGCCATCTGCATTGCTACCGGTTTTATCTTCTTCGTTGAAAAACGTAAACGCCAGCATACGCTGCAGGGTAGCTCTGGTAGTCAGGTGGTTGATGCTTTAGCGGTAACGACCGTGACTGGCATGTTAGTGGCCACGGTAAGTATGTTAGTGGCTAACCGGTTACTACCAGCCGAAATGGTTGGCAAAGGTTACTGGGAACAGGTGGTGTTCTGGGGAAGCTGGGGCGTGATGTTACTGCATGCTTTCTGGCGCAGCTCTGCCGTTCGTCATATGCGTATTTCACCTGCCTGGCGTGAACAGAGCATTTTATTTGCTGTGCTTGCCGTTGCTGCGGTGATTCTTAACTGGATTACTACTGGCGATCATCTTTTGAAAACTGCATTTCATTATTGGCCGGTAGCTGGGGTGGATTTAAGCTTGCTGGTCAGCAGTGCGATTGCGATTTATGCCGCCAGATTTCTGAAAAGGCGTGAAAATGTTGCTGTGCATAAGGCCATTGAATTTTCTGCACAAAACCTGGAGGCTAGCCGTGGTTGAGATCGTTTGTTGGATAGCTGCTATTTTTGCCACTATGTTGGGCATGGCCTCGCTTTCACTCAGCCTGCCAAATCATTGGCGGCAGGTTACCGGTATCGAAACCAGTCTCCCCTCACGTTCCGAACAACTTAGCCTGCGTATTTTGGGTTATTCCAGTCTGGTGGTGGCATTGCTTTTGTGTCTTGCTGCCGATCATCCAACGATGGCCGTTTTAGTCTGGGTAATGTTGTTAAGTTTAGCGGCAAAAGGCATTGCGACCATCCTTACCTGGCGTCAGCATTGGCTTAAGCCGATACTCTGGCTATTTAATCGTAGTGAACTTAACTAAAGACGTAGTGAATGTTAGTTCTCATCTCTGGCGTCTTTCTCAAACAGATTTGTTTTGCAGTAATGAATCACAATGATGGATAAGCCTAACAAGAGAATTGCCACGGTTATCCCAAGAATCCGCCAGGTATCAATGTTTTTCATATCCAGAATCAGGTACCGTGCCAGCGCGACAATCGCGATGTATAACGGAAACTTGATAGGTAACTCACCTGATTTGTAATAGACCGCGACCATGGTCAACACTTCCAGATAGATAAACAACAACAATAAATCTGTCAGCAGTACTGTACCGTTTTCAACCATGAAATTGATTTCAATTCCCACAGCGACCAGGGTGGCGATAGCCACAATGATCAGCCCGATATCCTGGGCAATTGCCAATCCTTGATTCACTACCGTTTTAATTTTTTCTGACATGTAGACTATCTCAATAAATTTTTCAGAGCGGATAGTAGCCTAGCAGCCAAATTTGTAAAGCTTATTGTCTGCTATTCCGAAAATTTCGAATGTGTCTGGACTGTGGGTCAAAATTCACCATTGTGGAAAGCTAACTGAAATCATTGGCCTCGACATACGAAAGTGATTGAAACAGAATGAAAGCTACATCACTTGAGAAATTGCTTTATGAATGAATTTGATTATTACTGGGATATTTTTATTCGTTGGATGACAACGCCCATAATGGGATCGGATTCCGGTATCACCATTTCGAATATGCTTGGATTTGTATTGATTGTCTTTGTTGCCTGGTGGGCATCAGCCAAAGTCGAGAAAATCCTGCAACGCATGACGCTGGGAAAGTCCTATCGGCATATCGATGACTCTACCTTTTATCTTATCAGTCGGCTGTTTCGTTACTTCATCTGGATCAGTGCCACATTAGTTGGCTTGTCTTATATAGGCTTTAATCTTACCGGTCTGGCTTTTATCGGTGGGGCAATAGGTGTCGGCATTGGTTTCGGTCTGCAGAATATTGTCAGTAACTTTATTTCCGGCATTATTTTGATCCTGGAAAAGTCGCTGAAAGTCGGTGACTTTATTGAAATATCCAACTCCACTACCGGGATAGTTCAGGAAATTGGCCTTCGTTATACCCGTATTACCACGCGCGATAATATCGATATTCTGGTGCCAAATTCAGAGTTTATTAACGGACAGGTCACCAACTGGAGTTTTAGCGAGAAACTGCGCCGAATCCATGTTCCATTTGGTGTGGCTTATGGTGTGGATAAAGATCTGGTTCGGGAAGCAGCACTTGAGGCAGCCTCTCATGTACCGGGAGCGATAACGGGTGATCCGGGCAAACTTGCTGAAGTATGGTTAACCGAGTTTGGGGATAGCAGTCTGAATTTTGAATTAGTGATTTGGGTTGGTAATGAATTAATGAGTCGACCGGCTCGTACCAAAGCATTGTTTTTATGGGAAATCGAAACCCAGCTTCGGGCAAAAGACATCGAAATTCCATTCCCGCAACGTGATTTACATATTCGCTCAGGAAAACTGGCCGTATCGATTGAACAATAAACTGTTGCTGGGCTTTATTTCAGCGTTACTTGGTTTTACTGATGCCAAAACAACGCAGCAGACAGCGCTCATAAAAAGATTCTGGCAGGCCGCGTTTCATCCGGAACAGGAAGTACTTTTCAAAGGCGATTTTGGCCAGTTGTACCCAGCGGCCTTTTTTCATCCAAGCCAGATTGCGTGGCGGAATTTGTGGTAAAGCCACAAATGCAGCACCGGTATGTCCCATATCTGCCAGACAAACCGCATTCAAACTGGCTCGGGTTTGAATCGGGCGATCTACTATAGCAGCTTGAATATTAGCCACAGCTGCTTTGGCCATGCTTTCAATCATATAACCGGTTTTCGGCACGCCAACGGGTAAAGGCGTTGCTTCAACTGGAGGAATCGCAACGCAGACACCGACACCATAGATATTGGGATAAACAGGGTTACGCTGGAATTCATCGACTTTAAGAAAGCCTCGGGGGTTAACCAGTTCTTCATTCAGATTGGCGACACAATCAACCCCTTTAAACGCGGGAATCAACATACTGTAATCAAATGCCAGTTGATGCGTTTTGAAAGTCTCAGCGTTATCGTCCACCTGCTCGACCAGCATTTTGCCGTTTGCGATGGACTTAACACGAGCATTGGTGATCCATTTAATATCGTTTTTGCGAAACTCGGACTCGAACAGCCCTTTTGAATCACCTACACCGCCTAATCCCATATGGCCGATATAGGGTTCGGGAGTGACAAAGGTCATTGGCACCCGATCGCGGACTTTGGCCTTACGTAATGCCCGATTCATAATAAAAGCAAATTCATAGGCAGGACCGAAACAGGAAGCACCCTGAACAGCACCCACCACAATCGGACCTGGATTTTTCAGAAATTCACGCCAGGCCCGGTAGCTGTCTTCAGCATGATCCACGGTACAGATGGAATGGGTGTGGGCATGTGGACCAAAGCCTTCGATCTCATCAAATGCCAGCTTGGCTCCGGTTGCCACAATCAGAAAATCGTAATTAAGAATGGTGTTATCACCCAACAAAACCTGATTGGTAGCCGGTTTGATTTTGGCCACACCGGAATCATAAAAATCGATGTTTTTGCTGGATAAAACTGAGGCCAGTTTAAAGCTGATATCTTCACGTTTGCGCCATCCCACGGCGACCCAGGGATTGCTGGGTACAAAGTGAAATATTGGCGTATTGGAAACGACGCTGATATGGTGTTTTTTATCAAGAGCAGAACGACATTCATAAGCAGCGGGTAACCCGCCGGTACTTGCTCCGATAATGACAATATGTGCCATATCTATCCTGAATTAATGCAGCGTATCCGAGTCATTCTGAATGTTAAGCGGGTCACTGAATAAGCCTGCCACATCCACTGGATCAAACTGATAATGGGTATTGCAAAACTCACAGGCCAACTCAACAAAGCCTCGTTCGGCAATAATGTCTTCTGCTTCCTGCCGCCCCAGTAACTTGATAGTATCAGCCACTCGCTGGCGCGAACAGGTACAAGCAAATTCCAATACGGTTGTGCTCAATAGTCTTACCATTTCTTCGTTAAATAATCGATATAACAAAGAGACTGCATCAAGGTTCAGCAGTTCTTCATAGGTCACGGTATCGGCTAGAAAATTAATTCTCGTCCAGTTTTCGTCATGCTGTTCCGGATCCTGATCAGGTAATTGTTGCAGCATCAAACCACCAGCAGTCTGTTCATCAGTAGATAACCAGATACGGGTTTTCAATTGTTCAGATTGGGCAAAATACATTTCCAGCATCTCGGCAATTGATTCACCCTGAACGCTGACAATGCCCTGATAAGGTTGTTTGGCTTCAACATTTTCAATGGTAATAGCCAGATTACCGTCGCCGAGCATTTGCTGCATCGTGGCATCATCAGCAATTTCGCCTTCCCAGTTCGCTAATCCACGAAGAGTGTGATCACTGGTGCATTCAACCATTAATAACGATACCGGCCCATCGGAACGGCATTGTAATACCAGTCGTCCGGACATTTTGACTGTTTCAGCCAACAATGCTGCGGCTGCCAGCATTTCTCCCAACAGACCAGCAACTGCAGGTGGATATTCCCGTTGAACTTTAACCGTTTGCCAGGTTTGTTTAAGTTGCACCCATTCACCACGGATGGCGGCATTATCAAAGATGAAACGTTGTAAATGATCTGCCTGAATGGCGTCGTCTTGCATGATGAATCCTCACACTGCATCTATAGCGGGTGGTTATATGGCAAATGAAGCTGCCGAATAATAGCGACATTTTAACGTATCTGATTACAAGTGGGGTTTAACCCTAAGAAGATCAAGCCATAAACTATCAGCGGCTTCGGGCGGCTAAAAAATCCCTCATAGCTGTTGAATATTCTTGCACAGCTGAATCATGCTGCTTTCTAGTGATATTCATCAGCGTTGTCCCTCGCGATGGCTGTGGTGATTTTTTCGAGGAATTAGATTGTGATTCGGTCGCAGGGTTTTGGCAAGTATGATTAAAACAAAGTGGATTGTTGGGTTTCATGCCTCAACCCAACCTACCATGAGCAAATGTTGTGTTGATCCGCAGATTAGGCTCTAAGTTTAAGCATTCCGGGAAAATGAAAAAGCCCATTACCCCGAGAAAATGGAGTAATGGGCTGATTTCAGTTTAAGCGCGTTGTAATAACATTGCGTTCAGTTTTTTGACGAAGCTAGCCGGATCTTCCAGCTGTCCGCCTTCAGCCAATAAAGCCTGATCGAAGATAATGGATGTCCAGTCACTGAACTGTTCATCATTCTGTTCGTCTTTCAGTTTGGCGACCATTGGATGCTCAGGATTGAGTTCCAGAATTGGTTTGCTGGCTGAAACCTGTTGGCCTGCAGCTTTGAGCATGCGTTCCAGATTACCGCTCATATCGTAATGATCGGCTACCAGACAGGCTGGTGAATCGGTCAGACGATGGGTGATGCGAACATCCTTGACCTTTTCATCCAGCGTTTTCTTGACCCGTTCAACCAGATCTTCGAAGTTTTTCTCGACTTCTTCGTGCGCTTTTTTCTCTTCTTCATCTTCAAGCTCACCCAGATCCAGATCGCCTTTGGCAACGGATTGCAGGTGTTTGCCGTCAAAGTCCGTCAGAGAATTGACCAGCCATTCATCAACACGGTCGGTGAGCAACAGGACTTCAATGCCTTTCTTACGGAATACTTCCAGATGCGGGCTGTTTTTCGCAGCGGCATAGCTTTCAGCAGTGATGTAAAAGATTTTGTCCTGCTTGTCTTTCATCCGGCTGACATAGTCTTCCAGTGAAACGGTTTGATCAGCATTACCGGTTTCGGTGCTTGCAAAGCGCAGTAATTTTGCCAACGCTTCTTTGTTGGCAAAGTCTTCGCCCGGACCTTCTTTGATCACCTGACCGAATTCTTTCCAGAATTCAGCATATTGTTCAGGTTCGTTATTGGCCATTTTGTTCAGTTCAGAGAGAATTTTCTTCACTGAAGCAGCACGGATGGTATCAATGACTTTGCTGCTTTGCAGGATTTCACGCGACACATTCAATGGCAGATCGTTGGTATCAATTACACCACGGATAAAGCGCAGATAACGAGGCATCAGCTGTTCGCTGTCTTCCATGATAAATACGCGTTTCACATACAGCTTGATGCCATGCATGCGGTCGCGATCCCACAGATCAAACGGTGCTTTGGATGGGATATACAGCAGTGAAGTGTATTCGGTATTCCCTTCGACCTTGTTATGGCTCCAGCTCAATGGATCCTGAAAGTCGTGGGCAATCTGCTTGTAGAACTCTTTGTATTGCTCATCAGTGATATCGTTTTTGGATAAAGTCCATAAGGCTGTGGCTTTATTGACGGTTTCATCTTCGATAATGCTTTCATCGATCTTGCCCTCTTCATCCGGCACTGGCTCTTTTTGCATGATGATCGGCAGATTGATGTGATCAGAGTATTTACGGATCACATTTCGCAGACGCCAGCCATTGAGAAATTCATCTTCATCTTCACGTAAATGCAGTGTGACTTCGGTACCGCGGGTGACTTTTTCAATGGTTTCAATATTGAACTCACCTTCACCAGCCGATTCCCATAACACACCGTGTTCTTTGGTAGTACCAGCACGGCGGGTTTTCAGGGTGACTTTATCCGCCACGATAAAGGCAGAGTAGAATCCCACACCAAACTGGCCGATGAGTTGTGAGTCTTTCGCCTGATCACCGGTTAACTGACCAAAAAATGCTTTGGTACCACTACGAGCAATGGTGCCGATATTATTGATGACTTCTTCACGGGTCATACCAATACCGTTATCAGTGATGGTGATGGTGCGGGCTTCTTTGTCAAAATCGACACGGATTTTCAGATCGCCATCTTCTTCGTATAACGCATCATCGGATAACGCTTCAAAACGCAATTTGTCGGCAGCATCTGCTGCGTTGGAAATCAGCTCACGCAGAAAGATCTCTTTGTTGCTGTAAAGCGAGTTAATCATCAGGTTGAGAAGTTGTTTGACTTCTGTCTGGAAACCCATTGTTTCCTTATGTGCATCAACGCCCATTTCTGTGTTGCCTCCGTCTGGCTGTTTTAACGATAGCTCACAGATGGGGTTGTTCATATTAGATATCAAGAGTGCATCACTATAAAAGGCTAAAAATTTGATAAATCAGCACTTTAACTTTGATTAAGCTTGAATTCATTAAGCCCGTGTTAGCCTGTTGCTGGCCATGATGCCCACCCAATTCAAATAATTAAGAAAAGGATAGAGACACCATGCGTAAACTCACTTTGAGCTTGTTATTGGCCTTCAGCTTCACAGTACATGCCAATGAAAGCAAAGTTGATATCGAACAACAATCGGTTTTAGGTCATCAGGAAATCGTCACGTTATTCCCTGGTGAAATCCAAACTAAAGCACGGATTGATACCGGGGCTGCAACCAATTCGATGTATGCAGTTGATACAAAGGTCATTGAAGAAAACGGCGAGGAAATGGTGCGTTTTACTTTTATCGATCATCAAGACCAGGAATATATCTTGACCCGGCCCATCGTGGATAAAGTCACGATTAAACAGGCCAGCGGTAAACAAACACGATATGTAGTTGAAATGGGGCTGTGTGTTGGCACCCATTACGAAGAAACCCGTTTTACACTTGCTGATCGCAGTCGTATGACCTTCCCTATCCTGGTTGGGCGTAACTTTTTAGAAAATTCACTATTGGTGAGTTCTTCTGAAAAGATGGTCGCATCACCAGAATGTGAGGTGAAGCTGGCAAACAAAGATCCGGAAGAACTTCCCGAGGTACAACCTTGATTCAGTAAAAGCTATTATAAAAGCCACATTACAGAACGCCGGCTCATAGTTGAACCGGCGTTTTTTTTGGCTAGGATTTAAAGGTTTAATATAGGTCATATTTTCTAGGCATAAGAGATGTTACTGTATTGCTTTAAGCTTTTTTCAGAGATGGAATGTCCAAACAATCACTTAGAATCCTGACTTACAACCTGCATAAAGGCTTTAATACCGGCAATCGGCAGTTCATCCTGCATGAAATGCGGGAGGCGCTTCGCGAAGCAGATGCCGATATTATGCTGTTACAGGAAATTCAAGGTGAGCACACTGGCCATCAGCAGAAACACAGTCATTGGCCAGATTGCCCACACTGTGATTTTATTGCTGAAGATATGTGGCCACATTTCGCCTATGCCAAAAACGCCGTTTACAGTGTGGGTCATCACGGCAATGCCATCCTCAGTAAATATGCGTTGCAGAGCTGGGAAAATATCAATGTTTCCCCCTACACCTGGGCAAGCCGCAGCTTGCTACATGGCGTCATTCACATTCCCGATACCCAGCAGGAACTGCATATTGTCTGCCTGCATCTTGGTCTGACGGGCACCGAACGTAAACGTCAACTGCAAACACTATGTGAGCGTATTGATCAGCACGTACCGCACGACGCTCCCTTGGTTGTTGCCGGGGATTTTAATGATTGGAATGGTCAGGCTGAAAAACATTTCACCCAACGGTTGGATTTGAAAGAAGCGTTTCGAACGCTGCATAAAAGACATGCACGAACCTGGCCCTCATGGATGCCGATTTTCAAGATGGATCGCATTTATTATCGTGGCCTGGAGCCAACATTTTGTGAATGTCCTCCACATTCCTCCTGGAAGATGCTGTCGGATCATGCACCATTAATTGCCGCATTTGAATTTTAACTAAAGACGCAGTGTCTGCTCCATCTTTAACGAAGAATTGCTCGGCGCAAGCCGGCAATAACGTTACACTATCTCCTCTTGTTTGTTATATAGAATCAAGGATTGCCTGTGCCTGACATCGTTGTAATGTTTTTCCTGCTTGGCCTGGTGGGTGGCCTGGTGAAATCCGATCTGGCCATTCCCAAAGCCGCATACGATGTTTTAAGTCTGTTATTAATGCTGACAATTGGTCTCAAAGGCGGTATGGCATTACATGGCAATATGGGCTGGAATTTGGTGCCAGAACTGATATCCGTGGCTTTTTTGGGCTTTTTGATACCGCTTATTTTATTCCCATTACTGTTGAAAGTTGTTCGGCTGAATCTGGCCGACAGTGCCAGTTTTGCTGCGCATTATGGCTCTGTCAGTGCCGGTACATTTGCTGTGTCGCTCGCTTATGCAGAAAGCAATCAATTGGTGATTGGCGGACAGGTAACACTTTATCTGGTGTTACTGGAATTACCAGCTATTGTTATTGGGTTAATACTTTACCGGCATTTCAGCGGGGTAAAACAAGCCTCCTCCGGTGGCATGTTGAACATTCTGCATGAATCATTAACCAACCGAGGCGTTATATTGCTGGTTGGCGGGGTAGTGATTGGCTGGATGTATGGTCCAAGACAAGGCGCCGGGGTAACTGATTTATATACCGGGGCATTTATGGGCGTCCTCGCACTGTTTCTTTTGGAAATGGGTCTGGTCGCCGCCGAAGCATTGAGTAAATTATCACGCGATAAAATTCCCGTAGTACTATTTGCCATCGTTGCACCCAGTATCTTAGCGTTGGCTGGATTGTTTGTCGGTAAATTGCTCGGACTGCCAGACGGCTCCGTATTGATCCTGGCAAGTTTAACCGCCAGTGCTTCGTATATTGCTGCACCGGTTGCCGTTCGTTCGGCCATTCCACAAGCTGATATTGGTTTAGCTATGCTGGCGGCATTAGGCCTGACGTTTCCATTTAATGTGCTTGTAGGCATTCCGCTATATCACAGCCTGATTGGTTAATTCGTTTTCCCAATGGCTGATTCTGCCAGTATTTCCAGCAAGCTTTCATGCGGTTCAACAATTGCATAATACTTTAAGCAATCAATTGCAGCGAAGATGCTGATCAGCAATGCTAACCTCTTATCCCTTTTAGTAATGCAGGTTTAATGGCATTTTCCAGGCTAGGTGCATTTGCATTGCAGAATCCATCACGGCTTTGTTTTGGTGCGTGATGGTTCAAAAATAACCAAATGGACAGTCGAATAAGGAGCTATGCATGCAATCATTGGCGTTGCTAAAACCTATTCAGTCGATTTTGTGGAGCGTTGCTCTCCTGCTTCTTGGAAATGGACTTATCAGCACACTGTTAACCTTACGAGGAACCAGTGAAGGGTTTTCCAGTGCAGTAATGGGCATGATCATGTCAGCTTATTTCGTCGGATTTATCTGTGGCACCTGGGTGAGTGGACGCTTGATTCGTCGTATGGGGCATATTCGTACTTTTGCATTTTGTGCTTCTATCTGCGCCACCACCACGCTTTTACACATTATCTTCATCGACCAATGGGCGTGGATGGGCTTTCGTTTCTTTTATGGATTGGCCTATATCACGCTGATGACTGTGATTGAAAGTTGGCTCAATAGTCAGGCGGCCAGTCATGAACGTGGACGCATCTTTGCCTTTTACATGGTAGTCAACCTGGGCGCGCTCGCTCTTGCACAACAATTGTTGCATCTTGATTCGCCAGAAGGCTTTTTATTATTTGCTTTGGTATCGATTCTGGTGAGCTGGGCGATTTTACCGCTAACCCTTACCAGGCGTAATCAACCCAACATCGCGACTGAAAGACCAAAAAGCAGTTTAAAAAACTTATTAAGAATCGCTCCACTGTCTGTTGCCGGGGCGTCTTTATCCGGATTGGCTATGGGCGCTTTCTGGTCAATGACACCTATTTATGCCACCCAACTTGGATACGATATCAGCGGTATTGCTTTGATCATGAGCCTGACCATTATCGGGGGTGCGGTGTTGCAGATTCCAATTGGTCGCTATTCGGACAAGCATGATCGACCGAAAGTCATGACATGGGTGGTGATGCTGGCTGCAGCTATATCGATAATGATGATTATAGCGTCCTCACAAAAATTGCTGCTCAGTATGTTCTTTATCTGGCGTGGCCTGGCGTTTTCCATTTATCCACTCTCGGTTGCCCAGCTGATCGATCAACTGCATCCGGATGAAATTGTTTCCGGTTCATCCGATATGCTGGTATTGCATGGAGCCGGCTGTGCGTTTGCTCCGGTGCTGTCCGGTTCCTTAATGACATTACTGGGAGCGCATGGGTTACCGATTTATATCGGAGTGGTCTTGCTGTTACTTGGCGGTTATATCGTTTATCGTCGGCGCCGGGTGGTGGATCTGGTTAGTGGTCAAAATGCCCACTTTGAACCAATGGTGCAAACCAGTGCCCAGGCACTTAATATGATGTTTGATCAACAGCAACGTGATTTATTCGATGATCCGAGTTTTTACGCCGAAGAAGAACAAAAGCGGATCATCAATGCTCTTCGGCAAAGCGGCTCTTGACGCTAGGGCAGCTAGCGTCAAGTGTAGCTATGATTTTGCTATTTGAAATTACTTCCAGCGTAAATTCACACCGGTATAAACAAACCTGCCTGCCTGGGGGTAACCATAACTGGTGGAGTAATCCTCATCCAAAAGGTTTTCAACACCAACATAGAAGTCGGCCTTCTGATTGGCAAGCGTATATTTAAGTCGAGTATTTACTAATTCAAAACTATCGAGTTTATCTCGAATAGCTGAATCCTTTCGGTTAAAGTAATTTTGTGAACCGATACGAATGATATCCCCGCTCAATTGCCATTGTGGTGTTAACTGATAGATGGCCTGCAGGCTGGCTTTATGTGAAGGGCGATACTGCAGTCTTTCAGTAGTGGCATCTGATGACTTATCTTCAGCACTTAAAAAGCCTAGCCCAGCGTTAATGGTTAATTTATCCGTAAACTGATATCCGCCATCAATATCAACTCCTTTAAAACGCAATTTATCACGGTTTTCAAATACATCTGTGATGTTGTCCTTTTCAATAAAATCTTTAATATCTGATTGCCAGAAGGCGATATTCAATGCACCTTTTTGCCATTGATTTTTCACACCCACTTCATAATGTTTGGCCCTTTGAAAACCCAACTCACTGTTACCAGAGCCCTGCTCAAACAATTGACGGATGGTTGGAGCATCCACTTTACGTGCAATTGTTCCATAAAGGGTTGATATCTCTGTTATAGGTTTAGTGAGTGAAAATTGCCCGCTGTGCGTTGACTCATCAGTATTTCCCGACTTATCTAGTTCATGTCTCGCAATACCCAGCACAGCCGTAATATCAAATGCCAATGGCTGTGTTAACTCAGCTGCATAGGATTTTACCCTGATCGATTCATCGGAACTGGTTTGGGTAAAAGGTCGTGATGGGCAAGTTTGGGCGCCGCCACCGCCACCGCCACCGCCACCGCCACCGCCTCCGCCACCGCCAGAAATGGTGCATTCCAGACCAGCCTCGTCATAGCTTTCTTTACGCTGATCAAAACTAAATGCCACTTTGGATCCGGTTGTGGGAAATACACCTGTCAGTTGGGCGTGGCTACCATGCGTTTTAGTCTGCTCTGTTCTAGCAAAAGTATTATTAGTGGTGATAGTTGAGAAAGAATTATCATCGTAACTGGCGCTGCGCTCTTCTAGTTGGTTTTCAAAAAACCATAAGCGCGTTGACCAGTTATCGGCTAGTTGATAATCCCCTCCAAGTTGAAGAGAAAAGCCTCGCTGAGACTCAACACGCTCAAACCTGGCACGTTGAGCAAAATCGTCTCTATTGTTATCAAAGACAATCGGTGGCTTGCCGTACTGGCCTTCAAGATAGCTGGCAAACATGCCAATGGTGAGTTTTTCGGTTAAATTTCGATTATATGAAAATATCAGGTTTTCCCGTCGATCATCACTGTTACGCCGCTGGTCATTATCCTGAAAGTTATCTGCAGAAGTTTCCAGCGGCGAAGTGAAATCATTGGACAATGAAAAGCCATCACGCTCTCTCACACCATACCCAAAGAAAAAATCCTGATCGGCATCCCCATAACCAACCTGCCCATTGGCTAGCCAGAAGTCATCTGAGCCACGTTCTAGTTTGGAACTGGCCTGAAACCCGCTCATCGCATTGCGGGTTTTAATATCCATCACACCAGCCATACCGCCATCACCATACAAAACCGATGAACTACCGATATTCAAATCAATTTTGCCAATAGCAAAAGCCGGAATCAGACTGGGGTCAAACTGACCATCAAACGTGGAATTAAAAGGGATACCGTTCAGTAGAAGCTTGACCTGCCTAGTTCGTAATCCACGGATATCCATACGAGGAGTACCGTCACCCCCATATCTGGTATTGACTGATGGCACTAAGCGCAACGCATCTTCCAGGCTTCTCGCACCTAACAATTCCAGATCATGCTGATCAATCAATACCTGTGAACTGTTCACCGGATTATTTTCAACCTTAATTTCAGCAAGCTCGTAGTTTTCATTTGTTATTTCGGCAGCCATGATCTGTGCTGAAACAGGAATTATCAGTGCACTGAAAACCAACCTGGATATATTCTTTAATATATATCGGTTGACAGCATTATGATGTGAAGTGCTCACAAAGTCTCCTTGAGTTTAGTGATTGTATTTTTGCGATGTCTTTAGCGTTCGCCAGGCCAGAAAGCCAATCAGCCCACCCACTGCACCAAAGATAAAGTGAGTCATAAAGGGATACGCCAAACCATGTCGCAATGAATCCGTTTCGACCCCTGCCCAAGTTAGAAATCCCATTTTGAACAGGGGTTTTAACATATGAGCAAGACCAGCAGCTAAAGGCAATAACCATAATGTAATGTTGGAAACAGAAAGTTGTTTAAATGCGAGGTCAAGGACTATCCCTTGGCTCAAAACGATAATCGCAGCAGCAGGATTGTCACGTATCACTAAAGCGGCCACTAAACCACCACTTCCAGCCAATGTGGCAGAATAGTGATATGGCGAAACCAGTCGTACAAATATCAATATTGCCATTAACGTCAGTCCCTGACGACCTGGCAAATCGAGTCCGAAACGGAAGGTTTCATGCATTAGCATCGCCATTGCACCTGCGATAAAAATCCATGCATGCTGGGATTTATCTGATTGCCAGACCTCAGAACTGTTTGAGATAGCTCTTTTCAGCAACTTTCCACTCATTGGGGGTTTCCTCGTCAGGTTCAACAATCAAGGTGGCTTCTCCACCCAGCCAGATAGCACGTGGCCAGCTTCCCATTGCAATTTGGATAACAGGATCGGTTAACACTTTTCCTTGCCGATCCTGTACCACTGTTATGTCGGTCAAATCCAACAAACTCGAAAGGCTTAAGGTTTGCTGAACATGATCACGCATGCCAGGCAACCACAGTAAACGTCCATCCACTCCCGAGCCACATAGATTAACCGCTGCCAGCGCGCCAATTACACCATCCTCTGTTCCCGTCAGGCCATGGAGGATAACGTTGTATTGCCTTGCAAGATCACGGGCTTGCTGCTGAGTCACCAATCGTTGTTTACAGATAAAACCGAACTGCAGCATAGCCATGGAAAGCTGTTGCTCAGATGCAATGCACAAACCAACATCAGCCCCCTCGGCACTCTCGTTTAAAAGATACTCAACACACAATTTTTCAATATGCCTAACGGGAGCATTGAACTGCTCAATAACCAGACAAGCAGCACTATTATGGGAAGTAAATGGCACCAGCGGACTCATCAATAATTGATGGCGTGTTATAAATCGGCATCTACCCAATTGCTGGTTATTAATCGCAGCACCAAGTGAACGCGCATGAAAGCCGGTGCCACGGCTTTCAATATTATCTGTATCATCAATCCCGATATACCAGCGCTGTGCTTTAGTTGGTAGCATAATCTTCCTAACCTGTTATCGACGTATTCCAACATATATAACGATTAAGGTAAATATTTCTTTAATACTGTTTACTGAACTCAGCTGCCCAGCAGCTGTGTCATTTTTTCAAGATCATCAGCAATCGAAACGTAGGCTTTCTTTTCAAGATCACGGTAAGCAGTCAAAATGGATTTCCCAAACTCGGTGACTTCAGCTCCACCTCCATGTGAACCACCTTTTGCTGTCACCACAAGCGGTTTGGAAAAGCTCAGATTCATCGTATTCACCAGATCCCAGGCACGTTTATAAGACATTCCCATCGCACGCCCGGCAGCAGAGATTGAACCATGCTGTAAAATGGCATCAAGCAAATCGGCTTTCCCCGGCCCCAACGCGACCGAGTCTTGGTTATGTAACCTGATTTTTATACTGACTGAATCTGACATGCAGCACCCTGATGAAGTAATTTTAAACAGATAAATAATAGCATTGTCGACTTACTCTCAGTTGAATAGCTGCGTTTGTATTTATCCCTTTAGCTTTAATGAAAAAACATCAAGACAAGACAAACAGGTTATTGTTTATTACCCTGAAGAACTCACTAACGGATCAACTGATGGCTCATAGTCACCCACATCATCACGAAGTCGCTAATTACAATCAGGCATTTGCCATTGGCATCAGCCTGAATATTATATTTGTCATCATTGAAGCCAGTTACGGCATTCTGTCTGGATCAATGGCTTTGCTGGCAGATGCAGGGCATAACCTGAGTGATGTAGTCAGTTTATTACTCGCCTGGGGAGCCAGTATCCTGGCGAAAAAAGCTGCCACTGAAAAACGCACTTATGGATTTCGTAAAGCCACCGTGATGGCGGCATTAATCAGTTCTGTCATGCTGTTAATTGCCTTGGGTGGGATTGCCTGGGAATCGATCAACAGGATGCTGGCCCCTCAGCCAGTGCAAGGTATGACCGTTATTATTGTCGCCAGCATTGGTGTGGTCATTAATACCATCACGGCACTGTTGTTTTTTAAAGGGCAAAAACAGGATTTGAATATTCGCGGGGCTTTCCTGCATATGGCTGCCGATGCTGCTGTCTCATTAGGCGTAGTGATTGCCGGATTGTTTATTTTGTTTAAAGGGTGGTTATGGATTGATCCGGTGGTCAGCCTGCTCATTGTTGCTGTTATTCTGGTAGGCACCTGGCGATTATTAAATGAATCCCTCAACTATGCGATGGATGCTGTCCCAGCCAATATCGATATTAAAAAGATCCAGCATTATTTGTTAAGCTTTGAACAGGTCAGACACTTTCATGACCTGCATGTCTGGCCTTTAAGCACCAATGAAACAGCTTTGACCGTTCATCTGGTCGTTGATGAGTCCGATCTGAATACTGTCTTGCTCTATCAGTTGCAAAACCATTTGCATGATCATTTTGGGATCGTACATTCCACCATTCAAATCGAGTCAGTAATGGAAACTGAAAACTGCCTGCTAAACAGCAGTAATGAATGCCATTAACCATACTCCATCGTGAGCTCACAGAAGTAAACCAAGCCTAATTGATAGATGATTACCCTGATTTAACCTATCAATTTAAAATGTTGGCGTGTTGGATAAGCAGGAGAAACAAATGAGCCAGATATTTTTTGATAATTGGGAAACCTTATTTCGCACTCTGATTATCGGAGTGCTGGCATACATCAGTCTGGTCATCTTATTACGGATTTCAGGCAGACGAACTTTATCCAAAATGAATGCGTTTGATATGGTTGTGACTGTAGCTTTGGGTTCTACTTTGGCGACTATTTTACTTAATAGAGATGTTGCATTGGCAGAGGGAGTCCTGGCGTTTGCTTTGCTGATCGGCATGCAATATCTGGTGACCTGGTCCAGTGTCAGGGTGCCTTGGGTTCGAAAAATTGTCACCGGCGAACCTGCACTGCTGGTCTATGAGGGAAACCTGTTATCGTCAGCACTGAAACGTGCACGAGTCACTGAAGATGAAATTCATTCGGCTGTACGCTCCTCGGGTAATCAAACATTCGAGCATATCAAAGCCGTGGTTTTGGAAACCGATGGTTCATTTAGTGTGGTGCAGCAAGAAGATAGCCAAGCAACTACGAGCCTGCAAGGCATCGTTGTTCCAGGTAAAGGCAAACTCGATGGATCTGACCTGCATTAACCATGAATAAATTTATCAGCGATCCATAAATCCCTTCTGGCGAACGTTATTAAACTTCCTTAAAGCGTCTGGCTTTGTTATGTTGACAAGTTATTAATTAAATTAAGATTGAATGAAAATGCACGGAAAGTTAATCAAATGGAAAGATGACAGAGGTTTTGGATTCATCCTCTGTGAGCATAATCAACAGCAAGTATTTGTTCATATTTCAGCCTTCCCATCCAGCAGTCCCCGTCCCAAAGTTGGTGAACTGCTTGATTTTGACATTGAAACCACAGCCGATGGTAAAACCAGAGCCATCAATATTAGCCGTGGGGGATCAGTAAAAACGCAAACGCATGCTTCGACGATTAAACTCAGTAAAACGCCGGGTAACAAAACAAAAATTCTCAGCGGAATAATTGTGCTGTTGGTGATTGGGTTGATCGTGGCGAGCGTAACTCAATAACGCCAATGTAATCCAAATCCGATTAAATAATTTAGTGCTCGTCGTATAACGCCACATATTCCCCTGAAAACTTAGCCGCCAGCTGTTGACCGGAATACAAAACTGCTGCCATGCGAATACGGGCTTTTCCTTTACGACGTAAGATTTTAAGGAACCTTGTCCAATCATTTTCATCCACTAGCGCAGCCGTAGCAGTGAAGTCTCCGGTCATGGGTTTGAGATAGGCCATCTCGTTTCGCTGAATCACCAGTTGAGAAGCTATCCCCTCCTCCGCCAATCGTGTATGCAATAACGACCAGGCTGATAGAATCGCCAACGTTGATGCACTGCCACCAAATACCGTTTCCTGATGGTTAATATTGGGGGCCAGCGGTGCCTGCAGAGTTAATGATTTTGCAGTCATGTTCTGCACACTTACCTGCATGGCTGCCGACAAAGGAATGTGTTTATACAGATAGCGTTCGAGTTGATTATGTGTCATATCTATTAGTCACTACTATTGTTGCTGTGCATTATCAAGGTAATCCAGTACTGAATTCATCAGCTGATTGATATTTTGATATTTTTGCAGATCGGCGGTCAGTATTTCACCTTCAGCCTGCACATAAGGTGCCGGCACCAATTCATCGGCACAGTGTTCAATAATGGCCTGAGCAGAGTCTTCGGTGGTCTCTAAATGAAATTGCAAACCAATGACTGATTGGCCCAATTGAAATGCCTGATTATGACAGCCAAAACTTTTTGCCAGCCACAAGCTATTCTTCGGTAAATCAAAGGTTTCACCATGCCAGTGAAACACCATGGCCATTTCAGGAAAAGTGAAAGCAGCTGCATTATTGTTAGCCACCGCCTGAATTGGCCACCAGCCGATTTCTTTTTCTATATTGGGATAGACTCTGGCACCCATCGCGCTGGCGATCAGTTGTGCACCGAGACAAATTCCCAGAACAGGTTTACCAGTCTCGATAAATTGCCGGATAAACTGCTTTTCTGCTGCTAACCATGGATACTGAGCTTCATCGTTCACGCTCATTGGCCCGCCCATCACCACCAGAAAATCCACATCATTAATATCTGGCAAATTAGCTTGTTGATAAAACCGGGTAGCATTGATTTGATAGCCATGATTTTGAAACCAGGCTTCAATACTGCCTAAACCTTCAAACGGTACATGCTGAAAATAATGTGCCTGCATTCTGAGTCCTGAAAAATTACTGAAAAGGGCTATGACTATCCCCCGTTCTGTTTAAAGTTTGCCTGTTTGCTCAATAAATTAAGCATTGATTAATCTGGCTTAAGTCATGGCACTGTATTATCTGGTTTAATGGAAACTGATCACATCAAACAGCATTTTGGAGTATCTTGGCCGGTAGAAGCCTATTATTTCGCCTTATGTTGTTAATGATAAGTGCTTTCCGAGGGAGAATCATTATGACAAAGAGTATTTTTTTATCTAAACCACACCACAAACTGACCTTTACTTTAGCATTGGGCTTAATGCTGACAGCCTGTGCACCAGAGCCTGAAGTAAAAGACGTTCAGGCAACTGAAGCAGAAATCGAATACTTGTTTGACCGTTGGAATAATGCTTTGCAAACCGGCGACGCAGCCGCGGTAGCAGCTTATTATGCAAATGATGCGGTTCTGTTACCAACACTCTCTAACCAGGTTCGTACTGACCATGAGGGCATACGTGAATATTTCGGATATTTTCTCGCCCTGCAACCCAATGGCCGGATTGATGAAAGTAACATTACCATTAATGGCAATATTGCAATTGATGCCGGAATTTATACCTTCACCCTGACAAAAAACGGGCAGGAACAGGAAGTTCAGGCACGCTACAACTTTGTATATGAACGTCAGAATGATGGTGAATGGTTAATCATCAATCACCATTCATCAGCGATGCCAGAAGATATGGTTGATGAACCAGAGCTAATGAAAAATATTCTGATTAAAGAACAGGGCTAATTCTGTATTATCATTCCTGCTCACGTCTTCTGACAGGCTTTTTGAGCACAATAATAAAATTAATTACAACAGCGAGGGAAAAAAATGACTATTGCACTGACTCCACTGATTTCTTTGATAGCCGGTATTCTGATCCTGGTGGTACCAAGATTACTGAACTATATCGTGGCAATTTATCTGATTATTATCGGTTTGGTAGGTATCTTTGGCGGCAATCTCAACATTACGCCTTAGGCTTAATAGATTACGTACCAATGACGACGGGAGTTGTAATAAACTTTCGTCGTTTTTGATTTTATTGTGATGTTTGTATCTTAATGGCATCGATCGCTTGATGATTACTATCAATGTCATGACGACTTCATGCTTAATTTTTACTCTTTACCTCTTTCAACGAAATTTTACGGCTGTCAGCCAGTTCCACTAACTGTTCGAGTGGGTCGGCCAACGCTTTCACTCCTTGTGCAATTTCGTCTTCTTTATATCCCAGTTGGTGCATCAATTTGATCTGATTTTGCAGCAGTTTCTGCATTGCAGCGACTTCTTTCAACTGATGCATTTGTTTATCGTGACGATTTTGTTCAGTGAGCCGCTGTTTGGTCAGCCGGTTTTGATAGGAAATATCTTTCCACAAATCACGCAATTGCTGAATAATTTTATCCACTCCCAATAGATTAAAATCTCCAGGCGAATGCACTTCGATGGATTTGATAATCAGGCGGTGGGATTCACTCACAGAGGATAATGAACCGTAAAACGCATTTTTGAGATTACGGCTTTGGCCTTTATTTTTTATCTTTTCCAGAACATAAAGACGGTTATACAATATATTTAGTTGGTGAAAGAAACGGTAAAAATCTTCTACCGTCCAGTCTTCGCTGGCGCTAAAGCCTATCGGGCTAATGGTCTCTGACAATCGTGGCCTCCTTGTTCGACTGATATCATACAGCGATTAATCAGGCAAATTAATCCTCTTTACGGCTGATAATTTCACCCTCAATGATATGAGTCTCATGACGAGATTGTCGAGAAGATCGTTGAGAAAACGGCTGATGCTGGTTACCTGCTTGCTGAGCTCTACGCATTTGTTTACGCGCCCGGTACAACATCAGGGGGATCAGAATCCAGCTTAGCAACACGACCACCAACAACAACGCCAGGCTGAGCATCATCACCATTCCCAGTAAAATCCAGGCAAAAATACGTTGCAAAAAACCGGCAGACTGAACTTGTCGAAATTGTTGTTGCCAGTTTTGAGCTTGCTGGCGAAAAGCATCTGATCGAAACATAAAACCTCTTTTTTTCAAGCACTTTAACTGCTGATGTGATCTTTAAAAACCGTTATAGAAATAAATAGTTTTTATGATGGTCTGTTGTTTAAGGGTTAAGAAAGTCGCCGGAGATGATACGTTTCTTACCCGATATAGGTTGATTATAAAGATAAACCCAGGCTGAGAGCTTATTTCCATTACTCAAACAAATTATTTGCTGCTGCCGCACATATTCGTGAGGCTCTGCAAAACTTGAAGAACATTCTTCATAATCATCAAGCTCGGCAAACAGCAATTGGGGATTATGGATACGATACACCTCCCCGACAACTTGCTGCTGCGGATTATCTGTCAATATCACTCCTGGATAATAAGAAATTAGATACATGACAGCCTGCAACATTCCGGTATCGATATAATCACAGCAGCGTTGCAACAAATCATGGCGTTCAGTGTTTTTACGTAAGGTACCGTATACAAAAAGATAATCTTCAGTCATAAATTCAGGCTATGAAAGATCAACAGAAACTCATTACACTCTACGTGGTGGATTATCTCAACTAAACATGAATTCAGACTTAACATCTCTAAAATATATCGGACGCTTTGCACCGTCTCCCACTGGCCCACTGCATTTTGGCTCTTTGGTCGCTGCAACCGCCAGCTATCTGGATGCACGTGCACATAATGGTAGTTGGCTGGTGCGAATGGAAGACCTTGATAAACCTCGTGAGGTACCCGGTGCAGCTCAGGATATTATTGATACGCTGATAAGCTTTGGTTTTCAATGGGACGGTGAAATAATTTATCAAAGCCAGCGTGATGATATCTATCGTCGGGCACTTGAAAAATTAATCTCACAACAATTGGCCTACCCATGCGGTTGCAGTCGTAAAGAAATTAACGCTGCTGCCCAAATGGGTATTGATGGCCCTGTTTATCCTGGGTTTTGTCGTCATGGTTTGCCAGAAGGGAAGCAACCAGTTTCCTGGCGGTTGCGGGTAAATAATGAAAGTATTGATTATGAAGATCGTGTTCAAGGCAAACAATCTCAAATTCTCGGTCAGCAAGTCGGTGACTTTGTCTTGAAACGGGCAGATGGTTTATTTGCCTACCAACTTGCGGTGGTGGCTGATGATGGGCTGCAGGGGGTCACACATATTGTGCGTGGTGCAGATTTGCTCGATTCAACACCGAGACAGATTTATCTGCAACAGCAGCTGGGGGTTAACTCCCCGGAATATGCCCATATACCAGTGGCCACCAATCTTCATGGTGAAAAACTCAGTAAGCAAACCCGGGCACAACCGGTAAAGCATAGAGACAGCGGAGCTGTGTTGTGTCGTGTGTTGAATTTTCTGGGGATGCAACCACCAACGGATTTAGCCCATGTCCCACTGGATATCTTATGGGAATGGGCCATTCAGCATTGGAACGTTCAGCTGGTCCCCAAAATTCGGCGCCAGGTGACGTTAATTCCTGCAGAAAACGATTAATCTGTTTCGCTATTCATATGGAAATAAACGTATAACACCACTATCGCCTTTGGCATCACAAATTAACCAGATCTGTTCGAAAGGATGTTTGTCCGGTAACACTATTTGATGGCGATGTTTTTCAAAATTCTTTTGTTGCCATAATGAATTCATATTGCGTAACACCAACCATACCCTCTGGCTGTGGTATTTTTTCTGCGATTTAGTAGTAAGAACAGCATTCAGCGATGCAATTAACCGATTGTTGATGGGTAATTCTGATAGCTGGTGTAAGGCAGCTAATATCCTGTCTTCTGCTGCTCTTCCAAGGATTAACTTTGCCTCTGGTTCACTACCGTAGATATGCGCAATCTCCAAATCTAGCTGTGTGCCATTGAGATAACATGAAACATCCGGTTTGCGCGGCAGGTTATGCCAGATATGTCGCATCGGTACAGCAAATTGTTTTTCGTACAACCGCATAAACAATTTAGCTGCTTCATGTTCCAGATGAATTTTTTCCTGAATACTGTTGTTCATGGAGACTCATCCAGAATCCGTTATTCACTCTATCTTTGGCTCAGGCAAAAGTGGTGGACTATTTTCCATATAAGTAAGGTAACTGTGCCATATCTGATGCGTTCGTAATTTTGTCATCCGAATAGAACAGCTTAATCCCATGATGCTACGGATAGTCCCATCTCTCCAAATATTATAGATGGAACCGCATTGTTCCTGACGATAGCCGAGCCAATTTTGCTGGGCCTTTTCAATCGATTCTACAATCACTATATCATCAGCATAACGGGCTCTGGCTTCGGCAAGATAATGTTGCATTTCAACCTCTTGCTGCTCTAATTGCTCAGCCATGCAAACACCAATCTCATAGGTTGTGTTGGCATTTTGGCAATTTTCTGCAGCTACTACAGGAGCTGAAACACACAATAAAAACAACCCAATGATTCTCATCACGACTCCTGGGTGAATCAGGCAAAAAAAAACTTATATCTCTTCAACAACACAGACATTACGCCCCTGCTTTTTGGCTTTAAACATCGCAGCATCAGCACGTTTAAATACTTTTTCGGTATTATCACCCTGATGAAAAGTAGCTACGCCAGCAGAAACGGTAATGGGCACAGGTTTGCCATCATATAGAAAACGTGTGTTGCTGATTTCTTCGCGAATTTTATTGGCCAGCAGCATGGTTTCAGCTAATGCGGTCGCAGGAAATATCCCGACAAATTCCTCTCCACCAAATCGAGCAACAAAATCAATTTCACGGGTAGAAGTCGATAAAATCTCGGCAATACGAATTAATATCTTATCGCCTGCCAGATGGCCAAGATTGTCATTTATCTGTTTGAAGTTATCAATGTCCCAGACCACCAGGCTAAGCGGATGTTTGTAACGCTGCCAGCGAATGTATTCTGTTTCCAAAGCATCCATCAGAGCCTGACGATTACCGATCCCAGTCAACGTATCTTTGCGTACCATTTAATGGGCTTTGCGAATACCATCCTGTAAGGATTTGGTCTCAGATTCCAGTTCCTGTAACCGATCTGTCAGCTTTTTGATTTCTAATTGTGATTGATAATAGCGTGTCTGATCAGCGTTTCGATATTCATCTACCGCTCCGCTCAGTGCTGTCAAACGTTCACGAATAATCGTCTTCAACTCACGCGGTTCACTGGCAACATCAATTTGTTTGTAAATATCATCCAGTCCGGCATCAACCTTTTGACCAATTTTCTGTCGTTGATTAAAGGCTTCTTCTTCGTCTTTCACTGTCACCCGCAGCAAATCATCAAGCTCATTAATGCGCTCACTTAACGTGGCAAGAAAAGCCCGGTATTCAAGTTGTTGAAGCTGAGCTTGAGCTCCCAGCGAATTAATCAGCGCAGTCAGGGCATCAATAATTTGCGGTAAGTTCTTTTTATCCGGCTGGGATTGCAATTGCGCATGGATCTCACGGAGTTGTTCGTTGAACATTTCTGGCAACTGCAGATTATCAATCATACTGCACAGCAACTGAGTGACTTCAATAGTACGTTTCTTAAAGCCGATTTTCTGCAACAGCCCTGAACGAGGTTTTTCCTGGTCCGGTGAAGCAGATACCTTGACGTTAATCGCTTCCAGTAAAGACACAAAATCCGGTAACAATTCACGGGTTTGTTGGTTGGTAGCATCTTTCAGCTGAATTAGCAGATTATCAACAGCTGGCTTTGATTCTGCTGGTATGGTTAACGATAACAGCAGATGACGTAATAATTCTGAAGCATCGGAACTCTGCGGACTTTCATCCATTTGGTTGATAAATTGCTGTATTTTTTCGAGGATATCGCTGATCCGACCAACATCTTTATTACTGCGTAATTCCTTTCGCAGTGAATGCAGCTGTTTATCCAGGACAGGATTAATCCCTTCAGAGACCAGGGCAAGTCGTCCAAGACTGCGTTCCAGAAGTTCGGTATAAGTTGTCTGTTTTTCTTCACGTGCAAGCAGCTCGAGATATTTGTGCTTCCATTGTTCGAGTTTACTTTCCAGCTCTTCTGCCGCCATTGGTCCGACCTTTGTTATAGGCAATGTAGGATTTATTCCTTTTCAGGAATCTTACATCAGCTGTGCATGGATCTGAACTCATAATTTTCCGCAATGTGATGCAAGCCAAGAACGCTTTAACAAGTTTGAGAGCCCTGAAACAGCATCAAGCTGAGAAATATTGATAATGACTATCCCATTTAATGAACCAGAATCTGTTGTATCGTTCATATCTACCACTGCAGGAGGTTATTTTTGTGTCTGACAAAGTGGAGATGAGAGCTCATCAAACCCTAGTGGATATTTTTAACCCGTTGCAGCCTTAATGCATTTAACACAACAGAAATAGAACTGAACGCCATTGCTGCACCAGCCAGCCACGGGGCCAGTAAACCTGCTGCTGCAATAGGAATACCCAAAGAATTGTAGCCAAATGCCCAAAACAGGTTTTGTCGAATATTTCGCACGGTCAGATGACTTAACTGAATGGCAGTATCAACGGTATTCAAATCAGCCCGCATCAACGCGATATCCGCTGTTTCAATCGCCACATCGGTACCACTTCCCATTGCAATACCAACATCTGCTTCAGCCATTGCCGGGGCATCATTGATACCATCCCCCACCATTGCCACGACTTGTCCCTGCTGACGTAATTCACGGATTTTATCGGCTTTGTGTTCTGGCAAGACTTCGGCAATTACCTTATCAATACCCAGCTCAAGAGCAATGGCATCCGCTGTAAGCTGATTATCTCCGGTCAACATAATGATCTGTAAACCGCGTTTTTTTAAAGCGGTAACAGCTGATTTGGCGGAATCCCGAATCGTATCAGCCACAGCCAGTAAGCCGATTACCTGCTGATCTACTGCAATCAGCATGGCGGTTTTTCCCTGTTTTTCCAGTTGCTGTTGCTGAGTTTGCCAATCACCCATATCGATATCGTGATCCTGCATCAGTTTTTTGGTTCCCAAACGGATCTGGGAGGTTTTGCCGTTCACCTCAGCATTACCCATCACCCCATGACCACTCAGGGCGGTAAAGTTCTCAATCAATACACTCTGAGGTTTTTGGGGTTTTAACCCATCAACAATAGCCTGTGCCAGCGGATGTTCTGATTTGCTTTCAATAGCGATGACGATGCCAGCGATAACCGATTTTTCATAATCTTCTGCCAGCAAAAAATCCGTTAATGCCGGTTTGCCCTGGGTTAACGTACCCGTTTTATCAAACACAATCGCTGTCAATGATTGAGTTAATTCGAGCGTATCGGCTTGTTTGAATAAAATGCCAGCTTCAGCCGCCCGCCCTGACCCGGCCATAATCGAGGTTGGTGTAGCCAGCCCCAAAGCACACGGACAGGCGATAACCAGCACGGCCACCATGGTTTCCAAAGCTCTGCCACTATCACCGGGGGTAAACCAAAACCACCACAGTAAAAATGTAATCAGAGCTATCACCACAACCACCGGAACAAATACACCCGAAACTTTATCCGCCAGACGCTGTATCGGCGCTTTGGAGCCCTGAGCCTGTTCAACTACCCGAACAATTCGGGCCAGTGCCGCTTCTTCGCCCAAATGGGTAGCGCGAACCCGTAAAAAACCATTTTTGTTAAAGGTGGCACCAACCACTTTGTCATTGACGTTTTTTTCCACTGGCATGCTTTCACCGGTCAACATGGATTCATCTACAGCCGACTGACCTTCGACTATCACTCCATCAACGGGGATCTGTTGACCGGGTTTAATCTGCACAATATCGCCCTGTTGCAACTCTTTTACCGAAACCAATAAGGTCTGACCATCTGGTGATTCGCGTAATGCCTGTTGAGGCTGCAGTTTTAATAGTTTGCGAATAGCCTCAGAAGTATGGCCTTTGGCTCTTGCTTCAAACCATTTGCCTAATAAAATTAACGTGATCAATACCGCACTGGTTTCAAAATACAGACCATCATGCGCTGCTATCGCACCAAATTTGAAGGTAAGCCAGACACTGTAAAAATAGGCAGCTGATGTGCCCAACGCTACCAACACATCCATATTGGCACTGAGATTTTTTAAAGCGTAATAACTACCACGATAAAATTGCCAGCCGATAATAAACTGCACTGGCGTGGCCAAGGCCATTTGTACCCATGCATTCATCAAAACTGTTGGAATCGGCAGATCACGGGTCCAACTGAAATGACCGATCATGCTGTAAAGCAGCGGCAGAGATAAAATTGCTGCGGCAATAAATTTATATAGCTGGATTTTCTGCAAATCCTGCCGATTATCCTGCTGGTGCTCAATATCAATTAATTGCGCTTGATAACCGGCTTGTTCAATGGCTTTTATCAACACATCTGCTTCAAGCTGTTCGCCACGAATCGTGGCCTTTTCATTGGCGTAATTCACCTGCGCCGACTTCACCGAAGGCGTTTTTTTCAGGGCTTTTTCGATGGTGTTCGCACAGGCAGCACACCGCATGCCGCTGAGTTGCAATTGCACAATTTGCTGAGCCATTTAATGTCCTGTTGCTGAAAAATTAGTGGAGCGTTCTATTAAAACAAGTTTACAGGGGCCAAACCCACAATATTACCGGTAAGGCTGTCAGAATCACCAAAATAGATAACGGTAAACCAAGCTTCCAGTAGTCAGTAAAGTTATAACCACCGGGCTCCATGACCAATGTGTTGGATTGATGAGCAATCGGAGTCAAAAAAGCACAAGAGGCACCAATCGCCACGGCCATCAATAACGGGTCTGCCGAAACATCCATGCCGCTGGCCACACTCAAGGCAATTGGTGCGGCCAATATCGCCGCCGCGGCATTATTGATAATATTCGACAGTAACATTGTTGCCACCATCAGGATCACCAACGTCATTGCCGGTGGCGTGGACTCCGACATATTAAGTAATAAAGTGGCAATTAACTCTGATCCCCCCGTTGTTTCCAATGCCTGACCCACTGGCAACATCGCCGCCAGCAGCACAATCACCGGCAAATCCAGACTTTTGTATAACTTTGCAATCGGCAATAAACCCGCAAAAAACATCGCCACCACCCCTGCCACCATTGCCGTTGCAGTGGAAACAGCATCAAACATAATCAACAGAATTACGCCGATAAAAATGAGCGAAGCTATGGCCACTTTCCGCGGTTGCCCAAGACGTAAGCCTCGCGATGCCAAGGGCAGACAACCCAGCTCTCCCATAACTGATTTGAGCACGTCCTCATTACCTTGCATCAGCAAAATATCGCCAGCGACAAAGCGGATTTGATGCAAACGTTGTTTGAGCTGATGACCTCGACGTGCCACAGCAAGAATATTGACGCCGTAACGTTGGCGGATTGACAGACTGCTTAAGGTATTTCCAACCAAAATCGAATCATGCGCCAGAATAGCTTCGGCCAAATCCAGAGCTTTGGTTTTGCTCGAATCTGCCTCGTCGGCTTGCTCTTCAGTTTGCTCATTGGTTTTATCGCCGATAAGCTTCAGTCCCGTGACATCGGTAAGCGCTTTCAGGCTGTCGGAATCCGCTTCAACCAACAACACATCGTCTTGCTGTAACACTTTATACATGGAAGGTGTATTAAAGCGCTCTTCACCACGTAATAATGCCAACACCGTGATATCAGCCTCATCTTCTACTGCAGCGACCAAATCCATCAGACTGCGTCCGCTATAATCAGATTGTTCCGGCACGGTGAGTTCTGAGAGATAACTGCTGATCTCGAATAATTCTTCTTCACTGTTACTGGCCTCACGCTTAGGTGTCAGTAAACGGCCAAATAGCACCAAAAAAATCACGCCGACAATCGTAACTGCTGCGCCAACAGGTAAAAAATCAAACATGCCGAATGCGGGTGAATCTGTTTGAGCACGATAACTGGCAATAATAATATTCGGTGGTGTACCAATCAGGGTCAAACAACCACCCAATAACGAACCAAACGCCAGAGGCATCAAAAACATTGATGGCGAATGTCCGCTCTGCCGGGACATCCAGATCGCCACGGGCATTAGTAAGGCCAATGCACCGACGTTATTCATAAATCCGGAGCAAACTGCCACGGTCACGGTAAGCGCGGCCATCTGAATGGTTGGATGACTGCCCACTCGGGTCAACTGGCGAGCAATGACATCGACCACACCGGCATTAACCAGTGCCTGACCAAGAATTAATACCGCAGCCACCGTCACCACCGCTGGATGTCCTAAGCCGGAAAAGACATCATCTGCGGGAATCAGACCGGTTAACGCAACAGCTAACAGGGCCAACACCGCCACCACGTCATAGCGCAGCTTATCCCAGATAAACAGGCCCAGTGTTGCTGCCAGCACGGCAAAAATAATGATTTGATCAGTGGTCATAAGATTCCTTTTAAACCGCAATATAACAGCTTGTGCCGAGAACGACGTTAGTACGGGTTAATGTAAAAATAAAGTCTTAAGCCCTGATCATGCCTGTCTGCATCTGCTAGACTCAATGCGATATTTCATCATTGAAACAAATTGAACCCCGGAGCATTTATGGCCCATGAAGAGCTGCACCTGAATTTACGTAATCTGACCCTGGAGGATTACGATCAGCTCAAAATTCTGATGGACACAGTATACGACGACATCGGCGGTGCCTGGCCGCAACCCACGATTGAAGGATTAATTAATCAGTTTCAGGATGGACAGATCTGCATTGAAGATTCGGGTGAACTGATTGCTGTGGCATTAACCGTTATGGTCAGTTATGAGCGATTCAGCAATCCGCATACCTACGATGATTTAATCTTGAAAAATGACAAAATCTGGCATAACCCGAAAGGAGATTCATTGTATGGTCTGGATGTATTTATTCATCCGGAATATCGGGGTTATCGGTTAGGGCGTCGTTTATATGAAGCGCGTAAGGAATTATGCCGTTCAATGAATTTACGCGCTATTCTGGCCGGTGGACGGATCCCTAATTACCATAAATTTGCTGACAAGCTTTCACCTGCAGAGTACATCGATCAAGTTTCACGAAAAGAGATTTATGATCCGATCCTGACTTTCCAGTTATCCAATGATTTTCAGGTCATGCGGTTGATGCATAAGTATCTGCCGGAAGATGAGAAATCTCTGGGCCATGCCACATTGCTGGATTGGAACAATATTCTTTACACCCCACCCACTTCGTTATTGGATGTCAAAAAAACTCAGGTTCGTCTGGGCGCCGTGCAGTGGCAGATGCGTGAGTTTCATTCGGTTGAGGAAGTGCTTAAACAGGTTGAATACTTTGTTGATGCATTGTCGGATTACAAAAGCGACTTTGCCCTGTTTCCCGAGTTTTTCAATGCCCCATTAATGGGACTGACCGATCAAATGGATCAGACTCGGGCAATCCGTTATCTGGCGAGTTTTACCGAACAGTTCCGCGACGAAATGTCGGAAATGGCGGTCAGCTACAACATTAATATTATTACCGGTTCAATGCCGTTACTGGAAAATGATCGGGTCTACAATGTGTCTTATCTTTGCCATCGTGATGGCCGGGTCGATGAACAGCGTAAAATTCATATTACCCCGCATGAGCGCCGTGACTGGGTAATTGAAGGTGGCAATAAATTTCAGGTTTTTGAAACCGATGCCGGTCGTGTTGCCATCATGATCTGCTATGACATTGAATTTCCTGAACTGGGCCGTATTGCTGCTGATCAGGAAGTTGATATTATTTTTGTTCCATTCTGGACTGATACCAAAAACAGTTATTTGCGGGTTCGCCATTGTGCACGCGCCAGAGCGATTGAAAATGAATGTTATGTTGCGATTACCGGTAGTGTTGGCAACTTACCGAAAGTGGAAAACCTGGATGTGCAATATGCCCAATCCTCGGTATTCTCACCGTCTGACTTCGCCTTCCCCCATGATGCAATAATGGCTGAAACCACGCCTAACAGTGAGATGATCATGTTTTCCGATCTGGATCTGGAAAAACTCAAACTGGTCCGCAATGAAGGTGCCGTCAATAATCTGAAAGATCGTCGGGCCGATCTTTACGAACTGTTTATCAAACCAAAAGATTAAATACCTTATCGCACCCTTTTATTTGGGTGCGATAAAGATAGTCTGGTAAGAAATATCGGACTGCGGTCCATCGATAACCTCAACATTAAAAGTCAACGGGCTGATGCCGCTTTGCAGCTCTGATTCCGGCACCCGGACCAGCGCAGTCACGCTTAGTACTTTGGCGGGCTCTAAAACATAAGAGTCATGCACCCCATGCAGACTGGCCCCCTCCAGACCTTCAATCTGATATTGCACTTCAATCGGCACATTCTGCTTGTTGAGCAATTTCAGCGTATAGCGGTTCTGTATTGAGCCATCACTGAGGCGCACAAATAAAGGCTGACGGTCCGGTCTGACACTGAAGTCGGTGGCTGATAAGGATAAAAAGCCGTAGGCTATACCGCCCAGTGACGCCAGCAGGATCAAGCTGTAAATAATCACCCGTGGACGCTTGTACAAGGGTTGTGGTTTGCTGTGACCTTGCAGCTCGGCATAGGAAGCATAACGAATCAAACCACGGGGTTCATTAATCTTATCCATTACCGAATCGCAGGCATCAATACACAAACCACAGGTAATACAACCTTCCTGCTGACCTTTACGAATATCAATGCCGGTCGGACAGACATTGACACAAAGTTTGCAATCTATGCAGCTGCCTTTACTCGGGTCGGTCTCACCTTTTTTCAGTTTGCCTCGTGGCTCGCCCCGCTCAGCATCATAGGCAGGCAAAATCGTATTCTGGTCATACATAACCCCTTGTAAACGGGCATAAGGACACAACCAGAAACAAACCTGCTCACGCATAAACCCGGCAAAAACATAGGTAAAAGTGGTAAAGATTGCCATCGCAATCCACACCGCAATATGCGCCTGGAAACTAAATACATCACGCCACAACTCAAACGCATCAGTGAACCAGGCTGAAAAAGTCAGCCCGGTTAACAAGGCGATAGCCAACCATAGCGTGTGTTTACTGATTTTTCTCAGTAGTTTACTGACCGACCATGGCGCTTGTTTGAAACGTAATTGTTTTTGAGGAGTATTGCCTTCGAGTTTGCCTTCAATCCAGGTATAGATATCGGTCCACACTGTCTGAAAACAAAAGTAACCACAGAAAACCCGTCCGGCAACACTGGTTACTGCCGCCAGCAAAATGGCAAAAAACAACAACGTCAGTGAGAGCATCCAGATATCCTGCGGAAAAATCGTCAGCTCAAAAAAATGAAACTGACGATTGGGAATATCCAGTAATACCGCCTGTTTATCATCCCAGCGGATATACGGCACCAGAAAATAAAACAGCCAAACCGACATACCAAACCATTTCAAGTTACGAAACCGGCCTGACATACGTTTTGCGACAATTTTCTCGCCGCCGGCATTCACATCCCAATCGGCCATTTCCTCATAGATATCGCCATTTTTTTCCATAAAGTGAATAGGTTGTTCAGTCATAATTATTTCACCTCTGGGGTCAAATGATGTGATGTGATGTGGTGGCGGGCTGAATTAATAATCCGCGCAAGATACTTAATGCCTGTGACAAAGTCGCATGATCCGGCGACAATCCCAGCGACAGGCGCACGGCCTGTCGCTGATTGTCAGTGAAACCAAAACTGTTACATGCCACCACCGATACGCCCAGCACGGTGGCTTGTTCAGCAAAGGCCTGGGCCTGCCAGCAACTGGGAAGCTGTAGCCAGATATGATGGCCTTCCTGATGACTGTAAAAGTCCATTCCCGCTAATAATTGGCTGGCAATCTGTTGACGCAGACGGTTTTCTTCCCGAATGGCTTCAGCAAACCGGTTAATACGTCCATCGTAAATCCAACGTGTCACCAGCGCAGCCATCAATGGAGATGCCATAACGCTAATCGCTCTTAATACATTAGCGAGGCCCAGTGCCTGTGAGTTACTGGGAGCAATCACATAGGCCAGCCGCAAAGCGGGCGTGATACATTTGGAAAGTGTCCTTACATACCAGGTACGATCAGCTGCTAAATCGACTAAGGCTTTAACGGCCTCCGTCTGCAGCGGCGAATAAGGATCATCTTCAATAATCGTGATGTCATATTCGTTGGCAACGGCAACGACTTGCTGCCGACGGGTTAATGACATGGTGGCGGTTGTCGGGTTATCCATCGTCGGCACCAGATAAATTGCCTTGATTCTGTGATCCCGACATGCCTGTTCAAATGACGCTGGAAGTACCCCTTCTTCATCCATAGCTAAAGGCTGCAATACCAGTTCAAGCTGTTCAGCAGCCGATTTCAGGCCGGGATAGACAAACTCACCACAAGCAATGATATCACCGGGTTTTGCCATACAATGCAAAATGGCATACAAAGCAGACTGTGCTCCACCGGTGATCAGTGTGCGTTCTGCCGAGACATTCGTTATGGTTTGATTTAGCCAGCCCGAGGCAGCACTTCGATCATGTGGGTTCCCGGCACTATCCTGATAATGCATCTGTAATACCCGGTCGGCTGCGGAAATCAGCTGGGCAATACCTTGTGGAATATGTTGCTGTAAACCGGCTGACTCAGGCTGCGGCGGATTATTCATGCTCAAATCCAGCAATGGACGAGACTCAGAGATATGGGAAATAAGTTTGCTTTCGACATGCTGTCGAACATAACTGCCACGCCCGGTGGTCGCATCAATCAATCCACGCCGGCGCGCTTCGTTAAATGCACGGGTGACGGTGGTCAGATCCACATTTAAGCTTTCGGCCACAGCGCGTTGCGGTGGTAAACGATCACCGGCTTTGACATAACCAGAATAGATATCAGCTTCCAACGCTTCCACAATACCAAGATATTTGGATTTAGCATCGGTTTCGATTCGGGCTTTCCACAAGTGCATAGGTAAATTCCTAGGGGCTATTTATCTTTCATCGCCACCACTGCTGGAGGCTATGAAAGATAAACAGCCCCTAACATTTAGGCTACAGGCTAAGCACTTTCCCGGACAAAAACAATTTTATTTACATACAAAAAAAGATAATGTATGGGGATGTTGAACTAAAAAATGATATTGTATGGAAAAATAGCGTGTTAACGCTAAATTTGTCGAAAATACCCATACAATTTTTTACAACAACGTTAGCGGATTTGAATTTTATAAGTTTGCGTTGCGCAAGAAACTCAATTGATTAAAAAAGTTAATGAGGTTTAAGGGCCAAACGCTTTTCGGAAATAGTTTGTTGCCACTCGGCCACTGGTGCAGGCCTGCCAAAGTGATAGCCCTGATAAACATGGCAGCCAAATTTTTCCAACAGCACTGCCTGCTCTTCGGTTTCCACTCCTTCAGCGATCACCGCCAAATCCAGGCTTTGTCCCAACGCAATGATGGTGCTGACAATTGCTTCATCGTTTGGATCGGTCAGCACATCCCGGACAAATGACTGATCGATTTTCAGTTTATTCAGTGGCAGTAATTTTAGATAACTTAACGACGCATAGCCGGTGCCAAAATCATCAAGTGCAAAACGCAAACCACGTTGGCGCAAGGCATTCATCCTCTCGATTGTCTGATCAATATCTTCAATTAACAGGCTCTCGGTGATTTCAAGCTCCAAATGATTTGGATTGACATCTAACTCTTTCAGACAACTGTCGATATAGTCAATAAACTGCAAATGTCGGAACTGCCGTGGGCTGATATTGACCGATAAAGTAAGATTTTGCATTTCAGGTAGCTTCGCCCACTGCGCCAAAATCTGACAAGCCTCTCTTAACACCCAGGCGCCCAGAGGAATTATCAGGCCGCTGGATTCGGCAACCGGGATAAAGTCGACCGGTGAAATAAAGCCCTCAACCGGATCATGCCATCGAAGTAGCGCCTCCATGCCAACATACTGCTGGTCACTGCTGATTTGAGGCTGTACATACAATTCAAGTTGCTGAGAAGCAATGGCTTCTCTTAATTTGCGTTCCAATTGACTGCGACGATTAACTTCCATCTGCATAACCGGATCAAAGAATCTCAGACTGTTTCGCCCCGAGGCTTTGGCTCGGTACAAAGCCATATCAGCTTCCTGTAAAAGACGCTCAACATCTCCCTCGGCATCGGAGAACAATGCTATACCCAGACTTGCGGAAGCAATGTACTGAGTTTGTTCAAGTGCAAATGGCATGACAAAATCCAGCAGAATTTCCTCGGCGTATTGTTGTACAAGCGCTTCTACTTCTCCCCGCGCTTTACCCATTTTAGGTTTGACGATTACAAACTCATCCGACCCCAATCGGGCAGCCAGATCATGTGGCAATAATCGAGACTGAAGTCGTTTTGCGACGCCTTGTAATAATAAATCTCCAGCGTGATGTCCCAAGGTATCATTCAGGGTTTTAAATGAGTCCAGATCGACAATTAGTAAAGCACCTTCCATTTCCGATTGGTGGCCTTCTGCCAGCGAATCCTCCAGAAACTCCATTAACAATCGGCGGTTGGCCAGACCGGTCAGAGAATCATATAACGCCAGTTTACGAAGCTGTTTTTGAATTAATAGATAATCGGTAATATCAGTGGAAATCCCACATAAAGCGTAAATACTGCCATCTTCCTGACGCAATGGTAGTTTGACCGATAAAAATGTTTGGGGCTTATCTGAACCAAGGACGGTATTTATTTCTTCTTCAACAATCCGTTCGCCTTGTTTGATAACCCTTAAATCATGTTCCTGCAACGTTTTACAGGTATCCCGATCAAATAGAATGGCATCGGTTTTACCCAGAATCTCTTTTTCGTCCAGCCCAATCAGTTTGCAGACATTTTTATTTACATATTGATAGCGTAACTGCAGATCTTTGATGTAAATATGAGCATCCACACTATCAAGAATCACGTTGAGATTTTGTTGGGTCTGACGCAGAGAAATATTTTTTTCCTTTACACGGCGACGCATCAACAGCAAAAACATTAAAGCACTGAGAAAACCGACTACCAAAGCAATAAGCAACCACCAGATTTCTTTTGGAATCGTCATCTTGCTAGTAGAGCTGTTCCATTTTTTTAAGACCGTAAAGTACGGCGAATTGGCATCTGCCTGCCATTGTTGTAAGTAGCTATCAATTGCTTTTAGCACCTCTCCATGTTTATTTTTGGGGACAGCAAAAAATAATCGACTCGGTTGAAATACCACTGGCGTTGGTCTTAAATTCAGTTCTGCCGCTTTAAGCTCACTGATAAAATTATTAGCGGTGACAGCATCGGCAATGCCATCCGATAAAGCAGCGAATGCTGCCTGTTGGGTATCAACAACAACAAAGGTGACATCAATATTGAAATTTTCAGCTAATTGTCTAAGGTAATCGTATTGAATGGAGCCCTTGAGCAGTGCCAGGCGTTTACCATCCAGTTCCAACAGACTGCTGAGGTTATGTTCACGATTTACGTAGATCTGCGACCAGCTGAGTAATGCAGCCGTATTATGAAAATCATAAAACTCAGTTCGCTCTGAGCTGGTTGCCACATCAGGTAATAAATCAATTTCCCCTTTAGCAAGAAGCTCCAGACAATCATTCCAGTAGCAGGGTACAGCAACCAGCTTCCAGTTTTCCTGTAACGCAATAACCTGTAAAAGATCCCCCAGAATGCCACTCACCTGTCCGTTTGGGTCCATCACCAATTTGGGTGGGTTTTCATAAACACCCACCCGTAAAACAGTTTCCTCAGCCCACAATTTGCCGCTGGTTAGGATGGCAGATAACACCACCAAAAACCTGAATAAATTGGCTAGTTTTGTGTTTGAACTCATTATGGGAATAGCCGCCGGGATAGAGCACCATTTATACCAGATTATAGTGCTCTCATTGAGCAAATATAATTAATCAATCTGCAGTGACAGGCCAATGCATTACGGGTTGGTATTGCGGCCCATGATCGGTGGAAACTGATTTCATTAATACCAGCTGTTCTGCTTTAAAATTAACTGGGGCAATGGGCACGTCTAGAGATTCACTGGCTTTTCGCGCCAATGTAATATGGGGTAGGTAAGGTTTTACATCGACTTTAATATCTGCCTGACTGGCGATATGCTCCAGTTGGTTCACCAGGTTATACAATTCACTGCTTGGAGCACGACTTGTCAGGCAAAATATCTTTGGACCATCCCAGTATGACAGGTGATCAAACTGCATATCTATTGCCGGGAAACGTATTGAGTCAGTCTGTTTTAACAGGGCATTTAATTGTTGTTGGTCTAGTTGGCCGAGAAATAACAATGTCTGATGTAAATTGGCGGTGGTTTGTAATTTCAGCGAGGGATCTTCCGGCAGACGTTTCATAATGTGCTGAATCTGCATCCGTGAACTGGTATCTGGAGACAAGGCGAAAAAATATCTGCCTGGTGTTAACGGGGTGTTTTGTTGTGAATTCATATTAATCAGAGTCCGCCATTACAATCTGATTCCGACCATTTTTCTTGGCATCATATAACGCATCATCAGCTCGCTTAATCGTATCACCAATAGTTTCGCCATGACTATACTCACTTAATCCAAAACTGGCAGTAATTTGCTGATTTACCGGGAAATTGTAATTTTGCACCTGATGCCGTAGCTGATCAGCTAACTGAAAAGCGCCATTTTTGGTTGTTTGTGAGCAGAGAATGAGAAATTCCTCGCCGCCCCAACGACCAACGATATCGTTCTCACGCACCATGGACATTAACAGAGAAGCAAATTGTTTGATAACCTCATCGCCTACATCATGACCGTACTCGTCATTAATGGTTTTAAAAAAATCAACGTCCAGCAAAATGATTGAAAAGACCTGTCTGGTCTGGCTGGAAGTTTCCATTTCCACGTTAAACCGTTCATGTAACGCATAACGGTTCGCTAACCCGGTCAGGTGATCGTGGCGCGAGATTTGTTCTAACTGATTATTCAGATTACGCAGGTTTCGATTATGGTGATGGACCTGCCGATAACGATAAACCAATACTAACAACACTAACGACACGCCCACCAGTAATTGCCAGAATAACGCCGTATTATGTTGCTGAAACTCTATTGATAACCAATTGTTCAATACACGCTGTCGTTCAACTTCTGAAGTATCATCAATGGCCTTGTTGAAAATTTCGAGTAACTGGGGTTCACGGGTGCTCACTCCCACCGACATTGCATATTGCAGATCCAGCACATTGCTGATCTTCAGATGCGATATTCCCCAGCGAAGCATCTGATAATTAATGGTCGGTACCGTATCGATAAATCCATAGGCATTACCGGTTTCGACCATTTTCAGCCCTTCTCGTGAGGTGCTTACGGTGGTGATATTGATATCTGGATAACGATTACGCAACAATTCGACCCCCGCATAACCCCCCACCATCACAAAATCACGATGTTGGATTTGTTCAAACTTCACCACAAACTGATGATCGGGCTGAGTGGCTACAGCCAATGGATAAAAAATAAAGGGATTGCTGACATTGAGCCAGTCACGTCGACTGGGCACATCCTGCGCGCTGGCAAGAATATCGCAATTGCCATCCTGTATAAATTGCAAGGATTGCTCCCAGCTTTCCGTGTTGACCAGTTGGATGGGCATATTGATTTTGTCAGACCATAAAGCATAAAAGTCAGACATGATACCGGTGAACTTATCGCGCTCATCAATGCCTTCATAAGGCAGCCAGTCAGGATCAACACACAGCTTGATGACTTGTTTTTGGGTGAGATAAGCCTGTTCTGCTTTCGTCAAAACGACTTCTGCGTTGGCTGAAATATGCCCCGCCATAAAGCCAATCAAGATCAGTATTGTATGTATGTTTCTCTTAACCATCCCTGGCTTCATTGCCGACCTTAGTTCACTTTAGTTAATTATTATCCCGGATAAACACCCAATCATTTTTTTGACTCATTTCTTCACTGTAACGATAGCCATCCGAGTCAAATTGCTTGAGTTTTTCCGGAGAGTTAATTTGCTGGTCAATAATAAAACGACTCATCAGTCCACGCGCCTTTTTGGCATAAAAACTGATGATTTTGTACTGCCCGTTTTTCCAATCTTTAAAAACCGGGGTAATAATAGTCGCCTTGAGCTTTTTGGCATCGACGGCCTTAAAGTATTCATTTGACGCTAAATTGATCAACACGCCATCTTTCAGTGCTGGTTCAGCCTCCAGAGAGTGACGTATTTGATCTCCCCAAAAACTGTAAAGATCCCTGCCGGCATCATTCTGAAACGGGGTTCCCATTTCCAGACGATAGGGTTGCATTAAATCCAGGGGTCTTAACACCCCATATAAACCAGAGAGTATTCGTAAATGCTGCTGTGCAAAGTCCAGCCCCTTTTCATCCAGGGTCTCAGCAGCCAGTCCAGTATATACATCGCCTTTAAATGCCAGAATCGCCTGTTTGGCATTTTCTTCGGTAAAGGGTGTTTGCCATTGCTGAAACCGCGCCATATTCAAACCGGCAAGTTTGTCGCTGATCTTCATCAAATTGGCAATTTCCTGAGAAGACAGCTTTTTCAGTTGCTCAATCAATTGTTGTGATTGATCCAGAAAGCGAGGTTCAGAGTATTTATTAGTAGACACAGGCGTATCAAAATCAAGTGTCTTGGCCGGAGAAATTACAGTCAGCATAAGAAATTCAGTATTCCATCAATCAATTTTATTTTTTAGGGGCATCAGGATCATCACGGTCAGTGATGTCTTCATAGTCAGCAATATAATCGTCGTTATCATACACCGCTTCAACTTCCACCTCGTCATATAGTGGGTTGAATGGGAACGGTTTTTTCTCATCATTGTATGTCAGGAATAAAACAATTTGCTGTATAAAGCGTGACAAGTCTTTTGAAAACCCTCGAATAGCATCATTGGCGCTGCCACTAAATAATGCAAAGACAAACTGTACAATAACCACAATCGCTAATACTGACATCGTCAGATAGAGCACAAAACCGTAAAGCAACATATATAAAAGGCGTATCAGTTGGTTTTTTTCATCACTGTTTTTAAATTCCGTATTATCCATTTCATTTCTCCTGGTAGAGGATAGGTCAATATCACTTTAACACTTCCATAACTTGTTGCGGAAAGTCGAGCAATAAATTTCAATTAATGTTGCAAATGCCGAATTACTGGAGCAATTGGCCGCTTTATGGGAAACTTCAACGTTTATTTTGTTGATGACAGACTACCATGGACCGATTCTTTGCCTCGTTGGAAACATCGATAAACTGTTTTACTGAATACACTGGCAAACTTTGCAGCTGGTTGGTTTTGCTGCTGGTATTGTTAACCTGCTACGACGTAATGATGCGTTATCTGTTTCAACAGGGATCGGTCGGTTTACAGGAACTGGAATGGCATCTGTTTGCATTGATATTCCTGCTTGGTAGCGCTTATACGCTCAAACACGATGCGCATGTGCGGGTAGATATCCTTTATCGCAGTCAACGGCTTAGTGATATACATCGCGCCTGGATTGATGTCATAGGCATCATATTATTTCTGATGCCGTTTTGTCTGCTGATTCTGATCAGCAGCTGGCCATTTGCCTACAATGCCTATCTCTATCAGGAGGGGTCGCCTGACCCAGGCGGCCTGCCCTATCGTTTTCTTCTCAAAGCAGCTTTGTTACTGGGGTTTCTATTGATAATGATTCAGGCTGTGGCGGAGTTAATTCGTAATATCCGCATTATTCAACATCATCAGGAGCAAAAGTAATGGAATATATTGCATTACTGATGTTTGGCTTGTTGATCCTGTTACTGCTGACCGGCTATCCGGTCGCCTTTGTGCTCGGTGCCATCTCGCTGTTATTTGGTAGTATTTATCTGGGTTTTGACTTCTTCCAGCTGTTGCCATTTCGCATCTGGGGCATCATGACCAACTTCACCTTGTTGGCGGTGCCATTGTTTGTCTTTATGGGAGTAATACTGGAAAAATCCGGGGTGGCAGAAGAACTACTCGATACCATGGGCCGGGTGTTTGGGAGAATCCGCGGAGGGCTGGCAATATCCGTTGTCATGGTGGGTGCTTTGTTAGCCGCTACCACCGGGGTAGTAGGCGCATCAGTAGTCACCATGACGGTAATTGCTTTGCCATCGATGCTGAAACGAGGTTATGCCCCGTCTTTAGCCAGTGGCACTATTGCCGCTTCCGGCACCTTAGGACAAATTATTCCGCCCAGTATCATTCTGATCCTGTTAGGTGATGTTATCGGCGTACCGGTGGGTGAATTATTTATCGGTGCGGTAGTGCCAGGCATAATGCTGATTCTGGCTTACATTTTATATATAGTCTATGTCGCATGGCGCCATCCACACCTGGCACCAGCGGTACGGGATGATAACCCGGAACTGGCCGCGCTGTGGATCAGTGTATTAAAGAGTCTGCTACCCCCCTTATTGCTCATAATAGCGGTATTAGGTTCCATTTTTTATGGTATTGCCTCCCCCACAGAATCCGCTGCGGTGGGTGCACTGGGGTCATTGATACTGGCTGCTCTGCATCGTCGATTGACGCTGCCTAATCTTCGCGATGCTATGGAGAAAACAGCTCGTCTGACCAGCATGGTGTTCTTAATCTTTATTGGTGCCACCGCTTTTGGGCTGGTGTTCGTCGGCATGGGTGGGGATGGATTGATTCTGGATATTTTTTCAGGTCTGCCGGGAGGTAAATGGACGTTTTTAGTTCTCAGTATGTTACTGATATTCATACTGGGCTTTTTTCTCGATTTTATTGAAATCTGCTTTATTGTGGTGCCAATCATTGCACCGGTAGCAATCCATTTGAATATTGACCCATTGTGGTTTGCTCTGCTAATTGCAATTAACCTGCAAACATCATTTCTGACACCGCCGTTTGGTTTTTCACTGTTTTATCTGAAAGCCAGTGCACCACCCACCTTGAAATTGATGGATATCTATAGAGGCATCATGCCGTTTGTCGGTATTCAGATTATTGTGCTTGCACTGCTTATCAGTTTCCCGGCCATCTCACTTTGGTTGCCAAACTTGATGGGGTAAAGCCTGACTGCTAGGGCCTGTTGATCTTTCACGCTATCTCTTTTAAGGGTGTACCAAAGTCCAATTGTTTATTTTTTTGTATATCCATATCATACAATCGACTCCCATGTATCCTTTAAAGGAATAAGCCAAGTGCATGTCTCTAAATTAACCCTTGCCAGTCTCTTTTTTATCAGTTTCAGTCAGATGGCAAATGCCAGCCCTGTCGACGCCACTTCATTACTCAACCAATATAACCTCATTACTTCAGGCAATGTCTCAAGTACCTCAGAGGTCGAAGGAAACGCTCTTATTGGGGGCAATGTAAATGGCGGCCTTTACAACATGCATCAATCATCAAATGCTGCTGTGCCCTCACTGACGGTGGGTGGAAACGTTAGTGGCAACGTTCAAACCAAAGGCAAAGGCCTTAATGTAGGTGGAAATATTGCCGGGAATGTCACACTGAATGATGGTGGCGATGCCTTTGTTGGTTCGGTATCTGGATCCTTACAAAATAATGCAAACGGCAGCGGCTCCACCTCCGTTGTTGGTGATATTTCAGGTAATGTAAACACCAATGGCGGTAATACGATTTATGGCGGAAATCTGACAGGTTCGGCAAATGCCAATGGCGGCGGAACCGTATCAAACCAACCGGTTACCGCACCCTTCGAACCTGCAACTCAAGCTTTAAATGCGATGAATGTATTAAGCAATTTTTCTAACCAGTTATCCGGGCTTGACGCAAACAGTGGCTATAGCATTAATGGGGGAAAAGTCACTTTTAACGCCGTCGGTAACAATAGTGGGCTGGCAATCTTCAGCATCACGGATGCAAGTAGTTTTTTCGATAAAGCCTTTGAGTTTGATTTCAGCATGACCAACACGCAAAGCATTCTGTTTAATGTATTTGGTGGGGGTAATACCGAGTTTGATATCAAAGCGAACTTCCTGGCCAGTGCAGCGACCCTTTACGGCTCGATGTTTTTATGGAATTTTGTTGATGCTACCGAGCTCAATCTGGCCAGCCAATTCGGCGGTAGTATTCTGGCATTGAATGCAGCTGTGACGAATAGTAATAATATTGAGGGCACGCTAGCCGCTAAAAGCCTGACACAATATGGTGAGATTCATTCTCAACCTACTAATTTCGTCCCACCGGCAGCAGTTCCTGTCCCAGCCGCATTGCCCTTGTTTCTGAGTGGTTTGATTGGATTTTTCTCACTTCGTCGTAATCGCAAAAAATCACTTTAATTTAAGTTATAAAACCAAAAAGCCACCAACGACATCGTTGGTGGCTTCTAGATTTCTCAGCTCTCAATAAATGCAATGCCTTGTACCTGGCTGATATTTTTCTCATCGAGCTCTAACATCATTAAACGATCCAGCCCCAATGCCACGCCACTGCATTGCGGTAAACCAGACTGCATCGCTGTCAGCAGGTTTTCATCTATCGGCATTTGAGGTTTGCCTTGTTGCAGACGCAATTGATTATCGTGTTCAAAACGTTGACGTAATTCGGTGGCATCACACAATTCGTCATAGCCATTGGCCAGCTCCATTCCACCAGCATATAACTCAAAACGACTGGCGACCTGATATCCTTCAGCATTTATTTCAATTTTCGCCAACTGCGCCTGAGAAGCAGGAAACTCTGTAACCATCACCGGCATTTCCAGCGCTTTAAGCTGTGGTTCAATTACTTCGCTCATCAGCATTTCCAGCCAGCCATCCCGATCAGTTTGCCAATCAGCAGTAAGCCCGGCTATACAATCCAATGCAATTTGCTTCAACAAAACATCATCAGCCTGATAAATATCCAACTGCAGATATTTCGCGAATAAATCACGATAAGGAAAAATGACTGCAGCAGGTAAGCCGATCACCTGTTGCATCAAAGCATCGACTTCTGCCATTAACTCTGTCAGTGAAAACCCTGGTCGATACCACTCCAGCATGGAAAATTCGGGCGCATGCTGGCGACCCAACTCACCATTACGAAACACCGTGGCAATTTGATAAATCGCGCCGCTACCAGCCGCCAGCAAGCGTTTCATCGCAAATTCAGGTGAAGTATGCAAATACAGGACTTTGGAGTCGCTGCCAGCCTCGAACCGGGTAGAGAAATTGTCAAGATAAGGCGCGGTAGGTGCTGCCGAAGATAAAATGGGAGTATTCACTTCCAAAACATTGCGGACTGAAAAAAAACGGCGGACATTTGCCAGAAGCTTTGCCCGCCGTTTTAATATGTTCTGTAATTGCTCATTGTGAAGCATTATTCAGACTTAGGTTTAAGGCATGTAAGCTTGCTACATGCACCACTAAAAACACAAAAACTGATAATGAGTTTAATCTTTTTTAGCACGTTCGACGTATGATGCTGAACGAGTATCAACACGCAACACTTCACCAATTTCGATAAATAACGGAACTCGCACTACTGCACCAGTTTCCAGCGTTGCCGGTTTACCACCACCACCAGAAGTATCACCACGCACACCCGGATCAGTTTCAACTACTGCCAGATTAACGAAATTAGGTGGCGTCACCAGCAGTGGTGTGCCATTCCATAGCGTGACTGTATAAACATATTGTTCTTTCAGCCAGTCTTTACTGTCAGCAATCGCATTGGCATCGGCAGCATATTGTTCAAAACTACTGGGATCCATAAAGTGCCAGAATTCACCGTCACTGTAGGAAAATTCCAGATCGATTTCGACAACGTCAGCGCTTTCTACAGATTCGTTAGTTTTGAAAGTACGTTCATTAACGCGACCGGTTTTAAGGTTACGGAATTTAACACGGTTAAATGCCTGACCTTTACCTGGTTTCACAAATTCATTTTCGATGATGCTGCAAGGATCGCCATCCATCATGAATTTCAGTCCGGCTTTAAACTCATTTGTACTATAACTTGCCATGCTTACCTCTTTTGGGGGACGATCGTCGCCTGTTCACAAAATCAAAGCCCACTATGATACCGCAATCGCAAGCTGACGTAATCTTTGCTGATTGGCAGGATGAATTAAGTCATGCCATTAAAAACCCAACAGTCTTGCTGCAAATGCTCGGACTGGAGAATCATCTGCAAACGATTGATGCGGAGAGCTTAAAGAAATTCCCGCTGCGGGTGACGCTAAGTTACATTAATAAAATGCATTATGGCGACGCCAGCGATCCGCTTTTACGTCAGGTTTTCCCGCTGATTGATGAAACTATTGAGGTCGAAGGTTTTTCAGCGGATCCTGTGGGGGATCATTTGGCGATCAGCTCACCCGGCATTTTGCATAAATATCAGGGCCGTGCATTATTGCTGACCACCGGTGCCTGTGCCATTCATTGTCGTTATTGTTTTCGCCGACATTTCCCTTATAGCGAAAGCAATCCATTAGCGAGTCAGTGGCAACAATCGGTAGCTGCACTGCAAAGTGATAACAGTATTCGTGAAGTAATTTTCAGTGGCGGCGATCCATTGGCATTAACCGATACAAAATTAGCCGCCATGGTAGAGGACTTACAAAAAATCCCACATATCAAACGTTTGCGAATTCATACACGGCTGCCATTAGTGCTGCCAAAACGGATTTGCAACAGCTTATTGAACTGGATCAGCAGCACTTCCTTACGGGTGGTGATGGTCATCCATGCCAATCATGCCAATGAAATTGATGCTGAAACTGCTGAGACGCTATCAGAGTTACGTAATGCTGGATGTGAGTTATTGAACCAGGCTGTGTTGTTACGGGGAGTTAATGATGATGCGGACAGCTTAATCGCTCTTAGTGAGAGATTAAGCGAGGTTCAGGTAGTGCCTTATTACTTGCATTTACTCGATAAAGTAAAAGGCGCCAGTCATTTTGATGTGGATGAACAGCAAGGAATAGAGCTCATTGCTGCCATGCGTCGCGAATTACCTGGCTACCTTGTGCCACGCCTGGTGCGCGAGCAACAAGGTGAAGCCAGTAAAACCATTATTGCTTAGGCGCTTTTTTCCGTTCCGACATCGGAATATATTCACGCTGTTCATGACCGACATAAATCTGTGTCGGACGATAAATACGGTTATTGGAAATCTGTTCACGCCAATGTGCCAGCCAACCCGCTGAGCGTGCTACTGCAAACAACGCGGTGAATTGATCTTCCGGAATGCCCATTTCGGAATACAAAATACCCGAATAGAAGTCCACATTCGGATAAACGCCTTTATGTCCCAGACGATCGACACAGACTTCTTCCAGCTTCATCGCCGTGGCAAACATTTTATCCAGTGAACCACCACGTTCTTCCACCAGCTTGGTCACCAGCTTATGCAGGATAGTGGCTCGAGGGTCTTTGACCTTATATTCACGATGTCCCATGCCCCAGATAACTTCTTTGTTGGCCAGTTTCTTGTCAACCCAGGCTTCAACATTATCGGGTGAACCGATTTCCTGCAGCATGCCTACCACACGTTGGTTAGCACCACCATGTAATGGACCAGATAAGGTTCCAATTGCTGCTGAGATAACGCTGTAAGGCGATGCTAATGTTGAACCGGCAACCAAAGCTGCAAACGTTGAGGCGTTCAGAGTATGTTCGGCATGCAGAATCAGGCAAACGTCCATAATGCGTGCCATCAGACTATCCGGTTCTTTGCCGGTAAACATATACAACAGATTTTCCGCAACTGACAAATCATCACGTGGATTGATCGGATCATAGCCCTGACGCATGTGTTCCCACATCGCGACCAAAGGTGCCATCTGCGCGATAATATTGACCGTCATATTGCGGACATAGTCGATATCTTTACAACTTTCAGCATCGGTCAGACATTCGGTGCCCGGATAGAACATACCTAAACTGCAAACCGCTGTTTGCAACATATCCATCGGATGACCGGTATGTGGGAAATGACGCATCATTTCACGAATATGATATTTAATACGATAACTGCTGCGCAGCTGTTTGGAAAAGCGATTTAATGCAGCTTTAGTGGGTAATTCGCCATCCAGTAGCAATAGCGTAGTTTCTTCAAAAGTACTGTTGGTTGCCAGTGTTTCCAGTGGATAACCACGGTAACTAAGGATGCCTTTTTCGCCATCAATAAATGAAATGGCTGACTTCGTGGCAGGCACACCTTCCAGGCCGGGTAAAAAATCGCTCATCTACTACCTCGTGTTTAAATCCAGCTGGTGGAGTTATTGAAATTGGGGGTCATTATACTGCAATGGGGAAAGACCGAAACCCCGAGCAGACCAGCGTAAAGAAAGTTGAAAATCAGCCTAACGAATCAGCCCAGATGTTTTCGGCCCAGCCCTGAGCATAGCGACCTTCCTCTTCACTTGCCGTCTCGGAAACCCCACCACTGGGGTGAGGAACCATATCCTGACTGCTTTTATCATAACGATAAACCGCGGCAACATGCCCTGCCTGTTGTCCATCGACAAAACTGTAACAGGTATTGCTGAAAATGGGTTGCTGCTCAGGTATTTCTTCACGCAATAGAGCGATGACCGCAGCAGCACAGACCTTGGCTTGCTGGTTAGCTATATGAGCAGATTTGGGCACCTTCGCCGCCACCGAATCCCCTATCACGTGCACTCGTTCAACTGCTGTCGACTCATAGGTCAGAAAGTCTACATCACACCAGCGATTATCTACATTAACCACGCCAGCCATTGCAGCCACCGCACCGGCCTTTTGCGGAGGAATGACGTTTAAAACATCGGCTTGGTAGTGATCAAAAAAACTTTCAACCTCCAGATTGCCGACATTGACCGATTCAATTGGATTCATTGGCTGATACTCGATCAAGCCAGCATATTGCTGTTGCCACGCTTCGGTAAATAAGGCTTTTTTAGAGACAATATCCGGATTGGCATCTAGTATCAGTAGTTTGCCGGTAGGATTGTGTTGTTTAAGATGCAATGCGATCTGACAAGCACGCTCATAAGGCCCAGGAGGACAGCGAAAAGGTGCAGCCGGGACAGTCATTATCACGACCCCACCCTGCCGCATCGACTTAAGCTGATTGGCTAATAACAAAGTCTGCTCACCTGCTTTCCAGGCATGGGGAACATGTTCCTGAGCTTCGGCCGTAGCAAGGATAGGCAACTGGTCATAAATGAAACTGACGCCCGGGGCAATAATCAACCGGTCATAGTCCACTCGGCTTTTATCTGCAAGCCACAGTTGACGGTTTTCAGTATCAACAGCAATAACTTCCGATTGTACAAAGCGAATAGCTTTATCTGTCTGTAAAGCAGTGTACTCGCGAGTAAGCTGTGACAGACTGCGATTGCCGCTAAGCACCAGATTACTCTGTGGACAGGATATAAACTGACTGTTTTTTTCTATCAATGTGATTTCAAGTTCTGGCGCCCACATTGCCAGATATCGCGCTGCAGTGGCTCCAGCAAACCCACCACCAATAACTACGACTTTCTGTTTTTGATTACGAAAACAAGCAGTAGATAATCCCAATGGCAGGGCTGCCATAGCCGATAAATAAGCTGCATTTTTTAACACTTGTCGACGCTTGATAGTCATATCAGAGCACTCAGCTGTTAATAATTATTGACTCAAGAGACTTTTTCACCCTGAGCCTGCAGATCGGCATGATAAGACGATCGCACCATTGGTCCACTGGCCACATGTTCAAAGCCCATTTCCTTACCTGCTACTGCCAGCTCGTCGAACTCTGCTGGAGTGACAAAACGCTCAACTGCCAGATGATGCCTGCTAGGTTGTAGATACTGACCCAGCGTCAGCATCCGACAACCATGATCGCGTAAATCCTGCATCACCTGTTTAACTTCATCGATGCTTTCACCCAAACCGAGCATCAGGCCAGATTTAGTGGGCACTTCAGGATGCATTTGCTGAAAGCGCTGAATCAGATCTAATGACCATTGATAATCCGAGCCAGGTCGAACGGCTTTGTAGAGTCTGGGGATACTTTCCAGGTTGTGATTAAAAATATCCGGTGGATTATCCGCCAGTATCTCCAGCGCCACATCCATACGACCACGAAAATCAGGCACCAGCACTTCAATACGGGTTTGTGGCGATTGCTGACGAATTTCACTGATGCAGCGGCTGAAATGGGCAGCGCCACCATCACGTAAATCATCACGATCGACCGAGGTCACCACTACATGTTTGAGCTGCATGGCGGCAATGGTTTTTGCCAGATGATTCGGTTCATTCTCATCTAATGCATCAGGACGGCCATGCGCCACATCACAGAAAGGGCAACGTCGGGTACAAATATTGCCCATGATCAGAAATGTCGCCGTACCGTGGGCAAAACACTCCCCAAGATTGGGACAGGACGCTTCTTCACACACGGTGTGCAAATCATGATCACGCAACATTTGTTTGATGCGCTGTACTTCAGGTGCACCTTGTGATTTGGCACGAATCCATTCCGGTTTGCGCTTAGGATCACTAGGAACGATTTTTATGGGAATACGCGCGACTTTAGAGGCACCTTTAAGCGCTTTTACATCACGTTTTACCGGTTCAACCGTGTCAGTCATGTGTTGCTACCTTGTTGCATGTGTGCGAGAAAAACAGACACAAATTGTTGTTTTACTGAGGCCATATCGACCGTTGCACCTAATGTTTTCATATCGGTCATTTGCATGCCTGCGTAACCACAGGGATTGATATCGGCAAATGGCTGTAAATCCATATCAATGTTTAAACTCAGGCCATGATAACAGGCGCCGCGTTTGACCCGTAATCCCAGTGAAGCAATTTTCGCTTCGCCACAGTACACTCCGGGGGCATCTTTACGAGCATATGCGTCAATCTTATGCTCGTCCAGCATGGCAATAACCGTGTTTTCCAGACAACTGATCATATTGCGTACGCCCATGCCGAAACGACGTAAATCAATTAATGGATAAACGATTAATTGTCCCGGACCATGGTAGGTTATTTGACCACCACGATCAGTTCGTACCATCGGAATTGTATTTTGTCTCAGCAGATGACCGTCCTGACCATTAAACCCCTGAGTGTAAACAGGATAATGTTCTAATAACCACAGTTCATCTTCGGTGTGATTATCACGTTGCTGCGTGAACTGGTGCATGGCTAGCAGGGTTGGTTGATAATCCCGTAGGCCGAGATCCTGTATCTTCATCAGAGCACGTATTTAACGGCATCGTGACTACTGAGTTCCTGATAGATAGCGTCCAGTTGTTTTTTACTGGTCGCCTCAATAACCACGGTGATGGAAGTATATTTCCCCCCTGAGCTCTGTCTACTGGTGACTGCTCCTTCAGTAATATCACCAGCATGCTTGCGGACGATTTCCACCACAATATTATCCAACTGCGGGTGGGTTTCTCCCATTGCCTTTACCGGATATTCACAGGGAAATTCCAGTAACGTCTCTTCGCCGTTTGATTCACTCATCAGATTACCTCTTGTTTATAGCGCTGAAACAAGATGTCCATTTGTTGCCACACGGGGCCGGGTTTACCATTACCAACGATTTCACCATCCAATAAGGTCACTGGCACCACTTCTTTGGTTGAACTGCTGATCCAGATTTCATCCGCATTTCGCAGAGCTGATTCACTGACGGCTCTTTCATGTAGCGGCATATCATTTTGCGCCGCCAGCTCAATAATCAGATCACGGGTAATGCCAGGCAATACTTTTTCATCTTTTGGCGCAGTAAAGATGACACCGTCGATGACCACATACGCATTACTGGCTGAACCCTCGGTCAGATAATTATCGCGGAGCAATAACGCTTCCTGTGCACCAGCATCCTGCGCCAACTGTTTCATCAGACTGTTTGCCAGCAAGGTAATTGCTTTAATATCGCAACGCATCCAGCGAATATCGGCTGTGGTAATGGCCTTGATACCATCCGTCTTCCAGCTATCGGCAACCGGATGCAGTGGATTACTCATCAGAAACACACTAGGTGCCACACCAATCGGAAAGATATGATCTCTTGGTGCTACGCCCCGGGTGACCTGCAAATACAACGACTGATCGCCCGCATTATTCCGGGAGATCAAATCATTAATAATGCCGGTCCATTGCGCATCTGAAAACGGGTTTTCGATCCGTACGCCGTCCAGACTATTCTGCAATCGCTGCAGGTGCCTATCGAGTAAAAAAGCGCTTCCGGCATACACCGGAATCACTTCATAAATGCCATCACCTAATAAATATCCGCGGTCATACACAGAGACCTGAGCTTTATCAGCGGGGATAAATTCGCCGTTAAGATAAACTATTGCCACGAAACATTAACCCCAGATAAGCATCAACAAACTGTCGAGGATTCGTCTCCACCAGCTGCCTTTTTCAACCTCTTCCACAGCCACCAGTTTACGAGTGGCAACCACTTCATCGCCCAAACGGATTTCCACCTCTCCCAGCTCAGTGCCTTTGGCAACTGGAGCGACAACAGGCTGTTGGATATTGGTTGAGGCCTGCAAGTCTTTATAACGTCCGCGAGGAACCGTAATAGATAATGGCTGTGCCAGACCCAGATTCAACTGATCAGTTTGCCCCTTCCAAACCTTGGTTTGAGTAATCGCCTCATCTGCCGCATAAAGCTGATGCGTTTCAAAGAAACGGAAACCAAAATTAAACATTTTTTGGATTTCCTGGGCCCGTGCATTTTCACTTGCCGTGCCAAGAACCACAGCAATCAGGCGCATACCATCACGCTTTGCTGATGCAGATAAGCAGTATCCAGCCTCTTCGGTGTGACCGGTTTTCAATCCATCAACCGTATTATCACGCCATAACAATTTATTACGATTGTGCTGAGTAATACCGTTGTAGGTATATTCCTTTTCTGCATACCATTGGTAATGTTCGGGAAAATCCCGGATTAAGGCTGCTGAAAGGATCGCAATATCATGCGCCGTGGTGTAATGCTCTGGTCCCGGCAAACCGGTGGCATTTTGATAGTTGGTGTTGACCATACCCAGTTTCTGAGCATATTGATTCATCATCTGGGCAAACACTTCTTCGCTACCCGCAACATGTTCAGCCAGCGCTACAGCAGCATCATTACCTGATTGCACGATCATGCCACGCAACAGGGCTTCCACGGTTACCTTAGTGTTCACCTCAATAAAGCTGCGTGAGCCAATCATGCGCCAGGCTTTTTCACTGATTAATACTTCATCATCAAGTTTAATATTGCCATCGTGGATTTCCTGGGAAACCACATAAGAGGTCATTAATTTGGTAATGCTGGCTGGTGGCAGACGCTCATCTGCATTTTCGGACATTAAAATATGTCCGCTATCGTAATCCTGCAAAATATGGGCAGTACCCGCAATTGAGGGTGCTGTAGGATTCGGCGTGATCATTCCCGCCGAACTGATAGTGGCGACACTGAACAGTAGCCCTGCCAGGCTCATTTTGAAAATTTTAATCATTTAGTTACTCTCAATAAAAAACAGTTATTCCTTGATAAGCCGGGTATCAGAAAAACCTAATCCCATTAGTTGATTAGCGATCCTATCGCTATATTCAACACTTTCAAGTGGGCCAATCCGAACCCGGTATAAGGGAGTTTGAACACGTTCAACAGATGAAATATGAACTCGCTCTTGAATCTGTTGTTGAACTTGTTGCTTTATCTGTTCTGCCCTGCTTAATGTGCTGAATGCTCCTATTTGCAGAAACAGTCCGACTTTCCCCATTGTTGTGGTTTGGGTTGAAACAGCATTTGCTGTGGGTGTTACATTGGCGACTACATCTTTTTTAGCGGTAGTAGACGCAACGACATTCTTACTGCTGATTGCCCTTACTTCAACCTGGCCAGTACCTTTATCAATAATACCCAGCTTGGTTGCGGCGCTATAGGATAAATCTATCAATCGATCATCATGAAACGGTCCACGATCATTAATTTTTACCACGACCTTGCGTCCATTCTCCAGGTTGATGACTTCAGCATAACTTGGTAAAGGTAATGTTTTATGAGCAGCCGTCATCGCATACATATCGTAAGGCTCACCACTGGAGGTGCGTCTGCCATGAAACTTTGTACCGTACCAGGATGCTTTGCCACGCTCTACATAATTTTCACTACTGGCAAGTGTGTAATATCTTCTGCCGAACACTTCATATGAAGCTGGATTACCATATTTACTTCTTGGTTCATCACGTGGGACTGCATCCGGGATTTTCGAAACATCCGGTTTTACTTTTGGTGCAGAATCCTGTTGTTCAGTCACGGTTCCACAGGACCAAAGCCCCGTCAGCATTATCGATAAAGTTAAATACTTAACTACACGCTGTTTCATTTTACAGACTCATAACCATCACGAATCGCTTCTGACAATTGGATAACAGCCATGGCATACATACGGCTGTGATTGTAACGGGTTATCGCATAAAAATTCTGCCGGCCTAACCATAGCTCTTCACCATCGGGCTGGGTCAGGCTGAAAACGGTAATCGCATCTTCACCCTCGGGTAATTTATCGGTGCTCAAACCGGATTTTCTTAACTCTTCACGCGTTACGGTAGGCTTCAATCCGCGATCAATCAAATCCTGTGGCAGATCATTACCTTCGTACTTTGTAGCATGCACAATGCTTTCGCCTGGCTGCCAGCCGTGACGACGCAGATAATTCGCGATACTGCCGATAGCATCCGTTGGATTATTCCAGATATCACGGTGGCCATCATTATCAAAATCGACAGCATATTCACGAAAACTGCTAGGCATAAATTGCCCCAGCCCCATGGCCCCGGCATAAGAACCAATCGGTTCCAGTTGAGACATCTCCTCTTCGCGAGTCAGGATTAAAAAGTTTTTCAATTCCGAGCGGAAAAAAGTGCTACGCGGAGGGTAACGAAAGGCCAGAGTAGATAAGGCATCCAGAACCCGGAAACTGCCCATGTTACCGCCAAAACGGGTTTCTACACCGAGAATAGCCAGGATTATTTCAGCGGGTACACCCAATTCTTTTTCAGCTCTTTCTAACGTATCGGCATGTTTTTTCCAATAAGCTACACCCGCATTAATACGTGCCTGATCGAGGAAAATCTCGCGATATTCATACCACGGCTTACTTTTCTCAGCAGGTCTGGAAATAGCTTTAAGAATGCTATCTTTGACTTCAACCTCAGCAAACAGGTTTTCCAGTTCGGCTCTGTCAAACGCATGTTCTTCAACCATTTCATCAATAAATTTATCCACATCCGGTAGTTCAGGATTGGCAAATGCTGGCGTCATTATCAGGCTTAACAGTGTAGCGGTAATGTGTTTCTTCACGGTGACATCATCCTCCGATGAGTGTGTATGGACATCAGGATACCGAAGCCTGCCAGCAAGGTCACCATGGATGTACCTCCATAGCTGATCAGTGGCAGCGGCACCCCGACAACAGGTAAAAGACCAGTAACCATTCCTACATTTACAAAAACATAGACCAGAAATGTAATGGCAATACTGCCCGCCAATAATTTCATGTAACTCAATTGCGCTTGAGCAGCTATATAGAGGCCTCTCGCAGTAATTAACAGATAAACTGTAATCAACAGTGTCAAACCAATCAGACCAAATTCTTCTGCAATCACCGCAAAAATAAAATCGGTGGAGCGTTCCGGTAAAAACTCCAGATGCGACTGCGTCCCCTGTAGCCAGCCACGACCTTGTAACCCACCCGATCCAATCGCAATCTTCGATTGAATAATATGATAGCCGGCACCTAGTGGGTCCGACTCAGGGTTAAATAAGGTCATCACCCGGCGTCGCTGATAGTCATGCATGAAGTACCATAATACCGGCGCAGCTGCAGCGGCCAGAGCCAGAAAACTCATGATCAATCGCCAGGAAACACCCGACAGAAAAACCACTATCAACCCCGAACTGGCAATTAACAATGCCGTTCCCAGATCTGGCTGTTTGGCAATTAACAAGGCTGGAACAGCAATCATCACCAGTGCAAAAAACATTCTGACAAAGCTGGGCGGTAATGGTCTATCTGCCAGATAAACGGCTACTACCAAAGGCACCGCCAGCTTCATAATCTCAGATGGTTGAAAGCGGAAAAAACCCAAATCAAGCCAACGCTGAGCGCCTTTTCCTATCGTGCCAAACAATAAAACAGCAATCAGCATTAGCAGTCCGACTGCATAAATCCAAAACGCAACATCTTTGAATCGATCGGGATGTATCTGCGCCAGAAGAATCATCACCGTTATGGCGATTGCCATTCTGACTCCCTGACGTAGCAACAAACCAATGTCTTCACCGCCACTGCTATATAGCACGACAGAACTGAACAACAGCAGCGTCAGGATGCCCAATATTAATAAGCCATCCAGGTGCACACGTTGCAATCCTGAGCGCCACTGAAATCCGGGCACCCGTCGTCTGTCCTGCAGCAAACCGCTCATCGCTCTGGGCGACTGTCTTACCTCATTCCGTAACTGGCTCATCAGTCTCAATTCCAAAATATACATCGATAAGCTTACGTGCAATTGGAGCAGCTGTGGCACTGCCACTTCCCCCATTTTCTACGACTACTGCAATCGCTATTTCAGGATCATCCGCCGGGGCAAAAGCCACAAAAAGCGCATGATCATGTAATTTTTTGGCCAGTAACTCCGCATCATACTTAGCATCCTGGGCTATTCCGAATACTTGTGCTGTGCCTGTTTTCCCTGCAATCTGGAATGGTAAATCTGTTCCAATATGTCTTGCCGTGCCACGTTTGCCGTGGACCACTTCAACCATCGCTTCGATTACCGACTGCCAATGACTGGAATTTTGTATCGGTAAACTGTCAGCCTGTTGCACACCCAACAACTGCATACCTTCGTCATTATCCGCTTTGGTAGCGCGAACCAGTTGGGGGGTATAAACCGTTCCCATCATTCCAAGCGTTGCGGTTGCATGAGCCAGTTGAATCGGCGTCATCTGATTAAATCCCTGCCCTATCCCCGATATCAGCGTTTCACCGGGATACCAGGCTTGATTGCGCTGATTACGCTTCCACTCTCTGGAAGGAGACAAACCTTTACTCTCACCAGGAATATCGACACCTGTCTGATGACCAAAACCAAACAAATCCAGAAAGCCATGTAACCGATCAATCCCAATTGCATGTGCTAAATCATAAAAATACACGTCACAGGATTCGGCCATCGCACTTTTCAGATCAACGTGACCATGTCCTATGCGTTTCCAGCAGCGGTACCGATGAGAATTGCCTGGTAATGAATAAAAACCAGGGCAAAATGTTCGGCTTTGCTGGGTCACGACATTTAACTCCAAACCCGCCAGAGCAACAAAGGGTTTGAATGTCGATCCCGGGGGATAATGACCGCGCAATGCACGATTAAACAGGGGTTGATCGATGGAGTCACGCAATTCTGCATACTCTTTGACGCTAATGCCGTTCACGAAAGAGTTAGGATCGTAATCCGGTTTGCTGACCAAGGCTAACACACCACCGTTTTTTGTATCGAGTACGACAACAGAGCCATTATATTCACCCAATGCTTCTGCGGCCGCCTGCTGCAGGTTAATATCAAGATGCAAATACAGATCCTGTCCTGCAGTGGCCGGTTCACTGAAAAGTTCTCTAACGGTGCGCCCCTGCACATTGGTTTCAACCTGACGATACCCTACTGTGCCATGCAGAAAATCTTCGTATTGTTTTTCAACACCGGTTTTACCTATCTGCAGTGTACCTTTGTAATTTTGTCGATCAATAACCTGTGTTTCCTGCTGATTGATACGACCGACATAACCCACCGCATGAGCAAAAAGCGGTCCCTGCGGATAATGCCGTATCAACCGGCCTACCACATCAACACCCGGGAAACGATGACGATTAACTGAAAACAATGCGACTTCTTTCTGAGTCAGCTGGTTACGAACCACTATTTCTTCGAAGGCTCGATGACGTTTACGGCGTTCATTAAACGCATCAATATCTTCAGCGGTTAGTGATAACAGCTCAGCCAATTCGGCAATTGTTTGATCCACATTCTTTACTTTCTCCGGGATCAACTCGAGACTGAATGTCGGAATATTTTCGGCCAGTAACACACCATTACGATCGTAAATCAAGCCGCGTTGAGGCGCTAACGGCTCAATATCCACCCGATTGCGATTGGAAAGTGAATCAAAGTGTTCAAATTCGACAATCTGCAGCATCACCAAGCGAAAAATAATGATGCCAAACAACACTAGCGAAAAAAGCCCGGCGAATATCAGTCGGTTACTGACCAATCGACTTTCACGAAAATGGTCTTTGAGCCTGTGCCGGGGATCGATCACAATCAACTCACCTGAAAACTACGACGTATTTTCCTTAATACGGCATACACAAAGGGCCAGACCAGTGTACTGGTCAGTACGGTCAACCAGTGGTTCCAACTGAAGGTGATCGGCGCACTCAGCATCACGATAAAATGCACCAGAGAAACCAGGGACAATATTGTAAAAGCCTGTTGCCAAAGAGGATATTGACGAATTTGCAAATGTAAACGCCCAACCAGATAAATCACCAGTGCATAGGCAAATGCATGAATCCCCAGAATACCTCCGGTGACCACATCCATCACCAATCCGGTAAACCAGGCAACGCCAATGCTGACCCGTTGTGGTAAAGCCATTGCCCAGTAAATCAACGTGATAGCAACCCATTCCGGACGTGCGTATCGGAGCGTATCTGGCAGTGGCACCAGCATTAATAAAATGGCGAATAACAAGGTAATGTATATGACACTGCTATGCTGTGACTTCACCAGAACCATCAGTTACTTTCCTCCGATGGCGTCACTGGCGCATCCACTGCAGGCTGTTCTTCCACTGCAGGTAAATCACTTTCTTCAATTTGCAAAGGATATGTAATACCGAAATCAATTTTTTCACCCGGCAGTACCAACATGACTTCTCGACTGGTTGCCAACCGAGCAGCTGGACTAACGCTAATTTCGGCAAAAGATTTTCCCTGAGGGAAGTTTACTGAGATCACCTTTCCAACGGGGTAACCAACCGGGAAACGCCCCCCCAGGCCCGAGGTTACCAATAGATCTCCAACGCGCACATCGGCATTGTGCGGTAAAAACTCCATCTGTAAATTTTCTCCTAGACCCCGCCCAGTGACCACAGCGCGTAAGCCATTTCTGACAATCTGTACTGGAATACTGTGGCTGGGGTCGGTTAACAACACGACGCGGCTGGAAAACTGGCTGACTTCCGCCACCTGTCCCATGACACCTAGAGAATCGAGTACTGGCTGCCCTTCATAGACGCCAAAGGTTTCACCTTTATCGATGATGACATGCTGATAAAAAGGATCTAAGTCGACACTGAGCAGTTCGGCAACCTGCACCCGTTCCTGTAGACGAAATGATGAACCAAGCAATTCTCGCAAGCGCATGTTTTCACTTTCCAGCGCCTGCATTTTTTGCATCCGCACACTATTAGTGAGGTTTTGTGCTTCAAGCTTCATGATTTTCTCACGCAGTTGCCGATGGCCCTGAAAAAAATCAGTAAACCATGTGGTGAAATCGTCTGGCATAGAGGCGAGTTTCTGTACAGGATAAACAGCCGTAGACAGGGTCATCCTGACGGGCTTGAAATAATCCAGTCGTGTATCCAGAAAATACAATAACAACGATGCGACTACTGCAAGCAGCATCCGAGTATTTAATGAAGGTGTTTGGGCAAATAACGGTTTAATGGCTCAGTTCCGAAAATGAAAAGACCTTCACAAATAACCTTGCTATTTGTAAAGGTCAAATACCTACTTCAATCTGACTGAAGACTATTCAAACGTAAATACGTCGCTCCCGCGTTCGTCAATAAGTTCTAATGCTCGACCACCCCCTCTGGCAACACAGGTCAGCGGGTCTTCTGCGACAATGGCTGGCAAGCCGGTTTCTTCCATTAACAGGCGATCCAGGTCTCTTAGTAACGCACCACCACCCGTCAGCACGATGCCTCGTTCAGCAACGTCAGCACCCAGTTCCGGCGGTGTCTGTTCCAGCGCAGTTTTCACTGCAGCGACAATACCGGCTAATGGATCCTGCAACGCTTCCAGTATTTCATTACTGTTCAGTGTGAAACTCCGGGGGATTCCTTCTGCCAGATTACGTCCACGTACTTCCATTTCTCGGACTTCGTTTCCAGGATAGGCAGAACCGATTTCTTTTTTGATCTTTTCAGCAGTGGCTTCACCAATCAATGTGCCGTAATTCCGACGGACATAATTGACAATCGCCTCATCGAACAAATCACCACCAATTCGCACTGAAGCTGAATAAACAATACCGTTCAGTGAGATAATCGCGACTTCAGTGGTGCCACCACCAATATCCAGCACCATCGAGCCGCTGGCTTCTTCTACCGGCATACCGGCACCAATGGCCGCTGCCATCGGTTCTTCAATCAAAAATACATCACGCGCACCGGCGCCGGCAGCAGATTCACGAATTGCCCGACGTTCGACTTGTGTTGAGCCGCAGGGTACGCAGACCAAAACGCGCGGACTTGGTTTTAAAAAGCGACCTTCATGCACCTTGCGAATAAAATGCTGCAACATTTTTTCAGTAACAGTGAAATCGGCTATAACACCATCTTTCAATGGACGTATCGCAGTGATATTGCCAGGAGTACGCCCTAACATTCTTTTAGCTTCTGCACCTACCGCGGCGATCGAGCGAGGGCCGCCTGGCCCCTTATCCTGTCGAATTGCGACTACTGAAGGTTCATCCAAAACGATGCCCCGGCCGCGCACATAAATCAGCGTATTAGCTGTACCCAGATCGATAGACAGATCGTTAGAGAAGATCCCACGTAAACGTTCAAACATTGAAGAAACCACATCCGGAAGAGGTAAAATGGATACTTTAGCAATGCTCAGGTCTGTTGGGCAAGCAACTAATGATTTAAACTTCAACTTTGTGAAATCAATTAACTTACGGGACGACTGATGAGTTTAGATAAATCCGATGTAGAAAAAATCGCGCATCTTGCGCGGCTTGCCATTGATGAAAGCACGATTCCTGATTACGCCCGAGATCTTAATAACATTCTCAATCTGGTCGAACAGATGAGCGCGGTGAATACCGATGCAGTCAGTCCCATGGCGCACCCACTGGATGCACACCAACGATTGCGTGAGGATGTGGTATCCGAAACTGACCAACGTGAATTGTTCCAGTCTATTGCCCCTAAAACCGACGCTGGCGTCTACCTGGTTCCACAGGTCATCGAATAAATCCAACACAGGCAAGTACATGCATAACAAAACTCTTTCTGAACTTTCGGCCTTGCTACACAACGGTGACATCACCAGTGTGGAACTGACTCAACACTTTCTAAACCGTATCAAAACGCATAATGGCAATTTGAATGCTTTTATCAGTGTGACTGAAGAAAGCGCGCTGGCGCAGGCTGCGGCTGCTGATAAACAGTTTGCAGACAAGACTGCCGGTAAACTGACCGGCATTCCAATGGCGCATAAAGATATTTTCTGCACCAAGGGCGTTCGTACCAGCTGTGCATCAAAAATGCTCGATAAATTTGTTGCGCCCTATGATGCGACTGTGGTGGAAAAAATTGCAGCCAGTGGCATGGTAATGTTGGGTAAAACCAATATGGACGAATTTGCCATGGGTTCATCCAATGAAACCAGCTTTTACGGTCCGGTCAAAAATCCCTGGGATACTGAACGGGTTCCAGGTGGTTCTTCCGGAGGCTCTGCAGCAGCAATCGCTGCTCGACTGGCACCGGCGGCTACCGGTACAGATACAGGTGGTTCAATTCGTCAGCCTTCATCTTTATGTAATTTAACCGGTTTGAAACCAACTTATGGTCGTGTTTCCCGTTACGGCATGATTGCTTTTGCCTCCAGCCTGGATCAGGCGGGCCCGATGACGGCCAACGCCGAAGATGCGGCATTATTGTTAAATGTCATGTCGGGTTTTGATGAACGCGATTCCACCAGCGTGGAACGTGATGTTCCAGATTACACCGCAAATCTGAATGATTCCCTGCAAGGTCTGCGCATTGGTCTGCCAAAAGAATACTTTGGTGAAGGTCTGGCACCGGAAGTGGCAGAAATAATTGATGTCGCCATTAAGGAATTCGAAAAGCTCGGGGCAACCGTCAAAGAGATCAGCCTGCCAAATACCTCTCTGGCGATACCAACTTATTATGTGGTTGCCCCTGCAGAATGCTCATCCAATTTGTCTCGTATGGACGGCGTGCGCTTTGGCCATCGCTGTGAAGATCCAAAAGATTTACTGGATCTGTACCAACGTTCACGCGGTGAAGGTTTCGGTGACGAAGTTAAACGTCGCATCATGATCGGAACCTATGCACTATCTGCCGGTTATTACGATGCCTACTATCTTAAAGCTCAGAAATGCCGCCGTTTGATAAGCGATGACTTCCAACAGGCATTTGAAGAAGTTGATGTGATTATGGGACCTACCGCGCCAACCACAGCCTTTAAACTGGGTGATAAAGCCGATGATCCAGTAGCCATGTATTTAGCGGATATCTATACCATTAATACCAATCTTGCTGGTTTGCCCGGTATGTCAATTCCGGCAGGTTTTGCCAATGGCTTACCTGCTGGTTTACAGATCATTGGTAATTATTTCGATGAGGCACGTTTACTTAATGTTGCTCATCAATACCAACAGGTCACTGATTGGCATAAACAAATTCCAACAGCATTTCAGTGAAACCTAGGGTCTGTTGATCTTTCAGAGCCGCCTCTGTTGTGACTAAAATGCTCCAATCAAGGCGCGAGGAATGCAGTTTGTGAGATACATCCATGTATCTCACCCCTAAGGGGCTTACGCTTAAAAACGTTCCAGACGTTTTTGTAGTTGCTCTAAATACATGACGAGCAACGTGGAGTGGTACATTTTCAGTCACAACCCAAAGGGCTGGGACTATTTTTCCGCCCTACAGTGTTGAAAATGACTTATGTAGAACAACTACATCGCATCATTTCCGCCTTGTAGGACGAAAAAAATAGCCTCCAGCAGTGGTGGCTATGAAAGATCAACAGACCCTAGAGGCGAAAGCCCCTTTTTTAAAGCCATTCATCGCGGAGCGAAAAAATGAAAGCAGCAGAGCTATTTGTCCGTACTCTGGAAAATGAAGGTGTGGAATATGTTTTTGGTATTCCCGGTGAGGAGAATCTGGATGTCATGGACGCCTTGCTGGATTCCTCCATTCAATTTATTACCACCCGGCATGAACAAGGTGCGGCCTTTATGGCAGATGTTTATGGTCGACTCACTGGCCGTGCAGGAGTCTGTATGGCGACACTCGGTCCGGGTGCGACCAATCTGATTACCGGTGTGGCTGATGCCAATATGGATCATGCCCCCCTGGTAGCCATTGCCGGTCAGGCTTCGACCAATCGCTTGCATAAAGAATCGCATCAGGTCCTGAATCTGGAAGCGATGTTTTTGCCCATCACCAAATACTCCACTCGAATTGTCAGCCCTGAAGTGATTCCGGAAATTGTTCGCAAAGCTTTTAAAGTGGCGCAGACCGAGAAAACCGGTGCCTGTTTTATTGAGTTTCCTGAAAATATTGCCGAGATGGAAATTGACGATGCTCCACTGCGGGTCAAACACGCCACACCTCCTGAACCGGCTGCTGAACATATCGAACGAGCAGCAGAATTAATTTCCAATGCAGAAAATCCGATTATTCTGGCGGGTAATGGCGTCATTCGTGCGCATGCCGCTAAAGCGCTTACAGAATTTGCTGAAAAGCTGGGAATTCCTGTCGCCAACACCTTTATGGCCAAAGGCGTCATTCCGTTTGGTCATCCCATGTCACTGGGCAGTGTTGGGTTGCAGTCAAATGACTATGTAAATACCGGCTTTGCCAATGCCGATGTAATTATTTGTATCGGCTACGACATGGTTGAATACCACCCCTATCTCTGGCATCCCTCACGGGATCGCACGCTGATTCATATTGATACCACCCATGCTGAGGTTGATGGATATTACAGTGTGGTATTGGGTGTTGTGGGCAATATTACGCACAGTCTGAATCGAATTGCAGCCCTAACCACGCCGCACGAAGGTAAGGCCATGCGTACTTTACGCGATAGTCTGATTACAGAAATGAATCAGCATCGCCGTGATACCGAATTCCCTGTTAAACCACAGAAAATCATCTGGGATCTGCGTACCGCCATGCATCTGGAAGATATCGTAATCTGCGATGTGGGTGCCCATAAAATGTGGATGTCACGAATGTTCCGCTGTGAATACCCGAACACCTGCATTATTTCCAATGGCTTTGCCAGCATGGGCATAGCAGTTCCGGGTGCAATTGCAGCCAAACTGGCACATCCGGAACGCAAAGTCGTTGCAGTAACCGGTGACGCTGGTTTTCTGATGAACTCTCAGGAAATTGAGACAGCCATTCGTTTGAATATCGCGATTGTCATTCTGATTTGGAACGATGCAAGCTACGGTCTGATTGAATGGAAACAGCAAAACCAGTTTGGCCGAACCAGTAATGTAAAATTCGGCAATCCGGATTTTGTACAATATGCGCAATCATTTGGCGCAACGGGTGTCAGAGTGAATAAGACCGAAGAGTTAATGTCTGTTTTAAAAGAAGCTTTGGACAGAAATACAGTCACCGTTATTGATTGTCCGGTGGATTATCGTGAAAATCTGAAACTGACAGAATCTCTAGGTCAATTAACCCAGCAAACTGAGAGATAAAATGAAGTCTGGAAAACGTTTTGCACTGTTTATAGCCGCCCTATTTGCATTATTGTTTGTCGTCTTTATGTACAAGAATGCTACCGCTCCGGCCTACACCGAACTTACGTTTGAGGATGTAGACGGAAAAATGCATAATTTCACCGAATATGCCGGTAAACCAATATTGATGATTTTCTGGGCGACTGATTGCCCGGCGTGTATTCAGGAACTGCCCGAACTCATTGCTTTGCATGAAGAATACGCAAAAAAAGGCTTGGTCATGCTGGGCGTTTCACTGCCCCACGACACACCTTCACATATCAAGGCAATGCGTGAAGACCGGGGTCTTCCCTACACGCTTATCTGGGACAGTGAAGGCGAAATTTCCAGCGCATTTAATAATGTTCGGGTGACACCAACGCATTATCTGATTTCGCCCGAAGGCAAAATTGTGATGCGCAAAATTGGTGTACTCGATAAAGAGAGCGTTTCAGCACAGCTCGACAAAATGGGCCTCAGCTGATTTATAGCTTAAAACTGCTACACATCAGATAGCACATATGGTATAAAGTCCGGCTTAGTTTATTCAGAATGATGCGTTGGCAGGACGCGTCAGTCACTAAAAATGCATCAGGAGCAGGATTAACATGTCCAGAGTATGTCAGGTAACGGGCAAACGCCCTATGAGCGGAAACAATGTTTCACACGCTCACAACAAAACAAAACGCCGTTTCCTACCTAACCTTCACTCACACCGTTTTTGGGTTGAGTCTGAAAACCGTTGGGTAAAATTGCGTGTCAGCAATCATGGTCTGCGTATCATTGATAAAAGAGGTATTGATACCGTTTTATCTGATCTCCGTAGCCGCGGCGAAAAAATCTAAGGAGTCAGGACATGCGCGATAAAATCAAATTAGTTTCATCAGCAGGTACAGGTCACTACTACACTACTGATAAAAACAAACGCACCATGCCGGAAAAAATGGAAATCAAAAAGTTTGATCCCGTTATCCGTCAACACGTGATGTATAAAGAAGCAAAAATCAAGTAACACTATTGTTTACTGCTTCTAAAAAAACCCGCTCTTTAATGCGGGTTTTTTTATGGCTCGAATAAATTAAACTTAAAATTGTTCTTTATTTTGGGCAATGAGATGAACTGTGCCGCGCTCCAAAAATATTGAAATCTCAGATGATATCTATGTTGCAACAACGTAGTAGACGATTCACCTCAAAACCGTATTATAGTGCGCTATGACTATATTGCTGGAAGCACAAAATCTGTCACGTTATTTTGGACCCAATGTTGTGGTTCAAAATATCGATCTCACGGTAAAACGCGGAGAAATACTGGGTTTTCTCGGTCCCAATGGTGCTGGTAAAAGCACCACTATGAAAATGCTTAGCGGTAATCTGGCGCCGGATAAAGGCGAGATCCATATCAATGGTTTTGATTTATTGTCGCAACCTAAGCAGGCCAAGGCTCAACTGGGCTATCTGCCGGAAAATCCGCCGTTATATCGTGAATTGACCGTCAACGAATATTTACAGCATTGTGCCAGACTCAATCTGCTCAAAGGCCAGCAACTTAAATCTGCAGTTGCAACGGTCATTGAGCGCTGTGGACTGGGTGATGTCCAGCGACGTTTGATCGGTCAATTATCCAAAGGCTACCAACAGCGTACCGGCATCGCTCAGGCGATCGTGCATAACCCGGCGGTGGTCATTTTGGATGAACCGACTTCTGGTCTGGATCCCCTACAAATTCGGCAGATCCGCGAACTCATTCGTGAACTGGCCAATGAACATAGCGTGATACTGTCGACGCATATTCTGCCAGAAGTGGAAATGCTCTGCGATCGGGTACAAATCATCAGTAAAGGCCAGGTCATGTTTGCCGATAGCCTGACAGCTCTGCATCAGCAAAGACTCAACAGCAGCCTGAGGATCACTTTATCTGCCCCGCCACCGATCACCGAGCTTCAGGCTCTAACGAATGTGTCTTCGGTGGAGCCCGTTTCAGCCAATCAGTTTCGAATCCTTTATCACCCGGAACAGGATCCTACAGAAAACCTGATAGCGAGTGCCGTATCTAAACACTGGCAACTGCAGGAACTGTTGCGTGAACAGGACTCGCTGGAAGATATTTTTATGCATCTGATAAAAGATGACGCACCGCTAGCTGAGGTTAAAAACTGATGTGGTGCGTGGCAAGACTTGAAATTTCGCGACTGTTTTTGTCTCCTTTTGCCTGGATAATGCTGGCATTGGTACAGTTTTTACTGGCATATATGTTTCTCAGTCATATTGAGTATTTTGCTCAGATTCAGGGCCAGATTTCAGCCATCCCGGGAGCTCCCGGTGTAACAGAAATGATTATTGCGCCATTATTAAGCAATGCTGCTCTGGTGTTGCTATTGATTGCCCCATTTATCACCATGCGGGCTTTTGCTGATGAACATCGTAACCATAGTCTGCCTCTTTTGATCTCTGCGCCACTTTCCGCCAGTCAGATTGTGTTAGGTAAATACCTCGGATATCTTGGTTTTTTTCTGCTGCAATTAGCATTGATTGCTTTAATGCCGCTATCGCTGCTTGCCGGATCAGCAATCGATTTTTACCAGTTTGGTGTTAGCATGTTCGGGCTGTTTTTGCTGGTAGCCAGTTTCTTGGCCGCCGGAATATTTTTATCATCACTCACCACCCAGCCGATTATTGCAGCGGTGATGACATTCTGTTTACTGTTTTTATTATGGATAATTGATTTTGCTGCGGCCAGCGCTGTTTCAGGCCAAATTAACTGGCTGGCCTGGTTATCCCTGTTAGGACATTTTCAACCGCTGCTGGCAGGACAGATTAACAGTGTTGATCTAAGCTTTTTTGCTCTGTTCTGCGTGGTATTTATTCTGATGACTATTCGGCGACTTGATGCAGCGAGGTTGAGTCTATGAAGATGTCAAAACAGTTTAAATATCAACATCGCCTGCAACAGATCATCTTTTACATTTTATTGCTGGTAGTGATTATCGCAGTAGCCGTTCTTTCGAATCGTTACAGCTTTGAGTCAGACTGGACAGCTAACCAGCGACATACCCTCTCTTCTGCTACTACCGAATTATTACAGTCGCTTGAAACTCCGGTGACAATAGAAGTATTTATCAGTCCCGGACATCAGTATCAATCAGCAGCAGAAAGTTTATTAAAGCGCTATCAACAGCATAGTCAGCAACTTACAGTGTCGTTTATTGATCCTGTCAGCCAGCCACAGCGGGTTCGTGAACTGGACATTCAGCAGCAGGCTGAAATGGTAGTTTCAGGTCAACAGGGACAACAACATGTATATGATTTATCTGAGCAATCGCTAAGCAATGCCATTATAAAAGTCAGTCGCAGTAACTTGCCTGAATTAATCTTTATTACTGGTCATGGGGAACGGGATATTGCCGGTGATGGTGCATTTGATATGTCGCAATGGGGACAACAGTTGAATAGCACCGGCTTTGAGGTGCAATCTCTGACCATGACAGAAGCGATGCAACTTAACAGCGAGGATAAAAAAATTGTATTGGTTATTGCCAGTTCACAAGCCGCCTGGCCGCAAAGCGATATTGTCCAGTTACAGTCATGGTTGCAGCAAGGCGGTAATCTGCTCTGGCTCAGCGAACCTGACACTGATACGGGCTTGGCGGCCATCCGTAAACAGCTTAATCTGAGCTTTGTACCGGGTACGATGGTGGATCCCAATGCCGGTAAATTAGGTCTGGAAGATCCACGTTTTGTGATTGTGACAGATTACGCCAATCACCCGGTTACTGCAGCCACTTCCAGCGTCACCCTGATGCCAGAAGCGCATGCTATTCAATTATCAGAAGCTGAATCTGCTTGGCAAGTTACTGAGCTGATGCAATCACAAAGTGATAGCTGGTCTGAATTAGGTGATATGACCGGCACCAGTCTGGATGATTTACGTTTTGATGCAGAAATCGATATTCCAGGGCCGTTAATGCTCAGCGTATTAATGGAAAAACCTGTTTCAACAACTCAACAACAACGTGTTGCCGTATTTGGTGATGGCGATTTTGTCTCCGACCTGTATCTTGGCACAGCGGCCAATCTTGAACTTGCGATGGCTCTGGCAAACTGGCTGGTGGCTGAGGATGATTCAATCGATATTCCGGTCATCACAACCCGAGATAACCAACTGGTATTAACCGAGCACCAATCATTATTTATTGGTATTGGATTTTTACTCGGATTACCACTTAGTCTGCTTTTGATTGGCATAAGTATCTGGTGGATTAGAAGACGCCGATGAAAAGCACATATCTGACCAATCTGCTGTTATTGGTGGTTGCGGTTCTATTAGTGTGGTTAATGACAGAATCGCAAGTAGAGGATTCAGCTTATATCACTGATAAAATTCAGGCGGCACAGGTCAATCAAATTACAATTGTTCGCCGTGAACAGCAAACCATTCACTTGCAACGCGATCAGCAATGGCAGTTAAGCCAGCCAATACATGTGCGAGCCAATCAAACCCGGATCAATCTGTTACTCAGTCTGTTACAACAACCAGCTCATCAACAGATCCCGGTGACACAAACAACTGACCTGGCAGAATTCGGACTGCAGCAGCCTGAGTTATCATTAGTTTTCAATGAATACCATTTTGCTTTTGGTGATACTGAACCGCTCAGCGGGTATCGTTATATTCTGCACAATCAGCAGATTTATTTAATTAACGATGATATTTCACCATTACTCGGTGCCAGTGCCAGTAGCTTTGTCGATAACCGTTTATTGGATCCGGCCAGCAAAATTGCAGCTCTGCACTTGCCTGAGCTGCAAAACCAACAGGGCCAGCAAAAATACGCGGCACTCTCCATAGTTCAGCAAAATGACAGCTGGCACTCCATGCCGCAAAATTATCCTCAGGATAAACTCCTGGCACTTTTGCAAAACTGGCAACAGGCTTATGCCATGCAGGTTGTTATCATGTTAGATGATGAAACAAGTACACCGGATGAGCAGGAAGTGACCATTAAATTAACCGATCACACACAGCGTAAATTTGTTGTATCAAATAGCGAGGAAGGTCTTACGCTTACTGATCATCAACAACAATTACAATATCTGTTTCCAGCCACCATTATTCCTGCCCTCTTTTCAATAAACGAGTGATATGCCTGAATTACCTGAAGTCGAAACCACCCGCAGTGGCATTGCGCCATATATAAAAAATCAGCAGGTTAAGCAGGTTGTCATTCGTGACTCTCGACTGCGCTGGCCTATCACTGACAACCTGGATGAAAAACTGTGTGGGAAAATCATTCAGTCGGTCAGCCGCCGCGCCAAGTATTTATTGTTGCATACCACTGAAGGCACGCTGTTTATCCACCTGGGTATGTCCGGGCGGTTACGTATTCTGACTGCTTTTCAGCCAGCCGAAAAACACGATCATGTTGATATTGTGTTTGCCAATAATATTATTCTGCGCTTTACCGATCCACGCCGCTTTGGGGCTGTATTGTGGACCAGTGAGCCACCGCTGCAACATCCGTTATTAAACCATCTGGGGCCAGAGCCACTGGGGGAGGATTTTGACGCCGAATATCTGTTCCAACGTAGCCGTAAACGTCAGGTCAGCATTAAAACTTTTATTATGAATGCGGAGATCGTTGTAGGTGTGGGGAATATCTATGCCAGTGAATCGCTGTTTCTCTCCGCCATTCACCCTCAGCTGATAGCTGCAAAACTAACAAAAAAACAGGCAGAAAAACTGGTTGCCGCGATCAAACTGACATTGGAAAAAGCTATTGCAGCGGGCGGGACAACCTTACGGGATTTTCGGGATAGCGAAGGCAAACCCGGATATTTTGCTCAGGAATTATGGGTTTATGCCCGGCAGAAACAAGGCTGTAAACAATGTGGTCATCCAATAGAATTGATTCGCCAGTCACAGCGGGCGACCTATTTCTGCCCATATTGCCAAAAGATTTGAAGCAAATTATTGTTTAGAGAAATACTCTGCCAATAGGCGAATTTCAGTTTCGCTGTACGCCGCAGCATGATGTCGCATAACAGAAGACTCTCTCGCCCCGCTGGCAAACCCCTGCATCTGTTCAATAAAATAATCTTGCTCCAGACCTGCAAGTTTGGGCATTTCACCTTTGCTGTGGCCATTGGTACCATGACAAGTCGCGCAGGATGAAGCCAGTAAAGCAATATTTGGCTCAGCCTGAATCCAGGTCGAAGTCAGTAGCAATGCAAGACATATCAGCAGTCGTTTCATAATCCCCCTTTCGTCCGTTTCACGGCGATGTATCAAGCTACGTTATAATACGTAACCCATTTTATGCAAAGCCATTCATGACCGAGATTATTAAACTAGATGCCACCATTCCCGAGTCATTAAGTGGCTTGCGTGTCGATCAGGCCTTGGCCCAGCTGTTCTCAGAATACTCCCGCGGTCAGCTGACCAAATGGATTAAAGCCGGCGATGTATTGGTCAATCAGAAAGTCTGTCGCCCTAAAGATGCGGTACGCACCGGTGACCAGATTGAAATTGCCGCACAGCAGATTATTCATGAAGATAACTGGCAGGCCGAAACTATCGCACTGGATATTATTTATGAAGATGACGATGTATTAATCATCAATAAAGCGGCAGGCATGGTAGTGCATCCTGGCGCTGGCAACCAGAATGGCACAATGGTCAACGCGTTATTGGCTCATGCGCCCCAACTTACTCATATCCCGCGCGCCGGGATTGTGCATCGCATTGATAAAGACACTACCGGACTATTAATGGTCGCTAAAAGTCTGCAAGCACATCATTCATTAATCAGCCAACTACAGCAGCGTACCGTAATTCGTGAATATCAGGCCATTGCCTGCGGTGTGTTTACCGCCGGGGGGACGGTTGATGCACCAGTTGGTAGACATCATATTGATCGTAAACGTATGGCAGTGACACAAAACGGTAAACCTGCCGTGACACACTATCGGATTGAGGAGCGCTTTCGGGCACATACCCATTTGCGTTGCAAACTGGAAACCGGGCGCACTCACCAGATCCGTGTGCATATGGCGCATATTCGCCATCCTTTATTGGGCGATCCTTTATATGGTGGCCGGTTTAAAACACCAAAAGGGATGACGGATAGCTGTCTGGCTGCCTTGCAGAATACCCGTCGTCAGGCTTTACATGCCGGTTTACTGGGGTTTGATCATCCGACTACTGGGGAAGCAGTGAGCTGGCAGATTCCCTTACCCGATGATATGCAACGATTATTGGAACTGTTACGGATGGATGCTGCCAGCCATACCGATTAACCAGAGGAAATAGCTTTGAAGGCCCTTAACAATCTGCATCACATCGCTGATGTGTTTTTAGCCTTTCTCAAACTGGGTCTGACGGCGTTTGGCGGACCGATTGCTCATATTGGTTATTTTCGCACTGAATTTATCAATAAACGGCAATGGCTTTCTGAACAGCAGTTTTCTCAGCTACTTGCTGTTACACAGTTTTTACCTGGCCCAGCCAGTAGCCAGATGGGATTTTCAATTGGCTTGTTTCGCGCTGGCTGGCTTGGTGCCATTGCTGCTTTTATCGCGTTTACCCTGCCCTCTGCATTACTGCTGTTTGCTTTTGCCACCATTGCTCATCAGCTGGACAATGCTATCGGCATGGCGATTATTGATGGTCTAAAACTGGTGGCGGTTGCGGTGGTCGCTCATGCTGTTATCAGTATGGCTCAGAAACTGACGCCAGACTGGCAACGTATCTTGATAGCACTGTTCAGTTTTGCCTTACTGTTGATTTTCAATCTGGCGATTATGCAAATTGCAGTGATTATCCTGGGTGGACTGGCAGGCTGGTTTTTATGTCGCCAGCAACAACTTACAGCGGATTTTAGATTCCCGGTCAATTATGGCAAACAAACCGCGTGGATATTATTCAGTGTATTTATGTTGCTGCTTATTTTCAGTCTTTTTGCTGGCAGTGAGCTTAATGCCACTAATATGCTGGCCGGCTTCTATCAGGCCGGCGCATTGGTATTTGGCGGTGGCCATGTTGTGTTGCCGTTGCTCGAACAGCAGACCGTTGCCACTGGTTGGCTCACCACCGATCAGTTTTTAACCGGTTATGGCGCCGCTCAGGCCGTTCCTGGCCCAATGTTTACGCTTGCAACCTATCTTGGCGCTGAAATCCCCACTCAAGTGCCCTCGGCCTGGAATGCCCTGCTGGCTACCCTCGCCATTTTTGTTCCGGGGTTTTTATTATTGCTGGCGATATTACCGCTGTGGCAGCAACTTGCTCATCTGCCCAATGCAGGTGCCGTTGTTGCCGGCATTAACGCAGCTGTAGTCGGTTTACTGGCCGCTGCTTTATACGATCCGATTTTCACTGAAGGCGTAAATCATTGGCTGGATTTACTGATTGCGCTCGGCGGCTTTTTAATTATTTTCGTGCTGAAACGTTCGGCATTATGGACTGTATTGTTCTGTGTCAGTGCATCAATCGTTGTTGCTTTGGTCTAATCTGGAGAAAGAAAACAGCTCCGCTAACGGGTGTTCGCGCTGTTCGATATTCGCTCTTAACAAGCCAGCACCAATCATGCTGTAGGTAATACCGTTTCCACCATAGGCCATGGCAAACTGCACACGTTCACCATATTGGGGATGAGCACCAAAAAATGGCAAGCCATCTTCCGTTTCAGCGAAGGTACCCGCCCAGGAAAATGTCGGGTTCATTGGTAGTTTGGGAAACAATTTTTCGACTTTCTTGGCCAGAGTCTGGGCTTTTTTATCGACACGTTTATCCCGTTTTGCCGGGATATCAATATCATCATCTTCCCCACCGACCAACAAACGACCATCGCCAGTAGTTCGCATATAAAGATACGGTCTGGTGGATTCCCACATCATGGTTTTATTTAATTCGCCCAGTAACTCGGGATCTATCGGGTCGGTGATAAAGGCATAGCTGCTGCGATTTGACGCTACATTTTGTTTCAGTAATTTCTGACTGGCATAACCCGTTGCAATTACCACATGTTGACAGTTAATTTTAAATCCAGACGTTGTCGTTAAAACAACCTGTTTATCTGAAGGCTTCAAATCTTTTATTTCGGTACGGTCATAAACGTGATGGCCACTACTTTGCAGCCTGTCCAGAAGTTTATGCGCCAGCCGATAAGGATCAACTCGAGCAGCCAGTTTGCTAAGGATCGCCCCGGGCGATTTAAAACCATACAATTTTTTTATCGCATCTGATTCCAACCATTCAACATCAAATCCATGTTTTTGTCGTAAGAGAAATTCAGCTTTTAGGGATTTTTTATCACGACTGCGACTGGCGTAATACAGACTTTCCTGCATTTCAAAATCGACATCACCGACAGTCTCAGCAAGTTTTTTAAGGTCATTAATTGCCTCTGCACATGCCCGATAAGCTTTTAATGCATCCACTTCGCCATACAATTCTGCAAGCTCAGTCAGATGAGTATCAATTTCGTATTGCAGCATAGCGGTACTGGCAGCAGTGCTGCCCCAGCCAATATCCCGTTGTTCGATAACCGCGACGGTATATCCATTTGAACTGAGATCGTCAGCAATCAAAGCTCCGGTTATACCACCGCCAATAACTGCCACATCACAGTCAATATCCTGGTCCTGAGCCGGAAAGATTCGCATCAATCCATTTCTAATCGCCCAGTAGGGATACCCGCTTTTCAGGTCCATTTTTCAGCCTTGTCCATTGTAAAGAAAGCTCAGCATAGACTAGTTCTTTCAATACTGGGCTAACCTGAGTTAAGGTCAATTTTTGGCCAAAAAAAAGGGGCGATAAACGCCCCTTTCTCAATAGAACTTTTAGTAAACTGCTTATTTTTTCGCAGCAGCTTCACGTTCTTTAACTTCTTTAATAACCTCTTCTGCCACGTTACGTGGGCATGGCAAGTAGTGCAGGAACTCCATAGAGAACTGACCACGACCAGATGTCATCGTACGTAGAGTACCGATGTAACCGAACATTTCGCTCAGTGGGACTTCAGCTTTAATACGTACGCCAGTTGCACCGGCATCCTGCGATTTGATCATGCCACGACGACGATTCAAGTCACCGATAACATCACCAACGTTATCATCCGGGCAGAACACATCTACTTTCATGATCGGCTCCAGCAATTGTGGGCCCGCTTTCGGAATGGTTTGACGGAACGCACCCATCGCAGCAATTTCAAAGGCCATTGCCGATGAATCCACGGCGTGGAATGCACCATCAAACAAGTTTACTTTGACATCGAGTAATGGGAAGCCCGCTAAAACACCACGGCCCATCATTTTTTTGAAGCCGGCTTCAACAGCTGGCCAGTATTCACGAGGAACGCTACCACCAGTTACGGTTGATTCAAAATTGAAACCGCTGCCTGGTTCACCTGGTTCAATGATGTAGTCAATACGACCGAATTGACCAGAACCACCCGATTGTTTCTTGTGGGTGTAACTGTCTTCGATTTTTTGCGTAATGGTTTCACGGTAAGCAACCTGCGGTTCACCAACAATTACATCAACGTTATGGGTACGCTTCAGGATATCGACTTTGATATCCAAATGTAATTCACCCATACCTTTCATAATGGTTTCACCGCTATCGTCATCGGTTTCAACACGGAAAGAAGGATCTTCTTTAATCATTTTGCCCAGTGCAACACCGAGTTTTTCCGCGGCAGCTTTATCTTTAGGCGCAATCGCGATTGAGATAACGGGATCCGGGAAGACCATTGGTTCCAGTGTCGCCGGGTTTTTCGGGTCACATAAGGTGTGTCCAGTCTGAACATCTTTCATACCGACGATGGCGATAATGTCACCAGCGTGTGCGTAATCCAGTTCGTTACGATCATTGGCGTGCATTTCCACCATACGACCAACACGTTCTGTTTTGCCGGTGAAAGTATTCAGGATGGTATCGCCTTTTTTCAATTCGCCTGAGTAGACACGAACGAAAGTCAATGCGCCAAAACGGTCATCCATGATTTTGAATGCCAGTGCACGCAGTGGGCCTTTGATATCAACGATAGCGTGTTTACCGGTTTCGTTACCTTCCAGATCAACTTCTGGTTGTGGATCAACTTCGGTTGGATCAGGCAGGTAATCAACAACGGCATCCAGGATTAACTGCATACCTTTGTTTTTGAATGCCGAACCACAGTATGTTGGGAAGAAATCCAATTGCAATGTACCTTTACGGATACATCTTTTCAGATCTTCGATAGAAGGCTCTTCACCTTCCAGATATTTTTCCATCAGATCATCATCCTGCTCTACAGCAGTTTCGATCAGTTTTTCACGCCATTCTTCAATTTGGTCAGCCATATCAGCTGGTGGCTCTTCGATGGTGTAGTCTTCAGCATTTTTCTCATCTTTCCAGATCCATGCTTTACGGGTCAGCAAATCGACAACACCGGTAAATTCATCTTCAATACCGATTGGCAAAACCATTACCAGTGGCGTTGCTGCCAGTACGTCTTCAACCTGTTTTACAACACGGTAGAAATCAGCACCGATACGATCCAGCTTATTAACAAAGATCAGACGAGAAACTTCTGAGTCATTCGCATAACGCCAGTTGGTTTCTGATTGCGGCTCAACACCACCACTACCACAGAAAACACCAATACCGCCGTCCAATACTTTCAGTGAACGATATACTTCAATCGTGAAGTCAACGTGACCTGGGGTATCGATAACGTTCAGACGATGGCCTTTCCATTCACAGGTTGTGGCTGCTGACTGGATAGTAATACCGCGTTCGGCTTCCTGATCCATAAAGTCCATGGTGGATTCACCATCATGAACCTCACCGGATTTATGAATTTTACCGGTCAGTTTAAGAATACGTTCGGTGGAGGTGGTTTTGCCCGCATCAACGTGAGCGAAAATACCAATATTTCTGTACTTGGATAAATCGGAAGAAGCCATAATCCTGTCTCTTTTGTGTGAAAAACCGATGTTGTTTACATCATCAGGGAGTTAAACCCGCAAATTCTAAACTACAATGCTTCGGGATGCATCCCGAATTGATATCAAAGCCTGTAAGTGCCCTGATAGCAGTCTTTTGAAGTTTCGGATTGAATTACTACGCCCTTAACAGGCGCATTTTTGCGATTTTTAACGGAGCTTTTGCTGTAATGGCAACCATTGATGCCGATACACTACGCCCGGTGTGGCAAACACCAGAAACAAACTCAAGGTAGTGACAAAAAACTCCCACTGCTGGGGATAAATATTGCCTGCATACTGCTGCTCAAAAGCGATGGAGACCAGTAGAGCTACAAAATAATATACTACTACTTCAAACAGTCTTAACCATGCATTTTTACCATTTTTTAACGGGATAAACAGAAATAATCTTGAATTTACCCATGGTAAATTTGCCAGCACAAACATTATCAACAGCAGTAACCAAATCGACATTTTTAAACCTAACTAAATATTCTGGCGCAAAGCGCAAATAAACTTCCCGGAAACAAACCGAGTAACAGTACTGCTAATACGTTGCCACTCAGCAGGTACTGCATTGAGGTTGTGGCTGCGATATGGGGCTTTTCGGTGGCAGTGTCGAAAAACATCACCTTGACCACCCGCAAATAATAATACGCACCTATAACCGACATCACGACAGCAACAATAGCAACGGCCAGTAAATTAACATCGACGACTGATTTAATCACGCCTAATTTCGCATAGAAACCGGCCAGTGGTGGAATACCCGCCATGGAAAACATCAGTAACAGCATCATCAACGCATGCCAGGGGTGGCGTTGCCCCAGACCTTTAAAGTCTTCTATCTCTTCAGCTTCAAAGCCCTCACGACTCAGCAGCAGAATCATACCAAAACTGCCTAATGTCATCAGTGCATAGACCAGGGTGTAAAACAATGCTGCAGCATAGCCTGCCTGGGTTCCGGCTAAAACCCCTAATAATAAAAAACCAACGTGCGAAATGGTGGAATAGGCCAGCATCCGCTTTAAGTTGCTCTGTGCAATTGCCAGCAGATTACCCAGGATAATCGACAATACGGCCAGCATGATCAGCATATCGCGCCAGACACTAAGCATATCGCCCATACCTTCCGTCAATATACGTATCAGCAAGGCAAAAGCCGCTATTTTGGGGGCACTGGCGACAAATAAAGTAATAGCTGTGGGCGCCCCCTGATAGACATCCGGTAACCACATATGAAACGGTACCGCACCAAACTTGAAGCCGATACCAATCACCAAGAACACAATGCCCAGACTCAGGACTGTCTGATTCAATTCTTCAGTGTCTAATGCTGCGGCTATGGCCTGGATACCTAATTCACCAGTGACCCCGTAGATAATCGACATGCCGTATAACAACATGCCCGAAGCCAATGCGCCCAAAATAAAGTACTTCATTCCGGCTTCGGTAGCGGCAAATGAATCTCGTTGCATGGCCACCATGGCGTATAGACAAAGCGACATCAGTTCCAACCCTAAATACAGCGTCAAAAAGTGATGTGCCGACACCATTACCAGCATACCCAGGGTGGCAAACAAGGCCAGTACATAAAATTCGCCCTGCAATAAATTTCGGGCCTGTAAATAACTGTAGGAATAGCTCAAAACCAGCATATTCACCAGGCAGATAGCCAGTTTAAGGATATCGCTAAGCGGGTCTTTGATATAAGTTTCAGAAAAGGTCAGCCCACCCTCGCCCATCATCCAGAAAACCGTCAAAAAGGTTACTAAAAGACTCAATTGGCTTAATGCATGCACCAGATTAATCTGACGATTACCGGTAAATGCGACCACGAGCAGCACGATGCAGCACATAGCCAGCAGCAGCATCTCTGGCAAGGCAAACAGCATATTTGGAACCTCAAACGCCATATGGTGTTTCCTTTAAAGCTTTGACTGAGTGATTTGCAGCAGCAGATTATCTACCGACGCATGCATCACATTAAGTAACGGATCGGGCCAAATACCAATCACTAAGACAATGACCGCAAGACTTGCCAACAGCAACATTTCCCGTGAATTAATATCCTGTAGTTTGGCGACTTGGTCATTGGCGATCTCTCCAAAAAATACCCGTTTGACCATCCACAAGGTATAAGCCGCGCCCAGAATTAAAGTCGTGGCCGCCAGAAAGGCATACCAGAAGTTGGCCTGAAACGCCGCCAGGATCACCATAAACTCGCCAACAAAACCGGATGTACCGGGCAACCCGGCATTGGCCATCGCAAAGAACACGGCCAACGCGGTAAATTTCGGCATGCTGTTGGCGACACCGCCATAGGCACTGATTTCCCGGGTATGCATCCGGTCGTATAACACGCCCACGCTGAGGAACATCGCCGCAGCGATAAAGCCATGCGAAATCATCTGGACCATCGCACCTTCAATCGCCAGCACCTGCCCATTCCCGATACCGATAGTGATTGCCTCATTGGCAGTAATCCGAAATATAATAAACAAGCCCAGGGTGACAAAACCCATATGAGCAATACTTGAATAGGCAATCAGTTTTTTCAAATCGGATTGCGCCAACGCGACAAAGCCAATGTAAACAATGGCAATCAACGATAAGCCAATGACCAGCCAGTCCAGCGTCATACTGGCATCCGGGGTAATCGGCAGAGCAAAACGTAGTAGACCATAACCACCGATTTTCAGCGTGATCGCCGCCAGAATTACCGAACCACCGGTAGGCGCTTCAACGTGAGCATCGGGTAACCAGGTATGTACCGGCCACATCGGAATCTTCACTGCAAAGGCAATTAAAAATGCCAGGAAAATCCATATCTGTTGAGTCAGAGTCAAGCTGACAGCATGAAAGTCCAGAATCGAAAAACTGCCCGCCTGAAATTGCAGATATAACAGTGCAATAAGCAAAAACACTGAGCCGAAAAAGGTATACAGAAAAAACTTAATCGTGGCATAGACCCGATTGGGTCCTCCCCAGATGCCGATCACCAGAAACAGCGGAATCAGCATTGCTTCAAAAAACAGATAGAACAGAATGGCATCAAGCGCTGCAAACACACCCAGCATCAAGCCTTCCATAATCAAAAAAGCAGCCATGTATTGTGCTGCCCGATCCTGAATGACCTGCCAACCAGCGATAACAACCAGAACTGTAGATATCGTGGTCAGGATCATAAGTGGCATCGAAAAGCCATCAATGCCAAGGTAATACTCGATATTAAATGTGGCGATCCATGACAGGCGTTCAACAAACTGCATTTGATGACTGGTGGTATCAAAGCCGATATACAGCAAAAAAGACAGCAGCATGGTGGCGACACTGATAACTAAAGCCAGTTGGCGGGCCAAAACATGATTTTGTTTACAGAACAAGAGTAAACCGCCGCCGATAATCGGCAGCAGAATCAATATACTGAGTAGCGGGAAGTCCATCATCTAATCAGCTTGCTCCTAAACCACAAACCAGGTGAGCAACAGCCACACCCCGATAATCATTACAAAGGCGTAATGGTACAAATAACCACTCTGCATTTTGCGCCCTACTCTCGAGATCAAGCCCACTGTCCGTGCTGTACCGTTAACCACTAAACCATCAATCAACATTCGATCACCTACGCGAGAGAACAACCAACCCAGACCTCGTGAACCACCGGCAAAAACTCGGTCGTTAAATGCATCAAAGCCGTATTTGTTTTCCAGTATTTTCCATAGCCACATCAGTCGATGCTGAATTTTGGCGGGCAGATCCGGACGTTTGAGATAGAGATACCAGGCGGTTACCAAACCGGCCATTGCCAGCCAGAACGGTGCGGTCATCAATCCATGGCTGATAAATCCGATTAACCCATGATAATGGGCAGCCGCCAGCACATCATGCTGCGGCATAACGTTTATCGCATCGCTGAAGAAATTGTCATACACCAAAGTGCCAATCAAATAACCGGCCAATACCGATGGAATCGCCAGCAGAATCAACGGCCAGGTAACCACGCTAGGGGATTCATGTGGCGGATGGCCATGCGCATCAAAACGTTCTTTGCCGTGGAACACCAAAAACAAAAGCCGAAAGCTGTACAGACTGGTAACAAATACCCCTATCATCACTGCCCATAAGGCAAAGCTACTGCCTGGTATGGTCGATTCATGCACCGCCATGATAATGGCGTCCTTGGAGAAAAAGCCGGCCAGCCCGGGAAAACCAATTAACGCCAGCGTACCAATCAGACTGGTCCAGTAAGTAATGGGTAAATATTTTTTTAGCCCGCCCATCTGTCGAATATCCTGCTGATGATGCAGGGCTAAAATCACTGAGCCAGCCGCTAAAAACAGCAAAGCTTTAAAAAATGCATGGGTGAATAAATGGAAAATGGCTGCGGAGTATGCCGACACACCCAATGCTACTGTCATATAGCCGAGCTGTGACAAGGTTGAATAGGCAATAACCCGTTTGATATCGTTCTGAATTAAGCCCAAAAAGCCCATAAACAAAGCGGTAATCGCCCCAATCACCAGAATAAATGACAGTGCAGTTTCAGAATATTCGTATAGAGGTGACATTCTCGCCACCATAAAAATGCCCGCCGTCACCATTGTTGCCGCATGGATCAATGCGGATATTGGCGTTGGACCTTCCATCGAATCCGGTAACCACACATGCAGTGGCACCTGCGCTGATTTCCCCATTGCACCGATAAATAACAGAATGCCAATCACCGTCATTAACGACCAGGCGTAATTATCAAATATGGAAATGGTCTGCCCCGCCATCACCGGAGCCTGATTAAATACTTCCAGATAATCCAGACTGCCGGAGTACATCAGTACGGCAGCAATCCCCAGCAGAAAACCGAAATCACCCACACGATTGACCAGAAATGCCTTGAGATTGGCATAAATAGCCGTGGGCTTTTTGTACCAGAAGCCGATGAGTAGATAAGACACCACGCCAACCGCTTCCCAGCCAAAAAACAGCTGCATAAAGTTATTGGCCATCACCAGCATCAGCATTGAGAAGGTAAACAGCGAGATATAACTGAAAAACCGGCTGTAGCCGTCATCATCATGCATATAACCAATGGTGTAGATATGCACCATCAGCGATACAAAGGTCACCACGGTCATCATCACTGCAGTCAGTGAATCAACCATAAAGCCGACTTCAATGCTCAGGCTGCCAACTTGCAGCCACTGATATACCGCCTGGTTATAGGTTGCGCCATCCATGACTACCAGCTTCAACACCCAGAGCGATAAAAAGAACGCAATACTGACACCGGCGATTGCCGCTCGATGTGACCAGTTCCGGCCAATCCTACGACCAAAAAAACCAGCAATGATACTGCCCAGTAAGGGGGCTAAAACAATGGTCAGTAACAGGGTCTGGGTCATGCCGTTAGCCCTTTAACCGGTTGAGATCATCAACATTGATGGTGCTGAGATTGCGGAATAATACGACCAGGATTGCCAGGCCAATCGCTGCTTCAGCCGCCGCAACAGTCAGAATAAAAAACACAAATACCTGGCCAGCGGCATCCCCGGCGTAATAAGAAAAGGCAATAAAGTTCAGGTTAACCGCCAGCAACATCAATTCAATACACATCAGCAGGATAATGATGTTTTTACGATTGAGAAAAATACCGGCAACAGACAAGCTGAACAAAATAGCGGCAACAATCAGAAAGTCAGATAAAGCAATCATGGTTTTCCTTTCCCATCCTGGCGTTTTTCCGAGGCCATTTTCACCAGACGGACGCGGTCTTTACTACGAACTTTGACCTGCTCAGCTGGATCCTGAGTTTTGCGTTTATTGGGCCGTAAGGTCAGCGTAATGGCTGCCACGATGGCCACCGTCAGAATCACCGAAGCGATTTCGAATGGATAAACATAAACCGTATACAACAGTCGGCCCAGCGTTTTGGTATTACTTTCATCAGAACCTTCAGGAACGGGCACCTGATCCAAACCAAAATTCGCCGCACCCAATACGGCAATTAATTCCAGCACGATCAAAACGGCAACTAATAAGCCTAACGGCAGATAACGGGTAAATCCTTCCTTAAGTGCACTGGTATCTATATCCAGCATCATGACCACAAACAAAAACAGCACCAGCACCGCACCGACATATACCAAAACCAGGCTGATCGCCAGAAACTCGGCTTCCAGCATCAACCAGATGGCTGCACTGGTAAAAAAGGCCAGCACCAGAAACAATGCTGCACGCACCGGATTTCTTACGGTAATCACCATGGTGGCGGCAAACAATAAAATGCCAGCAAAAAAATAAAACAGTATTTTTTCCATAATTATCCGGCCTATCGATAAGGCGCATCAGCCTCCCGGTCAGCAGCGATTTCCGTCTCGTATTTATCGCCAATCGCCAGCAACTGTTGTTTGTCCATAATGTTTTCACCACGATTTTCAAAGTGATAGGCAAATACCCGGGTTTCGACTATTGAATCCACGGGACAGGATTCTTCACAAAATCCACAGTAAATACATTTGAATAAATCGATGTCATAGCGCGTGGTTCGGCGGGTGCCGTCTTCACGAGGTTCGGTATCGATGGTAATTGCCAATGCCGGGCAAACCGCTTCACACAACTTGCAACCGATACAGCGTTCTTCACCATTGGGATACCGACGTAAAGCATGTAAACCGCGGAAACGTGGCGATTGTGGCGTTTGCTCTTCGGGATATTGCACCGTGACCTTGCGCGAAAACAAATGTCGCCCGGTCAGACGTAATCCCTGCACTAACTCCCACAGCAGAAAACTCTTAAAAAAGTGACGAATTGACTCATTCATGGACTTGTCACCTCGACGATGTTGTTAAACCAGGGCCCGATATCGAACACCTGCATGGTCGAAATAATCACCAGCCAAACTAATGTCACTGGTATAAATACTTTCCAGCCGAGACGCATCACCTGATCATAACGGTAGCGAGGAAAGGTGGCGCGGATCCATAAATAGATAAACAGAAACATACTGGTTTTCAGTAATAGCCAGACCAGTCCCGGTACCCAGGCAAACATCGGCTCTAAAACCGGAATACCTTCAAAAGGTGATAACCAGCCGCCCATAAACAAGGTGGCGGCCAGGATCGAAATCAAAATCATATCGGCGTATTCAGCGAGGAAAAATATCGCAAACGCCATCCCAGAATATTCCACATGGAAGCCGGCAACAATTTCGGATTCACCTTCGGCAATATCAAACGGTGCGCGATTGGTTTCCGCCACACCAGAGACAAAATACACAACAAACAACGGTAACAAAGGTAACCAGTACCAGTAAAAAATACCGCCTTGCTGAGCCATAACAATCTCACTCAGGTTCAAGCTACCAGCGGCAATCAGTACGCCTACCAGGGCAAAACCCATGGCAATTTCATAGGAGACTACTTGAGCGGCACTGCGCATCGCGCCTAAAAAAGCATAGCGTGAATTGGAGGCCCATCCAGCAATCACAATGCCGTAAACACCCATTGAGGTAATAGCCAGTACATATAACAAACCGGCATTAATATCGGCCAACACCATGCCAGCGTCAAACGGGATAACCGCCCAGGCTGCCAAAGCAGGACCAATTGCTAATACCGGTGCCAATACAAACAAATAGAGATTGGAGCGCGTGGGCAAGATGATTTCTTTAAGTAATAACTTCAGACCATCAGCAATCGGTTGCAGCAGGCCACGCGGCCCCACACGATTGGGGCCAATACGCATCTGGATATAGCCAATAACTTTCCGTTCGGCCAATGTCAGATAGGCTACCGCCAGCATCAATATCGCTACAATCAGCAAAATTTTGCCTATATTGGGTAACAAATGCTGGGTGAGCAGATCAAGCATCTGCTGTCTCCAGTATGGCTGATAATTCTACATCACCAAAGGCTGATGTTAATTTGGCACTTAATGGCGAGGCTGCAGCAAGATAAACCATGCCCTCAGCAACCTGTTCATCTATCAGTACGGTGGTCGATACGGAGATTTCACCCTGCTGAATATGCACCTGATCCCCCTGATGTAGACCTGACTGCTCAGCCTGTATCGGATGAATCCGCAAGGTATCCAGAAACTGATTTTCCGGTGTTAATTGCAGGGCTTTACTATGTCTGACCAGACTGTCTGTACGATATATCGGCACCTCTGAAATCAGCTGCAAACCGTCAGCCTGAGAAATTTCAGCTGGAATATACAAACCATGTTTAACCGGAGAATGCCGGTTCAACTGATCCTGCAACTCCTGGCGCACCCCTTCTGAAGAAACATAATCAAACCCGTTGAATTTTGAAATATTGCCCAGTACCCGCAGAATTTTCCAGCCTGGACGACTTTCTCCCGGTGGTGCCACTGCGCCGGTAAAGGACTGCCATTGATGATCCAGACCGACAAACGTACCAGACGTTTCTGCAAATGCCGCCAAAGGCAGTAATACGTCGGCATACTCATGAAGACTGTTGCAATGAAAACTGTTTATTGCGACCACAAAACCGGCTCGTTGCAAGGCAAGTTGGGCAGCAGAGGGATTGGAACAGTCAAATTCCGGTTCAATATTCATTAATACATATGCACGTAACTGCTCTTCCCAGACCGTTTTAGCATCCAGGCCAGGCTTTACGTCTTTTATCATTTCGTTATGCGGTAAAGCGCCGGCCAAATGCAAAGCCTGACTATTCGCTTCCGGTAGAATTAACAGCCGTGCTCCTGTCAGTTTACTGATAAGCGCCGCCATTGATCGAATGACTGCTGCCTGAGGGTGCTGATTGGCTAATGCACCAACAACAATTAATGGTTGATTGCCATTAGCCAGCTGCATCGCAATATTCTGCTCGGTTGCCGAGGCCGCTTTTTCAGGAATCAGATGTTGCCAGGCTGCAGCAGCCTCCTTATCCAAATGTAATAACGCTTTGGTAATGCCGCTGAGCAAGGCGAATAGTTGTGCCGTATTCACGACCACCTGACGGTCTGTCGGCATCAGCAAATCGGTTTTGAAGAAATTAATATCACTGACCAGCCCGCCGGCATAAGCCGACTGGCGAATTCGATGGGCTAACAGGGGCGCTTCACTGCGAACATTACAACCCAATAAGACAATCGCATCACAATCTTCAACTTCTGCCAGGCAGATTGGGCTGAATTGCTCGTGCCCTGCGTCACTGAAATCCTGCTGCCGTAAGCGATGATCAATATTCTGACTACCAAAATTACGTAGCCATTTCTGGAACAGATAGGCTTCTTCCAATGTAGCTGTGGGGGATATCAAGCCGGCAATCTGATCGGCACCATTTTTGGTTTTAACGTGTTTGATACCTTCTACTGCAAACTCAAGAGCCGTCTGCCAATCGGTAGTATGCCACTCACCATTTTGTTTAATCATGGGGTGCAGCAAACGATCAGGATGTTTTAAACCAAGATAACTGAAACGATCCCGGTCTGAAATCCAGCTTTGATTGACGGATTCATTATCTCTGGCAACCACACGCATAACATCATTCTGCCGAGTATGAATCTCCACACTGGAGCCCACGGCATCATGCATCGCAATTGACGGGTGGGAAGTCATCTCCCAGGCCCGTGCTTTATAGCGGAAAGGTTTGGAAGTCAGTGCACCTACCGGACAGATATCAATGATATTGCCTGATAACTCGGACGCCAGACTGTGTTCAACATAGGTACCGATTTCCATATGTTCACCACGGCCTGTCGCACCCAATTCTTTGATGCCGGCAATTTCCTGCCCAAAGCGCACACAACGGGTACAGTGGATGCAGCGGGTCATATCGGTTTGTACCAGCGGCCCGATATCCTTGTCTTTCACAACCCGTTTTTTCTCACTGAATCGACTTATGCCACTGCCATAGCCCAGCGATAAATCTTGTAATTCACACTCGCCGCCCTGATCACAAATCGGGCAATCCAACGGGTGATTGATCAGCAGAAATTCCATAACGCCACGTTGTGCTGCCAGCGCTGTTTCTGACTGAGTAAATACTTTCATTCCCTCTGCAACTGGCGTAGCACAAGCTGGCAAAGCTTTACGAGCCTTATCGACCTCAACCAGACACATACGGCAGTTGGCCACTATCGACAGGTTTTTGTGATAACAAAAACGCGGAATATCAATACCCGCCTCATCGGCAGCCTGAATAATCATTTTGGCTGAATCCACTTTAAGTGGAATGCCATCAATTTCGATATTAACCATAGTTCAACTTCAATTCTGGTTCATCAACCAGGCAGCGTTGGTGATCGATGTGATACTGAAATTCATCGCGAAAATGCTTGATAAAGCTGATAACAGGCGCGGCTGCGGCATCGCCCAGAGCACAGATCGTATTACCGTTAATGTTGTTCGCAACATCTACCAGACGATCCAGATCTTCCTGACGGCCTTCGCCATTTTCAATGCGTTTAATAACGCGATATAGCCAGCCGGTGCCTTCACGACAAGGGGTGCACTGACCGCAGGACTCCTCGTAATAAAAATAGGCGATGCGCTCCAACGCTTTGACCATGCAGGTGGTTTCGTCCATTACAATCACTGACCCTGCCCCAAGCATCGAACCTGCCTTGCCGATACCGTCATAGCTCATTGCGGTTTGCATCATGACATCTGCAGGTACCACAGGTGTCGAACTGCCACCGGGGATAACGGCTTTAAGTTTGTTGCCATTGCGGACACCACCGGCGAGTTCCAGTAATTCTGCAAAGGGCATTCCCAATGGCACTTCATAATTTCCCGGTTTATTCACATGGCCGGTCATGCAGAAGATTTTCTGACCGCCGTTATTTGGTGTGCCCAGCTCATGAAACCAGTCCGCACCATGTTGCAGTATGACCGGCACCGAGGCTAACGTTTCGGTATTGTTTATTGTGGTTGGCCGGCCGTATAAACCATAGCCTGCCGGGAATGGGGGTTTGTAACGCGGCTGGCCTTTTTTGCCTTCCAGGGATTCGAGTAATGCCGTTTCTTCACCACAGATATACGCACCGGCCCCAGGATGAGTGTGAAGTTCAAAATTAAATCCACTCCCAAGAATATCCTTGCCTAAATAACCCGCTTCACGTGCTTCAATTAATGCTTGTTCAAACCGTTCAATCGGCTCAAAAAACTCACCACGAATATAGTTGTAGCCACGTTGGGCACCAATGGTATAGCCGGCGATAATCATGCCTTCAATCAACTGGTGGGGGTTGTAACGCATAATGTCACGATCTTTACAGGTGCCGGGTTCGCCTTCATCCGAGTTACAGACGATATATTTATCCCCGGGCATACGCCGCGGCATAAAGCTCCATTTCAGCCCGGTTGGAAAGCCAGCACCGCCGCGTCCACGTAATGCCGAATTTTTGATGGTCTCAATAATGCTTTCCTGACGGGTCTTTTCACGGAGAATTTTCTCCAGTACTTCGTAACCGCCAACGCTGCGATAAGCTTCCATCGACCAGGGCTGGTCAAGGTGCATGGTGCGAAAACAAACCTGGTTTTGTTGCATCATTTCACCCCGTCTAAAAGCGTATCGATTTTTTCCACGGTCAGGTGCTCATGGTAATCACGATCCAGTAATAACATGGGGGCACCGACACAAGCTCCCAGACACTCTACTTCTTTTAACGTGAATTTGCCGTCAGCAGTAGTTTGCCCAAAACCAACCCCCAGCTTTTTCTGAATATGTCTGGCGATATCTTCCGAACCACAGAGCTGACAGGAAATATTGGTGCAAAGGCTGATTTTATGCTGGCCCACCGGCTTAAGTTCAAACATCGTATAAAACGTAGCAACTTCAAACACACTGATAACCGGAATATCCAGATACTCCGCCAACGCACGCATCAATCCCTCGCTTAGCCATCCTTCATGCGCATCCTGCAGAATATGCAAAGCCGGGATGACCGCTGATTGAGCCTGGCCTGGTGGATATTTACTGATCCAGCTATCCAGCTGTTGGCGGATGGATTCACTGAACAACTGATCCCGGTGGCCTGTGAGTTGCAACTCTGCTGTCATCGGTCAATCTCCCCGAAAACAATATCCATGGTACCGATAATGGCCACCACATCAGCCAGCAAGTGGCCTTTAGCCATTTCGTTCATTGCGGCAAGATGGGGAAAGCCCGGGGCACGTATTTTCACGCGATAAGGTTTATTGGCACCGTCCGAAACCATATAAATACCAAACTCCCCCTTGGGATGTTCTACGGCGCTATATACCTCGCCTTCTGGCACACAATAACCTTCAGTAAACAGTTTGAAATGATGAATTAAGGCTTCCATATCATCTTTCATATCCGCTCTGCTGGGAGGCGCTATTTTGACATTATCAACAATCACTGGACCCGGATTGACTCGCAGCCAGTCAATACATTGCTGCATGATTTTATTGGACTGACGCATCTCTTCAATGCGTACCAGATATCGATCATAACAATCCCCCTCTTTACCCACCGGGATATCAAAATCCAATCGGTCATAAACTTCATAGGGCTGCTTGCGCCTTAAATCCCATTCCACACCACTGCCACGTAGCATTGGTCCGGTAAAACCAAGTTGCAGCGCGCGTTCCGGCGATACCACACCAATTCCTACGGTACGTTGCTTCCAGATACGGTTATCGGTCAACAGCGTTTCATATTCATCAACGCATTTGGGAAAGCGTTGACAGAAGTCCTCAATAAAATCGAGCAGGCTGCCTTCGCGGCTTTGGTTTAACTTTTTAACCTCTGCGTCAGAATGCCATTTGGATTTTTGATATTGCGGCATGCTGTTGGGTAAATCACGATAGACGCCACCTGGACGATAATAGGTTGCATGTAACCTTGCACCGGATACAGCTTCGTAACAGTCCATTAAATCTTCACGCTCACGAAAGCAATAAAGAAAGACGGTCATAGCACCGATATCCAGACCATGTGCACCAAGCCACATCAGGTGATTCAAAACCCGGGTCATTTCATCAAACAAAACCCGGATGTACTGTGCCCGAACCGGAGGTTCAATACCTAATAGCTTTTCTATCGCCATCACATAGGCATGTTCGTTACACATCATCGACACATAATCCAGCCGATCCATATAACCAATACTCTGGTTATAGGGTTTGGACTCAGCCAGCTTTTCGGTACCACGATGCAGCAAACCAATATGTGGATCAGCGTGCACAATAACCTCGCCATCCATTTCCAGAATCAGCCGTAATACACCATGTGCTGCTGGATGTTGTGGGCCAAAATTCAGCGTGTAATTTTTAATTTCAGCCATTATTTCTTGGCCTCGCTGCCATGCGGTTGCAGGTAACGGTTATCATCACGAATTACCCGCGGGACCAGTGTTCTAGGTTCAATACTGACTGGCTGATAAATCACCCGTTTCTGTTCGGGGTCATAAAGCATTTCTACATTGCCAATCAATGGGAAATCCTTGCGAAACGGATGTCCGACAAAACCATAATCCGTCAGAATACGTCGCAGATCTTCATGGCCTTTGAACAGGATGCCAAACAAATCAAAGGCTTCACGTTCGTACCAGTCAGCCGAATGCCAGATGCTGGTAACTGAATCAATAATGGGCGTTTCAGCAATCAGATCCACCTTAAGGCGAAGTCGATTATTGTGTTGCACCGATAGCAAATGATAAACAACGGCATAGCGAAAGCCTTCGTCCATTTCGTCGATTTGCGAAAACGGTTCACGTGCCCGACTGAAACCATGTTCAGTGGCCTGTTTGGTTTCCCAGCCACTGTTGCCATATACGGAATAATCTACACCGCATAAATCAATTAATTGGGTAAACTCAAATTCATCGCGTAATGCTTGGCATACTGGAATAATCTGTTCAGCCTCAACATGGATTGTTAATTCGCCTCGATTAAACTCACACTCCACCAGCTGATTGGCAAAATGCTGTTCCAGTTTATGTTTAAGCGATTCCATGCAACAACCTTATGCTTGTGAGCTTTTAGCGATGGTATTGGTACGTTGAATCTTTTTCTGTAACTGAATAATACCGTAGAGTAAGGCTTCAGCAGTTGGCGGACAACCCGGCACATAAATATCCACCGGTACTATCCGATCACAGCCCCGAACGACTGAATAGGAATAATGGTAGTAGCCACCGCCATTAGCACAGGATCCCATTGAAATAACCCAGCGAGGTTCGGACATCTGGTCATAGACCTTGCGTAATGCCGGTGCCATTTTGTTAACAAGGGTGCCAGCCACAATCATCACATCCGACTGACGGGGACTGGGCCGAAACACTACCCCGAAACGATCCAGATCATAACGTGAAGCTCCGGCATGCATCATTTCAACCGCACAACATGCCAGACCAAAGGTCATCGGCCATAAAGAACCGGTCCGGGCCCAGTTAATTAATTTATCTGCAGAAGTGGTGACTATACCTTCGTGAAGAACGCCCTCTATTCCCATTCCAGGGCTCCTTTTTTCCATTCATAGATGAAGCCTACTACCAGAATCCCCAGAAACAGGAACATGGCCAGCAAACCAAACACCCCGATTTCATCGAGCACGATAGCCCAAGGGAATAAAAAGGCGATTTCCAGATCGAAAATGATAAACAGAATGGCAACCAGGTAATAACGCACATCAAATCTGCCATGCGTGTCTTCAAAAGGTTCAAAGCCACATTCATAGCTGGAGCGTTTTTCGGCATCAGGGCGCTGTGGCCCGATAATAAAGCCCGCAATAAGAGGCATCACACCGAAGCCAATGCCAATGATAATAAACAACAAAATGGGGAGGTATCCCTCTAACATGCCGCCCTTCCACTCTTCCGAGATGTAGTGTCTTTGTGACACCTGATAATTATTATTGTTTTTACGAAATCAAAATTATTTGATCAACTCCCGATAGTACACATTAACGGGCTGTATTTGAAGCGTGCATTTAGATGCATTTATTCATGAACATAATTCTCCAGCTTTGAGATTAATTCATCAGGGGTAATCGGTTTGCTGAAATAATATCCCTGCACATAATCGCAATTCATTATTTTGAGGGAGTTTGCCTGCTCTTCAGTCTCCACACCTTCAGCAACGACTTTCAGGCCAAGCCCATGCGCCATGGCAATGCTGGCATTAACCAATTCCCTATCGGCTGGATCAGTTGTCATATCGTTAATAAAGCTTCGATCGATTTTTAATATGGCAAAAGGATAGCGCCGCAGATAGCTAAGTGATGAATAGCCAGTACCAAAATCGTCCATCGCCATCTCAATTCCCTTAGCAGTAAAAGACTGAAATAACTCATCAGTCATCAGGTAGCCGCTAAGTAATACACCCTCGGTTATTTCCAATTCCAGCGTATTGGGCTGAACTGGGTATTGCAGTAGCTGCTGCTCTACAAAACCTAACAATCCAGGGTCACGAAACTGACAGGGAGAAAGGTTGATCGCCATGCGAAAATCTGGCTGAAGCGCCTGCCATTTTGATGCCATTTTTATAGCTGAATGCATCACAAATTCGCCAATCGAGACAATCAGACCGGTTTGCTCAGCAACAGGTATAAACTCATCAGGACCGATGGGACCCAACTGATCGTTTTGCCAACGTAACAAGGCTTCAGCACCAATCATTTTCCCCGTTGCCAACTCAATCTGTGGTTGATAAAACAGATAAAACTCGCCTCTTTCCAAAGCTCCATACATCTGTTGCTCTATCAATAATCGGCGGGTTGCATCACGGTTCATTGACTCGGTGTAATATGTAAAAGTATTACGCCCATTACTTTTAGCATAAAACATGGCTGCATCAGCTTGTCTGAGTAATTGTGAAGCATCATTTCCATCCACAGGATGAATGGCAACACCAATACTTAAGGTCATTGTGAGAGATTGCCCATCAATGCTGAAAGGCAAGCGAAATTGCTGAATCAGATTTTCAACAATTTGCGTAATTTCCTCCGTTGTCTGCAGGTCGGTCAGCAACACAATAAATTCATCACCACCAAGCCGACCAAGAGTGTCACCATGGCGAATATGCGTCTGAATACGCTTTGTGACCTGGATCAGTAAGGCATCGCCGGCAGAATGTCCCAATGATTCGTTAATTTTTTTAAAATCATCTAAATCCATACATAACACACCCACCATGTCTTTATTGGGGTGGGCCAACTTCAGCCGTTGGGATAAACGATCCAATGCCAGAAAGCGATTAGGCAGGCTCGTTAACGTATCGTATTGCGCCAGATGAAGTATTCGTTCTTCCTGCTGTTTACGTGTGGTAATGTCAGAAATAACGGCAATTAGCCCCGTCAAATCACCCAGCTCGTCATAAATATAGTCCCAGCTATATTCCAGAATTTTTTGCTGACCTTGCTGGCTAAGATTGGTGGTAACCATTAAATCTGGTGATGGCTGATGGATCACCAAATTATCGAACAATCGTTTAAATTGCTGTTGAGTGGTTTCATCCGGTTGATAATCCCAGATATGGGATCCGATCAACTCATTAGGTTTAACGCCCAGAATCTCATGATGGGCTTGATTACTGAAAGTAATTCGCCCTTGCAGATCGCATTCCAGTATCCCGCATGACACATTATCAAAGATCAAACATAACCTTGATTGACTATCCTGCAATGCAGCAATAAGTTTATTTTGCGATAACCATGAACGTTGGGTCATCAACCAGACCAGGATGGTCGTGATAGTGACAAACAGTAATCCCTTGTATGTTTGTAAACGTGACAATAACAGGGGATCTCGGGTGAACCGTTCTATAAGTTGATCTGAAAAAATAATCCATAATGTGGCAAAAATGGCATAAAACAATGCAATTCGCAGTGGTGCAAGATATCCTGCTCTTCGAGACTTATTAAGTCGACTCTGCAATTGGTTGAGTTTATTGCTTAACACCCGGTCTACCTATCCAATTCATACCATCTTAATTATTACGTTTATATTTTTTGTAACCATACTCTTTTAAGTATCGTTCATGGGTTTAATTACTTAAAAAGACCCTAGCATAGCCATTTCGTTAATATGTACAACCTCAAGCCTTTTAGCCAAGGTCATCAATAACATTATCTTTAAGCGATTTACTTTATGTATGGACTGATTTTCGCCATTGCTGCATACGTTATCTGGGGCAGCTTCCCACTTTATTTCAGTTATCTCAATAGCGTATCAGCCGTTGAAGTGTTGTCGCACCGAATTCTCTGGTCTTTACTTGCCACCACGGTGGTAGGCCTTTTACTGGGCCGCGGCCGTAAGTTGATTAAGACTTTTGCCGATAAAAAATTATTATTGTGGCTGGCGTTATCATCATTACTTATTGCGGTAAATTGGTTGATATTTATCTGGGCAGTTTCACAGCATCGTGTGCTGGAAGCCAGCCTGGGATATTTCATTACCCCGGTAATGAGTCTGTTATTGGCGAGATGGTTACTTAAAGAACAGCTGCATCCTTTACAGGCTTGGGCCGGGGTGCTGGCCACAATTGCGTTTTTGTGGGAATGGGTCAGCCTGGGGAGCATTCCATGGGTAGGCTTATCGTTGGCCCTGGCATTTGCACTTTATGGACTCATTCGAAAAAAACATCCTGTCGATGGCGTAAACGGCTTGACCATTGAAACCTTATGGTTGGCCCCTGTTGCGCTGTTCTGGATCCTTTGGCAATCAACAAACGTTGATTACAATCTCGCATTTGGTGAGAGCTCACAATTAACGTTGCTACTTATTGGTTCAGGTTTTCTCACTGCTCTGCCTTTGGTTCTATTTGCCATGGCGGCCAGTCGAGTCGATTTATCAGTAGTGGGGTTTATTATGTACATCAACCCGACAATTCAATTTGTGATTGGCGTTTTTGTGCTCAAAGAAGCCTACCCACCGGAAAGGCTGATAACCTTTGGATTAATCTGGATAGCGTTAATATTCTTTATTGCAGGTATGTGGAAAAAGCATCGTCGACAGGTTAATCACCAATAATACGCTTTCTATAAATCGACTTATTGGGCTAACAATTTGGAATTTGCCGATTATATTCAAAAATAAAAAACCCGCTCAGCGATTTTATTCACTGGCGGGTTTTTATATATTGGTGCCGTCGGCCGGAGTCGAACCGGCACACCCTAAGGCACTACCCCCTCAAGATAGCGTGTCTACCAATTTCACCACGACGGCAATTAACTGTGAGGGATTTTTATGGAAAGTCTGGGAGATCCGCAGGACTTTCTTCTGCAGGCTGTTCAACTACCACTGAGTCAGTAACACTCTGAACACGATCAGCGTTACCAGCAAGATAAGCCAATGTCAGACTGGTAATAAAAAATACTGTGGCCAGAATGGCGCTGCTACGACTCAGGAAAGATGCAGAGCCCTGACTCCCGAACAGGCTTGAAGAAGCCCCACCGCCGCCACTGCCACCGCCGCCAAATGCAGCACCGGCATCAGCACCTTTACCGTGCTGGATTAAGATCAAACCAACTAACAATAGTGAGATCACAATGTGAACCACCAGAATCAACGCATCCATTTAACTTCCTAATTTTGAACTGCAGCCTGACAGATTTTTACAAATTCATCGGCATCTCTAGAGCCGCCGCCGATTAATCCACCATCAATATCGGGCTTGGCAAATAATGGAGCAGCATTATTACCTTTTACGCTGCCGCCGTAAAGTATTCTGAGTGATGCGGCAATATTCGCATCATGTTTTGCCACCCGCTGACGCATGAACGAATGTACATCCTGCGCCCATTCCGGGCTGGCTGTCTTACCTGTTCCGATTGCCCAGACAGGTTCATATGCCAATACCACTTTTGACAGCGCTTTGACCCCTTGTTGCGCAATCACTATATCCATCAAGCGTGCCACCATTTCTTCGGTGCGGCCCATGGAGTGTTCTTCCGGGCTTTCACCAATACAGATAATGGGGGTAATGCCATGCTTGACGGACATTTCATATTTTTCTGCGATGATATGATCAAGAAAAACCTGATCCAGATTTAGCTCTGCATACAGGCAACGTCGTTCGGAATGACCAATCAACACATACTGACAACTAAAGTCATGCAACATTGCCGCTGAAATTTCACCGGTATAAGCACCAGAATCAAATTGCGACACATTTTGCGTCCCCCAATACATTCCTGTACCGGATAAAGCAGACTGAACCTGTTGTATATATAGTGCAGGAGGGAATAAAGCGACATCAACTGAAGCAAAGGAGTCTCTTTGCGCCAGTATCGCATCAAGCAACAATTTGTTGCTTGCGCTAGAGCCGTTCATTTTCCAGTTACCAGCGACCAGCGGTTTGCGCACAGACACCTACTCTCAATAAAAATTAATTATAAAGGGTACCGACAGACCGAAGATAAAGCAATGTCCTCTCCGCTCACTCTGTTGGCATAGAATTACTTATCTAACGTTGTAATATTATCTCAATTTGTTCGGCCAGAGACTTGGCTAACTGGTTAGTGCGGGTTGCATCGTGCCCCTCAACCATTACTCTTATAACCGGTTCTGTTCCGGAGGCTCTCAGCAGCACTCGCCCTTCCTGACCAAGTGTTTTCTCCACTTCTTCTACAGCCGCTTGAATTTCCGGATAATCCCGTAAATTAACCAGTTTATCAATACGTACATTAACAAGACGTTGTGGATATTTTATGACAGCAGAGCACAGTTCATGCAGGCTGCTACCCGTTTGCTGGATTTCAGCCAGTACCTGCAATGCTGCAACAATACCATCCCCCGTGCTGGTTTTATCCAGACAGATAATATGTCCTGAGGCCTCGCCACCAATCAGTCCTTCAACCTGTTGCAGCTTCTCCATCACATAACGATCACCGACATTTGCCCGATGCAGAATAATGTCGTGTTTTTCCAAGGCATGTTGCAATCCCAGATTCGACATCTGTGTACCGACCACATGGCCTCTATCCAGACCAACACGTTGTCTTCCACGGGCAATGATAAACAGAATATCATCACCATCTACCAGCTCGCCCTGATGATCCACCATGATAAGGCGGTCACCATCGCCATCCAGAGCAATACCCAAATCAGCTTTATGCTCGAGAACGCTGGCTTGCAGTAATCGCGGTTCAGTCGAACCACAATTCTGATTGATATTCAGACCATCCGGCTCGGCGCCCATCAAAATGACTTCGGCACCCAGTTCACGGAATACGTTTGGTGCGATGTGATAAGTGGCACCATGAGCGCAATCCACCACAATTTTCAGATTGGATAAATCAACCCCAGTCGAAATGGTGCTTTTACAAAACTCAATATAACGTCCTGCAGCATCAGCAATACGGTGGGCCTTGCCTAAATAGGCAGAATCAACCGTTCTAATCGGCTGGTCAAGCATTGCCTCAATCGCCAGTTCAACTGAATCCGGCAACTTGGTTCCCTTATCAGAGAAGAATTTAATGCCATTATCATGATAGGGATTATGCGAGGCACTGATTACAATGCCTGCCTGGGCATGAAATGTGCGGGTTAGATAAGCTACTGCGGGGGTTGGCATTGGCCCCATTAAATATACATCTACACCAGCGGCTGAAAGGCCTGCCTGTAATGCGGATTCAAACATATAACCGGATATTCTGGTGTCTTTACCGATCAAAACCTTGCTGTTACGTTCCTTCGCCAACACACGTCCAATCGCCCACCCGAGTTTCAATACAAAGTCAGGTGTAATGGCGCCATCGCCTACTCTTCCTCTGATGCCATCAGTACCAAAATAACGTCGTTTTTGTTCAGTCAAAATCGTTAACCTGCATTACATGTTCACACAATCGGACTGCCTGTACGGTCTCCCGGACATCATGACTGCGTATGATTTTTGCGCCTTGCCATATCGCTATCGATGCCAGAGCCAGGCTTCCCGCCAATCGTTCTTCAACCGATATATTGAGCATCGCACCGATAATGGATTTTCGTGAAACGCCGACCAGGACAGGCAGATCCGATTCCGTTATCACCGATAAATGCTTCATTAATCGCAGATTATGACGGGCATTTTTACCAAAGCCAAATCCCGGGTCCAGAATAATCTTTGAACGCGAAATTCCCGCTGCTTCACAGGCAGCAACCCGCTCAGACAGAAATTCATTTACTTCACTGACCACATCGGAATAGTGGGGCTGTTGTTGCATGGTTTGAGGTGAGCCCTGCATATGCATCAGGCACACCGGAACACCCAGTTCAGCGGCTGCCTGTAATGCCCCTTCACTACGTAACGCATTTACATCGTTTATCAGGCTCGCCCCAGCCGCTACTGCAGCTCGCATAACTTTAGCTTTCATGGTATCGATAGAAATAACCACATCAAGCTCAGCATGAATAGCTTCTATTGCAGGCACCACTCGGCGAATTTCTTCTTCAACACCAACAGGTTCAGAGCCGGGACGAGTCGATTCGCCACCAATATCAATAATAGTAGCGCCATCAGCAACCAGTTTTCGAGCTTGTTCGAGGGCTTTATCAGCCGAAAAAAAACGCCCGCCATCCGAAAAGGAGTCGGGCGTTACATTGACGATGCCCATAACGTGCGGAGCGGACAAATCCAGAGATTTGCCCGCAAAATCCATCATCATGATTTAACTTTTCTCAGTTTAATTGATCAGCAGGTTTGCCTGTAGGTTCCGGGCCATCTTCATCTGCTTTAGCGGATGGTGGTGGAGTCGATGATTTATCATCCCAACCCTTAGGTGCACCTGGTTCACGTCCTTCCATGATCGCATCGATCTGATCGCTATCAATCGTTTCGTATTTGATCAGAAGTTTTGCCATGGTGTGCAATTTATCAGCATTTTCGGTCAGAATATTTTTGGCACGATCATAATTCCTGGTAATCAATGCACGAACATCTTCATCAATCTGTTTAGCTGTCAAATCAGATACTGACTTGTGCTGGGTAACACTGCGACCCAGAAAAACTTCGCCTTCTTCTTCACCATAAGATAAAGGCCCCATATTGTCTGATAGTCCCCATTTGGTGACCATATTGTGTGCCAGTTCTGTTGCCCGCTGAATATCATTTGAGGCACCAGTAGTCACTGCTTCAGCACCAAAAATCATTTCTTCAGCCAGTCGACCGCCATACAGGCTTGAAATCTGACTTTCCAATTGTTGTTTGGTGTAACTGTATCTGTCTTCGATCGGTAAAAACATCGTTACACCCAGCGCACGACCACGAGGGATGATACTCACTTTATACACTGGATCGTGGCCCGGTACACTGCGCCCAACAATGGCGTGACCGGCTTCATGATAGGCCGTCAGTTCTTTTTCTTTATCACTCATGACCATTGAGCGACGTTCAGCACCCATCATGATTTTATCTTTGGCTAACTCCAAATCCACCATTGATACCAGGCGTTTGTTGGTGCGGGCCGCAAATAAAGCAGCTTCATTCACCAGATTGGCAAGGTCAGCACCTGAAAAGCCTGGAGTTCCACGTGCAATGACACTTGGATCAACATCTTCATCAGCGGGCACTTTACCCATATGAACTTTCAGAATCTGTTCACGTCCACGAATATCCGGTAATGGCACTACTACCTGTCTGTCAAAGCGACCCGGACGCAATAAAGCGGGATCAAGTACGTCAGGACGGTTGGTGGCGGCAATAATAATGACGCCTTCATTACCTTCAAAACCATCCATTTCAACCAACAACTGATTCAGTGTCTGCTCACGTTCGTCATTACCACCGCCCATACCGGCTCCACGGTGACGACCGACGGCATCAATCTCATCGATAAAGATAATACATGGTGCATGTTTTTTTGCTTGTTCAAACATGTCACGAACCCGTGAGGCACCGACACCAACAAACATTTCAACGAAATCAGAACCCGAAATAGTAAAGAAAGGTACTTTCGCTTCACCGGCAATCGCTTTGGCTAATAATGTTTTACCAGTACCTGGCGAACCAACCATCAGAATACCGCGTGGAATGCGTCCACCCAGCTTCTGGAATTTGCCTGGATCACGCAAGAAGTCGACTAATTCATGAACTTCTTCTTTAGCTTCCTCGACGCCAGCAACATCTTTGAAGGTCACTTTAACCTGATCTTCATTCAACATGCGGGCTTTGCTTTTGCCAAACGACATGGGGTTTTTACCACCGCCACCTTGCATCTGACGCATGAAGAAAATCCACACACCAATCAGTAACAACATTGGGAACCATGAAATAAATATCTGCATTAGCAGACCGGTTTTTTCTGCTGGTTCAGCTTTGATAGCCACTCCGTTATCCAGCAAATCACCAATCAGGCCTGGATCGTAATCTGGACTGTAGGTAGTAAAGTTACTGCCATCCGATAATTTGCCGGTGATCGTCCGACCCTGGATATCCACACTGGAGACCCCGCCATTTTTCACACTGCTGATAAAGGTCGAGTAATCCATTTCGCTCTGCTTGCTTTGCTGCGGACCGAAATTGTTAAATACCGACATCAATACCATCGCGATGACGACCCATAAAACAATATTTTTCATCATGTCACTCAATGTTTGTTACCCCTAGTAACGTTAGTCTTTTTACTGTCATTTCAGTCCACGTCCGAGTAGATATACCTCACGGCTGCGAGCACGTGAAGCATCAGGTTTACGGGTTGTCACTTTATTAAAATGTGACCGCATAGACTTCAAAAATTCATCAAAGCCTTCACCCTGAAAAACTTTGACCAGAAAATCACCCTGTTTACTCAAGTTATTAATAGCAAAATCCAATGCCAGTTCGACAAGATACATACTACCCGGCTGATCGATTGCGCCTACACCTGTCATATTGGGGGCCATATCCGATAATACAAGGTCTATTGATTGTCCGGCCAATACTTCATTCAGTTTTTCGAGTACATGATCCTCACGAAAATCACCTTCGATGAAATGTACTCCAGTCAAAGGCGTCATCGGTAAAATATCCAATGCGATAACTTTACCTTTGTCACCGACCCTATGCAAAGCATAATCAGACCATCCGCCCGGCGCCGAACCAAGGTCGACCACCGACATGCCGTTGCGTATTAATTTGTCTTTCTGATCGATTTCTTCCAGTTTGAAGGTTGCTCTGGAACGGTAACCTTTCTGCTGTGCTTTTTTGACATAAGGATCGTCAAAATGTTCTTTAAGCCAATTTGTGCTGGATTTACTGCGTGCCATTTCAGCTCTTCTCTGCCACGTGGATTTTGTCAGTACTCAGTACTAACAATAATCCGGCAATACTCAACATCAGATACAGATTCTGACTCAGCATATGTAACCATTCAAAGCGCTCGGCGAAATTGGTCTCTAGACGCCAGTTATCGACCGTTTTTATGCTGGCCATCTCAGGCTGTATATACATGCTGAATATCAAGGTAATCACCAACATGGCCATCAAAATCCAGAAACGCCAGGAATGTATTGCCCGGCCACGCTGAATAATTATTTTGCCCAGAAGAATCAGCGTACCACTGATTATGCCAATAACATTCACTGCAAAAAACAGTTTGGCCGCATAATCTGCGGCCACTAATGTCTCAAGGCTGATAAAAGCCAGCGGAACAGCAAGATAACCGACTGACCATAAAGCGCCTACCCACAGTGTCAGTAATAAGCGTTCGCCTATAGTTTCAGAACGATTCAACCGTTAGCCCAGATAATGAATGCCGGTAATTTCATATTCGATTGCACCACCCGGCGCCTGGACAGTTGCTACATCGTCAATTTCCTTACCGATCAATGCCCGTGCAATAGGTGAAGAAATTGAGATACGGTTCAATTTAATATCGGATTCATAATCGCCCACGATCTGATACTGCTTTTCTTCATCAGTATCGATATTCAGCAAATCGACCGTAACACCAAACACAACACGGCCATCTTTAGGCAACGAAGTGGGATCAATTATCTGACAATCCGCCAAAGTCGATTCAAGTTCCTGAATACGGCCCTCAATAAAACTTTGCTGTTCACGGGCTGCATGGTATTCAGCATTTTCTTTTAAATCGCCATGCGCACGGGCTTCAGAAATCGCATCCACCACGGCTGGACGTTTAACGGTTTTCAGTTCATGTAATTCAGTTTTCAGTGCCTGAGCACCGCGTTCTGTTATTGGTACGGCCATTAATTCAATTCTCCATGTAATGACTGTAAACGATTCACCGAGACACTGTCTTCGCAATGCAGGGCCAGAATTGTGGCACGAGCAGCGGCTAATGTTGTGGTGTAGTTCACCTGATGTTGCAATGCAGCGCGGCGTATTTCTCTTGAATCCGCAACGGCCTGACGACCTTCTGTTGTATTCACAATCAGGGCAATTTCATCGTTTTTAATCATATCCACAATATGCGGCTGACCTTCTGCGACTTTTTTAACTCGCTCACAGGGCACATCGGCCTCCATCAGCGTTTGTTGTGTGCCTCGCGTGGCCAGCAACGAGAAACCCAAGCCTAACAAATCTTTGGCAATCTTGATAACCGATTGTTTGTCGGCATCACGCACTGAGATAAAGGCTTTACCTCCAACCGGCAGACTCACCGATGCCGCTAACTGGGATTTGGCAAAAGCCTCACCGAAAGTACGGCCCACGCCCATTACTTCACCAGTGGATTTCATTTCCGGTCCAAGAATCGGATCCACACCCTGGAACTTGATGAATGGGAACACCGCTTCTTTAACCGAATAGTAAGACGGAATCACTTCTTTAGTTACACCCTGCTCTGCCAGGCTCATACCGGCCATACAGCGTGCAGCAACTTTAGCCAGCGGTACACCAATCGATTTAGATACATATGGCACGGTACGTGATGCTCGTGGGTTCACTTCAAGAATAAATATACGGTCACCCTGAATGGCAAACTGGGTATTCATAAGTCCCACTACGCCCAGTTCAAGTGCCATCTGTTTCACCTGTACCCGTAACTGATCCATTACTTCCTGACTCAGACTGTAAGGGGGTAAGGCGCAGGCAGAGTCACCGGAATGAACACCAGCCTGTTCGATATGTTCCATAATGCCGCCGATAAGCACTTCCTTACCGTCACAAATTGCATCGACATCGACCTCAATGGCGTCATCCAGGAAACGATCCAGTAATACCGGAGAATCATTGGAAACCGATACCGCAGTCAGCATATAACGTTGTAACTCTTCTTCGTTATAAACGATTTCCATTGCACGGCCACCCAATACATAAGATGGACGAACCACTAATGGATAACCGATTTCTGCCGCCAGTGACACAGCGGTATCAACTGAATGTGCCAAACGATTTGGCGGTTGCAGCAAGCCGAGTTTTTCGACCATTTGCTGGAACCGTTCGCGATCTTCTGCATGGTCAATGGCATCCGGCGAAGTACCAATAATTGGCACACCGGCAGCTTCAAGTGCACGCGCCAGTTTTAATGGTGTCTGACCACCGAACTGGACGATCACGCCTTTAGGTTTTTCCAGCGCAACAATTTCCAGTACGTCTTCCAGCGTCAGTGACTCAAAATATAGTCGATCCGATGTGTCGTAATCGGTGGAAACGGTTTCTGGATTACAGTTGACCATAATGGTTTCGTAACCATCTTCGCGTAACGCCAGCGCGGCGTGAACACAACAATAATCAAACTCAATACCCTGACCAATACGGTTAGGACCACCACCTAAAATCATGATTTTGTCACGATCAGTCGGATTGGCTTCGCACTCTTCGTCATAGGTTGAGTACATATAGGCAGTAGAGGTTGAAAATTCAGCTGCACAGGTATCAACCCGTTTATACACCGGACGAACTCCCAATGCATGACGATGGCTGCGAAATTGTTTTTCTGTTTTGTGTAACAATTTTGCCAGTCGTGAATCAGCGAAACCTTTGCGCTTCAACGCGCGCATTTCAGCTTCATCAATATCGTTTAACGAACGCTCTTTAAGCTGATTTTCAATTTCCACCAGCTCCTGAATCTGTATCAGGAACCACGGATCAATATGTGTTAGCTGCTGAACTTCGTCAAAGCCCATTCCATAACGGAAAGCATCACCTACGTACCAAAGACGATCGGAGCCAGGCAAACTTAATTCACGGCGTAATACTTCAGCGGTATTTTCGGCTTTCAGATCCAGAATTTCGTTAAAACCATCCCGATCTGTTTCAAGACCACGTAATGCTTTCTGTAAAGACTCCTGGAAATTACGACCAATGGCCATCACTTCACCGACAGATTTCATCTGAGTGCTCAGACGGTTATCCGCCAACGGGAATTTTTCAAAGGTAAAACGTGGAATTTTAGTGACGACATAATCAATAGTCGGTTCAAATGACGTTGGTGTCGCATTGCCGGTAATTTCGTTCTGTAATTCATCCAGTGTGTAACCCACTGCCAGTTTGGCAGCGACTTTGGCAATTGGAAAACCGGTGGCTTTCGAAGCCAAAGCCGATGAGCGTGACACCCGTGGATTCATTTCGATAATGATCAAACGACCGGTTTCCGGATTTACCGCAAACTGCACGTTCGAACCACCGGTTTCCACGCCAATCTCACGCAAAACTGCCAGCGAGGCGTTACGCATGATTTGGTATTCTTTATCGGTCAGCGTCTGGGCAGGTGCCACAGTGATTGAGTCACCAGTATGCACGCCCATTGCATCAAAGTTTTCAATGGAACAGATAATGATGGCGTTGTCTTTTTTGTCACGCACCACTTCCATTTCATATTCTTTCCAGCCAATGATGGATTCTTCAATCAACAATTCGGAAGTCGGGCTGAGATATAAGCCACGCTGGCAGATATCGACAAAGTCTTCACGGTTATAGGCAATTCCGCCACCGCTGCCGCCCATGGTAAATGACGGCCGGATAATGACCGGGAAACCAAATTTCTGTTGAACTTCAAGCGCTTCATCAAGGGAGTGCGCAATATCCGATTGCGGCATATCCAGACCAATTTTACGCATCGCCGCGCGGAACAAATCGCGATCTTCGGCCTTATTTATGGCTTCACTGTCAGCACCGATCATCTCGACGCCATATTTTTCCAAAACGCCATGTTTTTCCAGTGCCAATGCACAGTTCAACGCGGTTTGGCCTCCCATGGTTGGCAATATCGCATCGGGACGTTCAACTTCAATAACCTTGCTGACTGCTTCCCAGGTAACTGGCTCAATATATGTCGCATCAGCCATATTTGGGTCAGTCATGATAGTGGCCGGGTTGGAATTGACCAGAATGACGCGATAACCTTCTTCTCGCAGGGCTTTACAAGCCTGTGCGCCAGAATAATCAAATTCGCAGGCCTGACCGATAACAATCGGACCAGCACCCAGAATCAGAATGCTTTGAATATCAGTACGTTTAGCCATTATGTGTTATTTACCTGTCGCTTGTTCGAGTAGGTCGATAAAGTGATCGAATAGAGGTGATGCATCCTGTGGACCAGGGCTGGCTTCCGGATGTCCCTGGAAGCTGAAAGCCGGTTTGGTTTTATGATGAATACCCTGCAATGTTCCATCAAATAAAGAACGATGAGTGGTTTCAACGGTGTCAGGCAAAGTGGATTCATCTACAGCAAAACTGTGATTCTGACTGGTAATCATCACCAGACCTGCCAGCAATTCCTGAACCGGATGATTCGCCCCATGATGACCGAATTTCATTTTTTCGGTTTTGGCACCACAGGCCAATGCCAGTAATTGATGTCCCAGACAGATACCAAAAATCGGCATCTCTTTATCGAGGAAATACTGAATCGCCTTAATCGCATAATCACAAGGTTCTGGATCACCCGGGCCATTGGCCAGGAAAATACCATCAGGATTCAACTTCATGACTTCTTCAGCAGGCATTTGTGCGGGCACTACTGTCAATTTGCAGCCACGTTCGGTAAGCATACGCATGATGTTTTTCTTGATGCCATAATCATAGGCAACCACATGAAAACGCGGCTCGGCTTTACGAGACTGGTTGTCGATGTGCCAGATACCATCAGTCCACTCATAAGCCTGTTTGGTTGAAACTTCTTTGGCCAGATCCATGCCTTTCAAACCAGCAAAGGCTTTGGCCGCAGCAATTGCCGCATCAACATCAATATTATCGCCAGCAACGATGCAGCCTTTTTGCGCACCTTTTTCCCGTAACAGACGGGTCAGCCGCCGGGTATCAATACCAGCCAGTCCGACTACATTCTGGCGCTCAAGATATTTATCCAAAGCTTCTTCACCACGCCAGCTGGACATGACCGGTGAAAGTTCGCGAATGATTAAACCACTGGCATACACCTGGTCAGATTCTTCATCGTCTTTATTGACGCCAACGTTACCGATATGCGGATAAGTCAGGGTGACGATTTGGCGGCAATACGACGGGTCGGTAATAATTTCCTGATAACCTGTCATCGCGGTGTTGAAGACCACTTCACCAACTGACTGGCCCACAGCACCGATTGATTCGCCGTGAAAGACCGTGCCATCTTCAAGAGCAAGTAGCGCAGTTGTACGCAAGGGGAACCTCCACCAGATAAAAAAGGAACAGGGGACGACGTTCTCCCCGGACAAAATCTTTGCAATTTTAGCCTATCTGCAGCCTATGCGTCCACGCTAAAAACGATGACAAGTTACCTTGCCAGCGGTAGTATGAAGCGCAGCTTATTTACCTGGCAGAACTTATGACCCAACAGTATTTTAATTTTTCCGCTTTTCCACAACAAAGACCCCGCCGTTTGCGCAAAGATGACTTTTCCCGGCGACTGGTTCGAGAGCATCAGCTCACCGTCGATGATCTGATTTATCCCTGCTTTGTACTCGAAGGCAAAAATCAACGAGAAAAAGTCACTTCAATGCCTGGAGTGGAGAGATTGAGCATTGATTTGCTGCTTCAGGAAGCTGAAATTATTCACAAATTGGGCATTCCGATGATGGCATTGTTTCCAGTGACCCCATTGGAGCAGAAGTCACTGGATGCTGCAGAAGCGTTTAATCCCGATGGTCTGGCGCAACGCGCTGTCAGAGCCTTAAAAAAAGCCTTCCCCGATTTGGGGGTAATGACTGATGTTGCTCTGGATCCTTTTACCACTCACGGTCAGGATGGGCTGATTGATGACAACGCCTATATTATTAATGATGAAACGGTGGAAGTATTAATCAAACAGGCGTTATCTCATGCCGAGGCAGGAGCCGATGTAGTCGCTCCCTCCGATATGATGGATGGACGTATTGGCGCGATACGTAACGCGCTGGAAAATGCCGGGCACATACATACTCGTATCATGGCTTACTCCGCTAAATATGCCTCCAGTTTTTATGGACCATTTCGCGATGCTGTGGGCAGTGCAGGGAATTTAGCCGGTGGCAATAAATTCAGTTATCAGATGGATCCAGCCAATTCTGATGAGGCTTTACATGAAGTCGCATTGGATATTCAGGAAGGTGCTGATATGGTGATGGTTAAACCCGGCATGCCCTATCTTGATGTCTTGTACCGGGTGAAAAAGACTTTCCAGAAACCCACTTTTGTTTATCAGGTCAGTGGTGAATATGCGATGCTCAAGGCAGCAACGTTGAAAGGCTGGCTCAGTGAAGAAGTTATTATGGAAAGCCTGCTGGCATTTAAACGTGCGGGTGCCGACGGTATCCTCACCTATTTCGCTAAAGATATTGCACAACAGTTACAGCGCTAAATCATGACAGATAAATACGCCGTGATCGGTAACCCGATCCACCATAGTAAATCCCCGCTGATTCATGCCTCGTTTGCCAGACAAACCGGTGAGGATATTGAATATACAGCGATTGAAGTACAGTTGGACGGACTGCATAACAGTCTTCAACAGCTTCGCGACGTGCTTAAGTTAAAAGGCATCAATGTAACGGTGCCATTCAAGGAGCAGGTCTGGGAGATAACCCAGCAAAAATCTGCCCGGGCCGAATTGGCTGGAGCAGTTAATACCGTTGTATTCAATAGTGATGGCAGCTTGTTTGGTGACAATACAGATGGCATTGGTCTTTGCCGTGATTTAGCGGTCAATCATCAGGTAGAGCTTACCGGCAAACGGATTTTATTACTTGGAGCCGGTGGCGCTTCACGTGGCGTGATCGCGCCTTTACTTGAATACAAACCGCTCGCAATATTTATTGCCAACCGAACGGCTTCAAAATCCATTCACCTTGCCGAGCTGTTTGCCCATCTGGGCAATGTTCATGGCGGTGGATTTGATGACATTGACGGTGAATTTGATGTGGTGATTAATGCCACCGCAGCCAGTTTACAGGGTGAAGTACCTCCTTTGCCTGATACGGTGCTGGCAAGTGGCGCCTGCTGTTATGACATGATGTACAGCGAAGCTGATACAGCATTTATCAAATGGGCTAAAACACATAATGCAGCCAAGACAATTGATGGTATGGGCATGCTGGTTGAACAGGCCGCAGAAGCCTTTTATATCTGGCGTGGTGTGCGCCCGCAAACAGCTTCAGTAATTTCACTGCTTCAAAAGAAATCCTGAACAACGCCCATAAAAACCTCATCCTGCATTCATTGTCAGGATGAGGTAAGTAATTTTATTCAAGGCTTGTTACGGTTTTCAGAGTCGGCCATTTTCTGCTTCAGCTGCTGTTTTTGTTCTGCTGTTAGCACATTGAAAATCGCATTATTCAATTTAGCTTTTTTAGCTAATCTGTCGGCATGAGATTCTGTGGCTTCATTGATTATGGCTTCTAGCTTGTTTTGATCCAGACGATCATTAAAAGCCAATTGGTTTAATTTCTTGCGCAGCTCCCAGTGCGACTTCATATCATTTCTTTTATCAGTTTGCTGAGCCTCAACTAATTTTTTGATTTCTGATTTTTGATCCTCGTTTAAATCAATGCCTTGCAACATAAGAGGGATACCATCATGTTCACCGTGCATTTTCTTCATATCGCTGTATTTACTGCCTTCACCACAGCTTTTATGTTTATCGGCCATGGCAGGTACTGCTAAAAATAAAGCTGGAATCAAACTGAGCGCCATTAATTTGCTACGCATAGGTATTCTCCTAAAAAGGTTATTTTTTAACGAAATACTGTCGTTCGACAGGTTGCAGACAGTATTGATGGATTAACTGTTAATGACTGTTTTGATATGTAAATTCAGGTAAAACACTGATTTACAATTAGCTGATTAATATTTGCGGACGTATCATTACTTTAAAAAAATAACAGGACATCTCTGTGAGCAAAGTATTAATTATTGATGATGATGTGATTCTTTCTGGTCTATTTCAAGACTATCTGGAGGAAGAGAAGTTTCAGGTTCGCACTGCAGATACAGCAACAGAAGGCCTGCAGCTTGCCTTGCAGGGAGATTTCGATATTGTGATTCTGGATGTGATGTTGCCTGATATGAGTGGCACTGAAGTATTAAAACTCATCCGTCAGCAAAGTCATGTGCCCATTTTAATGTTTACCGCAAAGGGTGACGATGTTGATCGCATCATGGGACTGGAATCTGGGGCTGATGACTATGTACCTAAACCCTGTACTCCCAGAGAATTAATTGCTCGAATCAAAGCTATTTTACGGCGCAGTGAAATCACCCGACAACAGCAACAGGATGAAACCGTTATTCAAACAGGTCCGTTACAACTCTGGCCTCAACAGCGTAAAGCCTTATGGTTTGATACCGCGCTGGAACTGACCAGCACCGAATTCAGCCTGTTGGAATCCCTTGCAAGAAATGCCGGTCAGGTCGTCAGTAAAAATGCATTATCAGAAGCAGCATTAGGCCGGCCGCTGGCACGCTTTGATCGCAGTATTGATGTGCATATGAGCAGTATTCGGCATAAGCTAGGAGAACAACAGGATGGCCATTCTTATATTCAGACAGTCCGTGGTAAAGGTTATCAGTTGATTAAGTAATGCGAAGTTTATTCTGGAAATTCTTTTTTGCTTTTTTATTGGCTTTATTACTGACGAGTATTGGTGTCGCCAGTGGCATGTGGCTACGCCATAATGCAGAACGTCAGTCCTTCGAGGCAATTCCGGTGCAAATGGGCTGGAAAGCTACAGACCTTGTCGACAGTGCGGCTGATATAGCGCGTTATGCCGGTATCGAGCCGCTAAAAAAGTACCTCCATGAACAACATCGTAATGGCATTAAGCTTTTCGCCGTTAATCAGGATAATCAGGATATTCTGCAACGGAATATTGATCCGCAATTACTGGCAACGACGAGACAATTAGTATTTGAAAATCAAAGAATACGCTCTGTCCAACAAGTAATTTTGGAAGATGGCAGAGCCTTGCTGTTATTTATCCCCTCCCCTGAAAAACTCGGCCAGAAGCTGGATCGGCCCAAACCTCCTAAACCACCACTCTTATTATTACTGGGCATGTGGTTGATGTCGGGATTATTATTCAGTGCATTACTGGCCTGGTGGTTTACCAAACCCATCCGTATTTTAAAGAAAGCCTTTAATGATGTTGCAGATGGCAAACTTGATACCCGAATTAGCCCGGCTATGGGAAAACGTCGTGATGAATTGGCTGAACTGGGGCAGAACTTTGATTATATGACCGGGCGCATAAGCCAGTTGCTGAATGCACAGAAACGATTACTCCACGACGTTTCTCATGAGTTACGTTCACCCTTGGCACGGATGCAGGCTGCGATTGGTTTAGCACAGCAAAGTCCGGATAAAACTGCAAAAATGCTGGATCGGGTTGAACGTGAATCCGAGCGTATCGATCATCTTATCGGTGAGTTGCTGAATTTATCTCGTCTGGAAAATCCGACAACTGAAAATGATGAAAGACAACTTTTCGATCTAACAGAAATGCTGCTGGATATTGTGGAGGACGCTCGTTTTGAAGCCCAGAATAAATATGTTCAGATAACGCACAATACTTTTGAGCAAGTCAGTCTGTTTGCACGCCCTGAGCTTATTCATAGTGCTATTGAAAATGTTTTGCGCAATGCGATTAAGTATTCACCTGAGAATGGAGTGATCCAACTAACCACTGAAAAATTAGCCGGCCATTGGCAAATCACTATAGAAGATCAGGGTCCGGGAATTGCTGAACAGGATTTACAGCAAATTTTTCAGCCGTTCTTTCGCAGTCGTGACAACCACCAGCAAGATGGTATCGGTCTGGGGCTGACGATTGCTCATCGTGCTATTGAAATCCACGGCGGCGAGATTATTGCAAAAAACAGACCGGAAGGCGGACTTAATATTTCAATCTTGCTTCCGGTCTGATTACTGATTTATCTAGTTGACGGAGATTAATCCGTTACACCGCAGGCGACTCGGGCACCGCCACCACCTAAGGGTTTAGGATGATCAGAGTGATTGTCACCACCAGCATGAATCATTAATGAACGCCCTTGTAAATCTTTAAGCGTCAAGCGTGGTGCAAGCACTGGATGAGTTGCTGTTCCATCATCGGCTACATACAACGGTGGCAAGTCACCGGCATGACCGCTGCCCCAAGGGGTGTCGTGCTTACCAGTATCGTAGGGATCATAATGACCACCAGCGGCTAATGCAGGCACCATTTCACCGTCTTTTTCAGCGGCATCACAGCTTGGATTCTGATGCACATGAAAGCCATGCAAACCGGGTGTTAACGATTTTAAATCCGGGGTAAAAACCAGACCAAATGCTGATTGATGTACTGCTACGGTTCCCAGACTTTTGCCGGTTCCCTGTTTGTCCACTTCATAAAGCTCGATCTGTGTATCAGCAAGTGCTACTGAAGATGTCAGCGCAATCATTATGCTCGTCAATAGTTTCATAATCCCTCCAAAAAATAGTGTGACGCTTAATCGGACTCGCTCGAGACCATGGAGTTTCATTGATCAAATCAGCTCAGTCTGCTGAACTTAATTCACTTCATCAGCGGTTTGTTGCTGCTCGCGTTTATCCCTTAATGACGCCAGCCAGCGGCAGAAAACATAAAAGACCGGGGTAAATATCAGTCCGAAGAAGGTCACACCAAGCATACCAAAAAATACTGCCGTTCCTAAGGCCTGCCGCATTTCGGCGCCAGCACCAGAGGCCAAGACTAATGGTACCACGCCTAGAATGAAGGCAAAGGATGTCATCAGGATTGGACGCAAACGTGTACGTGCTGCTTCAACTGCAGCATCCAGTCGGCTCAAACCACGATCTTCAGCCTGTTTGGCAAACTCAACAATTAATATGGCATTTTTTGATGCCAAACCAATCAGCACCACAAAGCCAATCTGCACCAGAATGTTGTTGTCCATACCGCGTAAACTGACCCCAAGTATCGCTGCCAGTAAACACATAGGAACAATCAACACTACTGCAAGGGGCAGTAACCAGCTTTCGTATAACGCTGCCAGTAGCAAAAAGACAAAGACGACTGCCAGAGAAAAACTAAGAAAGGCTGTGTCGCCGGCTAACTTCTCTTGCAAGGCCAGCTCAGTCCATTCAAAACTGATTCCCTCCGGCAATGTATCGCTTAATAGTTCTTCGACAATGGCAAGTGATTCGCCACTGGAGTAACCCGGTGCGGTATTGCCCTGCACTTCGATCGCAGGATACAGATTGTAATGCGGCAGACGTATTGGTCCCGTAATGTTTTCAAACGTCGCTATCGTCCCAATGGGCACCATCGCTCCATTATCAGAGCGGGTACGTAATTTACCGATATCTTCAATTTCATCACGGTAAGGGCCATCCGCCTGCGCCACAACTCGATAAGTCCGATTCAGAAAGTTAAAATCGTTGACGTAACGTGAGCCAAGATAGATTTCCAGGGTATCGATAACATTGCCTACCGGTACATTGAGCATTTCTGCCCGGGTACGATCAATATCAGCGTAAATTCTGGGGGTTCCAGAGTTAAAGAAGGTAAACACTGCCGATAAACCATCTGTTTGATTTGCTGCGCCAATCACCTCATTGGTAACAGCCTGTAACCTTTCCAGACCAAGCCCGCCACGATCCTGAACATACAATTTCCACCCACCTGAGTTCCCCATACCCCTAACTGGCGGTGGTCTGATCGCAAAAGCCATCGCTGCATCAACCTGAGATAAGGCCTGCTGTGATCCTGCAACAATATCATCGATGGTAATACCGGCGGCAATACGGTCTTCAAACGAATCCAATGGCGTAAAGATAACCGCTGAGTTAGATGCGTTGGTAAAAGTAGGCCCATCCAGACCAACAAACAAAACCGCATGTGCAACGCCGGGAACATCTCTTAAACGTGCCGAAGCTTCGCGTGCTGCCGCATCAGTTCTTTCCAACGTGGCGCCAGGGGGTAACTGTAGGACATTGATCAAATAACCTTGATCCTGTTCAGGAATAAACCCTGTTGGCACTTTATTGAACTGATAGCCAGTCAACATGATCAAACCGACGTATATCAGTAGCATTACCGTCATCATGCGTAACAACTTGCGTGTCAGTGCCGAATAACGATCCCCCATCCACTCAAAGGCACGATTAAAGCCATTGCCAAACGCACGAAATGGAGAACTAAGCTTGCCCCAAATACCATTTGGCTGATGGCCTTCAACATGTGGCTTTAATAACAACGCTGATAAAGCCGGCGATAATGTCAAAGAGACAATCAGCGAAATAATGGTTGCTGTGGCAATGGTCAAGGCAAATTGCTGATAAAATGCCCCGGAAATGCCTGAAATAAAAGCCGTCGGAATAAATACGGCAGTCAATACGATGGCAATAGCCACCAAGGCGCCGCCCACTTCATCCATGGTTTTATGTGCCGCTTCTCGAGGAGTGAATCCATCTCGTATGTAACGCTCCACATTTTCAACCACAACAATGGCGTCATCAACCACAATACCGATTGCCAATACCAATCCAAATAACGACAGGTTATTTAATGAAACTCCTAGCAAGGACATGACGGCAAACGTACCAATCAGTGAAACCGGTATGGCCAAAATAGGAATAATGGATGCTCGCCAGCTCTGCAGGAACAGCATTACCACCAAAATAACCAGAATGATGGCTTCTAGAATGGTGTGATAAATCTTCTCGATGGATTTGGCGATAAACTCGGTTGGATCGTAAATAATCTGGTATTCGACCCCATAAGGCATACTTTGAGCAATATCTTTCATCTCTGCCCGTAACGCCTGAGCAGTTTCCAATGCATTGGAACCCGGGCGTTGGAAGATAACGACCGGTAAAGCCAGATTGTCATCCAGATAACCGATGTTGTTATAGTCCTGTGCAGCCAACTCGACTCTGGCTAAATCCCGTAATCTCACGGTCCGGCCATCAGTGCCACGTTTTACAATGATATTGCCGAATTCTTCTTCTTCCAGCAGCCGGCCCTGTGTTTCCACACTCAACTCAAAACCGCCTTTGGTTTCAATCGGTTCTCTGTTGATAGTACCGGCAGCAATCTGGGTGTTGTTCTCACGTAAAGCGGCAACTACTTCATTCGCTGTTAAACCAAACGACTGAGCTCTTTCCGGATCAATCCAGATCCGCATTGCATAAGCCCGCTCTGCAACAATCCGCGCCTCACCGACCCCGTCTATACGGGCCAACCGATCAACTACCTGGGTTCTGGCATAATTTGAAACATAGAGGTTATCGCGACTGCCATCTGAAGACAGAATATGAATAACCATCATCAAATCAGGTGAGTTTTTACGAATATCGATACCTTGTCGAGTCACCTCCTCCGGAAGTAAGGGCTCGGCAATGGCAATGCGGTTTTGCACCAGCACCTGCGCTGTATCTAAATCGGTACCCGGCTTGAACGTAATATTCAGGGAGGTGCGTCCATCTGAGGTATTTTCAGATTTCATGTAGAGCATGTTCTCTACACCATTGATCTGCTGTTCCAATACTGTCGCTACAGTATTACCAGCCGTTTCGGCTGTGGCGCCAGGATAGGTGGCAGTGACCGCTATACTGGGCGGCGCAATTTCAGGGTACTGTGCAACAGGCAAATTGTTATAGGCAATTGTGCCCACCAGGACAATCAGGACCGAAATAACGGTCGCGAAAATTGGTCTTTCAACAAAGAAATGGGTGAACTTCATGAGTCTTTTCCGTCATCATTAGGCTGTTCATCAGCTTGATATGGAACAGCATTCACTTCGGCACCCGGACGAGCTCTCAGCAAACCTTCAACAATAATGCGATCTGATGTTGTCAATCCGCTTCTGATAACCCGCATATCACCTTGTAGCGTGCCAAGTTCAACGGGTTTAGGAATGACTTTGCCTTCGGCATCCACCGTCATCACTATTTTGGCTGCCTGATCGGTCACAATCGCTTTATCCGGAACCAGCATCGCTTCTGCATTTTGACTGGTTGGTAAACGCAAGCGGGCAAAAAGTCCTGGACGTAAGACACCATCGGCATTGTCAACAACGACGCGCATTCTCAGCGTACCCGTATTTTCGTCCAGCCGGTTATCAACAAAATCGATGCGACCTTCACGCGTCCAGTTCTTTTCATCAATTAATTTAAGTTCCGTCGGCATGGTTCTGCCATTAACCAATTGCTCCTGGCCCTCTGGCAAACGAATCAATTCCAGATATTCTGTTTCTGATACGTCAAAAACAAAATGCAGCGGATCCAGCGAGACAATGGTGGTCAGAGGTTCACCTGTATCTCCACTGCCAATTAGATTGCCGACGTCAACACGGCGATTTGAAATCCGTCCACTTACCGGAGCGGTAATTTTGGCGTACTGTAAGTCCAGTTCAGCGGTTTTCAACGCAGCTGCAGCAGATGCCACATTAGCATTGGCTTCCTGAAAACGTGCCCGACGGGTATCCACCTCTTCCTGAGAAATCGCACTCTGGGTTAATAACCTTTCACCCCGTTTGGTATCCAGGTCAGCCAGTTTCAGTTGACTCTCCATTCTGGCCAGTTCTGCTTCAGCTCTGGCCACTGCCGCTGCATAAGGCCGCGGATCAATTTCAAATAATAAGTCGCCCTTTTCTACCATCTGGCCATCGTCGAAATGCACTTTATCCAGATAGCCTGTTACTCTTGCGCGCAATTCAACCATCTCCACCGCTTCAAAACGACCGGTGAATTCTTTCCACTCAGTCAACGTGCGAACTTCCGGTTCTACCACCTGAACTCTGGGAAGGTTTTGTTCAGCGCTGACGGAATGACACAGAAGGCTTAACGAGAAAAAAGCGGTGATTGCTAAAGCCTGCAGATAAGAGGGCTTAGTATCAAGTGAGTTATCACGCATGACAGATCCTTTGTTATTCGCTGGTGAAAGCGAGGGGAATAGCTTAGAATTCTTTCTAGAAAGGTTTCTGGAAAGACTAATGCAAGATTCTTTTACGTGCAAGTAAATTTTTTTGTCATAATTTTGTCATCTCAGGAGGAACTCACTTGGCAGATCGCTTATTAAGTATAGAAGAAACACTCGAACAAATGCGCAGTTGCTGGCACGGCGATGATCTTGCTGTAGCAGAGACAATAAAGCGGCTGTTTCGTGCGCGTGAATTATTTTTTTCTGATGCAAAAATTGTGATGGAGCAATTTCATCTGAATGTGGGTGAATTTGACGCGTTGGTATCATTGCGCTTGCAGGGGCCACCCTACGAGCAAACCCCATCCAATATATGCCAGGTGAATCTGGTGAGCTCGGGGGGGTTAACCAAAGTGCTTAACAGTCTGGAAAAAAACGGCTTAATCACTCGGCGACAATGTTCGGATGATCAGCGGAGTCGGTTGGTGAAACTGACCGATAAAGGCAAAAAGCTGATTGAGGAAGCGTTAGAGATAGTCTTGGCAAGACATGAAAAACAACTTAGCGATGCGTTAAGCAGTGATGAGCGTGAGATGCTCAATAGGTTATTAACGAAGATTAATCAGCTCGGCATGCGCTGATCTGAATCTGCACACAACAGAGAATTTAAAGAAAGGCCCCACAGTGGCGTTACGAACGGGGTTCTTGAACCTGTTGGTTCAAGTGGGAAACCGCATGGGGATGGCAAACTTCCCGTCGGAGCGGGCTTGTTTTTCAACCCCGTAAATTTGGTTTCCTAAAGCATTTGCTTATCGGCTCAAGACAACACATGTCGCTATCGCTCACCGCAGGGTTAGTTAAATGATACGCAACTTTATTCGCCAAGTCGTCAGTATTTTATAATTCCAACTGCCTATCTTCGTTAATAAATGCACTAACCCGCTCTTTAAGCAGAGAAATTTTTTCATTAACTTTTTTGATGTCCTGACTTTCATCCTGCTGTAATGACAGCAACTCATGCGCAATATTTAAAGCCGCCATAACTGCAATGCGATCAACCCCTACCACCTTCCCGGTGTTACGGATTTTTTCCATGTTCTGATGCACCATACGTGCAGAGGCAATTAGCGCATCTTGTTGATCTTCGGGACAGGCAACTTGATAATCTTTACCGAGGATTGTGACGTTAACAGGTACGGTCATAGTTCTTCATCCAGCTGCTTCAGACGGTTCACCATATTCTCGATGCGGTTACGGGCAATTTCAGTTTTTTCAACTAATTGCGCACGCTCACTCAGCCAAGCTGCCTGCTGAGAACGAAGTAACATATTCTCTTCACGCAAGCGTCTACTGGCCCGTAACAGCTCATCGAGCTGCTGTTCCAATTGTTGAATCGGGTTTTTATCCATTAATATGCGTCTTGGCTATGCGAGAATAATGCCTAACTATAGACGTGCGCCGTTGACCCGGTCAACAACTGCATGATGTGTTTTTTAATTTCGGGTTGTATCTCTATGTCTCAATTATATTTTCCATCCCTGTCGCCGGAAAACGTGACCGCCGATGGTCCTGCCAGCACAGCCGAGTTGCAGGGCGCATTATGCGGTTTGTTGTGTATGAATTCTCAGGCCAATCGTAATACCTGGTATAGCGATTTATTTGAGGATTACCATCCTGGCGAAGAAGAAAAACAAAACCTGCTGGGCCTGTTTGATGAGACGATGCAGTCGCTTAACAGTCTTGATTTCGATTTTCAGCTGGAATTGCCGGATGATGACGCACCTTTGGGCTCACGGCTTGCTGCTTTAAGCGATTGGTCTCAGGGCCTGGTATACGGGTTGGGTGTTTCTGGTCTGACCAACGAAACTGAACTGCCGGCAGATTGTCAGGAGTATCTGACAGATGTGTTACAAATCAGTCAGGTTGATGATATTGAATTGCAACCCAGTGACGATGACGATAATAACTACGAAGAATTAGTGGAATATCTCCGAATGGGTTTGTTCCTCCTTTATGGTGAGTTAAATCCGACTACTCCCGAAGACAAGATAATTGAGCATTAATGACTAAAAAAGAATTCGCCAAACGGCGCCAGAGATTGATGGAAATCATGGGCCCGGACAGTATTGCCGTGTTACCAAACGCTGTGGTTCACCCACGTAACCGCGATGTCGATTTTCCATTTCGCAGTGACAGCAATTTTCATTACCTTTGTGGTTTTGATGAGCCAGAGTCAGTTTTGGTATTGATCCCCGGACGGGAACATGGCGAATTCATCCTGTTCTGCCGGGAACGCGATCTCGATAAGGAAATCTGGGATGGTTATCGTGCCGGTCAGGAAGGTGCCATTGCATTATATGACGCAGATGATTCTTATCCTATCGCCGATCTGGATGATATTTTGCCGGGCTTGATGGAAGACAAGGAAAAAGTCTATTACACCATGGGTAACCAACCTGCATTTGATCAGCATATGGTAGGTTGGCTAAATCATCTTCGCCAGGCCTCCCGCTCAGGCAAACACTCTCCTACTGAAATCATCGAACTGGAACATTGCCTCAATGAGTTACGTCTGTTTAAGAGCAGCCAGGAAATCAAGAGCATGCGCTACGCGGCTGAAGCGTCAGCCAAAGCACATATCCGGGCGATGCAGTTTACCGAACCGGGTAAGTTCGAATATGAAGTCGAAGCGGAACTGATTCATGAGTTTATGAAACATGGCTGCCGCAGTCCGGCCTACCCTTCTATTGTCGGTGGCGGTGAAAACGGCTGTATTCTGCATTACATCGAAAATAACAGTAAATTGAAAAACAATGATCTGTTATTAATTGATGCCGGTGCCGAATATCAATGTTATGCCGCAGATATCACTCGAACCTTCCCGGTGAATGGCAAATTTACTCCGGCTCAGCGTGAGTTGTATCAAATTGTGCTGGATGCGCAATATGCCGCTATTGAGGCAGTCAAACCTGGAAACCACTGGAATCAACCGCATGAAGCGGCTGTGCAGGTTCTCACGGAAGGTTTGGTCAAACTTGGTTTGCTTCAGGGAAATGTTGATAAGTTAATTGAAGATCAGGCTTATCGTGAATTCTATATGCACCGCACCGGCCACTGGCTGGGAATGGATGTGCATGATGTCGGTGATTATAAAATCGATAGTACCTGGCGCTTACTGGAACCAGGCATGGTGTTAACCGTAGAGCCTGGTTTGTATATCCGCGATCCGGAGCATATTGATAAAAAATGGCATTTCACTGGAATTCGTATTGAAGATGATGTGCTGGTGACCAAAGAGGGTCACGAAGTATTATCTGCTGGCGCGCCGAAAGAAATTGACGACATTGAAGCCCTGATGGCAGGAGCTCGCTAACATCGTGAAAGCCGATTTTGATCTACTGATTGTTGGCGCTGGCATGGTAGGGTCAAGTTTGGCCCTCGCGCTACAAAATAGCGGTTTACGTATTGCTTTGGTGGAGGCTCAGGATCTGCTGGAACACCATCAACCCGGCTTTGATGATCGTGGCATTGCCTTGTCTTACGGCTCCCAACGAATTTTTGAAACCATGCAACTTTGGTCTCAGCTGGAGGATAAAGCCACTCCGATTCACGGCATTCATATTTCAGACCGGGGGCATTTTGGCGTAACGCGTCTGACTGCCCAGAAAGAAAAGGTTCCCGCGTTGGGTCAGGTGATGACCGCAAAACATCTGGGTATTCAATTAAATCAGGCATTACAGCAACACCCAACGCTAAGCATTATGACACCACTTCAGGTTGACAGTCTGGAGCAAACCGCTACATCAGTCACTGTAACGCTATCTGATGGCCAGCAACTCACCAGCAGATTACTGGTCGGTGCCGACGGACAATTTTCCACCATTCGGGAGTTGCTGGGGTTAACCATTTGGCAACGCGAATATCAGCAAACCGCCATCACAGCGAATGTGATACCTGAACGAGCACATCAGAATTGGGCTTACGAACGCTTTACTGAACATGGCCCGTTAGCCTTATTGCCCATGTCTGAGGGTCGTTGCAGTTTGGTATGGACGGTGAAAACAGGTGAAGAGCGTGCCCTGTTAGCAAGTAACGAACAGCAATTTGCTGAACGGCTGCAGAAAGCCTTTGGCTATCGTCTCGGCCATTTTGAAAAAATTGGTCAGCGTAGCTGCTACCCATTAGGACTAATGCAAACCAATCAACCTGTACAAAATCGAGTTCTATTAATTGGCAACGCAGCCCATAGTCTGCATCCCATTGCCGGTCAGGGCTTTAATCTTGGCTTACGTGATGCAGCGGTTCTGGCAGAGTTGATTGCCGCCCATCCTGAAGACTGTGGTCACGCCAGTCTGTTACAGGATTATTCCGACTGGCAGCAACAGGATCAGGATAAAGTGGTCAATGCTACAGATTTTCTGGTGAACACCTTCAGCAATAACCATTTTCTGCTTGGACATGGTCGTTCGCTGAGTCTTGCGTTACTTAATGGACTGCCTGGATTAAAAAATCAGCTGGCTAAAACAAGCATGGGACTTAGCGGTAAACAGTCCAGACTCAGTCGGGGACTGCCATTATGAAAAACCACTATGATGTGATTATTGTCGGTGGTGGCATGGTCGGCACCACTTTTGCCCTGTTACTGGCAAAGCAAACTGATTTACAAATTGCCTTAGTTGAAGCGCATCAAACAGAACAACTGGCGGTTGATGATGTTCCATCGCAACGTGTCAGTGCGATTAATCCTTCAAGCCAGCAAATCCTGACAGAGATAAATGTCTGGCAAAATCTGTATACCTCACGACTGGGTCCCTTTGAAAAAATGCAGGTTTGGGAAACAGTCGATAGCGTTCTGCATTTCTCGGCAGCTGAAATCGGGGTCGATTATCTTGGCCACATTGTTGAAAATCAGCTTATTCAGCATCAAGCAATCGCTTTAGCAGCCAATCATCGGCAAGTTGATTTAATTTGTCCCGAAAAGCCCCAACATTATCAAACAGGTCAAATCACTCTGGAAAATGGCCGCGTTTTAACCGCCGACCTCATTGTGGCGGCAGATGGTGCGCATTCCTTATTACGCGAGCAAGCCGGGATTGCCAGCCGAGGCTGGGCTTACCAGCAACATGGTCTGGTCGCGACCATACGCACTGAACAGCCCCATCAGAAAACCGCCTGGCAACGTTTTTTACCCGGTGGACCTCTCGCCTTTTTACCGTTAAATGATACGCATTTGTGCTCGATCGTTTGGTCCTTACCAACTGAGCAGGCAGAACACCTTAAAGCGCTCGACAAAAACAGTTTTGAATTGAGACTAGCAGAAGCATTTGACCATCAACTGGGCAAAGTTGAGCTGGTTTCCGAGCGGGCCAGTTTCCCCCTTGCATTAGCGCATGCCAGAGACTATGTGAAACTGGGGTTCGCCTTGCTGGGTGACGCAGCACATACAATTCACCCATTAGCCGGGCAAGGCGTGAATATTGGCTTGCAGGATGCCAGGGCGTTGGCAGAAACGCTTGCCTGGGCAGTACAGCAGCAGCGTCAGATTGGCAGCTTGCATACGTTAAAAAAATATCAACGCCGTCGTTTGGCAGAAAATCTGCTGATGCAGTTCAGTATGGATGGTTTTCATCGCCTGTTTACCCAGTCTGCTAAACCTGTCAGCTGGTTGAGAACAGCCGGAATGAAGCAGGTCAATAAATCCCAGTGGTTGAAAAAACGTATCATGCTGCAGGCGATTGGCGCCAAATAAGTTATCAGATGGGCAAAAACATCATCGAGGCCGCCTGCACCACTACCGTTTTTACCAGTCGGCCGTTTTTCTGAGCAATGATGGCGGAAATATTATCCTGTGTCGCAATCATGCCACCAATAATACGTTGAAAACTCAAGTTCCGGGACTCATCCTGCACACTATCACTGAGTAATAATCGTTTGCCATCTGCATCACGTCGTTCCGCCAGCATCCAAGCGGCAATTTCGATATTGCGTGCGCTGTTGTAGAGCTTTTGCTGATCGATAGATGACAGATAAAAGAATTCTGACTGATTGTTGTACGAAGCCATTAACATCCGCCGCATGCCCACAGTGAAGGCCAGCACCCTGTCACCATCATAATCATCCGTCAGAGCCAGACGAATAATCTCGGTCGGTTCAAACCCATCCCATTTGGCAAAACCGACATCCGCCGGATACATAAATAATCTGGCTACACTGTCTTCCAGTGTACGCATATGGCGATCATGACGCTGATAGGGATTACGTTGATACAGTTTGATAGTTAACGTTTTCAGATCCTGCATAACCCGTTGCTGATGCAGCTCGATAACATCGTCAATGTTACTTTTGGCAAAGCTGGAAAGGTTAGGTGAACCATCACTCGAATTGGCTGCACAAGCTGAAAATAAACAGATAACGCTGCAAATCAAGACAAGCTTAAGCCATTGCATCAAATAATCTCTCCTGAGTCGGAACATCCTTAAGGGCCTCTACCTGCAGGTAGGCCTGAACTTGTGCTGGCAATCTGTTCTGGGCTGTATACTCACGCTCAGTTTCACGGTTGGTCAGACTGAAATTACGAATATAACGTGCCTGTTGACTATCATTATCACTGGTTACCCCAATGACTGGACGGCTGATAACGGGCTGGCGATTTACATTATTAAAATCAGATTGTTTATCCAACAACACCGGAAGTCGGACAGACGACTCATCCGGTTGTCTTGTCGGAGCAAAAAGAACCGGTAAGTTACTATTGATTTGCATCCGAAGTTACCGGTTTTTTGGGGCCATTATTGCGCTTGCCGCCGCGCGGACGATTGTTATGGCTATTATCTCCACGAGTTTTATTTTTATGGCGAGGGTCCGGATTCCGTTCAGCTTTAATTCTGGGCTGAGGCGTTTCCAGCTGCTCATCGGTGCTTTGCGCTACCGGCAATTTATGTTTGATATATTGCTCTATATCAGGCAACGAAAAAGCATATTCTTCACAGGCCAGACTTATCGCAATACCACTGGCACCTGCCCGCGCGGTTCTACCCGTACGATGCACATAGTCTTCAGCATCCTGCGGTAAATCAAAATTGAACACATGACTTACTTCAGGGATATGTAACCCGCGTGCGGCCACATCAGTTGCCACCAGATACGGAAACTCACCATCCTGGAAATGTTTTAACAGGCTTTCACGTTTTTTCTGCGGTACATCGCCAGATAATAAAGCAGCTTTGTAGCCGTTTCCTTCCAGAAAGCCCCACACCCGCTCGGCGACTTGTTTTGTATTGACAAAAACAATGCTGCGGATAGGCTGAATTCGCTTAATCAACGCCAGCAGTAGCGGTATTTTTTCTTCATTTGAAGGGTAATAAACCCATTCTTCAATCCGATCACCCATCATTTTTTCCGGTTCGATCTGCACTTTCTCCGGATTATTCATATGTTCGTAAGCCAGCTCAGTCACTTTATAACTAAGTGTGGCAGAGAAAAGCATACCTAAACGCTTTTCAGGACTGGGTAAGCGGCGCAGAAAAAACCTCACATCTTTAATAAAGCCCAGATCAAACATCCTGTCGGCTTCGTCCAGCACCACTGCTTCAATATTGTTAAGGTTAAACACCCGTTGTTTATGGAAATCCAGCAGACGTCCCGGTGTACCAATCAAAACATCACAACCGTCATCGATTGCATCACGCTGACGTTGATAATCTTTACCGCCATGAGCGATCACAATGCGCAATCCGGCATGACTATTTAGTAATTCAGCATCTTTTACAATCTGAATTGCCAATTCCCGAGTGGGTGCCAATATTAATGCGCGAGGTTGCTTTGAAGCCGGTTTTTGCGCATCCTGATTCGTTAATAAGCGTTGAAATGTGGCCAATAAAAAGGCAATGGTTTTTCCGGTGCCTGTTTGTGCCTGACCCGCGACATCGTGGTTTGCCAGCAATAAAGGTAGAGACTGAGCCTGAATCGGCGTGCAAAATTCAAAACCGGCTTGCTGCAAGCCTTTCTGCAGGAGCGGATGGAGTGGCAGCGATGAAAATGCCGTGTCGGTGAGGTGAGCACTCATATAAATACTTGCATTACCTTTACTGATAAGAAAAAATGTTACTCAATGTTGGCTTGCGAGTATAGCGGTCCAATACTTTAGATACCACTGGAGATAAAACATGAGCGAAAACGTCACTAATGTGACCGATGGCGACTTTGACAGCCTGGTTCTACAGTCTGATATGCCTGTATTGGTTGATTACTGGGCTGAATGGTGCGGTCCATGCAAAATGATTGCGCCGGTGCTGGAAGAAATTGGCGCTGAATACGCAGGCAAATTAAAAGTCTGCAAACTGAACATCGATGAAAATCCAGATACCCCACCTCGTTATGGTATTCGTGGTATCCCGACATTGATGCTGTTTAAAGATGGTGAAGTGGAAGCCACAAAAGTCGGCGCTTTGACCAAATCACAATTGGCTGCGTTTCTCGACAGCAACATCTAAATCCATAATGCAACGCTATCCCCACTATCTGTGGGGATAGTTGTATCTATAGATGCCTCAACCCACTGCATCGCATATTATTTCGAGCTGATGCTTTTCAGGGCCACCACTCCGAAATGTTACGAAACTAATGGATGTATCTGAACTACTTGATGATCTGAACAAACCACAACGCGAAGCAGTTGCTGCACCGCTGGGGCATACGCGAATTCTTGCTGGTGCCGGAAGTGGTAAAACACGTGTTCTGGTACATCGAATTGCCTGGCTGATTCAGGCAGAAGCCTTATCACCGGCAAACATCCTTGCAGTCACTTTTACCAATAAAGCTGCCGCAGAAATGCGTGGTCGTATCGAACAGATGCTCGGCTATCCTATTGGCGGTATGTGGGTTGGTACATTCCATGGTCTGGCGCATCGCTTACTTCGTTCACACTGGCAGGAGGCTGGGCTGCCGCAGGGTTTCCAGATCCTCGACAGCGATGATCAATTGCGCATGATCAAGCGCATTATCCGTGGCATGTCCCTCGATGAAGCGCAATGGCCGCCCAAGCAGGCTCAGTGGTATATCAACGGCCAAAAGGACGAAGGTCTTCGTGCCGCGCATTTGCAGGCTGGGGAAGACCCGTATTCACAAAACATGCTGGCGATTTATCTTGCCTATGAACAAGCCTGTGAACGTGCCGGTGTAGTCGATTTTGGCGAGTTACTGCTGCGCAGTCATGAATTGTGGCTGAAACGTCCAGATATTCTGTCGCATTATCAACAACGTTTTTCGCAGATCCTGGTCGATGAGTTTCAGGATACCAATACCATTCAGTATGCCTGGATAAGAGTACTGGCCGGTCAGACCGGACATCTGTTTATTGTCGGTGACGACGATCAGTCAATTTACGGCTGGCGTGGCGCCAAAATTGAGAATATCCAGAAATTTCATAAAGATTATCCCGACGCCAGTACTGTGAGGTTGGAGCAGAATTATCGTTCCACCGGCAATATTCTGGCCGTAGCCAATGCGGTTATCAAGAATAACAGTGAACGTCTTGGCAAGGAACTGTGGACCGAAGATGCCGATGGTGAACCCATCCAGCTTTATAACGCTTATAACGAACGCGATGAAGCCGCCTATCTGGTGCAGGAAGTACGCAACTGGATGAATCAGGGTGGACAACGCAGTGATGTTGCCGTGCTGTATCGTTCCAATGCTCAGTCACGGGTCATTGAAGAAGCCTTGATGCAATCGGCTGTACCCTATCGGGTTTATGGTGGTTTGCGCTTTTTTGAACGCGCTGAAATCAAGGATGTATTGTCATATCTGCGATTGGTCAGTAATCGTCGTGACGATGCTGCCTTTGAACGTATTGTAAATACGCCCACCCGCGGTATTGGTGCAGCCACGTTAACCCAGCTGCGCCAATATGCCCGGGAAACCAATCAATCCATGTGGCAATCTGCGGTGGATACCTTACAACAAAAAGTTTTCCCTGCCAGAGCAGCCAACGCCTTATCGAGTTTTCTGGAGCTGATTGATTCGCTCACACCCGAAGATGACACCATGTCATTACATGAACTGACTGCACTGGTGATCGACGAAAGTGGTTTACGTACCCATTTTGCCAAGGACAAAACCGAAAAAGGCCAGGGTCGCATTGAAAACATGGACGAACTGATTAACGCCAGTCGTGAATTTATGCGCGCTGACGATGAAGAAGAGATGCCGTTACTGGATGCTTTTCTTGCGCACGCCGCTTTGGAAGCTGGCGAAAACCAGGGTGATCAATGGCAGGATTGTGTGCAGTTAATGACTCTGCATTCCGCCAAAGGTCTGGAATTTCCCATCGTCTTTATGGTGGGTATGGAAGAAGGCCTGTTCCCGGGGCAGAAATCAGCTGATGACCCGCTGCGACTGGCCGAAGAGCGCCGTCTTTGTTATGTCGGCATGACCCGGGCACGCAAAACACTCTATCTGTTGTATACCGAATCACGCTATTTGTATGGGCAGGAAATGCATCCTCGCCCTTCGCGCTTTTTGAGTGAAATTCCCGCTGAACGAGTTCATCAGGTACGTTCTCCACAAAATATGGCCGCATCTGGTCTGACGGCACTTGCCAGTCGATCACAATCAGCTGATGATAACGGGTTCAGAACCGGGCAACAGGTGATGCATCAGAAATTTGGTCAGGGTGTGATTATTGACACTGAAGGCAATGGCAGTCACGCTCGTGTTCATGTGAATTTCAAACAAGCCGGAAGTAAATGGCTGGTATTGGCCTATGCCAAACTTGAAACCTTGTAATTCAGGAAAACGATAATGCATTTATCCGTATTTATACGACGCTTGGCATTGCTGGTAAGCATCTGCTTACTCTCCGCCTGTGGTCCTGATGACACTGGCCCGTTTAACGAAGAAATTGATACCAGTAAAATCTATCGTTGGAAAATGGTAACCGCCTGGCCCCCGGGTTTCCCGGTGCTGCAGGAAGGGGCTGAACGCTTTGCCGCCAACCTTGAAGCCATGTCCAATGGCCGCCTCAAGGTTAAAGTATTTGCCGGTGGTGAATTGATTCCGGCTTTGCAGACTTTTGACGCTGTTTCTCAGGGAACCGTTGAAATGGGCCACGGTAGTGCCTATTACTGGGCGGGTAAAGTACCAGAAGCGCAGTTTTTCTCTACCGTGCCATTTGGTATGACCCCACGCGGCATGAATGCCTGGTTATATCATGGTGGTGGCCTGGATTTATGGCGTGAAGTCTATGAGCCCTACAATATTGTGCCTTTTCCGTTAGGCAATACCGGCATTCAAATGGGGGGGTGGTTTAATAAAGAAATCAACTCGATGGCCGATTTGCAAGGCTTAAAAATGCGTATCCCCGGCTTAGGGGGCAAAGTTTTTGCCAAAGCCGGCGGTAATCCCATTCTGCTTGCTGGCAGTGAAGTATATACCGCGCTGGAACGCAATACCATTGACGCCACTGAGTGGATTGCGCCCTACCACGATCAACGTCTGGGTCTGCATCGCGCAGCCAGATTTTATTATTATCCGGGCTGGCAGGAACCAGGTGCTGTGCTGGAACTCAGTATTAATAAACGTGCCTGGGATTTATTGCCGCCTGATTTACAAGCTATTATCGAAAATGCAGCCAAAGCAGAAAATTTGTTAATGGCCTCCGAAATGGAACAGAAGAATGTGGCTGCACTGGCAGAGTTACGTCAGCGCGATGATATCAATATCGTTCCCTTCCCAGCGGATGTATTGAATACGCTCAAAAAAATTACTGAACAGACTCTGGCTGAAGAAGCCGCGGAAAATCCTAAATTCAATCGTGTTCATCAAGCCTATAAAAACTTTCGTGAACAGGATGAAGATTGGGCGACTATCTCTGAAAAAGCCTATTTGGATATCCCATAATCATGGTACTTATTATTTTTACTCGTGAGGGTCTGGAAGCTTTTCAGGCTGAAATCAGTGATGATATTTCAGCCATCTGGCATAACCCGCAGTTGCTGACAGAAACTGAAATCGATCACTTTAAAAACCATGGAATCGATTGTGTCGAGTTGCCGCAGATGATTGATGTTGAAAATAATAAGTCGACATTGTGGGCTTTGGAGTATGTCGAGAAAAACAGCCAGGATCAGGAGATTATGATTGAGTGCCCTTAATAAAATGGTAAATTTCGGCCTGACTTTACTGCTGAGTCTGGCTTTAGCATCTACTCTCCACGCCAGCGAATGGGATCAGGCTCGTCTGCAACTTGAACAGCCACAAATGATTACTGTATATCGTGACGCCAATTGTCAGTGCTGCCATAAATGGATTGAGCATCTCGAAAAACATCAATTTGAAGTGATTGATCAGATCCGTAATGATATGGCGACAATTAAACAAAAACTTGGTGTGCCCAACAATATGGCTTCCTGTCATACCGCCGTTATTAATGATTTTGTGATCGAAGGCCATGTGCCGGCTGATGATATTAAACAATTACTGATCGATAAACCTGCTCATATCAAAGGTTTGTCGGTTCCGCAGATGCCGGTCGGTACACCAGGCATGGAAATGGGCTCACGCAAGGATCATTTTATCGTCTTCAGTTTTGATCCGGACGCCAACTACCAGATGTTTAATGCTTATCAAACCAATGCTGAAAATAATTATCTGCCATTAAACTCTGCTGAGTAATGGAGTTACTGATCGTCCTAGGGAGGATATTTTCCTCCGCCGCGGCTAACGTTTTTCAAAAACAGTTCACTCACAAAGGTCTGCATTCACTATTTATCGTGATGCTTTCCTATCTCGTTCTGGCCTGCATTAGTCTGCCTTTAATACTATTGGTGGAACACAGTGCCATTGATCATCGCTTCTGGATCAATATTCTGCTGGCTGCTCTGCTGGATATGGCGGGCACTTTATTTCTGGTGTTGTCTTTATCCAAAACCGATTTATCGGTTTTCGGCCCACTGAACGCGTATAAAGTTGTATTTTCGATGATTCTTGCGCTGATCTTTCTGGGCGAAGTGCCCAGTATGCAGGGGCTCAACGGGGTTATAATCATTTTGCTTGGCAGTTTTTTGTTATTCCCTCCGGCCACAACTCCATCTGCAAACCGACTATCGCAATTATTCATGCAACGCGGCGTGCAATATCGGTTTTTATCCATACTGTTATTTTCAATTGGCACCCTGCCACTTAAAAATGCCGTATTGAGTGGCGGTGCACTGGCAACCACAGTCTATTGGTGTTTATTTGGCCTGCCATTATCGATTGGTCTGTATTACTGGTTTGGTGGCAAACGCTGGGAAATGGATTGGCAAGCAGCCAGACAACACCGCAGTCATTTTCTCTGGCTGGGCGGTTTTATTTTTTTGATGCAATACACCACTATGCTGATTTTTTCGCAATTACTGGTGGCCTATTCGCTGGCGTTATTCCAACTCAGTATGGTATTACAGGTGTTTCTCGGCTACCGCATTTTTCATGAAAAACATATTCTTCGCCGATTAGCGGCTTGCGCAGTCATGATTGCTGGCTGTTTGCTGGTTTTGACTACCTGAAGTAAAACAACCACATCAGGCTTAGCAGCAATATTGTGTTATATTGCCCGCCACTTCTATGCCTGTTGTGATCCCACAGGCGCTTTCGACTGATAAGATAAACACCATGACTTTTGACGATCTATTCCTTGATGATGAATTGATTGCCGCTGTGCGCGACAGTGGTTTTGAAAAACCGACTGAGGTCCAGCAACTGGCGATCCCGGCATTATTGGCCGGTCAGGACGTATTGGCCTGTGCCGCTACCGGTACCGGGAAAACGGCGGCCTTTATCCTGCCAATTTTGCAACGCCTCAATGATGAACGCCATAAGCACGATCAGGCTCGTATTCTGATCCTCGCTCCAACCCGCGAACTGGCATTTCAGATCCAGCATGTGTTTCATCAACTCGGTAAAGCCTTTAAACCGACCATCGCCATGTTGACCGGCGGTGCCTCGCCTTGGGCGCAGGTGCAACATGCTACTGCTCAATGCGACATTATTATCGCTACGCCCGGTCGTCTGTTAAGTCTGGTAAATGATGAATCAGTCGATTTATCAGCAGTTGAACTGGTCATTATTGACGAAGCCGATCGCATGCTCGATATGGGTCAGGGTCCTGATGTGCTGATGGCGCTCGCCGCTATTAAATCAAAATTCCAGGCTGGACTATTCTCGGCAACCTTGGCAGGCAGTGGTGTCAGAATTTTTGCCGACGAACTGCTTACCGACCCGCAGGAAATTCATATTAATGCGGCCAATCAACTGGCAGAGAATGTTACTCAGCAGGTTTATCTGGCTGATAACCGTGAACATAAACAGGCTTTATTATTAGCATTTATCAACGCACCGGCCTGCCAACGAGCCTTAGTATTCTGTAATAAAAAAATCCGTGCTGAAGAAGTCTGCGACTGGTTACAGTCACAGAATATCTCCGCTCAGCTGTTACATGGTGATTTTGATCAATCTGTACGCCGTGAACGGATTCGTAAATTCCGCGCCGGCCAAATCAAGGTCACGGTAGCCACCGATGTTGCTGCCAGGGGGCTGGATGTAGCAGATATTACCCATGTCATTAACTACGATCTGCCGTTTCGCGGTGATAACTATATTCATCGTATTGGCCGTACCGGTCGGGCAGATAAACATGGCACGGCGATTAATCTGGTTGAACCGCACGATCTGAAAAATCTGGAACGCATTGAATATCACCTTGGCCACAGCTTACCCATCCGCAAATTGAAGGGGCTTGCACCCAAGGCCAAGGCTAACAAGGCACGATCCAAAAGCAAGGAAGATAAACCGCGTTATATTCCCAAGAAGGATCGTGCTGCCAAAGACGATTAACCGGTATTACGCATTCCCTGTGAAATGGCGCTGATAGTGCGCAACAACGGATCGCGCCATTTGGCTGTTTCCGCATCACTGTAATCGCCATGCCGATAACGTTTCAATAACAGTAACTGGATATGATTCAGCGGATCCAGGTAAGCCTGCCTTCTTCGTAAAGACAAGGCTAATTGGGGATTTTCGGCCATTAGCGTCTCCGCCCCTGTCAGCTGTAATAATTGACTGGCTGTTTGCTGGTATTCATTACGTATAACAGAGAGTACCTGTTGCGCCTGCTGTTTATCGATACACAGATCAGCATATTCTGCCGCGATATCCATATCAGCCTTGGAAAGTGACATCTGGGTATTACTCACCATTGCCCGGAAAAACGGCCATTCAAAATACATTTTTTGCAGTATTTGACGTCTTTCAGGATCCCCAGAAATCCACGTGGCAATCGCACTACCAATCCCATACCAGCCTGGCAAGGTATGTCTTGATTGCGCCCAGGCAAACACCCACCCAATCGCTCTGACCGAAGACTTGGATCGATCGCCGACCTTACGATGTGAAGGCCGTGAGCCAATATTCATCAAACCGATTTCACTGATTGGGCAGGCTTCATAGAAATAGTCGAGAAAGCCGGGAGTCTGCTCGGTCAATTGTCGATATTGCTGTTCACCCAACTGTGCCAGTTGCTGCATGATCGAAAGGTATTCGGGCTTTTCCTGAGCTGAATCGGTTACCAGTCCCCTGCTGGCTTTAATTAATGCAGAGACCCCCATACCTAACTCATAGGCCGCAGTTTCAGTATTACCGTATTTAAATGACAGCACTTCACCCTGCTCGGTAAACTTGATCTGACCGTGCACGGTATCGACCGGTTGAGCCAAGATGGCATCATGCGTCGGGCCACCACCACGGCCGATGGTGCCACCACGGCCATGAAACATTCGGCAACCGATAGCATATTGTTCTGAAAGTCGACTGACCGTTTTCTGCGCCTGGTATAAATTCCATGCAGATGCCAGAATGCCACCATCCTTACAGGAATCCGAATAGCCAAGCATGACTTCCTGCATATTGCCCGAAGCACTGAGCAAGGTGCGGTACTGACTGTTCTCAAGCAAAGCAGACATTACCGGCTCGATATGCTCAAGATCCTCAATGGTTTCGAATAATGGTGCTACCCGGATATGGCAAAACCAGCCATGTTCATCCTGACCAATTAAATCGGCAAATCTGGCCAGCAGCATTACTTCCAGAATATGACTGGCCTGATGGGTCATGGAAATCACATAATTACCAAATGCTTTTTCACTGACCTCTACCCGCAGTCGGGCGATTAATCTGAATACATTGAGAATTTCCAGAGAGTCTGGCTGCAAATCGCCGTATATTTCTGGCAATCTGGGGGCCGACAGTAAATCCGATAACAACGTCTGGCGCTCTGCTTCATCCATTTGCAGATAATGGCGATTGAGGCCAGTGAGCGCTAATATCTCGCCCACCGCATCAGTATGCTTTGATGATTCCTGACGAATATCGAGATTATAAAGATAAAACCCAAAGGTTTTGACCAGCCGAATCAGATCGGTGAGTTCAGCGGCAGCTATCGCGATATCGCCATTATCCACCAGTGATTTATGTATCAGGTACAAATCCGCCAGAAACTCATCTTCGTTATGATAGGCCACACCGAGACTTTCAATTTGCAGATCCGGGCGAAAGAATTCTTCCAGAACAGCCAGATTATCTTTGAGCCGATAGCGCATCATATAAAGCTTGCGGCGGTAAGGCTCATTAATAAACCGTTGCGGATTGGTTGAAAAGGCTCCGGCAAAACGTTGTTCGCTCAGTTCGATATCGGTAGCCAAATCAGCATTGATCTCGCAGAGTGGCTGCGTCTGCGTCAGAATAAAACTGAGTTTAGTGACATCTTCCAGATAACGTCGAATTACCGTGCGCTTTTGCAGCGCTATCGCCATTTCCATTGTTTGCGCAGTGACAAAGGGATTGCCATCACGGTCCCCACCAATCCATGAGCCAAAACGTAAATAATCTGGCACCACAATTGGTGTTTCCGGATCCAGTTCATCACCATAAACCCGACGAAGAGCATTCTCCAGGTTACGATAACTGCGTGGCACTGCATCAAACAGACTGACATTGAAATAATACAATCCGTTTTTGATTTCATCGCGAACTGATGGTTTAACCGCTCTTACTTCATCAGTTGACCAGAGCAGCTGGATTTGGCGTTTCAATTGGTTACGAATCTGCTGTTGATCAAACGGTGTTATCAGACCTTCAGTAAGTTTCTCATCAAGCAAAAACACGCGACGTAAGATTTCCATCACGGTGCGTCGTTTGGACTCGGTTGGATGGGCGGTAAACACCGGCATAAAAACCAGTTTTTCCAGCAAATCCTGTAGCTGTTTGATTGATACACCTTCATTTTTGAACTGAGTCAGTGTATCCAGAAACGAACCATGCCAGAGATTTCCACCGTTTCGCAGTTGAATTTGTCGATTATGGTGGTGATAGGCTTCTTCAGCCGTGTTGACCAGACTGAAATACAGATTAAAAGCGCGGATAACTTCACGTAAGGTCAGTTCATCCAACGATTCAATTTTATCCTTGAGAGTTTGACGCAGCTCAACATCATCTTCCTTACGCAGTCGGATAAATCCTTTGCGTAACTGCTCAATCACCTGATAAACCTCAGGCCCGGACTGTTCAGCGATAACTTCGCCCAATAAATTCACCAAAAAACGGACGTGTGAACGTAAATCTTTGTCCATAAGTAAATCAAGCGCCACAGCGCTACTGAAATCAACTTGCCGTGTTGTCATGAGTTATCCACTAATTGCTGATAAAGGTGCAAATAGGCTTGCGCGCTATTTATCCAACTAAAATCCTGCACCATTGCAGTCAGCATCATCCGTCGCCATAACCGGGGATGTGAAAATAATTCATTCACCGTTAACAGAGTATTGTACAAATCCTCGACGGTGGGCTTGGTAAATTTAAAGCCTGTTGCCAACATCTGTTTACGATTTTCTTCGTTCGCATCGACTACTGTGTCGGCCAGGCCACCGGTATTTCTGACGACAGGTAACGTGCCATAGCGCAGACTATACATTTGGTTCAAACCACAGGGTTCAAATCGTGATGGCATCAAAAACGAATCAACACCCGCCTCGATTTTATGCGCCAATGCTTCATCATAACCAAATTGGATGCCCACTTTATCAGGAAATCTGGCACGTAAAACACGCAAATCCTGTTCAAATCCGGCTTCGCCACTTCCCAAACAAACCAATTGGACATCTTTGCCTTCTGCCAGTAGACGATGAATCGCATCAATCGTGAGATCCACACCTTTTTGCGACACCAGCCGACTGATCATGCCAAACATCAATGTGTCGGCTGATTCGGGAAGAAAGAAATGCTGCTGCAATGCTTTTTTATTGAGCAATTTGGGTCGCAGGTTTTTAATACTGTAGTGGTGACTGATGAACTTATCGGTTTGCGGATTCCATTCCTGAGTATCAATACCATTCACGATACCACTGAGTCGTGATTGTTCTGAACGCAAGGCCAGTAAACCTTCCAGGCCATAACCGTATTCGTAATGACAGATTTCCTGCGCATAGGTGGGGCTGACGCTGGTGATGTGGTCGGCATAAACCAGGCCACCTTTCATAAAGGACATCATGCCGTAAAATTCAATGCCCTCAATCTGCCATAACGCATCAGGCAAATCGAGCATCTCAAATACTTCACGGGAAAACAACCCTTGGTAGGCCATGTTATGAATGGTGAAAACAGTAGCCGGGCGAGTCTTTTCCAGGCTGAGTAACGCAGGAATCAGACCGGTCTGCCAGTCATTACAATGCACTACATCGGGTTGCCAGTCTAATCCAGCATGATTGGTGGCTACCGCTACAACAGCGCGGCAAAATAACGCAAAACGTGCCGCATTATCCGCCCAGTCTGCCCCTTGTGTATCGCAATAAGGTCCACCATCCCGATCAAAATGCTCAGGAGAATCCACCAGCAACACGACAACATCACTATCCGGTAATTGTGCTTGCAGAAGCTGGATAGGCTGATGATAGCCCTCCAGTTTTACTGTGGCAATCAGCGGACATTCGCCTAATTGCTGCAGTGTGGCACGATATGCCGGCATGATAATACGAATATCCTGCTGCATCTGTGAAAGGGCCAATGGCAGACTGGCTGAGACATCCGCTAAGCCACCGGTTTTTATCAGCGGATGCACTTCACTACTTGCAAACAGAATTTTTCGCACTATGCTCTCCCAAAATTGTACAATTACTCAATTATATACGCTCAAAGGCATAGTCACAGCCTTGTAACGGGAGAAACCATGCAACCTTGTACTATTGTTATTTTCGGCGCCACCGGCGATCTGTCCCAGAAAAAACTGCTGCCCGCCTTGTATCATTTACAAGCGGAAAATCGTTTAACCGACGACACCCGCATCATTTGTATGGGACGCAAAGAAAGCACCCAGGAAGAGTGGCAGGAGCTGGTAACAGAATACGTTACTCCCAGAGTTCGTGGTGGCATCGATAACGATTTACTGCAAACTTTTCTGAAGAAAGTGCATTATTTCAAATGTGATATCAACGAAGCCTTCAGCTATCACGAATTGAAAAAACTGATCACTACACCGGAAAATGGTTTCTCTCAAAATATCGTTTTTTACCTCTCCATCAGTCCTTCTCTATTCAGCGTAGTGGGCGATCAGCTTTCTGCAGTTGGGTTGAATCAGGAAACTGATGGCTGGCGTCATCTGGTGGTCGAAAAACCCTTTGGTTACGATCAGAAAAGTGCCGCTGAACTGGAACGCATTCTGCGCAAAAACTTCACCGAAGAACAGACTTACCGTATCGATCATTACCTGGGTAAAGGCACGGTTCAGAATATCTTTGTTTTCCGCTTTGCCAATTTGTTGTTAGAACCCTTGTGGAATCACAAATACATTGATCACGTACAGATCACCCATGCCGAACAACAAGGTGTTGGTGGCCGTGCTGGCTACTATGATGGTTCGGGCGCTTTACGTGACATGATTCAAAGTCACTTATTGCAAGTGATGGCATTGGTCGCAATGGAACCACCTGCAGACATGGATGATGAATCATTACGCGATGAAAAAGTAAAAGTTCTCAAATCAATTCGTCCAATCACTAAAGACATCGTTGATCAACATGCTTTCCGTGGCCAATATGCGGCAGGTGAAATCAACGGCAAACCGGTCAAAGGTTATCTGGAAGAAGATGATGCACCTGCAGGCAGTGTGACCGAAACGTATGCCGCGATGAAAGTCTATATTGATAACTGGCGCTGGCATGGTGTGCCTTTTTATCTGCGTACAGGTAAATGCATGCCTGAATCAAAAGCGATGATTGCCATTCGCTTTAAAAAACCGCCTTTGGAATTATTCAAAGACACCAAAGTAGGTGAAAGTCATGCCAACTGGATTGTCATGGGTCTGCAACCTGACAATACGTTGCGTATTGAACTACAGGCCAAACAACCCGGGTTGGAAATGAAAGCGCATACCGTTGGTCTGGAAACAATGGAGTCCGATGACAACAAGCACAAGCTTGATGCTTATGAAGCATTAATCCTGGATGCTATCCAAGGTGATCGTTCTTTATTCCTGCGTGCTGATGAAGTCAATCTGGCCTGGAAAGCGGTTGATCCGATCCTGGAGAAATGGTCTGAAGAAAAAGATTTCATCCACACCTATACAGCGGGTACCTGGGGTCCGGAAGAAGTGGAGCAATTAAAGGACAACAGTTGTCACGCCTGGCGTAACAATGTCTAGATAGCAAACAAAAAAACCGGACAATGTCCGGTTTTTTTTTGCGTTTGATTATTTAGATACCTCAGGTCAGGGCCTGACCCAGTTTTATCTTCATCTCGGCTTTCCAGTTATCTGTCCAGGTTGGCGCGCCAGGTGGTAACAATAAAACCACCGTCGACCCCATGTTGAAACGCCCCATCTCCTCACCTTTATTCAGACGAATATGGGCATCGGTATAGTGCCAGTCCAGAATACCTTTGGTGTATGGCGGTGTAATCTCGCCTTCATGCCACACTGTTTCCATACTGCCAACAAAAATAGCGCCAACCAGAATGAGCGCCACAGGTCCAAAGTCGGTCTGAAAAATTGTGACCACGCGCTCGTTGCGGGCAAACAATCTCGGTACACCGCGAACGGTAAGTGGGTTAACCGAAAATAATTTCCCCGGTATATAGCGCATTCGGGTCAGACTTCCTGAAACAGGCATATGGATTCTATGGTAATCACGTGGTGACAGATAAATTGTCGCAAATTGTCCCCCATCAAACTTTTCCGCTACTGCTGAATCGCCACCTAATAGTTCGAGCGTTGAATAATCATGGCCCTTGGCCTGTACAATTCTGCCTTGTTGGATAAAGCCCAACTGGCTTAAACAACCATCTACCGGAGAGACAACTACGTCACTCCCCAATGCGACTGGTCTGGTTTGGGGTTTAATTTTGCGGGTAAAAAAAGCATTGAAATGCTGATAGGAATTAATATCTGGATTTACCGCTTCCGACATATCCACCTTATACTGGCGAATAATAATTGAGATTATGCGATTCTTAAACCAGGGTGTGGTTAATCGACAAATTCGGTGCATCAGCAGTGATAATAAGTGTTGTGGCAGACAGTATTGTGGCAGGGTCAGCCAGAAATCTTTTTTGCTCGCTCTCGGCACCTGATTTTGCTTTAGTTCATTATTAGACAAATTGCCCCCTTTCACGCATTACCTAAGCTTGTCATAATCAGTTGCTGATATCACCAGCTCATTCCGCAAAGGAGTATACCAAGTCATGAAAAATCTGCTGAACGCATTAATAATCACATTGCTCAGTTTTACCAGCTATGTATGTTATGCGGGAGGTGGCCAGCCGAATCAACCATTGTATTACGTTATTGAAGAGCCCTTTACCATTAATTTTTTGCGGCAAAGTGATGATCAGGCACGTTATCTGCAAATCAAGGTAGCGTTAAAGTCAGAAGATCCAGCCATCCTGGCCAGTGCAGAAAGTAACCTACCAATGATTCAGGACACGCTGCGTATTCTATTTGCAGAGCAAAATATGGATTCAGTAAAAAGTCTGGAAGGTCGTACCCAACTCCAGGAAGAAGCTTATCAGCGTATTAAAGCCATTTTTGAAGAAGAGACAGGTAACAGCAACCTTGAAGCAGTGTATTTCACTACCTTTCTCTGGCAATGAACAGGCACGGTATTTGCTTTGAATAATTTATCGATAGGACATAGACAACATGGCTGAAATACAAAAAGATATCGAACTCAAACAAGGCATGAGCAAAAAAACCAAAATCATCATGATTATTGGTATTGTCGTGCTGTTATCTATCATAGGGGCAGGTGTTTACTGGTGGCTGTCTAAAGATGCAGCTTCGGATGAGTCGACAGAGGATGCCGAGGTAGAGGTACAGAAAGCCACTCCGGTTTATCATGAAGTGACCGCCCCCTTTATTGTCAATTTCTCAGAGCAAAGTAACGATCGGGTTCGCTATCTGCAAATCAAAATGAAAGTCATGGCGCGCGATCAGGCATCCATTGATCTGTTTGCTTTACATGAACCCGCACTGGTTCATGAATTGCTGATGTTGTTTTACAGTCAAAATTATGACGATCTCAGTACGACTGAGGGCACAAAGGCTTTACAGCAGGCATCGCTGGAAACCATTAATAGTTTCCTTAAACAGCAGAATAGTGATGTCACCGGGCTTGAAGCCGTTTATTTCACCAGTTTGGTAATGCAATAGATATGGCCGTTCACGATATATTGTCACAGGATGAAGTCGATGCACTGCTAAATGGTCTTGGCGGTGACGATATCCAGCAGAATAAACCTGAACTGGATGAGTTCGGCAAACCACGGCGTTATGACTTCGGTAACGAAGAACGCATTATTCGTGGTCGGATGCCGACGCTGGAAATGATCAACGAACGTTTCGCTCGCTATTTACGAATTAATCTGTTTAATATGCTGCGCCGCTCCGCTGAGATTTCAGTGGGTGGCGTTCAGGTGATGAAGTTCTCTGAGTATGTTCATACATTGTTTGTTCCGACCAGTCTGAATCTGATTCAGCTACAACCATTACGTGGCACTGGACTTATCGTCTTTGAACCCAAATTAGTGTTTACCATTCTGGATAATTATTTTGGTGGTGAAGGCCGGTTTCAGGCTCGTATAGAAGGCCGGGAGTTCACTGCCACCGAGTTACGGGTGATACGGATGGTGTTGAATTTGTGCTTTACCGATTTGACTGAAGCCTGGTCACCGGTTATGCCAGTAAAATTTGAATTCGTCAGCCATGAAGTCAATCCTCAGTTTGCCAACATTGTCAGTCCCAGTGAAGTAGTGGTTATTTCCACCTTCCATATTGAACTGGATGGGGGTGGTGGAGATTTACATATCACCTTGCCCTACTCGATGCTGGAACCGATTCGTGAGTTACTGGATACCGGCCTGCAAAGTGATCGTTCTGCCGATGATGGTCGCTGGGCCAAATCAATGCGTGAAGAATTGATGTTGGCGGATGTCACCGTTTCGGCAACACTGGCGCAAACGAAACTGACGCTGGAACAAGTTCGCTCATTAAAAGTGGGCGACATTATCCCTATCAGCATGCCCAAAACGGTGACCACAATGGTGGAAAATATCCCGATATTCCGTGCTAGCTATGGTGAGCATAATGAAAAAGCGGCGTTGAAAATCACCTCAATTATTGAACATCCCAAAGACACTACACCAAGTTACCAGATGACAAAGGCTAAAAATCATGAGTGAAGATACAAAACAATCCGATCAGGATCTGGCTGACGAATGGGCGGCTGCACTGGAAGAACAGGTCGATGACGATAGCGGCCAGGATGACTGGGCAGCAGCACTTGAAGAGCAGGCCGATGCCGAGTCATCAGCAGCCCGGCCCAGCCCTGCTCCACTGAATAAACTGGATGATGAAGGTAAACCACGTACTGATGTAGATATGGACATGGTTCTGGATATTCCGGTGACCATTTCGATGGAAATTGGCCGTACCCGAATCAGCATCCGTAATTTACTGCAATTAAGTCAGGGTTCAGTGGTTGAACTGGATCGGCTGGCGGGTGAACCGATGGACGTATTGGTTAACGACACCTTGATTGCCCATGGTGAGGTAGTGGTGGTTAACGACAAATTCGGTATACGTCTGACCGATGTTATCAGCGCCGCAGAGCGGATTAAAAAACTGCGATGAGATATTGGCAAGTCATTTTGGTGAACTCTGTTGCGTTGTTCCCACTATTGGTCAACGCAGAAACCATGAGTTCCACACCAGTCAATGCCAGTACATTGCTACAAACGATCTTTGGCTTGATTGTGGTGCTGGCGATAATTGTGTTTTTAGGCTGGATCCTTAAACGCAGTCAATTCTTTCACGCAGCACATAATGGTCAATTAAAGGTTTTAGGCTCCCTCTCTTTAGGTACGCGGGAAAAAGCTGTGTTGATACAAGTGGGCGAACAACAGCTTTTAATTGGTGTTACTGCGCAAAATATCAGCACTTTGCATACGCTATCCGAACCACTTCCCATTCGTGAAATTTCCCCACCCGCTGAGGGCGAGTCATTTGCTGATCGGCTGAAACAGATGATGCAGCAGCGAGGCCATAAATAATGCGTAGCGTTGGTTTGTTCTTGTTACTGCTAGTGTTGCCTGGCTTGGTTTTAGCTGAGCCCGGTATTCCTGCATTGACCTTGTCGACTGGCGAAGATGGATCACAAAGTTATTCGCTGACCTTGCAGATCCTGGCGTTAATGACAGTGTTGACGCTGTTACCGGCAGCATTGTTAATGATGACCTCATTTACCCGGATCATTATTGTATTGGCGATTCTGCGGCAGGCAATGGGTGTGCAGTCCACGCCTTCCAATCAGATTATGATTGGTCTGGCGCTGTTTCTGACTTTCTTTATCATGTCTCCGGTCTTCAGTACAGCCTATGAAAATGGCGTTCAGCCATATATGGATGGCGATATCGAAGCAACCGCAGCGATTGAACAGGTTAGTCAACCCTTTCGCGAATTTATGCTGGCGCAGACCAGAGAAAGTGATATCGAATTATTTGCTGAAATTGGTGGTTATTCCGCCATTGAAAGTCCTGCAGATGTACCTTTCAGCCTGCTGCTGCCAGCTTTTGTGACCAGCGAGTTAAAAACCGCTTTTCAAATTGGCTTTTTGATTTTCGTACCATTTTTGATTATTGATCTTGTCGTCGCTTCAGTTTTGATGGCAATGGGGATGATGATGTTGTCACCCATGCTGATCTCTCTGCCCTTTAAACTGATGTTATTTGTTTTAATTGATGGCTGGGCATTATTAATGGGAACGCTGGCTTCCAGCTTTTATATTTAGCGATGACTCCTGAAACCGTCTTAACCGTTATGCAGCAAACTCTTGAAGTGATTACTTTGCTGATTATTGTGATACTCATTCCAGCGTTAATCGCCGGCTTAATCGTGAGCATGTTTCAGGCGGCTACCTCTATCAACGAACAGACGTTAAGTTTCATTCCCAAATTGCTGGTAACGATTTTGGTATTGATGGTAGCCGGCCCATGGATGCTCAGTCTGGTCACCAATTACACGGTTCGACTGTTTGAAAACATTCCCTACCTGATAGGTTAGCGATGAATCTGTCTATCGCAGAAATCAGTGCGATGCTCGGGGCGTATATGCTGCCGCTATTTCGCATTGGCGGTATGCTGATGGTGGCACCGATTTTTAGTAGCAATTTTGTCAATGTTCGAACCAGACTGATCATTGCTCTGGCCATCACTTTCGTGGTGGTTCCAACCATCAATACTCCCCCCCCGGTATTCTCGCCGCTGAGTGGTGAAGGCATCCTGCTTATTGCTCAAGAAGTGATGATTGGTATCTGCATGGGATTTATGTTGCAACTATTGATTAATGCCTTCATCGTCGCCGGTCAGATTATTGCAATGCAGATGGGGCTTGGTTTTGCCTCAATGGTTGATCCTCAGAATGGCACTACGGTGCCAGTAATCAGTCAATTTTATCTGATCTTCATTACCCTGATGTTTCTCAGTATTAATGGGCATTTAGTATTGATCCAGGTGATGGCAGAAAGCTTTATCACCTTGCCAATGGGTGCCGGCGGTATTTCAGTGGAAAGTTTTCGTGATATCGCCGGGCTGGCCAGCTGGATGTATGCAGCCGGTGTTATTATTGCCTTACCTGCAATTGGCTCTTTAATGATGGTCAATCTGGCGTTTGGTATTTTGTCTCGTGCTGCCCCGCAAATCAGCCCATTTTCGATCGGTTTTCCGCTTACCATCGGCTTGGGCTTTGTCATCATTTATATCACCCTGCCCGCGGTCGGCAATCATCTGGTTAACTTTTCGGATCAAATGCTGCAAATGACACGAATGCTGGTAGTGAACAATGGCTGATCAGGATAGCGGTCAGGAACGCACCGAAGACCCCTCGGGTAAACGTCTTGATGAAGCACGGGAGAAGGGTCAGGTCCCCCGATCCCAGGAATTAAGCACAGTAGTGGTATTGATTTCCAGTGCGGTGGCGATGCTGTTTGTGGGTGGAAATCTGGTCAGCAGTCTCGGCGAGGTAATGACCCAATCCTTTTCGCTGAACCGCAAGTTGATCATGGACCCGCATATGATGGCGCAGCAGCTGATTGTCGCCTTGAAAATCATGGCTGTTGATGTCGGTAGTTTTCTGGCAATTACGCTGATAGCGGCATTAGCAGCTCCGGCATTGATTGGCGGCTGGAATTTCTCCACGCAGGCCATGGGCGTCAAACCGGAAAAGATGAGTCCGCTTCGCGGTCTTAAGCGTATTTTTGGCCCTCAGGGTCTGGTTGAACTTGGCAAAGCGCTAGGCAAGTTTTTACTGGTGGGCAGCATAGGCACCTTAATTCTGTGGAGTCTGCGTGACCGATTATTGACACTGGGACGGCAGGAAGTTGAAGTGGCAATGACAGAGCTGGGGTTCATTGTCCTCTGGGGATTTTTAGCAATTTGTGCCAGCCTGATTTTGATTGCGTTGATTGATGTGCCTTTCCAGCTATGGAATCACACTAAACAATTACGCATGACAAAACAGGAACTTAAAGACGAAAATAAAGAAACCGAAGGTAGCCCGGAAGTCAAAGGGCGGATTCGCAGGATGCAACTCCAGTTATCTCAACAACGGATGATGCAGGATGTGCCCGAAGCCGACGTTATCATTACCAACCCAACACACTATGCGGTTGCTTTACGTTACGACCAATCTAAATCTGGCGCTCCAGTTGTCCTGGCTAAAGGCACCGATCTGATGGCGCAACAAATCAGAATGGTCGCCGATCACCACGAAGTGCCCATTATATCTGCTCCTCCACTGACCCGAGCCGTCTATTACAGCACGGAAATCGGTCAGGAAATTCCATCTGGTCTGTATATTGCAGTAGCCCAGATATTGGCGTTTGTCTTCCAATTGAGACGTTATAAAAATACGGGCGGTAACAAGCCAAATCTCAATACAGAAGACTTGCCAATACCGGATGAATTTAAACGAGATGAGTAGTCAATGGAGAATACAAGCCTGACAAGCCGTTTAGGTGGGGTGTTAAACGGTAATGTCGCGACACCAATGTTCCTGGTGGCATTGCTGGCCATGGTGGTCATTCCCCTTCCTGCATTTATGCTGGATATGTTATTCAGCTTTAATATCGCCTTATCACTGACCATCGTGCTGGCCAGTGTTTATGTGAGAAAACCCTTACAGTTCGCCGCATTCCCAACCATACTGCTATTAGCAACCCTGCTAAGACTGGCTTTAAATGTCGCTTCTACCCGTATTGTTCTGCTTGAGGGACACACCGGTACTGCCGCCGCCGGGCAGGTTATCGAAGCATTTGGTGAGTTTGTTATCGGCGGTAACTATGCGGTAGGTCTGGTCGTTTTCGCCATTCTGGTTATTATCAACTTTGTGGTAGTAACCAAAGGTGCAACGCGTATTGCTGAAGTTAGCGCCCGTTTTACCCTGGATTCGATGCCCGGTAAACAAATGGCGATCGACGCTGACTTAAATGCTGGCTTAATTGATCAGGATGAAGCCCGCCGTCGTCGTGAAGAAATCATGCAGGAATCAGATTTTTACGGTTCTATGGATGGTGCCAGTAAATTTGTTCGCGGTGATGCTATTGCCGGGATCCTGATCCTGTTTATCAATATCATCGGTGGATTTGTCATTGGTGTTCTGCAACATAGTCTGAGCTTTTCTGAAGCAGCACATAACTATACCCTGCTGACGATAGGTGATGGTCTGGTCGCCCAGATACCTTCATTACTGCTTGCTGCCGCTGCGGGCTTGCTGGTCACCCGCTCTACTGCTGATCAGGATATTGGTGAGCAGATTTTCTCTCAGTTGTTGAAAGAACCCAAAACCCTGGCCATTACCTCAGGCATTATCGGCGGAATGGGTTTAATTCCTGGCATGCCAAATGTCCCATTTTTACTTTTGGCCGGTGCCGGTGCTGGCAGTGCCTGGTTGATAGCACAGCGTCAAAAAGCCGCCACACTTGCGGCAGCTCCACCGCCACAACAGGAAGCCAATCGAGATCAACGGGAGCTGAGTTGGGATGATTTAAGTCCGGTTGATCCAATTGGACTGGAAGTCGGTTATCGCTTGATCCCACTGGTAGACAAAAATCAGGGCGGCCAGTTGATGAATCGCATCAAAGGTATTCGCAAAAAGATTTCGCAGGAAATGGGCTTCTTAATTCCACCGGTGCATATCCGCGATAATCTGGATTTATCGCCCACCGCGTATCAAGTCACTTTATTTGGTGTGACCTTTGGTGAAGCCGAGGTCTATCCCGATCGGATGCTGGCAATCAATCCCGGTCAGGTCTTCGCCCAATTAGAGGGTATTCGTACCAAGGATCCCGCCTTTGGTCTGGATGCAATCTGGATTGAGCCCAGCCAGCGAGAGCATGCCCAGGCCCAGGGTTATACCGTGGTTGATGTTGACACAGTTGTTGCCACCCATTTAAGTAAAATCCTGCAAAATCATGCGCATGATTTACTGGGACGCGAAGAAGTTCAGCACCTGCTGGACAATCTTGCCAAAACTGCGCCCAAACTGGTGGAAGGTCTGGTACCCGATACCGTCCCATTAGGTACGGTGCAAAAAGTACTGCAAAACCTGCTACAGGAAAACATTCCAATTCGCGATATCCGCACCATCAGTGAGGCAATTGCCGAACAGGCAGCACGCAATCCCGATCCCGAGGCAATCACTGCCGCAACACGGATGGCGCTGGCACATTCCATCGTACAGCACATTAATGGCACCCAACCTGACCTGCCTATCATCACGTTGGATCCAGAGCTGGAACAAATATTGCTAAAAACATTACAGGCATCTGGAGAAGGTGGCGCAAGTCTGGAACCGGGACTCGCAGAAAATATGCACAAAAATCTGCAAGAAGCGGCTCAACGACAAGAGATGTCGGGTGAGTCGGCGATTTTGGTGGTTCAGGCGGGATTAAGAGGTTGGATTTCCCGTTTTATCCGTAACGCGATTCCAGGACTACATGTGCTTTCCTACAACGAGATACCTGATGATAAACAAATACGCATTGTGGCAAATGTGGGTCGATAACAAGAAGGTGATGTGATGAAAATTAAACGTTTCCAGGCGGCAGATGTACGTCAGGCAATCCGCGAAGTACGTGAAGTACTGGGTCCGGATGCCGTTATCCTCTCTAATACTCGCGTTGATGGTGGCGTGGAGATTGTGGCGGCTACAGATTACGATGAGACGCAATTCCGTCGTCAGAATAATGTTCCTCGTCCCGCAGCTGTCGCAGACGAACCCAAAATTGAAATTGATCCTGCTCAACCACAAGCACCGGCTTACGTTGCCCCACAACAAAATATCTGGTCGCAGGAACCCACTCTGGTTCAGATGCGCAAAGAAATTGCCAGTTTGCGGGATATGCTGCAAAACCAGCTGTCTGATTTAACCTGGAAAGATATGGCAAGACAAAGTCCAACCCAGATGCAAGTTTTGCAACGCCATATGCGCATGGGAACGGATGTTGAACTCGCCAAACAACTGGTTACAGCCAGTCAGGGAATTGATGATCTGGAAACTGCCTGGCGTCAATCATTAGGCAAACTTGCGGCGCAAATCCCGTTATCAGATCAGGACATTATCGAAAAAGGTGGCATCATGGCTCTGGTGGGACCGACTGGCGTTGGTAAAACCACGACCATTGCCAAACTGGCAGCGCGTTGCGCATTGAAACACGGTGCACGCCAGGTAGGCCTGATTACCACTGATTGCTACCGAATCGGCGGTCAGGAGCAACTGCGTAGTTATGCTCGTATATTGGGCGTCTCATTACGAGTCGCGCGAAACCATCAGGAACTGGGTGAAGCACTGAATGATATGCTTGATCGGCGCTTTATACTGATCGATACTGCAGGTATGAATCCGCGTGATATGCAATTAACACAAAAAATAGCTATGTTAACTCAGCATTCTCCCCGCATCCGACATTTCCTCACGCTGTCTGCAACCACCCAAAACTCTGCTCTGAATGATATCATTAAGGCGTTTTCGCACCTTAAATTAAGCGGCTGCATTCTGACCAAAACTGATGAAAGCAGCAGTCTGGGAGGTGCGGTCTCTGCAATAATTCGTCATCAACTGCCTTTGGCCTATATCTGCGATGGTCAGCAAGTACCTGAAGATCTTGGTCTGGCACGACCAAACAGTTTGGTGAATCAGGCCAGTGAGTTGATGCAATCTGAACAACAAGCACTGGATCCTCATACAGTATCCAGTTACGGAGGTTTTGCCGCTTATGGCTGATGCACCCTTGGACCAGGCAAGTGGTCTGCGAAAAATGACCCACATTCCGAAGCCGGTAAAAGTAATCGCTATTGCCAGTGGTAAAGGTGGTGTGGGTAAAACCAATGTCACGGTGAATATTGGTGTGGCACTTGCTACTCAAGGGAAAAAAGTCGTTCTACTCGATGCTGACCTGGGTTTGGCCAATATCGATGTGATGCTTGGCTTACATCCGCAATTCAATCTGCTGCATGTTCTTGAGGGAGATAAAAGCCTGAAAGAAATTATGGTTGATGGCCCATCCGGGCTACAGATTATCCCAGCGGCTTCCGGTGTTAAGAAAATGGCTGAACTCAGCCCTGCTGAACATGCGGGTATGATTCAAGCTTTCAGTGAACTCGATGATCACATTGATATCCTGCTTATCGACAGTGCAGCAGGTATCGCTGACAGTGTCGTCAGTTTTACCAAAGCGGCGCAGGAAGTCATCGTTGTTGTCTGTGATGAACCTGCCTCAATTACCGATGCCTATGCATTAATCAAATTACTGAGTCGCGAGCATGGAGTTGAACGATTCCATATTATTGCCAATATGGGACGCAGTATTCAGGAAGGTCGTGAATTATTCGATAAAATCTCACTGGTATGCGATCGCTTTTTGGATGTAACCTTAAATTTTATGGGGATTGTTCCTTTTGATGAAGATCTTCGTCGGGCAGTTAAAAAGCAACGTTCAGTGGTCGAGTTTTTACCGCGCAGCAAATCTGCCACGGCATTTCAGCATCTGGCAAAAAAAATCGATTACTGGCCCGTAGCCAAACAACCGAGGGGAAATATGGAATTCTTTGTTGAACGTCTGATACAGGCTAGCCTGGAAGCAGGTTAGGATGATTGGATTAAGCATGTATTCCAGCCAAATATCAGAACTCACTCAGCACCAGCTGATTCAACAGCATGGTGGCCTGGTTAAACGTATCGCTTATCATCTGGTTGCCCGCTTACCCCATACGGTTGAAGTGAATGATCTAATTCAGGCAGGCATGATTGGTCTGCTGGATGCTTCCCACCAGTATAAAGCCAGCCAGGGTGCCAGCTTCGAAACGTATGCGGGTATTCGTATCCGTGGAGCGATGCTTGATGAAATTCGGCGCAATGATTGGGCACCGCGCTCGGTACACCGCAAAGCCCGTGAAATCGCTGAAGTCATGCATCAGCTTGAACAGCAACTTGGCCGTTCACCAATGGATGTAGAGGTGGCGGATGCACTGGAAATGACACTTGATCAGTACCACCAGCAATTACAGGATGCCTCAGGGCACCAGGTATTCAGTCTGGATGATATGACTGATAATCAACTGACTGATGGTGACTCTTTCGGTAGTGATGATGTCGGTCCCGCTGAAATCACCGAGAATAACAATTTTGAACGCGCTCTTGCAGAAGCGATAGACGGTCTGCCGGATCGTGAGCGGTTATTAATGAGCCTGTACTATAATGAAGAATTAAACTTAAAAGAAATTGGTGAAGTACTCGGCGTCAGTGAGTCACGTGTCAGTCAGATCCACACACAAACTGTGGTGAGATTGCGTAGTAAGCTTCGCGATTGGATGCAGTAATTTTGGGAGGTATACCTTGGATAAAAATATGAAAATCCTCATTGTGGATGACTTTTCTACAATGCGACGGATTATCAAAAATCTATTACGTGATCTTGGCTTCAATAATACTATTGAAGCAGATGATGGTTTAACTGCCCTGCCCATCTTAAATGCAGGTGGTATCGATTTCCTGGTAACCGACTGGAATATGCCCGGCATGCAAGGAATAGACTTGCTTAAAACTGTGCGTGCCGATCCCAAATTAGCTACCTTGCCCGTGTTAATGGTTACTGCCGAGACAAAACGGGAGCAAATCATTGAGGCCGCTCAGGCTGGCGTCAATGGCTATATTGTAAAACCATTTACGGCCGCAACATTAAAAGAAAAAATCGAAAAAATATTCGAACGTATCAACGCACAATAATCCGCTGGAAAGGAATTTATGGAAGCTCTGAATAAAGCAGAACAACTTGAAGCCGCCCAGGCCCTTATTAATGCGATTGAGCAGGATGACGAAGATCGTATTAAAACTGAATTAATGGCGCTTACCAATGCTCGCGAAAGTGCATTATTTCAGCAAATAGGCAAATTGACCCGTGAACTTCACGAAGCATTAAATAACTTCAAAGTTGATGCCCGACTGGTTGATCTGACACACAACGATATGCCGGATACCCGGGATCGTCTGAACTACGTTATTCAAACCACTGAAGAAGCTGCACACAAAACGTTAGGTTATATCGATAAAACCCTGCCTTTGGCTAATGAATTGAAACAAACTGCCGCTAAGCTCAATGAAAGCTGGCAACGCTTTCGAAATCGGGAGATGTCAGCAACAGAATTCCGTGATTTGAGCCGGGAAATTGAAGCTTACTTACCTGTGGTGAATACGCATGCTGGGGAGATCCACAATAACTTATCTGAAATGACGCTGGCACAGGGCTTTCAGGACTTAACCGGACAAGTTTTACGCCAGGTCATTGGACTGGTAGAAGAAGTTGAAAACAATCTGGTAAAACTGGTTAAGGTGGCAGGACAATCTCAGCAAAGTGGAGAGACAAAACAGGTCGATCCATTAAAAGCAGAAGGACCGCAGATAAATGCTAAAAATAAACCGAATGTGGTCAACAACCAGGACGATGTGGATGATTTGTTATCCAGTCTTGGTTTTTAGAAGGACAGGAGCATGGCCTTAGATACAGATGATGAAATTCTGCAGGATTTTCTGGTTGAGGCAGAAGAAATACTGGATGGCTTGAATGAGCAATTGGTTGCTCTGGAAACACAGCCACAGGATAAAGATTTACTTAACTCCATTTTTCGGGGCTTTCACACTATTAAAGGTGGCGCTGGATTTTTAAGTCTCGAAGCGATGGTAAACCTGTGTCATAAAGGCGAGGATGTATTTAACCTGTTGCGTCAGGGTGAACGCCTGGTTGATGCAGACATGATGGATACCTTTCTCAAGGTACTGGATATTCTTAACAGTATGTTTGCTGAGGTCAAAGCCGGCTCTTATCCAACGGCAGCTGATCCGGTCATAATCGATCAACTGGCGGCTTATTTATCTGGTGAAGCGCCGCCCGCTGCTGCAGAACCGGAACCAGAGCCTGAACCAGAAGTGAGCCCACCGGCAGCTGAAAACAATGTAGCTGGCGATGACATAACAGATGATGAATTTGAAGCGCTACTGGACCAATTGCATGGCAATGCTGCGCCTGGCATTACTCCACCTGCAGATCCTCCTAAAGCCGAACCAGCCAAATCGACTGGAGATGATGAAATCTCCGAAGAAGAATTTGAAGCGCTTCTGGATGAATTACAGGGAAAGAAACCAGCAGCTAAAACCACTCCTCCGCCCGCAACTAAACCTGCTGCCGAAGCAGCTAAACCCGTCAGTCCAGCAGAACCTGCATCTTCACCGAAAACGGCTGACGATGAGGATGTGGTAACAGCGGTAAAACCAGCAGCTGCTGCAGCTGCACCGCAAGCAGCGAAAGCGCCAGCAGAAACCAGTGTACGCGTCGATACGTCCCGACTGGACGACATCATGAATATGGTAGGCGAACTGGTTCTGGTGCGAAATCGTATTAACACGCTGGAAGCGGCCTTTGAAAACGAGGAAATGGCCAAAGCCGTCAATAATCTTGCCGTGGTTACTGGAGACCTGCAAACCGCCGTCATGAAAACGCGGATGCAACCGATCAAAAAGGTATTCGGTCGCTTCCCTCGAGTGGTACGTGATTTGGCTCGCAGCCTGAAAAAAGACATCAACCTTGAATTACGTGGCGAAGAAACCGATTTGGATAAAAATCTGGTAGAAGCCCTGGCAGATCCGTTGGTGCATCTGGTTCGTAATGCAGTCGATCATGGCGTTGAAATGCCCGATGTCCGTGAAGCGGCAGGCAAACCGAAACAAGGACAAATCGTGCTCGCTGCAGCTCAGGAAGGTGACCATATTCTGCTGACTATTTCAGATGATGGCGCCGGAATGAACCCTGAAGTATTACGCCGCAAAGCCGTTGAAAAAGGCATGATGGATGAGGAAGCTGCCTCACGTCTGACCGAATCGGAATGTTTTGCATTGATATTTGCACCAGGATTTTCGATGAAACAGGATATTTCTGATATCTCCGGTCGCGGTGTCGGTATGGACGTGGTCAAGACCAGCATCTCCAAACTCAATGGTGTCATTGATATTCAATCGGAAATAGGCAAAGGCACGACACTTTCCATCAAAGTCCCGTTAACCCTGGCGATCATGCCCACATTAATGGTGATGTTGGGTAATCAGATATTTGCCTTCCCACTGGTCAGTGTGAATGAAATTTTTAATCTGGATTTGAATAAAACCAATACCGTTGATGGTCAGCAAACTGTTATTGTTAGAAACAAAGCTCTGCCCTTATTTTATTTGCGTAAATGGCTGAATAAAAACAATGTCACAGAGCGTAAAGCAACAACCGAACATGTTGTTATCGTCAATGTCGGCACACGAAAAGTGGGTTTCGTTGTTGACCAGTTAATTGGACAAGAAGAAGTGGTTATCAAGCCTCTGGGAGCCCTGCTGCATGGTACCAAAGGCTTTGCAGGAGCGACCATTACTGGCGATGGACGTATTGCTCTGATTCTTGATTTCCCAGAGTTAATGAATACTTACGCACATCGAAATTATTAAGGATATTTGTGACTGTTAAGGTACTGATTGTTGATGATTCAGCTTTTTTTCGCCGGCGACTGACTGAAATCATTAATGCCGATCCTCGGCTTGAAGTTATCGCCAGTGCCGCTGATGGTGTGGAAGCCGTCGAACTGGTATCTCGCTACAGACCCGATGTTATTACCATGGATTTGGAAATGCCTGTATTGGATGGCATTGGGGCAGTAAAAAAAATCATGCGCCGTCGCCCTACCCCGGTGCTTATGCTTTCCACCTGGACCACGGACGGCGCCAAAGCAACACTAGAGGCATTAGATGCCGGGGCGATGGACTTTCTGCCAAAACGTTTTGAAGATCTTGCGCAGGACAAAGCCAGCGCCCGGCAAAAATTATGTGACCGTATCAATTTTCTGGCAACACACTCAAAGCCTGAAAAACATACCACAGCCATCAAAACGTCAGAATCACCGGTCACCATAACGCCACTTGAAAAGAAAAAAATTGAACTGGTGGTTATCGGCACCTCAACCGGTGGGCCTGTTGCTTTGCAAAGTGTATTGTCCCAGTTGCCAGCGGAATTTCCGTTTCCGATTATTCTATTGCAGCACATGCCTGCAACGTTTACCCCCTCTTTTGCTGAACGACTGAATTCCCAGTGTCATATCAAAATCAAAGAAGCTCAGCAGAATGATTCCTTAAAACCAGGAGTGGCTTACCTTGCTCCGGGTGGACAACAATTGATGTTGAAAGGCCGTAGAGGACAGCTTTATCTGCAGGTCGAGGCTGGCCCCGAAAATGCAACATATCGCCCCTGTATAGATGTCACACTGGAATCTGTTGCCCAGATTTGTCCAGCACAGACCTTGACGATAATCCTTACCGGTATGGGGGCTGATGGCTGTGATGGGGCGATAAAAATGCATCAGAAAGGCTCAACCGTGTGGGCTCAGGATCAACAGTCCAGTACTATCTATGGTATGCCAATGGCCGTCGCCAAGGCAGGCGTGGCTGATAAAATTCTCAGCCTCGCTGAAATCGGTAAACTACTGACGGCGCTTAAATAAGCTATGGATATCCTTAGCATCCTGGGCTTACTGATTGGGTTTGGTGCCATTATTGTCGGTCAGTATCTGGAAGGCGGGCATCTCGATACCATTCTTAATGCGGTGGCCTTATTAATTGTATTGGGCGGTACACTGGGTGCCGTAATGCTACAGACGCCGATGAATACATTTTTGCGTGCATTGAAAATGACCGTATGGATATTCAAGCCCCCTCAGCAATCGGCCAAACGTTTACTGGAAAAGATTCTTGACTGGAATCAAATCGCCCGACGTGAGGGGTTACTTCGCCTTGAGGCTATGGCTATGGAAGAAACCGATATCTTTACCCAAAAAGGTCTGCAACTCATTGCTGATGGTGCCGAGCCGGAAATCATTCGTGAGATTCTGGAGACCGATCTGGATATCATGGAGAACAATGATCTGCAGGCTGCTAAAGTCTATGAAGCCATGGGAGGTTATTCACCCACCATCGGTATCATTGGTGCGGTGTTAGGGTTAATTCACGTCATGGGAAATCTGGCAGATCCTTCCTCACTTGGATCAGGCATTGCCGTGGCTTTTGTTGCCACCATTTATGGTGTCGGGCTGGCTAACCTATTGTTTTTACCAATGGGGAATAAACTCAAGACGTTGGTACAACGCCGCACCCAATTACAAATGATGTTAATTGATGGCTTGATCAGTGTGGCTGATGGTGACAATCCACGCAATATCGAAAGCCGTTTGCAGGCATATCTGGGTTAATCCTATGGCCCGGAGAAAGCGTCATGAAGAACACGAAAACCATGAACGCTGGCTGGTTTCCTATGCTGACTTTATCACCCTGCTGTTTGCGTTTTTTGTGGTGATGTATTCCATTTCTTCAGTTAATGAAGGTAAATACAGGGTGCTATCAGAGACACTGGAAAGCGTGTTCTCACAACCAACCCGCAGTGAAGACCCCATTCAGATCGGCGAAGTCAGCCGCGGACAAGGCGAACGAGTAGCTTCACCGGGTAAACCAGAACTTCCGGATTTTGAAATTGAATTACCCGAACTTCCCAAAGAACGCCCACCCGTTTCCGAGCAGAGCATACGGACAATTAATGATATTTCGCAGCAACTCAGCAGTGCACTGGCCGATTTGATTACAAATGAAGATGTCAGTATCAAACAAACTGAAGACTGGCTGGAGGTAGAAATCAATTCCAATTTTCTGTTTGCCAGCGGCGATGCGCGTTTAGCACGTGAGGCCGTGCCAGTGATTGGTCAGATTGCGGATGTACTGGCACCCGTTGCCAATCCTCTGCAGGTTGAAGGGTTTACCGATGATCAACCGATCAATACGCCAAGATTTCCGTCAAACTGGGAGTTGTCAGCAGCCAGGGCTGCCAGCGTGGTAAATTTACTGGATCGTTTTGGCATTGAGCCGGGACGAATGTCAGCTATTGGGTATGGAGAATTCAAACCGATAGCTAATAATGAAACGGAATTGGGCCGCCAAAAAAACCGTCGGGTTGTTCTGGTTATTCTGGGCAGCTCGGAAAGCCGGAGGACACTTGAAGTGTTTGATCAATTTAATCGCTCTGCAACAGAGCCAGAAAACTCAAGTACTCCCATTACTGACACCTTGTCATCGCCGTTGATGATGCCCGCCAATAATGGTGAAGCATCTCCATGACGGTCTGGGCGATCGCCAATCAGAAAGGTGGCGTAGGCAAGACCACTACGGTGGTGAGTCTTGCCAGCCATCTGGCGTTGAAGGGCCATTCAACGCTGTTGCTGGATATGGATCCACATGGTTCATTAACCACTTATTTTGGTTTTGATCCGGACAATATCGAAAACAGTATCTATACCCTATTCCAACATGCTGAACAGCAACCACTGAACGCCATATTCAAAACATTGAAGAAAACCAGTCAGGAAAATATGTACATATTACCGGCTGCAACTGCGATGGCGACACTGGATCGCCAGCTGGGCATTCAAAGTGGTAAAGGTTTAGTGATACAAAAAACCCTACAGCAACTCAAAGACCGTTTTGAATATGTACTGATTGACTGCCCGCCAATGCTGGGAGTGTTGATGGTGAATGCTCTGGCTGCATGTGATGAGCTGTTAATACCGGTCCAGACTGAATTTCTGGCCTTAAAAGGGCTAGAACGCATGTTGCACACGCTACACTTGATCAACCATTCCCGTCAGCACAAGCTGCCGTATCTGATTGTGCCGACCATGTATGATCGTCGTACTCGGGCTGGCACCCAGACATTGCAAAAAATGCAAAAAGACTATGAAGATAACCTTTGGCAGGATGCGATTCCAATAGATACGCAATTTCGTGATGCCAGCAAATCAGGCATTCCCCTGCCAGCACTCAATCCTGAAAGTCGGGGCAGCATGGCGTATGAACGTCTAATGAAGAAACTCACCAAAGCCGCAGCAGTGGCAAAGTCAGATAAGAATGTCTAAGCCAACACAAATAAAAGAACCAAAACAGGCGTTAGCAGCTTATCTGCAGGAGTTATTGCTGGACAGTGAACCGGAAACGCTTGAACAGGTAGCTGCTGAGATAGACCAGACACTTCCTGTCGCCGAACCCGAAAGCTTCGCCGACATCGAAAATTCGCCTGACAAACATACGCAGGCATTATTATTCGAGGTGGCGGGAATGCAGCTTGCATTGAGTCTGGATGAACTGGATGGCATTGAAAACTGGCCAGACGATGGGTTGTCGCAAATTCCAGGGCATCCAAGCTATGTTGTTGGCACCTTAAGTCGGCCTCAACAGCATACCCAAGTAATTGATTTGACGACATTGATCACCAATCAATCAAGTAATTCAGATAACAACCGATACATATTATTAGTAGACAATAAACAATTGGGATTGGCGGTTTCAGTGATACGTCATGTGGTCAAGCTCGAGGGTGATAATGTGCGTTGGCGGCGAGAACCAGGTCAGAGACCCTGGCTGGCGGGTATGTTAATGTCTCCTCTGAGTAGTATTATTTCGTTACCCGAGCTGTTAAAAATAATACGTTAGCCAATAAAATTGGCACAAACTGTGCTTTGATGAATATATATAAATAGCGTCATAAAATTGGCAGATTAAGGTTGGTCAATTTTTTGAATAAGGAAAAAACCATGAGCGAGCAAGATAATCAGGCCGGGAGTGATCCGATTCTACAATGGGTTACCTACCATTTGGAACAGGAAGTCTATGGCATCAATGTGATGCAGGTGCAGGAAGTATTACGCCCAACTGAAATAGCTCCAGTACCTGGAGCACCTGATTATGTGCTGGGTATCATCAATCTACGCGGTAATGTGGTAACCGTCATTGATACTCGCAAGCGGTTTGGTCTGCCCTCCCGTGAAGCTGACGAAGATTCGCGAATTATTATTGCCGAAGTCAGTGGTAACGTTATTGGCATGTTAGTCGACAGCGTCGCTGAGGTCGTTTATTTACATCAATCAGAAATTGACACTGCGCCTAATGTCAGCAGTGATGACAGTTCTCGTTTTATTCAAGGCGTATGTAACCGAGATAAAACGTTATTGATTCTGGTTGACGTCAATAAACTGCTGAATGATGACGAAATCGCTGATATCGCCAGTTTCTAATGTGACATGGCTGACGAAATTCATCCTGCTCAACCACTTGTTCCTACAACAAGAGTGGATGTTCCTGCAGATGAAAAACGTCGCCATAAACAGAACGAGCAGGACGATAATCATGTCGAAGATAATGAAAAAGAAAATAAACAGCCAAAGCGGCCTCCTAAAACCGGCATTATTGATGAATATGTGTGATATCTCAGGAGATATATCATGATGTTATACGGCTTATACAGTTTGGTGGGATTGCTGGGGATTGTGCTACTGGTCACCAGCTACCGTTTCTTTCGATTGAGCCGCTCTCAGGCCAACCAAATCAGTGCTCTGCAGCAACAGTTATCTGCTTTATGCAGTGCTGCAGTGGGTTCGGATGAACGAATTGTTCGCTTTGAACAAACCCTGATGAAAATACGTGAGCAGCAAAACAGTATGGATTTGGGACAGCCTCAACAACAAAGTTACGAGCATGCCATTCGCCTGGCAAGAAAAGGTGTTGATATCAATCAGCTTATTGATAATTGCAACCTGAGTGAGGAAGAAGCATTGTTGATTACCCGTCTGCATGGGATACAGCGTCAGTCCGTAACCGATTTACACTAGGATTTATTAGGCAACGCTCGTTGCGGCTTACCAATTAAATAACCTTGGACAAAGTCCACACCGAATTCCTGCAACATCTTCAAAGTTTCCCTGTCCTCAACAAACTCAGCTACCGTTTTTTTGCCGAGACTGTGTGAGATATCAATCATTGATTTCACCAATAATTGATCCACCGGATCATTATGTAAATTGGTGATAAACCCACCATCAATTTTCAATATATCTACCGGGAAATGTTTTAAATAGCTGTAAGAGTTGAAACCGGCACCAAAGTCATCCAGTGCGAAGCGGCACCCCAAATTTCGCAGACGATCCACCATCTGTTTGGTTTGTTCAAAATTGGATATCGCTGACGTCTCAGTAATTTCAAAGACCAGACGCGAAGGATCGGCACCGGTTTCCAGCAGTTTGCGTTCCACCAGAGGATATAAATTCTGATCGAGGAAAATATTGCCTGACAAATTAACCGCCAGTGCCGTATCACTCGGTATGTGTGTCAGCAATTCAAATGCATGATTAACCACCCACAAATCAATCTGGTGAATTAACCCCATGGCCTCAGCAACGGGAATAAAATCCTGTGGGTAATAGAGTTTGTCGCCCTGTCCACGCATTCGAATCAAACATTCGTAATGGTTGATTTTTCTCTCTTTGAGCGAGTAGATGGGCTGAAATTCCAGAACAAATTTTTCTTGTTTCAATGCCGCACGAATTCTGGGCGCCCATTTGACACTGTGTCTTAATGCATACATCTCACGATCTGCCGGGCTGTATACATGCACACGATTGCGTCCACGTTTTTTGGCGGTATAACAGGCCTGATTGGCATGCGACAGAATTTCACCTACTGTCGAGGCATCCGCTTCGGAAATACATTTAACACCGATACTGGCAGATAAATGATATTGATGATCATGGAAAGTAAAACTGTAGCCATCAAACAGGTCTCGCAAACCTTCTGCCCGCGCTACGGCGGTTTCCGGATCGATGGTATCGACTAATACCGCAAACTCATCAGAACCGATTCGAACCAGTGTGTCGCGGACTTTAAAAAATCCCCGCAACGAATTCGCAACCTGTACCAGTAGGCTATCACCCGCCTCATGACCCTCAGCGTCGTTAAGAACTTTGAAGCTATCCAGATCAATATAAAACACCGCACTACTGGTATGGAAATTCCGCACCTGCGTTAAAGTAATTTCAAGTGCCTGTTCAAGCCGACGCCGGTTTGCCAGACCAGTCAAATCATCATGATTTACTGAAAATTGCAGTCGAGCTTCCATCACCCGTAGCTGGGCATTTTCGTCTTCAATCTGTTGTTGGCGGAGATAGTAATGATCACGTTCGCGCTTGGTAGCCAGCGTTGTCATAACTGCAGGCGGCAATGATTCAGCAGTAAGCGGCCGATATAAAAGCGACGTCACCCCATGCCCCAAATCCGTTAATAATTGGTTATGGTTCCATTGGGATTTTTCGGTCAGGGCAATAACTGGAATGCGCCGCCATTCATCAAACTGATCCAGTTTCAGACGCAGTTCACGGGCATTACATTCACCCAGACGACAATCCAGAATAATTAAATCAATATCACATTGATCATCATTAATATTCTTGCGCAGTACTTGCATCAGCTTTTCTTGGCCATTGGCACTGGTGATGTTAGTAAATCCACTAAGTGACAACATGGTTTGCAGAAAAGCCAGATCAGAAACGCGTGTCCCGCTAATCAGAATTCGTGCCGCCAGTAAATCATTAACTTCCGCAGCAGATACTGGCGCCGTCAGGCTCTGCTCGGATGTCTTTGACACCTGTGACTCAATTGTTAGCAGTTTATTCATCTGTTCTGTATGCGGTTACTTTTGACCGGTTTTAGAGATACATGCAGATGAAAATAGCGGTTTTATATTTTAAAATCAATACTTAATGTGATTTTTATAATGCGATTTATAAAGTATTGAAGAAATTTAGCCTATATGAGCTCAATGATAATGGTTCGATATAGATGAATTGATAAAGGAATTTAACCTTTTTCTTTGGGAAACTTTCCTGAAACAATATAGGCATAGGCTATCACTTCAGCGATTACCCGATATAAAGCTTCGGGTATCGCTTCACCCAGCTGCATATCTTTAAGCATGTCCGCTAACGCTGCATCTTCACGAAGCGGAATATTGTGCTGTTTGGCAATGCGGATAATTTCAGCGGCAATATCGCCCTCACCACTGGCGGTCACTGTCGGGGCATTATCACCATCATAATGCAGTGCAATTGCTCGTAATGGCTGCGTCTGCTGTTTCATACCGAAATATCCACTAATGCATCAGAGGTAGCAGTCTGTGTCAGCGGCGTTAACCATTCCACCGGGGCACAGTGACAACTTAATTGCTGTACCTGTAAATCAAGTGCCGCTAGTTTTTCACGTAATAAATCGATATTTTCCTCCAGCAAGGCTACCGCTTTGGGATCTTCTGCCGTTAATGCCACACTGACGACAGTTGATTGCAAACCTATCGAAGCCCGCAGTTTGCCAAGATTTTGCGTTTCCAGATTAAGTGTGACCTGCCATTGTTCTTCATCTTGCTGGTTCTGTTTGGTCCCCTGCTGAAACTGTAACTGCATCCACTGTAACTGTTGTTTATCCCTGAGTGGCACATCCATTAACCAGACCTGCTGTTGGGTGGGGCTATCCGCCTCCCTTACCATGTTCAGTTGGTTCATCTGCACTCTGGCAAGCGCCGTTTCCACTTCACGCAATAACACCTGCAATCTGGCCAACTCGGTAACGCCAGCCTGAAATTGGGCATTCTGAGCAATTTGTTGAACAGGTGCATTTGAAGAACTCATCGGTTGATTAGTTGTGACAGTCGCGCCAACAGAACCTTGTCCAGCCAGAAGCGTGGTGAGCAACTGCGCTGGCGTCTGCCCGCCAGCCAGTAAAGCACTGGTTATATGAGATGGCAATTGCTGTAAAGCCGCTGGCTGATTGAGCAGATTTATCAGTGCAGTTCGAATTTCCGCCGGAAGATTCTGAGCATTGATTTGGCCATTTGCTGTCTGCCGGATCTGCCCTTCCAGCGCTGCAGCCAGTTTCAGTAAATTGGCTTTAAAGTCTCCAGTTAAACTCGGATTGGGCTGCAGTAACTGTCGTTCCAGAAATACGCCAGACTGCTGAATGGCCTGCTGTAAATTGGCAGGTTGCTGGACAGTCTGTAATTCCCGGATATTTTGCCAAAGCTGGCTCACAGCATTTTGCACCGGCACCATGTTTTTCAATTCAGGTAACGCATTGATAACATTTTGTAATTGCGGTGGTTGAGCTAAAACCATTGGCATTAACCGACGTTGTTGGGAAACCATGGTTTCTGAGGAAGTTTGATTGGGAGTTTGTAAAGCCACGCTTAACGGTGAGTTACTGAGAATTTGCACTAAAAGCTGCTGACCGGGTTTAAAGCTGGAACTTAGTCTGCTGATATCCAATTCCAGGGGAACAGATAACTTTCCGGATTGCTGTAGCGCCAGCAAGATGGATTGCTGGGGTAGCAACTTAATGACCTCAGCCAACAACGTTTGCCCCGGCCGCAGATCGGTTGTAACGGGAGGAACGGCTGCCACCGAAATCAGTTTAAGCGCCGCTTTATCACCGCTATCAGACCGCTGTAGCTCGATAGTCTGACCACGTTGCAAATCCACACCAGACTGAATGGTGACGATTTTTCCCGCCAGTTGAATATCAACATTTTCACCGGCTTTACCTGCTGAGACCACCACCGCTTGCGCAACCTGGCCGGGGGAAAGTGGCAGTGTGCGACTTGCAGTTTCCGTAACAGTGACCTGAGCAGCCTGTGAGGTCTGAGGTATTTGCATGAATTCACCCAGCATTAAACACAATGCTAGTATAGCAACCAACTTGTTGCCAAAGACCGGTCAATGAATAAATTCAGTACAAAATGGTATACACGCCAGGATAAGACCATCAGTGGCCCTTTCACAAAGGCCCTGCTGAAAAGTAACCTGCAATTGGGCAGAATTAATGCTCAAACGGAAGTCAGCACTGATCAGAAATACTGGCAACCGTTGGGCGATATCATCGCACTGGACACTGTTGACCCGGTCATCCCCCCTCCATTACCCATTGATGAACGTGATGGTTTTGATAGGCGCAATGAACAGCCGCTTACCGAAGCCGAACGTGAAATGCGTCGGCAACAGCGACGCAAACAGGAACCGGACTTTTTAATTCAGCAGCGCCAACAGCGCAGTGAATTATTAAAAAGACTCAAACCGGAACGTCCTGCCCGTTTTTGGCCGATATTTATTATCAGTGTGATTTTAACGGGTGTATTTATAGGTGCGATTTCATTCCCAACCCCTTCGAATATTTCTGAAGCAGATTGCGACACTGCTCCAGCCCCGTTGGTGAATTGGGAAAACTGTCTGAAACCCGGCTTGGACATCCCTTCAGCCACGTTAACGGGAGCCAACCTTCGCAACAGCGGACTCGCCATGTCAAATATGATGAATGCTGATTTGGTTGGGACTGACTTAAGCTATGCAGATTTACCACTTAGTAACCTGAGTTATACCAATTTACAGGGGGCCAATTTGAAAGGAGCCAACCTGCAGCAGGCTGATTTGTCTTACAGTAATTTATCCGACAGTGATTTGAGTTTTGCCAATTTACGTGATGCCAAACTGGGGGGCAGTGATTTGCAAAATGCAAAATTGGACAAAGCTATCTGGATAGATGGCCGGATATGTGCGGCAGGTTCGATTGGAAACTGTTTATAAGCCGGGTTATTAATGCAGCTTTTGCGGAGCAGCCAATGTGAATGCCGGGATATCGACCGCAAAGCGGCTGCCACTGTCATCCATCATATTGTAATGGCCCTGCATCATACCGACTGGGGTATCCAGCATCGCCGCACTGGTGTAGGTAAATGTTTCTGTTGGCGCCAGATAAGGATGCTGACCAACCACGCCATCACCTTCCACTTCCTGTTCATGACCATCGCCACCAGTGATTTTCCAGTAACGTGATAATAACCGCGCTGGCGTATCGCCCTCATTGGTAATGGTAATGGTATAGGCAAAAAGATATCTTGCTCTGGCCGGATCAGATTCATGATCCAGGTAAGTGGTTTCAACGTTCACCATAATGTGGTTTTTTTTATCGGTCATGGTCAACATTATACAACGCTTTTCGAGCCAACAAACGTGCTCCACGGAGTCCCACATCAGGATTGTTGATCAAATACACCGGTATCTGCTCCAGCACCCCACGCATCCTGCCTTTCGCCAGAAACGACTGCATGAAAAAGCCCTGTTCAAATAAGGCCAGATTCTTTACCGCAATACCTCCAGCGACAAAAATTCCGGCTCTGGGCAAGGTCATTAGCGCCAGATTACCCGCCTGAGCTCCGTAAATCTGCATAAATAACTGCATGGCTTTTACTGCCGCAGGATCTGTTTCTTGCAGAGCAGACTGACTTATCTGTTCTGCCGTTAAATTCAATGTCGTGTTGTCACCTTGCTGTTCGGCAATAAAATGGTACAGCATAACCAGGCCGGAGCCTGATAATACCCGCTCGTAGGAGACATGCTCAAATTGTTCAAACAGTTTATTCAATAAAGCGTGCTGTTGGGTGTCCTGAGCAGCAAAGTCGGTATGGCCGCCTTCTGTCGGCCATACCCGCCAGCTTTTATGGAGAGGTGACAGAATAGCCTGCCCCAACCCGGTACCTGCACCAATGACTGCTCGTAATGATTTGGCTTCCGGCTTACCTTGCTGCAGCACAATGAGATCATTCTCTTCAAGTTCACCGATACCATGACCCACCGCGGCAAAATCATTGACCAGGCAAAGCTCAGCAAGTGGAAATTGCTGCTTCAGCTTATCGCTATCGATAATCCAGGGTCGATTCGTCAGTTGCACTCGGCATCCCCTTAACGGTGCTGCCACGGCAAAACATGCGCTACTGACTGGCAGAAAATCGACGGCTACAGTAGATAAAAACGCTGTCAGCAGACTTTCAAAATCAGCATAATCATCATTTTCCAAACGTTGTTGCAGAATAATTTCACCTTCGAGGTGACTGAGTTGCAACAAGGTTTTGGTACCGCCGATATCTGCAGCTAACAAGGTTTGCATATTATTGTGCCGCAGCAGCCTGGTCCATAAACCAGTAATAATCACCTGTCGGCGCGAGCCGCTGAACCGGTAAGCCGGATACCGCCTCACTGGTAATATCTCTGACAATATCTGCTTTCGCTTCACCGGCGATAAACACAATCACCTGTCTGGCTGAGTTGATTACCGGATAGGTCAATGTTACGCGCCAGGATTGAAATTTCTCCACAAACAGACTGGTTGTCAGCGTATCGGTAACGTCCAGTGCGGGAGTATCTGGAAACAGTGAAGCAATATGACCATCAGGCCCTAACCCGAGGAGCACCAGATCAAAAGGATTATCTTCCATCACCATTTTGATGGTACTGGCATAACGAGTTGCAACCTCAGCAGCATCGCCACTTTCGGTAGGCATGCGATGCACATTCTCAGCCGGGATAGGTAAATGATCCAGCATTGCCAGTCTGGCCATTTTAAAGTTGCTGTCATCGTGAGTGGCCGGCACACAGCGCTCATCACCAAAAAATATCTGCACTCTTGCCCAATCTATCTGTTCGATATAAGGTGAAGTAGCCAGTTTCTGATACAGTCCTTTTGGTGTCGAACCACCGGCAAGCGCAACATAAAATACGCCTCTTTTGGCAATGGCTGAACGGGCGGTCACCACAAAATGTTCGGCAGCAGCCTCGATCAACGTATCAGAATCAGGCAGAATTTTTTGTTCAGCTTTCATGTCTATCCTCAATATTAAAAATAATTTTTGTGCGGTAATCAGCTGACAGTGTCAGTCAAATCCTGCTAATTTAGCAATCAAGCTGCACCGACAGCAAGCCAAATAACACTTCAATCCACTTCTCACAGGAACCTTCACTTTATGAAAAATACTTTTTTTATTGTTGCCATGTTGTTTTATTCCGCGTCTGCTGCAGCTGAAACAGAAATAAACTTTAACCTAATCAATCTCAATGCAACAGCCGCCACCGAAGTGGCAAATGACAAGGTAAGCAGTGTGATTCAGGTAATGCTTAATGGCACAGATCCGGCTAAATTGGGTCAGCAGGTCAATCAACGCAGCAATCAGTTACTGGCGAAAATCAAAGATTTTGATGCGGTCAAATCTCAAACCACCGGCTACCAAACCCGCCCGATGTATAAAGACAGTCAAATCGTCTCCTGGCAGGTAAGCCAGCAAATTCGCTTAAACAGTCACGATTTCAATCAGATGAGCGAATTATTGGGTGAAATTCAATCTCTTGGCACAGTACAATCCATGGAATTTTCATTATCCGACGAATTAATCGAATCAACTCAAAACGACCTGATGCAACAGGCTATCAGCAAGTTTCGTAATAAAGCATCGTTAATTCAGCAGCAATTTGATGAACCGGGTTATCGCCTGGTTAATATGTCAGTCAATACCAGCGGCTATGCGCCGGTTCATCGCATGGAAAGCAGCATGATGATGTCCGCCGATATGAGCAGCAAAAGTGCACCCGTAGCACTTGAAGCTGGCAGCAATAAAGTCTCAGTTGATGTCCATGGCCAGATTCAATTGATCAGTGATACCACCACACTAACGGATTAAGACTTATAGTTCTTTCATTTCCGCTTCGTTGGACGAAATGCGTCTCCAGCAGTAGTTGCTCTGAAAGATAAACAAGCCCTAGGCTTACTTTAAAAACAAATCGTAGGCCGGGTTGTCGGTTTCCAACCAGTGGACATAACCAAGATTATCCAGGAACGCCTGAAATTCTTCATTGAATTCAGGTGCTACCTGAATCCCAACCAGCACCCGGCCATACGCTGCTCCATGATTACGATAATGAAACAGGCTGATATTCCAGCGCTGACCGATATGTGTCAGAAAACGTAACAAGGCCCCCGGTCGTTCCGGAAATTCAAAACGAATCAGACGTTCATTTTCAGCTTGAGGTGCATGGCCACCAACCATATAACGAACATGTAATTTCGCCATTTCATTATCGCTAAAATCGATCCACTGGTAGCCTGCTTGAGTCAGGTTTTCAAAGAGGATCTGTCGTTCTTCTTCGCGACCAGACATCCGCACCCCAACAAACACCTGTGCCTGCTGTTTATCAGCATATCGATAATTAAACTCGGTTATTCCGCGTTCCGCCAAAGTCTTGCAGAAGCGTTGGAAACTACCCGGCTGCTCGTCAATAGTTGCGGCAAACAATACTTCCCGGCGTTCACCAATTTCAGCCCGTTCTGCCACATGCCGGAGCCGATCAAAATTCATATTTGCGCCGCTGTTGATAACCACCATGGTTTTGTCATACAAACCATTTTGCTGAATATATTTTTTGGCACCGGCAATCGATAACGCCCCTGAAGGCTCGGCAATTGAGCGGGTATCATCAAACACATCCATTATCGCAGCACAGATTTCATCGGTCTCCACCGTCACCACATGATCAACCGTTTTTTGTGCAATCCGGAATGGCTCTTCACCAACCTGTCTGACCGCAGTTCCATCGGCAAACAACCCTACCTGATCCAGTTTGACTCTTTCACCGGCATCAAGAGCAGCTTTGAGACTCGCAGCATCGGCAGGTTCAACTGCAATAATTTTGATTTCAGGCCAGATGGCTTTTATATAAGCCGCCATTCCGCCTAGCAAACCGCCGCCACCTACCGGAATAAATACTGCATAAACTGGATCGGGATGCTGGCGCATGATTTCCATCGCAATGGTGCCCTGTCCGGCTATCACCAGAGGATCATCATAAGGATGGATAAACACCCGTCCCTCATCAGCAGAAACTTGCTTGGCATAATCAAACGCTTCATCGTAACTATTACCATGCAAAGTAATGTCAGCACCCAACATACGTACCGCTTCCACTTTGATTGGTGGCGTAGTTATCGGCATAACAATGATGGCGGAAATACCCATTTTGCTGGCGGCCAGCGCAACACCTTGCGCATGATTACCTGCTGAAGCGGCGACCACCCCCTGCTTTCGCTCAGCATCGGTTAAGTGGCTCATCCTGTTATAGGCACCACGCAATTTAAAGGAAAAAACCGACTGCAAGTCTTCGCGTTTAATCAGAATCTGATTATTCAACCGCTTGGATAATCTTGGCATCAAATCCAAAGGGGTTTCGATAGCGACATCGTAGACGCGCGCTTTAAGGATTTTTTCTACATAGCCTGTGAGCATGGTGTTCCAGATTCAGTCTGTTAGGTTAACAAAGATGACTACGTTACCATTGACCATCATTTATCTCTATAATTAGCCGGATAAAATCAAGCCATTCAAATTAACAAGGAATCGCAATGACTGCTGATGAAATGAAGAAACAAGCTGCGTGGTCGGCTTTGGAATACATTACCACTGATGGTGTCGTAGGTGTTGGCACCGGCTCTACCGTTAATCACTTTATTGATGCGTTAGCTACCATTAAAGGTCGTATTGAAGGTGCTGTATCCAGTTCAAATGCTTCCACCCAACGGCTCAAGGATTACGGCATTCATGTTTTTGATTTAAACGAGGTTAAAGAAGTCGCGGTATATGTAGATGGTGCAGATGAATCAAACCACAATCTGCAACTGGTTAAAGGTGGTGGCGGTGCATTAACCCGCGAAAAAATTATTGCAGCAGTGGCTGATAAATTTGTCTGTATTGCTGACGCAACCAAACTGGTTGATGTGCTGGGCAAATTCCCGTTACCGGTTGAAGTGATCCCGATGGCGCGTAGCTACGTCGCCCGTGAAATCGTTAAACTGGGCGGTCAGCCAGTTTATCGTGAAGGCGTGATCACCGATAACCATAATGTCATTCTGGATGTGCATGGTCTGGATATTATGGAACCTATCAAACTGGAAAAAACACTGAACGATATCGTTGGCGTAGTGACTAACGGCTTGTTTGCAATGCGTCCTGCGGACGTGTTGTTACTAGGCACCGAAAACGGTACCCAAACCGTCAACCCAAAATAATATGCACTAGCCCGCTGTAATAGCGGGCTTTTTGCCAGAGCGAATATATGTTCAGACCTCTAAGTGTCTATATCGGCGCCCGTTATACCCGGGCTAAACGGCGTAATCATTTTATTTCATTCATCTCGATGACCTCTATGCTGGGCGTCGCGCTCGGTGTGGCCGCATTGATTACCGTGTTATCGGTAATGAATGGTTTTGAAAAGGAATTACGCGAACGCATTCTCGGTATGACATCACATGCTTTTGTCACCGGCTCGGATGGAACACTGGCTGACTGGGAAAAGGCCGAGGTACTTATCGAAGGCTTCCCAAGGGTTATAAATACTGCTCCTTTTGTTGAAGGCCAGGCAATGCTGAATCAGGGTAGCCGGGTTCGAGGCACCCAAATCCGTGGGGTTGATCCCTCTTTGGAGCCTAAGGTTTCCAGTATTGGTGACAAAATCATTCAGGGTCGCTTTGACTCATTGCAACCGGGCAGTTACGGCATTATTCTGGGTAAGGATTTAGCCATTGCCATGGGCGTGGGCACCGGCGATAAAATCACGGTGATCACACCACACGTTACCCCAACCCCTGCCGGGGTTATTCCCAGACTGAAACGTTTGACCGTATCAGGTGTTTTTGAAATCGGCATGTATGAATATGACAGTGCGTTAGCCATCATGAATATTGAGGATGCCGCTAATTTATTCCGCATACCCGGCAAAGTAACGGGCCTGCGATTGCAACTGGACGATGTCTATCAGGCTCCAAGAATTACCCGAGAGCTTTTACAAACCCTGCCTGCAGAATATCGCGCAGCTGACTGGACTTACCAGCATGCTAACTTTTTCCGTGCCTTAAAAACCGAAAAAACCGTGATGTTTGTCATTCTGATGCTGATTGTGGCCGTTGCGGCATTTAACATCGTTTCAACGCTGGTAATGATGGTAACCGATAAATATGCAGATATTGCCATTTTGAGGACGCTGGGCATGTCACCGCGCGGCATCATGGGGATTTTCATGGTGCAGGGTATTGTTATCGGTCTCATTGGCACAATTCTGGGGGTGATAGGTGGGGTCATTCTGGCGTTGAATGTCTCTAACATTATCGCCTGGATAGAAACCATTTTAGGCTACCAGTTCCTGCCAGCAGAAGTGTATTACATCAGTGACCTGCCTTCCGATTTGCATTGGAACGATGTCACGGTGATTGGTATTACTGCCTTTGTTTTATCCATTCTTTCGACTATCTATCCTTCCTGGCGTGCCGCTCAGGTTAAACCGGCTGAGGCTTTACGTTATGACTGATAACACGGTAATTCGCTGCGAAAAACTGGTAAAGCGCTATAAAGACGGTAATCTGGAAACCCCAGTATTACAGGATATTAATCTGCAAGTGCTTGCTGGTGACCGTATTGCGATAGTCGGCAGTTCAGGTTCCGGTAAAAGTACGCTATTGCATCTGCTTGGCGGACTGGACGGTCCAACTGACGGAAAAATTGAGGTATTGGGTCAGGATATCAGCAAACTTTCAGTCAATGATCTCAGTAAATTACGCAATCAATCATTAGGCTTTGTTTACCAGTTTCATCATTTACTACCTGAGTTCACGGCAGAAGAAAACGTTGCTATGCCACTGGTTATTGGCGGCATGCATCCCAAGGCAGCCAAACAACAGGCCAATGAACTGTTACAACAGGTAGGACTGGGTCACCGGGCACATCATAAACCCAGCGAATTATCGGGTGGTGAACGTCAGCGTGCGGCACTGGCTCGCGCATTAATTACAAAACCTGCCTGCCTGTTGGCTGATGAACCTACCGGAAATCTGGATCACCAGACTGCTGAAGGTATTTTTGATTTGATTATGAAATTGAATACGGAACTGGGTACAGCACTGGTCATCGTAACGCATGACAGACAACTTGCTGCCAGAATGGATCAGCAGTTAACGTTGATTGATGGCAAATTACAAAACTGATTTATTTATCTTTTCGTTTAGCTGAATTTTGGCGCTGGTAGCGTTTTAACCAACTGTTGATCACGACCAGACGCCAGATTAATCGAACAATAATCACACCCGCTAACGCAGCCAGCGCGCCGCAGATTACCGAACCGAGTAATAATGGTTGCCAGATAAATCCTATCTCCTGCCACAACCATTCCAGACTGAAAGCAAATTCATGCGTGCGCAGTGGCACATCCAGCAGGATAGCGCCGACTTTATAAGTGAAAAAGTAAATTGGCGCCATGGTCAATGGATTGGTTATCCATACACACATCACGGCAATAGGCAGGTTTACCCGTAACCAGATAGCCAGCAGACCCGCCACCAGCATTTGTCCGGGCATCGGTATAAAGGCAAAGAAAACCCCTATCGCCACCGCCGCAGATACTGATCTGCGGTTAAGATGCCACAATTCCGGCGCCATGATCTTTTCGCCAAAACGCCGCATATGCTTATGCTCGCGCATGGTGACATGATCTGGCATGATTCGTTTTAGGAACTTACGAGGCATTACGTCTCAGTATTGCTGATAAACGGCGGTCATTATAGGGATATATGATTAAACCTGCCATTGCATTTTTGTCGGGCTGTTTACTGGTGGCATGGTTGCCCCAGCTGCTCTCTCCATATTGGCTGCTCACTTTAATCCCCTTGATGATTATTGTCTGGCGGCGGTCTCAATGGACCGTTATGTGGTTTGTTGTGGCGGTGGTATGGGCGAGTTTCCAGGCTCAGCTCAGAATAGATGATCAGCTTGATCCTACACTTGAGAGACAGGATATTGTGGTGTCAGGTTTCATTACCTCGCTGCCACATCATAACGATCAACGAATCCGTTTTGAATTCAAACCGGAAAATAACGATTTAAAGCTGCCCGAGAAGATTCGCTTGAGTTGGTATTTCCCTCCCACCAACCTCCCCAAATCTGGTGAAAAATGGCAGTTCTCCGTTCGCTTGAAAGCCCCACATGGTATGTCCAACGCGGGTGGGTTTGATTACGAAGCATGGCTGTTTCAGCAACAGATCGGGGCTACCGGATATATCCGGGAATCTGATCATAATCAAAAATTACATTCAGCAAATTTGCTATCGGTTAATCATTGGCGCGCGCAGTTAATAGATAAAATGTCCGACGTCTTAAAGCAAAGTCCTTCGCTGGCGTTAGTTCAAGGGCTGGCTGTTGGTAACCGTGACAATATGCAAACAAGCCAATGGGATACTTTACGACAAACTGGTACCAGCCATTTACTGGCAATCTCCGGATTGCATATAGGACTCGCTGCAGCACTGGGATTTTTTACTGCCAAACTGCTCTGGCGAATACGCAGTCGTCATTTATTAACATTAAGCGACAGGCAGGCCGGTGCTGTTGGCGGATTTTTACTGGCTTTGTTCTATGCCTTGCTGGCCGGATTATCCATCCCGACTCAGCGTGCATTAGTAATGGTCAGCGTGGTGATGCTCAGTATCTTTATAAAACGTCGTACTGATCCGCTGCATGTGCTGAGTCTGAGCTTGATATTGATTCTGATGCTGGATCCATTTGCGGTTCTGGCAGCAGGTTTCTGGCTTTCATTTGCTGCTGTTGCCTGCATTTTGTATATAGCACAATATCGACAACCGGCCAGAAAATGGCTCTGGCTGCATATTCATCTATGGATTGCAATAGGTCTGACGCCATTACTTTTACTGTTTTTTCAGGAAACCTCGTTGATTGCACCGTTAGCTAACCTGCTTGCGGTGCCGGTGATCAGTTTCCTGGTTGTTCCGCTGTTGTTAATTTCCATGCTGTTGTTAAGCTTTGATCTGCGATTGGCTGAATGGCTGCTGCAACTTACAGAATGGTTGTTATCCAAATTGTGGTGGTATCTGGAGTGGCTGGCACAATCACCCTTTTCTGTCTGGCAAACACCTGTGTTTCCCGTTGAGCTGCTCGCCATATCAATCATTGGCACGCTGATAATACTTGCCCCACGGGGTTGGCCTTTACGCTGGCTGGGTGCTGTTATGTTATTGCCACTTTTTTATTATCTGCCAAATAAACCAGAAAGCGGTGAAATCTGGTTTACGTTACTCGATGTGGGACAAGGCTTGTCAGCCGTAGTGCAAACTGAAAATCATACATTGGTTTTTGACACCGGTCCGGCTTTTGGTAATTTTGATACCGGTGCTGCAGTGGTAGTGCCTTATCTTCGATATCAAGGTATCAAGCAACTCGATATGCTGATGATAAGTCATGCAGATAACGATCATATTGGCGGAGCAAGTGCCGTTTTATCAAGCTATCCCACTAAACAGATTCTAAGCAGTGATCCTGATAAATTAGCTGGCAGTGAATTCTGCAGAGATGGCCAGTCATGGCAGTGGGATCAGGTCCGGTTTGACGTTTTACATCCTGATAAAGATCAAACCGGTAGCCGTAATGATTTATCCTGCGTACTTAAAATCAGCGGTCCATATGGTACGGTTTTATTGACGGGCGATATTGAGCGAAAAGCCGAGATAAAACTTATAAGACAATATGAGCAGCAGCTCAAAGCCGATATTCTGATTGCACCTCACCATGGCAGCCGCAGCTCATCCTCTACGACGTTTATCAGGCAGGTTTCTCCACGCTATGTTTTATTCGCCAGTGGTCATCAAAACCGCTACAACTTTCCTTCTGAAGAGGTAGTTTCCCGTTACCAGGATATTGGCAGCAAAACATTTCAAACGGGTAAACAAGGTGCATTATCTATCAAACTCGACCAACACATAGATTTAATGCCCATTGGATGGCGGGAGCAACACCGTAGAATATGGATGCGTAACGCTACTGAATAAATGCGTTTTCACGTATCATGGCAACATTTCATTAACTGGGACGGATGGAGCATGCTGGAACTATTTAAAGCAGGTGGCTGGCTGATGTTACCGCTACTTGGCTGTTCGATAATTGCCATTGCAATTATTGCAGAGCGGTTTTGGAGTCTACAACAACGTCGTATTGCACCACCTGAATTAATCACTCAGATCTGGCAGTGGTTACAATTCAAACAAATTGATCAATATCGCATTAACTCACTGCAAAAAAACTCTCCGCTTGGTCAAATTCTCGCTGCAGGTCTTATCAATCGCAACAGTTCTCGAGAAATTACCAAAGAAAGTATTGAGGATACGGGTCGCCATGTAACTCAGCTACTGGAACGCAACCTGAATACCTTAGGCACTATTGCCGCGATCTCCCCCCTAATCGGTTTGTTGGGTACCGTTATTGGCATGATTAAAGTTTTTGCCGTCATTACGCTGGAAGGTGTCGGAAACCCGGAAACACTGGCCGGCGGTATTTCTGAGGCATTACTGACCACTGCAGCCGGTTTGGTCGTGGCCATTCCCAGTGTGATTTTCTATCGTTATTTCCGTGGGAAAATCAATCAACTGGTGGTCAGTATGGAAGAACAAGCCATGCAGTTAATTGAAATGTTACATGGCGAACGTGAGTTTGACCCTGATGAGGCACGTTCGCAATGAAATTGTTGCCACGGAATTCTGAAGAGCCCGACGTCAATCTGACGCCGATGATTGATGTGGTGTTTCTGCTACTACTGTTTTTTATGGTCTCTACCAGCTTTATTCGGGAAAGTTCTTTAAAAGTGGATTTACCTGAAGCCAGCGGTCAGGCACTGACGGAAGAGGAAACACCGATTGACATTATTATCCGGGCAAATGGAGAAGTGTTGGTTAATGAAACACCAATAGCCGTTGCCACCCGCGATGCCTTAAGGGATTTACTGAAAACCACTGCAGGCGATAATGCTGATCCACATATCATTATCAGCGCTGATGCCAATGCCGAATATCAACATATCGTTACGGCGATGGATGCCGCGCAATTACTTGGTTTTACCCGTTTGACACTGGCAACACGCCAAAAAACTGCTGAGACTCCATGAAACAAATAGCCAATGAAATGAGCGCTGTCCAACTGTATAAGCGCCTGCTGACTTATGTAAAACCCTATTGGCTGGTGTTTGGCGCCGTTATTTTGTCCATGCTGGTTTATGCCGGCAGTGAAACCGCGATGGCTGCTTTGATGAAACCGTTAATGGACGGCAGTTTTGTCGAAAAAGATCCGTTTATTATTAAATGGATCCCCATTGCGTTAATCGCTATTTTTCTGATTCGTGGTGTCGCCAACTTTCTAACCACCTATGGTTTAGGCTGGATCGCCCGTAATGTGATCATGACCTTGCGATCCGAAATGTTTGATCGCTTGCTGACATTACCTGCCAGCTTTTACGATAAAAGCACTTCCGGGCAGCTGATGTCCAAACTACTGTATGACGTTGAGCAGGTAGCTGATGCTGCGACGGACGCCATTCTGGTATTAGTTCGGGACACCTTGACGATTGTTGGCCTGCTTGCCTGGATGATTTATCTGAATGGCTTGCTTTCGTTAATTATTTTACTGACGGTGCCGTTTATTGGCCTGCTGGTCTACAAAATCAGTTCACGTTTCAGACGCATCAGTAAGACCATTCAGGATTCAATGGGCGATGTCAGCCATACCTCCAGTGAAGTGATTGAAGGCCACCGTGAGGTGAAAACGTTTGGAAGCCAACAATATGAAGCCAAACGTTTTGATAAGGTCAATCAGCTGAACCGTCGTCAACGAATGAAAAAGATCGCTACCGAAGCGACCAGCCAGCCCATTATCGAATTAATTGCCGTGCTTGGACTGGCTGTGGTGATTTATCTGGCCACCCTGCCGCAAATGCTTGAGCAGATCACCGTGGGCACCTTTATTTCCTTTATCACGGCGATGTTTATGATCCTGACACCGCTAAAACGCCTCACCAAACTCAATTCCAAACTTCAGGCCGGTATCGCAGCCGCCGATAGTGTATTTACAATGCTGGACCAACAACCGGAAGCAGACACCGGTACAAAGCAACTGGAACGTGCCAGAGGCGATATTCGCTTTCAACAGGTGGGCTTTCAATACAATCCAAACTCACGAAAGGTTCTGGACAATATCAGCTTTGAGGTAAAAGCCGGTCAAACCATTGCGTTTGTAGGACATTCCGGAAGTGGAAAAACTACATTGGTTAGTCTGTTACCTCGATTTTATTCACCTACAGAAGGTCAGATATTCATTGATGAAACGGATATCAGCGATCTCAAGTTGCTGGATTTACGTCAACAGATTTCCCTGGTTAATCAGCAGGTTATTCTGTTTAACGATACGATTGCCAATAATATTACCTATGGTCAAAAAGAAGTTGTGGCTAAAGAACGTATTATTGCGGCAGCCAAAGCAGCTCATGCCTGGGAATTCATTCAGAAACTACCGGAAGGCTTGCAGACTGAAGTCGGCCAGAATGGTGTCTTATTGTCTGGTGGACAGCGACAACGACTGGCTATTGCCCGGGCGTTATTACGTGACACGCCCATTCTGATTCTTGATGAAGCCACCGCCTCACTGGACTCGGAAGCCGAACGACATATTCAGTCAGCATTGGAAAATCTGATGCAAAGCCGAACCACATTGGTTATAGCGCATCGACTATCCACTATCGAAAAAGCCGATCTTATTGTGGTGATGCATGATGGGCGCATTGTTGAAACCGGTACTCATCAACAATTGATCAGTAAAGGCGATCATTACGCAGAACTTCATCGACTGCAGTTTCAACAACAATAATGAAGACGGATTGGCTAACTAATAACTGGTATCGCCCCTCGTTAGTCTCACTGCTGTTACGTCCAGTCAGCTGGTTATATCGACTCATTATCAGTCTAAGACGTCAGTCATACCGAAAAGGCCTGTTCGAACAACTATCACTTCCAGTGCCCGTCATTGTAGTGGGCAATATCAGTGTTGGTGGCAGTGGTAAAACCCCTTTTGTGATCTGGCTGGCGCAATACTTACAGAATCAGGGCTGGCAACCAGGCATTATCAGTCGTGGTTATGGCGGCAAGGCAGATCATTATCCATGCAGTGTTCAGCTGAACAGTTCGGCTGCCGAAGTCGGTGATGAGCCCTTGTTAATTCATCAGCGCACTCACTGTCCAGTGGTGGTGGCTCCGGATCGGGTAGCCGCGGGGCAACAACTGTTAGCGGAAAATTCCTGTAATGTGATTATCACCGACGATGGACTGCAGCATTACCGGCTAGAGCGTGATATGGAAATCGTTATTATTGATGCCAAACGAGGTCTGGGCAATCAATTATGTTTACCTGCTGGACCATTGCGTGAACCATTATCCCGGCTTGAAACCGTTGATTTTATTATTTTTCATGGTGAGTCCGATTCTCAGCGACTCACCATGCAACTGCAACTCCAGCAGGCAACCCAGTTAAAGAATAATAACCGCCACATATCATTAACTGAATTTGCTGAAACCCCTGTTTATGCCGTCGCCGGAATCGGTCATCCGCAACGTTTTTTTGACCAGTTGCAACAACTCGGTTTAACCATCATTCCCCATGCATTTGCTGATCATCATGCCTATACTGAAGCAGATTTCCAGTTTGCAGAGGCCTATCCCATACTGATGACTGAAAAAGATGCGGTAAAATGTCAGGGCTTTGCCACAGAAAACATGTGGTATGTGCCAGCGGAAGCTAAACTCAGCCCATCACTTGGTCCAGCAATCGACAAAAAATTAAGAGAGCTTTAAATGGATAAAACCTTATTGGAAATACTCGCCTGCCCCGTCTGTAAGAGCAGTGTTTTATATCAGAAACAATCTCAGGAACTGGTGTGTAAAGCCTGCCGTGTGGCGTATCCCATTCGTGATGAAATTCCGGTAATGTTAATTGATGAAGCACGCGAACTGACGGCTGAAGAAACCTACTGATGCAATTTAAAATCATTATTCCGGCCCGCTTTGCTTCAAGCCGGCTGCCAGGTAAGCCTTTACGTCAAATCGTCGGAAAACCGATGATTCAGCATGTCTATGAAAGAGCCCTGGAAAGTGAAGCCAGTGAAGTCATTATCGCAACAGATGATCAGCGTATTGCCGAAGCGGCAAAAAGTTTTGGTGCAGATGTCTGCATGACAAGGGATGATCATATTTCCGGCACCGATCGTTTGGCAGAAGTGGCTCAGTTAAGAGCTTTTCATGGTGATGATTTAGTAGTGAATGTACAGGGAGATGAGCCCTGTTTGCCGGCCTTGTTGATTAATCAGGTCGCCGCGGATCTGGCCCACCATCGTGAAGCAGCCATTACTACGCTTTACAGCCCGCTTGAAGACGCTGAACAGGTATTTGATCCTAATATCGTTAAAGTGGTGGTGGATGCTAAAGGTTATGCGATGTATTTTAGCCGCGCTCCTATTCCATGGTTACGCGAGCAATTTAATAACAAACAGCCCCTCGACAACGTCACTATGCCGCATTTAAAGCATGTTGGCATGTACGCCTATCGAGCAGATTTTTTGCATCGTTATCATGAATTACCACCTGCACCACCAGAACAATTTGAATCACTGGAACAGCTTCGAGCGCTTTACCATGGCAATCGGATACATTTGACAGAAGCCCAGGTTGATCCGGGACACGGGGTAGATACAGAGCAGGATTTACTGGCCGTAGAGGCCTTGCTCTCTCAGTAATTGATCCAGACCGGCTGAGACTAATTCAGCATGTAACTCACCTTCACCGTCAAAAACCGGTAAAACATGGGTCACAGGAACCGGACGATGCCCTTCTCCGTATTGTGTTGGCTGGATATTACTGTCCTGATTGAGCTCCTGTAATACCAGCTCACAGCCATCCAGCAACTCAATAATTTCACAGCGTTGATGATGGTATACGACTTGCTGACCAATAAGGTTCAGCAAGTCGTCACAGCTAAATTTATGATTCCTTGGCATCTGCTTTAGGACTCTCTTCAGTTGGTTTTGGTTTTTCAACTGGTTTTGGTTTTTCAACCTTCTGAGTCTCATTATCAGCCGAAGCAGGATTTTTTTCTACTTCTTTTGTTTCACGGTTTTCTTTATCTTTTGCAGGTGCTCCGCGGCGGCGACGGTTATTAGTCGATGCTCCGGTGCTGGTACGCGAACGACGTGGTGCAGATTTAGCCGGAATTTTGTTGCCGTCTACTTCTGGCTCCGTCGATACTGGAATAGCATTGCCATTGATTTCCGGTTCTGGTTCAGGGATAGCATTACCATTCACTTCTGGTGGAGGTGTCGGAATGGCATTGCCCTTTTCCGGACGTTCCACTTTTTCAGAAGTTTCAGAGTTCTCAGTCGCTACTGTTCCCGCCGCTGCGGCATCGCCTTCACCACGTCCGCGACGACGACGTCCGCCCCGACGTGAACGTTTGGCATTGGGATTACGCGCTTTTTCATCTCCCGCAGCCTCAGCTGCAGGTTTCTCATCTGCGGTGGCAACTTTTGTGGATGCTTCCGCTGGTTTGATATTTTTCTCCTCTTCACCGGCAGCATTTTCAGGCCGACGGGGACGATTATTATTACGTCGGTTGGTATTATTTCGTCCTCGACTACGACGATTTTGATTACGGGTTTCTTTTTCCACATCAGTCTCTTTAACAACAGAAGCGGGGTTATTCACTTCTGGTTCTTCTACCGGAGCACCGGTTAAAACACCTAACAGTCGTTTTAACAGACTTGGCTTACGTTCAGCCGCTGCTGCAGGTTTAATAATCGGTGCAGGAGCAATAGGGGCAATACCGGTAACAGCAGGCTGTTCCATAACCGGTTTTTCTTTTAACACTACGGTTGCTTCAATTTCAGGCGTCGTAATCAGCTGATGGCTGCTGGTCTGTTTTTCATTGCCATCTTTAATACGTTCGATATCGTAATGTGGTGTTTCCAGATGCGGATTGGGAATCAATACCAAACGCACGCCATGACGTTTTTCAATCGTATCAATCTGGGCACGTTTTTCATTCAGCATGAAAGTTGCCACAGAAACCGGTAATTGAATTACCAGCTGGCTGACGCTGTCTTTTGTCGCTTCTTCTTCAACCAGTCTTAATACGGCTAAACCTAAAGATTCTACGCCACGAACATGGCCTAAACCGGCACAACGAGGACAGACTTCCTGATGTGCATCTCCCAAAGCAGGCCGTAAACGCTGACGTGACATTTCCAGTAAACCAAACCGTGAAATTCGGCCAATCTGAACGCGAGCACGATCTGATTTTAGATGGTCACGCAGACGATTTTCCACCTCACGTTGATTACGGGTAGGTCCCATATCAATAAAGTCGATAACCACCAGTCCACCCAAATCACGCAAGCGTAATTGACGGGCAATTTCCTCAGCTGCTTCCAGATTGGTATTCAGTGCCGTTTCCTCGATATCGCCGCCCTTATTGGCACGCGCCGAGTTGACGTCAATTGAAATCAACGCTTCAGTGGGATCGATTACCAGAGCGCCACCGGAAGGCAGTCGCACTTCATGACGGAAAGCGCTTTCAATCTGGCTTTCCAGCTGGTAACGGGTAAACAACGGAACTTTGTCCTGGTAGAGCTTGAATTTGCTCAATTCATGCGGCATGACCATGCGCATGAAGTCATAACCAGTTTGATAAACTTCTGGTGAATCCACCAGAATCTCACCAATGTCTTTACGCAAATAGTCACGTAACGCACGAATGATGATGTTACTTTCCTGATACACCAGAAATGGCGCATTACGGTCTTTGGTGGCAACATCAATAGCTGTCCAAAGCTGGACAAGGTATTCAAGATCCCACTGCAGTTCTTCGGTTTGTTTACCGACGCCGGCAGTGCGAACAATCATGCCCATGCCATCAGGAACTTCCAGATCGCGCAAGGCTTCTTGCAGTTCCGCACGTTCATCGCCTTCAATCCGGCGTGAAATTCCACCGGCACGTGGGCTATTAGGCATTAAAACCAGATAACGGCCGGCCAGGCTGATAAATGTGGTGAGGGCTGCGCCTTTGTTACCACGTTCTTCTTTTTCAATCTGAATGACCAGTTCCTGGCCAACTGAAAGCACATCCTGCACATTGATTCGGCCGTTGTTTTCGCCGTCATCCTTGTTTTGTCGGAAATAACTTTTACTGATTTCTTTAAGTGGCAGAAAGCCTTGACGTTCAGAACCGTATTCAACAAAAACCGCTTCGAGACTCGGTTCTACACGAGTGATTTTACCTTTGTAAATATTACCTTTTTTCTGTTCTCTGGAAGGAGTATCGATATCTAGATCGAACAAGCGCTGGCCATCGACCATCGCAACACGCAACTCTTCTTCGTGTGTTGCGTTAATTAAAATTCGTTTCATTCATAAACCTCAGTTAGAGGTTCACGCGTCAGTTACAGTCAGTAAGCCGGGCGGCATCAGCCTGCCCAGGACATCCAGAACGGCGTTTTATCAGCAATATAATCAACTAGTTGGGCACTGCCAGTATCGAATCAACAGATCACTGGTCCATTTATACAATGTCATCACATTGTGGCTGCAATAGGGTTCTGCAACGCTACATAACGTCGTGTGACTCTCTTTAGTCACAGTACGTTTGATTATTTACTTCGTCGCCCTGTCTTGTACATTTTTTGCTATTTGTTTTGCTGTAGCCAGACGTGGGAACCATCTTATTCTTAAAAACAAGCTCCTTATGCGGAGCCCTGCATCACTGAACCCCTGTTCAGCGTATTCAAATTCGTTTCGTGTCCTTAGCCGCATCAACCCCATTTCTAGGGGGAGCGACGTTTGCTTAGGTCTCATCGCCAGAAAGCCGGTATACTGACCTCATTTTACGTACAGACCAACGGCAAAATATATCAGTACGCAACCACATCAGCAAGAAATAACCTTACAATATTTTATGGCGAATTCTCCACCAGCACCACCAAGCGTTCAATTTATCGATATTCGGGCCGATCAGGCAGGCCAACGTATTGATAATTTTTTGATTACATTGGAAAAAGGCGTTCCGAAAAGCCGGATTTATCGTGCCTTGCGCAAAGGCGAGGTTCGGGTTAATAAAGGTCGCATTAAACAGACCTATCGACTACAAGCTGGTGATCAGGTAAGGGTTCCTCCGCTCAGGGTCAGTGAGAAAGTTGTTATTACCGAGTTATCCGACTCACTTACCGATGCACTTGAAAGCGCAATTCTCATGGAAGATGATGACATACTGGTGATAAATAAACCTGCAGGTCTGGCGGTTCATGCAGGTAGTCAGATCCAATTGGGCGTCATTGAAGCCATGCGCATTATACGTCCTGAAAATCGCTTTGTTGAATTGGTACACCGCCTGGATCGTGACACCTCAGGTTGTCTGGTGCTGGCAAAAAGCCGTACCGCGCTATTAAATCTGCAGCAGCAAATGAAAGACTCTGAAACCGATAAGCGTTATCTTACCTTAACCAGAGGCAAGTGGCCTGCACAGGAAAACATTGTTGATTTGGCATTACAAAAAAATTCGCTGAGTTCTGGCGAGCGCATGGTGGTGCCGGATATTAATGGTAAAAAATCCAAAACCTTATTTGAGGTAAAACAGGAGTTTTCTGGCTGCCAGCTGGTTGCTGCAAAACTCTACACCGGACGTACACATCAGATCCGTGTGCATAGCGCCAGCCAGTCACATCCGGTAGCTGGTGATGAAAAGTACGGCGATCGTGAATTTAACAAACGTCTCAGACAATTTGGTTTAAAACGCATGTTTCTGCATGCTTGGCAGCTTTCGCTCAAACACCCGATAACGGATGAACCATTAACCTTTAACGCAGAACTGCCCGATACGCTAAAAGACGTTTTAAAACAATTGGAAAAGCAGTGATGAGTCAGTATCAAATGATCGTTTTTGACTGGGATGGCACCCTGATGGATTCCACCAGCCATATCGTTTTCTGTATGCGCGAAGCCATTCATAAACTGCAACTCTCGCCATTAACTGATAATGCAATCAGTCAGATTATTGGTTTGGGTTTACCAGAAGCCGTCCGCACCCTATATCCACACAGCACCGATGCAGATATTCAGCGGCTGGCAATGGCTTATCGAGAAATCTGGCTGGATCATCCACATGAGTCGCCGATGTTTGATAATGCTGTCGAGTTATTGCACAAACTGGCAAATCAGAATATTTTCCTCGGTGTGGCAACCGGTAAAGGACGACGCGGTCTGGACAAAGTCCTCGCTGCCACGGGTTTAGCAGATTTATTTACCGCAACGCGTTGTGCTGATGAATGTCATTCCAAACCGCATCCGCAAATGCTTGAAGAATTAATAAGCTTCTGTGGCGTTGAAGCAGATGCCACTATGATGATTGGTGATACCGAGTTTGATTTGCTGATGGCCCATAATGCCAAAGCAAAAAGTGTTGCGGTAACACACGGGGCACATGCTCTGGAAAGGTTGCAGGCCTGCGAGCCACTGCATATTGTTGATGACTTATTTGCGTTGGATGACTGGTTGCATGGCAACAACGTGCGCTTTTGATTATGATGTGACCCACTAACTTTATAGTTCAGGATGAAACCTAATGGCAACTTTTGGCGACTTTCCACCAGAACACAAACAAGATCCACAGAACACTTCACCGCAAAATGACCAGTGGGAACGCAAAATTCTGCAGGATCTTGCATTCGCTGCCATCAAAGAGCAGCGCGCAACACGCCGCTGGGGATACCTGTTCAAATTTCTGGTATTACTGTATTTCGTCGCTATCTTCCTGATGACTAGGCCTTTTGGCGAGAGTGATCTGCCATCAGGCCCACATACGGCATTAGTTGATGTGAGTGGTGTTATTGCACCGGATATGGAAGCCAGTGCCGATCGGGTTGTCACCGGTATCCGTGAAGCTTTCGAAAGTCCACAGGCCAAAGCATTAATCCTCCGCATGAATACTCCTGGCGGCAGCCCGGTTCAGTCGGGAATCATCAACGATGAAATCACCCGTTTGCGGGCAACACGCCCTGATTTCCCTGTTTATGCTGTCATTCAGGATGTCTGCGCTTCAGGCGGATATTATATCGCCGTGGCCGCCAATGAAATTTATGCCGATAAAGCCAGTATTGTTGGTTCAATTGGCGTTCGTATGGATAGCTTTGGTTTCACCGAAGCAATGGATAAAGTAGGCGTGGAACGACGTTCATTAACAGCCGGTGAAAATAAAGCTTTCCTCGATCCGTTTATGCCACTTAAGGAAAGAGATGTTGAGCATGCCCATGAAATGCTCAACAATATCCACCAGCAGTTTATTGATGTCGTCAAAACTGGCCGAGGGGATCGTTTAAAAGATAATGCTGAAATTTTCTCCGGATTGTTCTGGTCGGGTGAGCAGGCGCTTGAATTAGGTTTGATTGATGGACTGGCCAATAGCAGTACCGTTGCCAGAGACATTGTCGGCGCCGAAGAACTTGTCGATTACACACCCCGCCCAAGCTATCTGGATCGCTTTGCCGGCAGCCTCGGTGTGAAAATCAGTGAAATTCTGCTGAGTAGTCAATATTGGAATCTTCGTTAATGGAAACTAACCATCTCAATGAATCAGAGACCAAGGCCTTAGCCGAGCGCGAAGAATTATTCCGCTATGCAGACCTGAATCATCCTTTAATAGCCATGCTGTTTGCCGAGGCATCAATAGACAAGCTGACTCCTGATGAAACGGATAAAGCATGGCTCTGACACCTCAATCATTAGTTAACAAATCGCTGGAACTGGTTTCACCGCCCAGTACCTATGCCCGGCTTGATGAGTTGATCCACGATCCTGACAGCGCCATTGATGACATCAGTAAAGTCATTAACACCGATCCGGCATTGACGACACGATTATTGAAGATCGTTAACAGCCCTTTCTATGGCTTTCCATCGCAGATAAATACCATTTCCCGTGCGATTACTGTTATTGGTACCCGTGAACTGACCAATCTGGTTCTGGCAACATCGGTGGTTAATGCCTTTACCGGCATCCCCAAAACACTGATAGAGATGAACACTTTCTGGCGACACAGTCTGGCCTGTGCCATCTGTGCCAAATTACTCGCTGAAGCAGCAGGCCATAAGCAAAGTGAGCAATATCTGATTGCCGGTTTGTTACATAACATCGGCAGTTTGGTCCTGTATCAATCAGTACCTGAACTGTCTGGCGAAGCAATAAAAAGCGCCAGATTCGGGCATGAAGTCATTTACCTGGCTGAACAGCGGGTGCTCGGTTTTGACCACACAGAGGCCGGAGAAGCGTTAATTCAGGCATGGCGGTTACCGGAATCGCTTGGTTTTGTTGCCAGACATCATCACACTCCGGTTGCTTCAGGCTATGCGCCAGAAGTCTGCATTGTCCACGTCGCTGATGTTATGGTCAGTTCAGTTCCATTCGGACACAGCGGTGATCAGCATGTTCCTCCGCTGGACCCTGTGGCCTGGGAAAGATTGGGTTTACAACCGGAAATAATTCCAGCATTGCTACGTAAAGTGGCCATCCAATTAGATCATCTGGCAGCAAACTTATTATAAAAATCTAATTTAAACGAATAGCAAACTAGCAAGAGGCAAACATGAGAACAGTATTACTTGGCGCACCGGGTTCCGGTAAAGGTACTCAGGGCGTATTTTTATCCAAAAAATTCAATATCCCACAAATTTCAACTGGGGATTTACTTCGTGCCGCGGTCACTGCCGGCTCTGACTTGGGTAAAAAGGCTAAATCTGCGATGGATGCCGGCGCACTGGTTTCTGATGAAATCGTGATTGGACTTATCCGTGAACGTTTGACACATGATGATGCCAAGAATGGTTATATTCTGGATGGTTTTCCACGTAATATTGCTCAGGCCGAAGCACTGGATCAGATGCTGGATGATCTGGGACAACCATTACAGGGAGTGGTGTTACTGGATGTACCCTTTAATGAATTGATGCAACGCTTAACCGGTCGCCGTACCTGTAAGGACTGTGGCGCCATTTTTAATGTACATTTGTCTCCACCCAAGCAGGAAGGTATCTGTGATAATTGTGGTGGAGAATTATTTCAACGGCAGGACGATAACGAAGCCACTATCGAAAATCGCCTGAAAGTCTATGAAGAACAAACGGCGCCATTAGTCGGCTTCTATCAGCAACAGAATAAACTTCACACGATAAAAGGTACCGGCGATATTGATGCCATTACTGATGCAGTCGGTGCCATTTTCGACGACATCTGATTTGTTTTACTGATGGCACGCATTCTGGCCACCGGCATTGCGACGCTGGATATTATTAATGAAGTTGCCAGCTATCCGGAAGAAGATGCAGAAGTTCGGGCTTTATCACAGCGCATTCGCCGTGGTGGTAATGCCAGCAATACCCTTTGCGTGTTAAGTCAGCTGGGCCATCAAAGTTATTTGGCTGCTACACTGATTAATGAGGCCGATGGTCAGGTTATCGAAGCCGATCTAAATCGCTATCACATCAATACACAGTTTTGCCCTCGATTGAATGAGGGCAAAATGCCAACATCCTATATCACGTTAAACCGGCAAACTGGCAGTCGTACGATTGTGCATCACCGAGATTGTCCCGAATTGAGTTTTGCCGCATTCCAGCACATCGATTTATCACAAATTGACTGGTTACATTTTGAAGCCCGTAATATTTCTGAATTACAGAAAATACTGAAATATTGTCGGCAAAAGGCACCAAATGTGCCTATATCATTGGAAATAGAGAAACCTCGCGAAGATATTGAGAGCTTATTTGATTGGGCTGACTGGCTCTTTTTCTCCAGCCAATATGCCGAGGCGAGAGGTTTTCAATCTGCAGAGGATATGCTGGCTTCGCTGCCAGTGACCTATCAGGCAACGCTTACCTGGGGTGCAGAAGGTGCTTATGGCTGGCACAATGGAAAAGTTATGTATATTCCAGCAACCAAGATCGATCACGTTGTTGATACCTTGGGTGCCGGTGATACCTTTAATGCCGGAATGATCCACAGCCTGGTAGCGGAAAATTCGCTACAGGATAGTCTGCAATTTGCCAGTGAACTCGCTGCTCGAAAATGCCAACAATATGGTTTTGAAAATCTCGTTTAATTATGATGAAAAAATTTGTTTGCCATACCAAAGACCTGAAAGACCATCAAAGCTATGGATTTCAGATCCCGTTAGCAGCAGAAAATGAGCTCGATATTGTCGTGCTACGTCAGGGCAAACATATCCGCGCCTATCTCAATCATTGTCCACATCTGGGCATCCCCTTGAACTGGCAGCCAGACAAATTTCTCTCGCTGGAAGAAACACATATTCAATGCTCAACACATGGCGCGTTGTTTACGCTGGAAGAAGGTTATTGTATTTCCGGTCCATGTCGCGGGCAAAGTCTGACTCCGCTCAATATTGAAATCACTGAGCAAGGGGAGGTTTACCTCATCTCTCAAGGCTGATAGGGTTTTAATTACTTCAGCTGAAAGGAATTGCGATGGATTCTTTGCTCGATAAATGGTCCGAGGCCGCCCTCACCAGCTTGGGATTTTTCTGGATGGCTCTTTGGGCATTTGTGCTGGGTTATCTTATCAGCAGTATTATCCAGGTCATGGTCTCCCGTAGTGAAATGCGCAAATTAATGGGTGATGATAGTCTGAAATCTATGACGCTGGGCAGTGCATTTGGCTTTATCTCCAGCTCATGTAGCTTTGCTGCACTTGCAACCAGCCGTGCTTTGTTTCAAAAAGGCGCCAATTTCGCCCCCTCTATAGCATTTCTGCTTGCTTCCACCAATCTTGTTATCGAGCTGGGTTTTGTTATCGCCCTGTTTTTGGGCTGGCAGTTTGTGGTCGGAGAATATATTGGTGGAATTATTCTGATCCTTTTAGCCTGGCTATTCATAAAGCTGACTAATCCGGCCGAATTAATCAAAAAAGCGCGGCAAAAAAAATCAAATAGTGATCATGACCATGAAAACGACGGTCATGCGTGGTCACGTATTCTGGATAAAGAAATCTGGTCCGCTATTAGTCAGAAATATGCCATGGAATGGCAGATGGTATGGAAAGACGTACTGATTGGCTTTACTGTCGCCGGCATTATTTCCGCTTTTGTGCCAACGGCTTTTTTTGAGTGGCTGTTTATCGGTGCCGGTACCAGCGACCCGGGTTTCTGGGCCTTATTGCAACAGGCGATGGTTGGACCCGTTGCCGCATTTTTTACATTTATCGGCTCAATGGGCAATATTCCTTTGGCAGCAGTTCTGTTTGGTGAAGGGGTCGCTTTTGCTGGCGTGATGGCCTTCATCTTCTCTGATTTAATTGTGTTGCCAGTGCTGCGTATTAATGCCCAATATTATGGCTGGAAAATGGCTCTGTACATTATGCTTATGCTATTTACCTGCCTAATAGCCACTTCCTTGCTGATGCATTATGGGCTGCAGTTATTTAACTCGTTGCCGGATCAGAGCCAGTGGTCATCCCCAGCTGATCGCGATCATTTTCAGCTTAATTATCAGTTCTGGCTCAATGTCATATCCATAGTGGCTTCAGTATGGATGTTATTGAAATGGAAACGCCAAAATGAGAATAGCAAACATCACCATCACGGTGGAGGTAGTAGCCAACCGATTATCAATAGTCTTTGTGTAATTGCTGTTATTTGGCTGGTGTTGGGCGTGGTTCTGAGTTTGTTTTGAGAAGAACAGTCTTCTGCCTGACGCATTTGAACCAAGAGTATTTATAATCCAGCAGGAATTGCTTGTTCGTTTCCCTCCCAACTTTTCTCTGTTGTGATTATTTCATTTGCTGTTAGTGCTAGTTATTTAACATACCTGCTACTAAGCTTAATTACAGAAGTTTGTTCCGTAGGTTTCGATCAAGCCAATGTTAGGCGAAAAGATGACAACTATATTGCATTTTAATGAAGCATAGCTTGTGGGAAGCACTGCAAAAAATTGTTCTACAGATTATTTATTACTGACCTCACAACAATAGAACTCTGATCGCTTCCCGCAACTGCCCTATCAAATCCTGCTTCCCTTTCAAATTTAACTGTCTGCAAACAGTGGCTATTGGCTGCTGCTGTAATACAAAAATTAAACAGATAGATTGCAGTAATGTTGAAATTGATAGGAACCGCTGCTGTTCTACGCAATTCAACACAAATTTTCTGATGGCTATCTGGCAAGCATCATAATGCCGTTTTTGAAAGGCAAAAGCAGTGATTTCCTCTTCATCAGCAGCCGTTATTGGCAACTCCGCTTCCGGTAACAGCTGCATCAACAATGGGATCAAACCGGCTTCCAGTTGAGATAGCTGGCTATTGAGCAAATCTGGCCACTGTTGACTCAATCGTTGCTGGGTTAGCTCAACCAGTTGCTGACCAGCCAAACTGATGGGTTTTGCCAGAATGACTGCATGACGACCACTGATATGATCACTATGAGCGCCCACTCGCATTAATCGATAATCGCTGTTTTGCCAGAAGCGCACCAATGCTTCACTGGCAGCAAAGCTGCAACCTAATATATCGGTGTTTTCTGGTAAATGAGTTACCAAAGCATTTACTAAATACTGTCCTATGCCACGACTTTGCAGGGCAGGATGTACAGCAATCCGCACGATTCTCTGATAATGATATTCACCGGCAATACTAATGCCTGAATGGGCTAACAATGTCTGCGGCAATAGATGACCATTTAGACGTCGTTCACCAGCAAATACTGCTGCGGCCAATCGCGGATTAATCGGTCCTTCAGCTACTAACCATGCACTAGCAACCAGCTGCTGCTGATTAAAGACACCAACTAACCACATATCATCACGATCCAACAGCATTTGCAGATCAGATGGCCGAGTTCGGTAATGCGCCGTTACCATCAGACCAAAGCATTGTCTTAACAACGCTTCGTCCTTTAATAACTCTACTGCAGTCAGTTTTTTAACCTGAAGCTTTTCTATCCCCAGATCCACAATCAATTGTTCAGCGACAGGTTCGGCATCCAGCAAACAGAGTTCAAAGCTGAATTGTTCCAATACATCGCCTAAATTCCAGCGAACCGGTTGCGTTAATTCAATCTGTCGCCAATCTGGTGTTTGCTGATCAAGGACTTGCTGGAACTGCAATTTAAAACCATGGCCACTGCCCTCGTAACCATGTAAAGTCGTCGCAAAAATAATCCTCGGATAGCGTTGCAACATCAGCTTGAGCATGGGTAAGGTCAATGCAGCGGCTTCATCAACCAGCAATACATCAGCTTCCAGCTCATTCTCCAGCAGAGCATCAGGTGCCACAAACTGAATCTCGCAACCATCGCTGAATAACTGCCCGTGACCAAGCTGGGCGTTTTTTAATTCGCTGGCAGCATGTTTAAATAAAGTTTCCACACTGGCATAGCTGGGGGCTGTGACTAAAATCTTTTGTTTCCCCTGGCGAATCAACTCCGCTGCCGCGATCCCCAGCAAGGCTGTTTTGCCACGACCTCTATCAGATGTAATCAATAAGGGTCGGCGCCGATGACCAAAAGCTGTTTTGTGGATAAGACTTAATGCATTTTGCTGATCAGGCGTCAGTTGAAACGCTTTATCCGGGTTTTGTTCAGGACGAAAATCACCTGGCAGGATTCTACCCGGTAGCCATTGATGAAACTCTACAAAGTCAGCTTGATAACGCTCAATAACCTGCTCAAACCGTTGATACCAGTTGGAAGAAGGACTTTTTTCAGGCAGCAGCATTAGCAATATACCACCTGCGCGGATAGTGCCAATAATGGCTGCAAAGCTGTCGGCGTTAAATTCCTGAGTCGCGTCAAAAACCACTACATCAAATTCTTGCCCGAGAAATTGGCGTGCCTGTTTTTGAATTTTTTTATCCGCTGAGGCCTGTGAAGCGTCAGTGAGCCAGATATGAGAATCGGGCTGCCAGAATGCCAGCAAGGCTTCAGCAGTTTGATGAGCAAGCTCAACCGCTTCTTTAATCAGCAAACATCGCCTGGGCGGTTTATTCAACTTCATAGACGCTGGACAGAATTAATAATGCGGTGGTGGCGGTTCATTCGCCTGTTGGATCAACTGATCTGCCTGAAGTGCTTCCACCTGACCCAGCAATTTTTCCATTCGACGTTCCAGTCGATCTATCTGCTGTTGCTGATCGGTGACCACCTGGTTGAGTTGTTCAATCACACCATCCTGAAACGCCATGCGGGTTTGTAAATCTACGATGTCTTCATGCATAGCTAAACTTCCCCTTTCTTATAGTTAATGGGTTTAAACACAGTTTTAAGAATGGGCTTGTTTTTTATCCGTCATCAATCATCACCATCATAGGATAATGCCGGTGCCAACCAACGTTCAGCATAATCAAGCGTCCAGTTTTTGCGTTTTGCATAATCCTTAACCTGATCTTCACTAATTTTACCCAGACCAAAATAACGTGATTCAGGATGCGCAAAATAGAAACCGCTGACCGCCGCTGTTGGCAACATGGCAAAACTTTCGGTTAACGTCATGCCAATGCGTTTTTCTACATCCAGCAAATCCCATAACAGACCTTTTTCGGTATGATCTGGACATGCTGGATATCCCGGTGCCGGACGAATACCCTGATATTTTTCGTCAATCAGATCTTCATTGGCTAATTGTTCATCTTTTTTATAGCCCCAGAATTCCTTGCGAACCCGTTCATGCATACGCTCAGCAAAGGCTTCTGCTAGCCGGTCGGCCAGCGCTTTGACCATAATGCTATGGTAGTCATCATGATCAGCTTCAAAACGTTCAATATGCTCATCTATGCCAATTCCGGCAGTTACAGCAAAGGCGCCGATATAATCTTCCACCCCACTGTCTTTGGGGGCCAGAAAGTCTGCTAATGCAGCATTAGGCCGACCTGGTGGTTTCTCGGCTTGCTGTCGCAATGAATGCAATTTCATTAATACCTGCTGACGACTGTCATCAGTATAAATTTCGATATCGTCATCGCCGACACTATTGGCTGGAAACAAACCAATCACCGCGCGTGCTGTTAGCCATTTTTCATCAACAATCTGTTTGAGCATTTTTTTCGCATCTTCAAACAAATGCGTGGCATGCTCACCGACGATTTCATCGGTTAAAATACGGGGATATCTGCCAGCTAATTCCCATGACTGGAAAAATGGTGTCCAGTCGATGCGATCCACCAATTCTTGTAGTGGGTAGTCATCAAACACCTGAATTCCGGTCTGAGCAGGTTTTACCGCTTGATATGCCGGCCAGTCGATTTTGGTTTTATTGGCCCGGGCTTGTTTCAGTGTCAGCAAACGTCGGGTAGATTTACGGCCTTTATGCTGATCGCGTTTAGTTTGATAATCGGTTTTGATTTTGTCGACAAAATCTTCACGGGTGATTTTACTGACCAGATTCTGTGCCACGCCAACGGCTCGTGATGCGTCTTTTACGTAAATCACCGGACCATGATAATTTGGATCAATTTTGACAGCGGTATGAATCAGCGAAGTCGTTGCACCACCGATCATTAACGGAATATCAAACCCCAAACGCTCCATTTCCTTGGCCATATGCGCCATTTCTTCCAGCGAAGGCGTAATTAAACCTGACAAACCGATAATATCGACATTTTCCTTGCGTGCGGTTTCCAGAATTGTCGCTGCAGGCACCATCACGCCAAGATCAATGATCTCGAAGTTGTTACATTGCAATACCACGCCGACAATATTCTTGCCGATATCGTGAACATCGCCTTTTACCGTGGCCATCAGGATCTTACCGTTACTGCTACTGACCGTGCTGTCGTCTTTTTCCAGTTCGATGAACGGCATCAGATAGGCCACGGCTTTTTTCATTACCCGGGCGGACTTAACCACCTGTGGTAAAAACATTTTGCCTTCACCGAATAAATCGCCGACCACATTCATGCCGTCCATTAACGGTCCTTCGATGACCTCTAGTGGTTTGGCATATTCATGACGAGCCAGCTCGGTATCTTCTTCGACAAAGTCCGCGATACCTTTGACTAATGCATATTCCAGCCGTTTAACCACCGGTAGACTGCGCCATTCCAAATCTTCTTTTTTCTCAACGCTGCCATCGCCTTTGTATTTATCAGCAATTTCCAGCAAGCGATCAGTGGCATCGTTACGGCGGTTTAAGATAACGTCTTCAACCCGCTCACGTAACTCTTCGGGTAAATCATCATAGATCGCCAGCTGTCCGGCGTTGACGATACCCATGTCCATTCCGGCTTTGATGGTGTGATAGAGAAACACCGCATGAATCGCTTCACGTACTGGATTATTACCACGGAATGAAAATGATACGTTGGATACGCCGCCACTGATCATCGCATGTGGCAGGCTTTGCTTGATATCACGGGTGGCTTCAATAAAGTCGACGGCATAATTGTTATGCTCATCAATGCCGGTCGCCACGGCAAAAATATTCGGATCAAAGATGATATCTTCGGCCGGAAAATGCACTTTTTCAGTGAGAATCTCATAACTGCGGGTACAGATTTCGCGTTTCCGTTCACGGGTATCGGCCTGCCCATCTTCATCAAACGCCATGACGATAACGGCTGCGCCATAACGGCGTACCAGCTTGGCCTGTTCGATGAATTTTTCCTCACCTTCCTTGAGACTGATCGAGTTGACGATGCCCTTGCCCTGAATACATTTGAGACCGGCTTCAATGATTTCCCATTTGGAGGAGTCAATCATAATCGGAACGCGGCTGATATCCGGTTCGGCAGCAACCAGATTGAGGAAAGTCACCATCGCATCCTGCGAATCGAGCATGCCTTCATCCATATTGATATCGATGATTTGTGCGCCGTTTTCAACCTGCTGTCTGGCAACCTCTAAAGCTGTATCGTAATCACCTTCCTTGATCAGTTTGGCAAACCGCAATGAACCGGTCACATTGGTCCGCTCACCAATATTCACAAACAGACTGTCCGGTGTGATCGTCAGGGGTTCCAGGCCGCTCAAGCGGCAATAATGCTTGTTTTCAATCCGCTGGCGTGGTTTAACACCTTCGACGGCTTCGGCAATGGCTTTGATATGTGCCGGCGTCGTACCACAGCAACCACCGATAATATTCAGGAAACCGGCTTCGGCCCATTCCTTGATATGAATCGCCATGGCTTCCGGTGATTCATCATATTCACCAAACTCATTTGGTAAACCGGCATTGGGATGGGCACTGACATAACTGGTGGAAATATTCGACAGCTCTTCAACATACTGACGTAATTGCTCTGCACCTAAAGCACAGTTCAAACCAATGGATAACGGTTGTACATGTGACAGTGAATTCCAGAACGCTTCAGCCGTTTGGCCAGAAAGTGTGCGGCCACTGGCATCGGTAATGGTGCCGGAAATCATCACCGGCAAATGCACATCATGCTGTTCAAAATACTGCTCGATGGCGAATACTGCGGCTTTGGCATTCAAGGTATCAAAGACGGTTTCAACCAACAGCAGATCACTGCCACCATCAATCAGACCACGAATGGCCTCCAGATAGGCTTCCACCAGCTGATCAAAATTGACGTTACGAAAACCAGGATTGTTTACATCTGGTGAAATACTGGCGGTACGATTGGTGGGGCCTAATACGCCGGTGACAAACCGCGGTTTGTCAGGATTACTGGCGGTAAATTCATCGGCCACTTCACGGGCCAGTTGTGCCGAGACTTTATTCAGCTCATAAACCAGATCTTCCATCTGGTAGTCGGCCATCGCGATCGACGTACCATTAAAGGTATTGGTTTCAACTATATCGGCACCGGCTTCAAAATAGGCCCGATGAATATCGCGAATGATCTGCGGCTGAGTCAGCGACAGTAAATCGTTGTTACCTTTGACATCACAAGGATGATTGGCAAAACGTTCACCGCGAAAATCTGCTTCACTCAATTTGTAACTTTGCAGCATGGTGCCCATGCCGCCATCAAGGATTAGGATCTTTTGTTCAAGCAGACTGCGGATTTGATGAGAAGCTGTGGTCAAAACGGTTTTCCTGTCAGGCTGTTAGAGGTATAGAAAAAACGCTTGATTATAACAGATACTCGTATCGCTTCAGGCATGTTAGCGCTTCTGTTTTGAGCTCAGTCGAAAATATATCTTTAATGGATTTAAACTGACAAAAAGAATATGGGAGGAGAAATGTTTCTCCTCCCAGTTTTGATTTCAGCAGGATTGAAGCGTCTCAGGCGTGAGAGAGCTGATATATCCAGCGGGAAATAGTCTCAAGCTGTCGGCTGTCTTCTTCGAGGGCCTGATTAAACTCATTCGCCAGGTCCTGTAACCCCATGTTGGTAAACAAACCGTGCAGTGTATGCCATTCTGCATTGTCATTAGTAGCAAAGATCAATACCGATTCCAGGCATTGCAGCACGGATGTCGTTTTCTTGGTGAAGACTTTGGGTATTTGCAGGCTGGACTGTAAATTGGAATCCGCATCGGGAATCCATTCATCAGAGTCAAATCCTAATGTCTCGATGGCCGTCTTCAGTAACCGACTATGTTCTACTTCTTCATCACGGAATTGTCTTAACAGGTCAACGGAAACTACAGTTTTTCTGCCATTTCGCATTGCCAGACATTTGAATATCAGCGCTTCATATAATCTGACGCTGGCGCGTTCAAATGCAAGTCGCTGACCTAGTTTATGCAGCAACAATTCAGTGTTGTGTTGATGCACTTTCTTGATGTCACCAACGGCTCCATCAGGAACGGATTTACTTAAAACTTCAAAATCCATCTCATCCATATCAAGTTCAGGATGAAGCATGATTTTAGCTCTGTTTTTTTCAGAAGAAGAGCTCGTGTTTGTCTTTTCATCATCCGTGAGTGTTTTTGAAAACCGGGTATGGTGTCTCGGTATGGGCTGATTATCTAACTTTCTAGCGTGTGGCATGGCAGCATCCTTTTATCTGTTTGACCCTGTAGAAGCTTTGTTTATATTAGCGATGTTATCCAAACTGGCTCTTTAACACCGCAAGCTCAACCAAGTTGAGCAGTTAAGTTCGATTCTCGTCATTTAGTGTTTCACCCTCATTTCAACGTTATGGCGTCGGGCTATCATCCGGATAGGCTGAATCCGGCACATCTGGCGCAATACCCTGTGGAGACTGGTTTTCGGGAAGAGTCGGATCGTTACTTTTCGGGTTTATGCGCGAAGGTGGTGGCGGTGGTTCAGGTGTGATAACCGATCTTGAAGGAGGAGTTGTCGGCAATGGTTCAGTTTCAGGAGGATTGACCGTTGTGTTTTGTTGATTCTGTTTTATCTGACTATCAACTCGATTATCGATGGGTAGTCCAACCTGATTTTCCTGTTTCTGGTTAATGGTTGAACGGTGGTCCTGAGGTTGATTTAAATCCTCTGCCATTACTGAAGTAACGGTTAAGAAAGCCGAAACGGTTGCTGAAAGAAATAATTTTTTATACATTTCTTTAGTCCTTCATTAAGCTATCTTTTAAAAAGACAGTTCTATATAAGTAAATGTTGCATGCCTGGTGTGATATTTTTCGTATGTTTTAATCAAGCTCTTGTATCGCCGATTCAATCCAGACCCGATGATGACGAACATCTCCCAGGGCCTGCTTCAGCATTAATTGGATATAACCAGGATATATTTCATCATTAGCATTTTTATAAAGCTTGTTGGTCAGCCCCTCATTAAGCAGCATGGCTTTCAAAACAGATTTATCCCCACCAATACCCGCGATGATCACGGGTCCCTTTGTGAGGAATTGTTTGTAATCTCCTCCATCTAGTGGAGTTCCACCTTCCTCGATAATCGCGTCACATAAGTCCATCAAGTGGCGCTCGTGTTCGCCAAGAAACTCCGTCATTTTTGCCCGATAGTCGAGATTTTCCAGCCGTTCGATTGCAACTTCGTAAGTCTCAATAGCATTAAATTCCAATGCAACCAAATCATTAAGCTTGCTGATGATATCTTCAGTCTCCATGACATCACTCTCATTAATTACTTCCATCGTGTGCCTTTAAATTTTTTATTGAATATTAATTGCTTATTCATTTTTTAAACCTGACCCTCCATTTACTACAGCCACTCACGCAGCCATTTTCGGTACTCATCTTTAACGCGGGTCGTAACACTGACCATTTCGATTTCCGGATTCATGATGTCTTGGATATTCTTGATTCTCTCCCAAACATCTCACTCTGTTCGTTACTTAGCGTACATATACTGCAATGCATCATGTACTGGCCTTAGCCAAAAGCTAATCAACACTATCGCAATCTGTATGCCAGAGATCTTTTTTCACCGTGAAACAAGGATGCACAATGTCTGGCCCGGAATTCTGTTTAAATTAAATCAGCAAAATAAAGGGTTACCTGTATAAAAAATTCCTATCACCAGTAATTTTTACCCGGGCATTGTTCCTGTAAATACATCTAATTACGCATTAGCAGCTCATCATCACTGATTGTTTTCTCGTTGAATCGTGATCGGAATAGCTTTTGCAATTGAGTTATTCATTAAGTGTTTTTCAATTAATGATTTAGGAGGATTTCAGCCATGACGCAAAACACCTTCACTGATCCAAGAAATTGTTACCCTCGTCCCGAATTTGAAACGCAGTCACAGAAATTGCCCGGTCAGGAAAGCAAAATGAACCCGGTGCCGGATCATGGTGAAACCAGCTATCAGGGACATGATCGATTAGCCGGGAAAGTGGCTTTGATTACCGGTGGTGACAGTGGCATTGGGAGGGCGGTGGCCTTGGCCTATGCTCGTGAGGGAGCAAATATTGTATTTACCTATCTCAGCGAAGAAGTGGATGCACATGAGACTGAACGCCTGGTACGGGAAGCTGGTCGAGAAGTTATTTCAATAAAAATGGATCAGTCAAATAATCGACCGGCCTGTGATAGAGCCGTGGAAGTATGTATCGAAGAATTTGGCCGACTGGATATTCTGGTCAATAACGCCGCTTTTCAGCAAACCTATGAATCGATACAGGATATTCCCGATGAGGAAATCAGTTATGCATTTCAAACCAATATTGAAGCCTTTTTCCATTTTTCACGAGCAGCGTTAAACCATATTCCACCAGGTGGATCCATTATTAACACCACCTCTATTCAGGCATTTGAACCCAGCAGCAATCTTGCTCCTTATGCCGCAACTAAAGCAGCTATTGCCAACTTCACCCTGTCATTAGCTTCTGAAGCCATCAACCAGGGCGTCAGAGTAAACGGGGTAGCACCGGGCCCGGTCTGGACTCCGTTAATCCCCACCACCATGCCTGATGAAAAAGTGAAAAACTTCGGTGCCAATACCTTATTTGGCCGCCCGGCCCAGCCGGCTGAACTGGCACCGGTTTATGTCTTTCTGGCCTCAGCAGATGCCAGCTATGTGACTGGTGAAATTTATGGCGTCACCGGTGGCCGTATCCAAATGTGAAACCCCGGGTTGCCATAAAATCCAGGTCAGACCTTGAACGAACCTAACTGAAGTTTAAGGCTGTTAGCAGCTTCGTCCAGCTGATTCCCTACCTGATTCAGCTGGCGAGCGCCCTCGGTTGTATGTTCGACCAGTTGCGAAATTTTTGTCAGATTTTTACTGACATCCTCACATACCGCACTTTGTTCTTCGGTCGCTGAAGCAATCTGAAACGTCATTTCGGTGACTTCCATGATAGCTTTCTGAATATCCTGCAATGCAGATTCTGCTGCACGAGCCAGATCAACAGTTTCAGTCACTTGTTGCCCACTTTGCTGCATTTTGGCGGCTGCCTGTCGACTGCCTTTTTGCAATACATTGAGCTTTTCCTGAATATCAACAGTGGCTACCTGAGTCCTACTTGCCAGGGCTCTTACTTCATCTGCTACTACAGCAAAACCACGACCTTTCTCCCCGGCCCGCGCTGCTTCAATTGCTGCATTAAGTGCCAACAAATTGGTCTGTTCAGCAATTCCCTGGATCACTGACAAAATGCTGACAATCGCCTCACTGTTTTTTTCCAGCTCCAACATCGCTGATTGAGATTCCTGCACACTATTACTGACCTGGTGAATTGACTCTGAGGTACGTTGCACCAGTCCAGCACCAGACTGTGATGACTCATTGGCATTACTGACAAATTGTGATGTGCGATCGGCATTTCCGGCAATCTGCTGGGCTGAAGCAGCCATTTCTGTTACCGCAGAAACCATTTCTTCAAGCAACTGCTGCTGCTGATCCATCTGTGTTCGCGTTTGCTCGCTGATTTGACGACCTTCAGCAGACAACTTGCTGACATTGTCGCCAAGCGGAATTAATTGCTGAATCAGCCTGCGAAGCTTGCCAATAAAGGTGTTCAGAAAACCGGATAATTTACCCGTCTCATCCTGGCGTTTGATATCAAGCTGCTGCGTCAGATCGCCCTCGCCCTCAGCGATAGAAGCTACCAGTGTAGTCATTTCTGACAATGGCTTGATACTGCTACGCGCCACCAGCCAGACCACACCGACACCAATAATGGCTAAAAGCAAACCCAGCAGACTGGTGGTGGTCACAAAGGTGGTTTGAGCACGATGAAGAAATTGCTCCTGTTTGGCTACGGCTGCCAGTACCTCGGCTTCTGGAACCGCCAGATAGGTTACCCAGCCCTGATCACTTCCTGGCAGGTTGAATGGGCTAAGCACGATAAATTGTTGCTGTTGCTGCAAAATCCGGCTTTGGCCTTCCTCGCTGACACTGCGTAATGCTTCTCTGAGGTCATTATCCAACGCATTGAGATTCTGACCAATCAGCTCAGGTTGCTGACTGTGTCCAACTATGACACCCCGTGGACTGATCAATAAGGTCTGCCCCATTCCCTTATAAAGCTCTGCCGCGACATCCTTGATAACCGATTGCAAAAAAGCAGCAGAGATATCAATACCACTTATGCCAATAAACCGACCATCACGCATTATCGGAGCAACCAGACTGGTCAATAGCACTTGCTCACCGTCAATTGGATAAAGGTAAGGGTCAATGACACAACTGCTTTTCCG